>NZ_JAVRFI010000002.1:0-690355 GCF_031845785.1 Streptomyces hesseae
TTCTCCCGGGGGGGGGGGCCCCCCCCCCCCCCCCCCCACGTCTTCCTCGCTCGGGCTACCGCATGCCCGGACGGGTTCACCCGTTCAAGGATCCGCATGTTCTTCACGTACCTCCGGCGCGAGCTGGGCCGCCGCAGAAAAGCGGCGCTGGTCGTCGCCTTGGGCCTCGCCCTCGGCATCGCGCTGGTGATCACGGTCACCTCGGTGTCCGCGGGCATGGCCAAGGCCCAGGACAAGGTGCTCCAGTCGCTGTACGGCCTGGGCACCGACATGACCGTGACGAAGGCCCAGCCGGCCGACGGCAACGGCGGTGGCCGACCGAGCTTCGACTTCCGGTCGCGCACCGGCGGCTCGCAGAGCGGCGACCGGGTCGTGCCCAAGGGCTTCCAGACGCTGGACGCCTCGACGGTCTCCAAGGTCGCCGGCCAGGAAGGCGTCTCCGAGGCGGTCGGCGGGCTCTCCCTGAACATCGTCAAGGTCAACGGCGACTTCGACCCCGGCAAGGTCAAGGAAGAAGAGGGCAACCCCGGCGGCAGGCGACACGGCTTCGGCGGTGGCGGTAGCGGTAGCGGCGGGTCGGCGGCTGTCGAAGGCGGCGGCGCCAGGTTCAGCGTCGACTCCTATTCCGCCTACGGCGTCGACGTGGCCCACCCGGGCCTCGGCCCCCTGACCTCGTCGAAGATCACCAGCGGGAGCGGCTTCACCGCGGCGCAGGCGAACGACAAGGTCGCCGTGGTCGACAGCGCGTACGCGCAGAAGAACGGCCTCGCCGTCGGCAAAGCCCTTACGATCAGCGGCAACGACTACAAGATCATTGGTATCGCGACCGCCGACAGCGCCGATGCCGCCGCCAATGTCTATCTGCCGCTCCAGCAGGCCCAGGCCCTCGCCGCCGCCAAGGACAAGATCACGACGGTCTATGTGAAGGCGACGAGCTCGCAGAAGATCTCGGCCGTCAAGTCCACGATCCAGCAGAACGTCCCGGGCACCACCGTGACCACTGCCGCGGACCTCGCCTCCACGGTCTCCGGTTCCCTGTCCACCGCCGCCGACCTGGCGACGAACGTGGGCCGGTGGCTGTCCGTCGCGGTACTCGTCGCCACGTTCCTGGTGGCCGGACTGCTGACGTCCTCCGCGGTCAGCCGGCGCGTACGCGAGTTCGGCACGCTCAAGGCACTCGGCTGGCGCAGCGGCCGCATCACCCGGCAGGTGATGGGCGAGGCACTCGTCAACGGCCTGCTCGGCGGCGTGCTGGGCATCGCGCTCGGCCTCGGCGCGGCGGCCCTTGTGACCGCCATCAACCCGAAGCTCACCGCCCAGCTCGGGGGTGCCGGTGGCGGCTGGGGTGGCCCGGGCGGGGGCTCCGGTGAAGGCGGGCACGGCTTCGGCGGTGGGGGCGGTGGCGGCGGGTTCGGTCATCGGGGCGGCGGCAAGACGCTCGAGATCGCTCTCACCGCGCCGACCAGCCTCACCACGATCGGCGTCGCCGTCGCCCTGGCTGTCGCGGGTGGCCTGATCGCAGGCGCGTTCGGCGGATGGCGCGCCTCCCGGCTCCGCCCGGCCGACGCACTGCGTCGCATCGACTGACGCGCCGCCGCGTCCTCCGTCTCTCCTCTTTCTTCCTCTCCCCCATCCCGGAGCCACCCATGTACAAACTCAGCGGAGTCACCAAGCGCTACCGGCGCGGCCGCGAGACCGTCGAGGCGTTGCGCGGCGTCGACCTCGTCATCGAGGACGGCGACAAGCTCGTCATCCAGGGCCCCACCGGCGGGGGCAAGTCCACCCTCCTGCAGATGCTGGGCGCCCTCGACCGTCCCACCGAGGGCAGCATCGAGCTGGACGGCACCGACCTCGCGCGGCTGAGCGAGTCGGCGCTGACCAAGCTGCGCAGCGAGAAGATCGGCTTCGTCTTCCAGAGCTTCAACCTCATCCCCACGCTCACGGCCCAGGAGAACGTCGAGACCGCGCTCGTACCGCTCGGCGTCGGCGCGGACGAGCGGCGTCGGCGGGCGGCCGCGGCCCTCGAATCGGTGGGCCTCGGTGAGCGCCTGCGCCACCTGCCGAGCGAGCTCTCCGGCGGTCAGCAGCAGCGTGTGGCGATCGCCCGCGCGCTGGTGAAGAACCCGAGGGTCCTGCTCGCCGATGAGCCCACCGGCAACCTCGACGAGGGCACCCGGGACGAGATCATGAACCTGCTGGAGACGCTGTGGAAGGAGAACGGGTTTACCTTCGTCATGGTCACCCACGACTCCGCCATCGCCCGCTCGGCACAACGCCTCGCCGTCATCAAGAAGGGCACGGTCACGGTCACCGAGCGCGCCCGCGCCTGACGACAGCGGCTGGTGAGCTCTCATCGCTATCGACCGGCCCCCGTGCCAAGGTGATCACAAGCATCGCCCTGACCTCGCCGGCACACCGCAAGATGTAAGGTCCCAAAACATGCCACTGGTGTCTTCTGCCGACATACGCCCTCTCCTCGAGCACAGCACCATCGACATCGGCACCATCGTTTTCACCGAACGCCCCAACGACGACGACGTCGTGGTGATACCCGGAGACGGACTGCGCCTCAGCAGTCACGATCAGTCCGGCTACCCCATGGTGAGGCTGGAGCACCTCTCCCGAGACCCGCAGAGCACACCGACCGGGAACTGGGACTACCAGCGAACCTTCACCGGCATTGTGGTCGGCGGCCATGTGTCGGTACTCAGCCTGTTCGGCGTCCACTTCGGGCAGCTGAACCTCCCCAACGGCCGCTACGACCTGCGCCTCCTGAGGCGGCGCGACGAAGCACCGGTCCAAGAGGAAGAACCGCCGCAGTTCATCGACGAAACCATCGAGGAAGACGAGCTCGACGGGCCAACGGAAGACCCCATCGAGCACTGGCTGCTCCAGTTCTGGCCGAACCCTTGGCTACGGGCGATCGAGGCGGGTGGGCGCACGCTGGACAACCCGACCGTGGAAGACCTTCACGACCTACTGGCGGACATGAACCTGCGCCATCGCTTCGTGATCTTTGAAAGACTCGACCTCGAACCTGCCGATCAGCACTACATGCAGGTCTACCTGAACGACGACATGAGCTACCAGGTCGAGTACCGCGAAGGCGGCGCGGACCAGCACTACCAGGCCCACGTCCCGAAGCCACCTGAAATGATCGGCCCCGCGTCCATCGCAAAGCTGATGGTTGATTGGGCGCGTGATCAACAGGGATGGCGTGAGGCGGTCAAGTGGGTCCCCACGCCACTGTGACCAGGCATTACAGCCACGCGTTGACGGCCGCGCCGAGCACGGTGGCCTTGTAGCGCGCTGCAAGCTTGTCGTACGTCAGGGACGTCGCCGGGTCGCCAACGCGATACCTGTACCGATCCCCGTGAACACCAGCCCGATCCCGCCGAAGATCAGCGGCAGCAGCCACAGCGAGAGGAATCCCTTGATCCGCGCATCCTCGGGGGAATCCGGACGGTAGAGCACCTCGACCTGCTCACCGACCTCGTACGCCGGTGGATTGGATCCTGCGGAGTCCCGGAACTTCCTCGGCGTGCCGTCCACCGGCGTGAACTCGACCACCGGGTACGCCGCAGGCGAATCGTCGGCCCGTGCCTTGCGGGATCCGCCGTCGTGGTCCTCTCGCCAGTCCAGGGCCACCACCGTGCCCCGAACCCGCTTCGCATCCGTCAGGAAGGAAACCGACACACCGGTAAAAATCAACCCGACGGCCAAGGACAGTGCCCCGGTGGCGATCATCCCGAACATTAGCCACCGGCGGGCTCCCCGCCCACGCGTCTGAAACTGAATCTCCATACGTCCCCACGTCCCCCTTGCTCCGGACAAGCGAGAGGGACGTTATCCCAGGTGTCTCGGTCGCCATGCTTCCGCCCCGGACGGTCCGGACAGGGCCGCCGCGGACTGGCCGGCTTACGACGCTCACCATGAGACCGGCCTGACCGCGAATCCCTTACAGGACGGCTTTCAGGACCTGAGCAAGGCGTTCCCCGGGGCGGCCGACGACGCCGAAGCTGTGCAGGGTGACCGCGGCCAGGCGGTGGACCTCGTCCACTACCGGTTCAGGCACTCCGCCGCCGGGTGGCAGGTTCCGGCGCCGGTACCGGGATTCCGCGGCCAGCAGCTCGTAGTGGACCACCCCGTCGTCGCTGAACTCCGTCGGCAGGGTTGCGAACTGCTCGTACCAATACCAGCTGGCCTCATGGGTCACGTCAGCCTGTAGGTGGTGCAGGTGCAGACAGTAGGCGGCGCCCCGGTGGTCGGCTCCCGCTGCCAGCTGCCACCAGAACGTGGCGCTGCGCGAGTAGCCGAGGACGGCCAGCAGGCACGCGAAGACGAAGGCGCCCTCCGCCTCGATGCCGGCTCCGCTCGCGAAGCGGCTGAGGCGGTTCCGTGCTTCCGCGTCGTTGACCGCCCACCGGCAGATCCAGTCGAGCGCGACCTGCGCTGTCCGTGCCTCTCGTGCCTGCCAGTTGCGTACCTGACGACGGGGGCTCGGCTTTGACGCGTCGTGTGCCAGTCGGCTGAGCGCTGTGGCTGTGTCGAAGCCCGTTACCGGGGGCGCGGGGACCGTGGCGTCCGCCAGCAGCTCGTCGATCCCGGTTCCCCATCCGCTGGATCCGCCGGTCATACGTTGGCCTCCTTGATCCGGGGGCTCTCCGGCAGGTGCAGCTGTCGTCGCAGGTGTTCCTTTCCCTTCCGGGCGTGATAGTCGGCGGTGCGCTCGTCGAGGCCCAGGAGCCAGGCGATCTTGCGTGTCGGGTAGCCGAGGACGTACCGCAGGACGATGACGTCGAATTGTCTGTTCGGAAGCTGGGCGATGGCGGAGTACAGGCCGATGCTCTCCTCAAGGACCGTCAGCTGGTCACGGGTGGCGTCCATGGCCTGGGTGAAGGCGCCCTTGGCCAGGAACGCGGGCCGGGTGCCCTTCGCGTGCAGCCACCGCATGGTGATCATCCGCAGGATGGACCACGTCTCTTCCTCGAAACTTCTGCTTCCGAGCAGATCGTTCCATTCTGTACGGATTAAGCAGAAAGCCTCGTGAACGGCTTCTTCAGCGTCACGACGGCTTCCGAGGAGCTCCGCGGCGTAGGAGTGGAAGAACTCTTGGGAGTTCAGGTAGAAGGCCTGGAAGTCCAGCGGCAGATCGAACGGGGCGTTCTCGAAGTGGTCGGTGCCGACGTCGGTCACTGTGCCGCTGCCGGAGTTGAGGGGCACGTCGAACGACCCATGTGGGGCAAGGCATTCATCGGACCTCCGACGGTCGACTCCTGTGGCGGTGGAGGCGGGTGGAGCGCCTCTTGTCCCCTATCGAAGCGGTTCGAGGCCCCGAATACTCACGTCGTCGCCCATCGGAAGATTTACATCAAATCAGCGGCAGGCTCAGTCGGCACTCGCGTCTCATCGGACACTTGGAGTGCAGGAGATGACAGGCTTGATCCAATTCCGACAGAAGCGCCCAGTGGCGATGTTGCTTGCCGTGCCGTGGGCTCAAGAAAGTCCGCCGCGGGCGGAGTCGGCTTCGCCGAGCCGGAGTGTCAGTGGGGCGTTGGAGGATTGCGCGCATGCCCCACACACTTCCTCTCCCGATACCCTCCTGGCTCGTCGACCACCACCAGCTGGACCTGACCGCCCTCTACTCCAGCGGGTGGGGCATGGAACACGACGCCGCGGCGCCGGCGCCGAACGGTGACCTGTACGCGCTCTACCGGGTCTGGCGCCACCACCATGAGGCCAAGGGCTCGGCCGAACCGGCCGAGCAGAACTTCGGCTACGGGTTCATCACACGCTACGCCCCGGACGGGACTCCTCTGGCGACTGTCCTGTGCGGCCAGGACGCCCCTGACGGAACCCCATCCGCGCTCACGGCCGGCTCCGGGACGGGCCTTGCGGTCCTTCCCGACGGCACTCTCGCGATGACCGGACTGCCGGACTGCACCTACCTGATCGCACCCGACCTGAGCAGGGTCCTGGCGGCCTACACCATGCCCTACCGCTGGCCCTTCGACGAGGTCGTACCCGGCGACCCGTTCGCCACCGCGATACGGGTGACGCCTCGCGGACGCCTGCTCTGCGTCGCGAGCGAGTTCGGCGTCCATCGCTACGGCAACTGCATCCCGAACCTCATCACCCTCGCCGACGGCCCGCTCGGCCCCGACCACAAACCCAACCTCGAGGCCATCGCCTCGCTCGACTCTCGACCCGCCCACCAGACCGAGGCCGACCAGCGCCCCCACGTCCGCTACCAGGGCCGCCCTGTAGGACTCGAGCACCGGCCTTCACCCTCCCTGCCGGACCTCGTCGCCCGCGACGACGACGAACGCCACTGGTACGACCGGGCCCGCCTCGGTACGGCCGCCGAGCCACTGACCGACGAGCTGTTCGTCGTCCCGGTCCTCGGTCGCGAATTCCGCAGCGGCAGCAGAGGGCAGGTGTTCGCCTTCGCCCTGCTCAACGCCCAGGGCGAAGTCACCGGCCGGCTCGAGGGGCTCGACAAGTACAAGGACAGCCCCTTCACCGGGCGCTGCTACAGCGTCGCGACGGCCCCCGACCACGGTCTGGTCTTCCACCTCAACCGCTACGGCCTGTACGCCTGGACCGCCGACGGCCGGCTCCGCGCCCGGCTCGGCACCGAGGACAAGCCGTTCAAAGCACTCGCCCAGTTCACGCTCATGACGTGCTCCAGTGACGGCGTACTCGTTCTCTTCCACCGCAAGCAGCACCTGATCCTGCGCATCCCGACCCGAGGGGACCTCGACGGTCTCACCGCGACCGTCGAGACCGCCCTACGCGCCTACGCGCGCGAACGCGCGGCCCTGAAGAAGCAGTGGGGACCCGTCAACTGGCACTGGGTCCAGTCGGCCGCCGAGTAGCCATACCACCCGTGATCCCGTACCTCCCGCGTTCCGTCCAGCCCCGGTGCCCGGCAGTCCGGACCCATCGCCTCGCCCTCACGCTCGCCTCACAAACCGGCCGGTGCCTCGGCCGGGGTGAGGGCGCGCAGGAGGTAGGCCGTGCCGAGCGGCGGTGGGTCGGGGAGGCCGGTGACGGCACGCAGGAGGTGGGTGCGGTCGTAGGTGCGGCGTTGGGTGCTGTAGGCGGCCAGGTGGGCGGTGTCGGCGATCACGGCGGACTCCAAAGGGGTGGGAGCGGGGATCGTCGGGCTGATCTGCACGGTCATGCCGGGGTATCGCGCCTCGAAGGCGGACTTGACCAGGGCGACGGGGGTGTTGTGCGGGTGGGTGACGTGGACGGTGTGCACGCCCGCGCCTCGGGCGCGTCGCGCCATGACACGCGTCATGGCACTGACCGCGTAATCGGCCTGGACGAAGTTGAGTGAGCCCCCCGGGTCGCCGGGGACACGGAAGGTCATGGCGGCGCCGTGCGCTTCGCCGTGGAGGATCCGGGTCCGGGTGGCCTCGTCGGCACTGGTGCGCAGCGTGTGCTCGACGAGGCGGGCGAGGACGCCGAGGGGCTGTTCGGGGAGCCCGTCGGGCACGCGCCGGTCGGTGATGAGCAGGCTGGGGCGCAGGATGGTGGCGGCACGACCGGTCCGGCGGCACCACGCGTGGACCAGGCGTTCGGCGGTATGTTTGGTCTCCTCGTAGGGGACGTGGAAGCCTGCCTCGTCGCTGAGGTCGTCCTCGGTGACGTGTCCGCTCTGCCGTCGGCCTGCGACGTAGGCCGTGCTGATGTGCAGGACGTGTGCGTTCGGGGCGCTTTCGGCGAGGTTCAGCACGCCTCGGGTGCCCAGGACGTTCGTCCTGTAGAGGATGACCGGGTCGGCTTGAAGGGCGAGGAGCGCCGCGCAGTGCCAGATCACGGTGACGCCGTCCGTGACGCGCGCGCGTTCGCCGGGTTCGATGCCCAGTTCAGGATGGGCCATGTCGGCGGTGAAGCAGCGCAGCCGACGGAGTGCGTCCGGTTGGATCGGAGGGCTGTCCAGCCATGAGACGGCGGCTTCGACACGGGTACGGAGGTCCGGCGGGGTGCCACGTCCCAGGACGTGAACGGGTTCGTCGGTGCCGTCCGCCAGCAGGGCGCGGAGGATGCGGCAGCCGAGGAAGCCGGTCGCTCCGGTGAGCAGTACGGTCATCGGATCTCCGTAAGTCGTCGGACGGCCCGGGGTCGAGGCGAGAAGGCTGCCCAGGGAGCAGCGGCGCATCGACATCACCCGGCGATGTCACTCGATATAGGCATGCCGTCACTTGCCTATATTCGTCATTTCGAGTGACAGAAAGATCAACGCACCATTTGCGCATTTTGATCTATTCATCACTCAATGATCATTCGCTAGGGTGCCTGGCCGACGGACGCGCAAGGGGCCGACAGAGGCCCGGAGGCTTTGCCACCGCCGGATCCCGGAGAGGGGCACTCCGCCATGCTTCGTGACAAGGACAAGGTACGCGGCACCGACCGAGCGATCGCCATCGTGGGCGTGGCCTGTCGGCTCCCCGGCGGCATTTCCCGGCTCGACGAGCTGTGGGACACGCTGGTGCAGGGCAAGGACATGGTCGGCCGTGTGCCCCCGGACCGGTTCGACACCGACCTGTTCGTCGACACCGCGCTGCCCCGGACGGGAAAGAGCTACACCTGCGCGGGCGGTTTCCTGGAGGACGTCGCCGGGTTCGACGCCGCCTACTTCGGGATCTCCCCGAAAGAGGCGGCCCACATGGATCCACAGCACAGGCTCTTGCTGGAACTGACCGCCGACGCCCTCGACGACGCGGCCGTCGACCCGTCGGCGCTCGCCGGCACCGACACCGCCGTGTACGTCGGCATCTCCGACACTTCCTACGCCGCCTTGCAGATGCTTCAGCCACGCACCGTCGACGCGTACACGATGTCAGGCGCCGCCTCGTCCATCGCCGCCAACCGGCTCTCCCACGCCTTCGACCTGCGTGGTCCCAGCATGGCGATCGACACCGCCTGCTCCTCCTCCCTGGTGGCGCTGGACCACGCCTGCCGCACCCTGTGGCAGGGCACCAGCCGCACGGCGGTGTGCGGCGGTGCCAATGTGCTGCTCAACCCGTTCCCGTACATCGGGTTCTCGCAGGCGTCGATGCTGTCGGTACGGGGCCGGTGCGCTTCCTTCTCCGCGCATGCCGACGGGTTCGTACGGGCGGAGGGCGGCGCGGTCGTACTCCTCAAACGGCTGCGGGACGCCCTCGCCGACGGTGACCGAGTCCGCGCAGTGATCCTGGGCAGCGGCGTCAACTGCGACGGAAGGACCATGGGGCTGTCACTGCCCAGCCCGGAGGCCCAGGAGGAACTGCTGCGCCGGGTCTACGCCGAGGCCGGTGTGCACCCCGACGAACTGGTCTACTTCGAGGCCCACGGCACCGGCACCCCGGCTGGCGACCCCGTGGAGGCCATGGCCGTCGGACGCGCCTTGGGCATGCGACGGATCACAGGCGAACTGCCCATCGGCTCGGTCAAGAGCAACCTCGGGCACCTGGAACCGGCCTCCGGCATGGCCGGGCTGTGCAAGGCCCTGCTCGTCCTCCAACACCGCGTGGCCCCGGCGACCCTGCACGCCGAACCACCGCACCCGGACATCGACTTCACCGGCCTCGGCCTGACGCTGACCACCGAGAAGCGCGCTCTGGCCGACGTCGAACGCCCTGTCGTGGGCGTCAGCTCGTACGGCTTCGGCGGCGCCAACGCCCACGCCGTCCTCGCCTCCCCGCCACCACTCCCCGATCCGGGCGACGGCTGCGCGTCGCCGCCGGAAGGGCTGCCGGTCCTGGTGTCGGCCCGCACCCCGGATGCGCTGTCGGAAGCGGCGGCGGCGATGGCGGAGCGACTCGGGCGCGCCACCGACGAGGAGTTCTACAACATCGCCTACACAGCGTGCCTACGCCGGGGCAAGCACCCCCATCGCGCCGGCGTCCTGGCCCGTACCCCTGCCGAAGCCGCCCGGCAGTTCACCGCGCTCGCCGCCGAGGGCGAGGGCGAGGGCGAGCCGCATGATGTCTCTCCCCCGTCAGAGGTCCCTACGGAAACGGCCCCGGTCCCGGACTCGGCCACAGCCGCCCTTTCACTGCCGCCCGCTGCCGGTGCGCGGGCCGAGGCGGTCACTGGCGGCCGTGTCGCCTTCGTCTTCACCGGCAACGGCTCCCAGTGGGCCGGCATGGGCGCGGACCTCCTCGCCCGGGACCGTGTCTTCCGCGCCGCGGTGGCCTCGGCGGACGCCGAACTGGCCCCCCGCCTGGGCTGGTCGGTGGCCGAGACCCTGGCAGCCCCGGCCGACCAGTGGCGACTGTCCGCCACCGAAGTCGCGCAACCACTCCTCTTCGCGATCCAGCTGGGTGTCGTGGCGGTGCTGCGCGAGCGAGGCATCGAACCCGCCATGGTGCTCGGCCACAGCGTCGGCGAGGTGGCCGCCGCCCACACCGCAGGCGCACTGAGCCTGTCCCAGGCGGCACGGGTGATCGCCGAGCGCAGCGCGGCGCAGGCGGCCACGGCCGGCCACGGGCGCATGGCTGCCGCCGGTCTGTCGCCCCACCAGGTCGAGGAGGCGCTGGCCCCTTACACGGGCCGACTGGAGATCGCCGGGCTCAACAGCCCCCAGGACGTGACGTTCGCGGGCGACGCCGAGGGCCTGGCGCACCTCGGCGCGGATCTGGCACGGCGCCAGGTGTTCTTCCGCGATCTGGGGCTCGATTACGCCTTCCACAGCCGTTTCCTGGACGGCCAGGAGGCCCGCCTCACCGCCGGTCTGGCCGGTCTCGGCCCCTCGCCGCTCACCGTCCCCATGTACTCCACGGTCACCGGCGCCCGGGTGAGCGGCCTGGACCTGGGGGCGCGGTACTGGTGGGAGAACGTCCGCCGGCCGGTGCGGTTCGCGGAGGCGGCCGGCCGGGCGCTGGAGGACGGCGCGGGCGTACTTCTGGAGATCGGCCCGCACCCCGCGCTCGGTACGTATCTGCGGCGCTGCGCCGCCAAGCGTCCCCAGCAGTCCGTGGCCGTCCTGCCGACGCTGCGCCGTGGGGACGACGGGCCGTCGGCCCTCTCCACCGCGTCGGCCACCCTGATCGCGGCGGATGCCGGCATCGACTGGAGCCGGTATTTTCCACGCCCCGGCCGGGTCGCCGAGCTGCCCGCCTACCCGTGGCAGCGGGAACGGCACTGGAGTGGCACGCCGCACAGCTGGGTACGGTCGAGCGGCAGCGGCGTGATCGAGCACCCGTTGCTGGGCGAGCGGCTGCCCGCACCGCTGCCGGTCTGGGAAGGGGCTGTCGAGCCCGTGCTGGTGCCATGGCTGGCCGACCATCGCGTCGCGGGCTCGGTCGTCATGCCCGCCACCGGCTTCGCGGAGACGGCACTGGCCGCCGGCCGGGCCGTGCTGGGCGTTCCGGTACAGGCGGAGCACCTCGACATCGCCGCGGCGCTGGTGGTGCCCTGGGCGGATGCCTCCGGTGTGCGCACCCAGGTCTCCTTGAGCCGGGACGACGGCGTGGTGAGCATCACGAGTACGGATACCTCCGGCGGCGAGCCCCGGCTGCACGCACGCGCTCAGGTGCGGGCGCTCCTGCACGGGCGGCCCGTCCGCCTGGACGTCGACGCGCTGGGCCGGGAGTGCTCCCGTGTGATCGAAGGCGAGGAACACTACGCCGCGTGCGCGGAGGCAGGGCTGCAATACGGCCCCACGTTCCGCGTCCTGCGCCATCTGCGGGTCGGCGAGGGACAGGTCGTCGCCGCCTACGGCTTCGACGCGCCGGGCGAGCCGTACACCGCCCACCCGGCGGTGCTCGACGGCGCTCTGCAAGCCGGGGCACCGCTGCTCGCCGAGGCCACGTCAGCCGGTCACGCTTATCTGCCCGTCGCCATCGGCGCGGTGCGCGTCTGGAGCACGCCCGCCACGACGGGCGTCATCCGGGTCCTGGAACGCAGCCGCGTCGGCGACGAAGTGTGCTGGGACATCACGCTCGCGGACGAGGACGGTACGGTGTCGGCGCAGCTCGACGGCTGTCGTCTCAGGCGCCTCGCGGCATCCCACCGTCTCCCCGTGAGTACGTACGAGACCGTGCTTCGTGCCGCGCCGCACGCCGGGATACCGTGCGCGCCGAACCCTCTCCCCTCCCCTCGGCGCATCGAGGAAGCGGCACGTCCCGGGATCGCCGAGGTCATCGCCCATTGGCGGGAGTCGGGCCACGAGTACATCCCCCTCATGACGCAGGTGACAGCGGCGCGCTGGGCGGCAGGCGTCGCCGACACCCTCCCCGATCCGGCCGTGCCCTTCTCGCTCGACGACCTCGTGCGGCAGGGAGTGCAGGAGCGCCACCGCCGTCTGCTGGCCCTGGCCCTCTCCGTGCTGCGGGACCACGGCCTGGTGACGGTCGAGGCCGAGGGGCGGTGGCGAATGTCGGCGGAACAACTGGACCCGGACGCCCTCCTCCAGCGCTGCCTGGCGACGTCGCCCGCCCACGTCGCCGAGACATCCCTGGCGGCCTATCAGTTGGACCACGTCGCCGGCGTCCTGCGCGGTACCGAGGATCCGATGGAGATCCTGGTCCGGGATCCGGTGGCCAGGTCCCTTGAGCAGATGTACGACATCATCCCGTCGATTCGCTTTCACCACCGACTCGCCCAGGCACTCCTGCGCGAGATCGTAGGCCGCTGGCCCCGGGACAGAACCCTGCGCGTACTGGAGGTCGGCGCCGGCACCGGTGGGGCGACCGCGGCCCTCCTGCCGCTGCTGCCCGCGGACCGCACGCGTTACTGCTTCAGCGACATCTCTCCCTACTTCTTTCCTCGCGCCCAGAAGCGCTTCGAACAGTACGACTTCGTCCACTACGCGACCTTCGACCTGGAGACGGCTCCCGTTGATCAGGGTTTTACGGCCGCCGGCTTCGACCTCGTGGTGGCCTCCAATTCCCTGCACACGGCCAGGAACCTGGACACCGCCATGCGCAATGTCGCCGCCCTCCTGGCACCGGGCGGAATGCTGCTGGCGGTCGAGTCCCACGCCCCCGAGGCCCTGCTGCCTTTCTTCGGCACGCTGGACAGCTTCTTCGGCAACGACGACACCGACCTGCGGCCGGCTTGCGTGCTGCTGCCGCGTAACAAGTGGCCCGCGCTGCTGGAGCGGTGCGGATTCACCGAGGTCGTGCAGACCGGTGACGACAGGCCACCGACCCGCGACCAGTTCTCCACCCTCCTCGCCGGCGTAGGCACCGATCCACGGGCCGAGGGACTGCCCCCACTACCGGATCCCCGGGAGAAGACCGCATACGTCGTCGTGGCCGAGACGCCGGACGAGAGTGGTCTGGTGAACGCCGTGGCCGAAATTCTGGCCGGCCACGGCAGTGCTTCCGTGCGCCCGGTCACCGACGGGGCAGAAGTGACCGACTGGGGGACTCTCCTCACCTCGGGGGACGAAACCCACGCCCCGGCCACGACCACGACCACGACGGTCGAGACGATCTCCGTCGCGATCGTCCTGGGACACGCCCCGCAGACGGACCCCACCGAGCTGGTGGCCAGGGCCACCCGCCGTACGCAGACGCTGCGTTCGCTGCTGATGGCCGGCCGGGGTCTGCCCCAAGGCGTCCATACGGAGCTGTGGCTGGTGACACGACCCTCCGGCGCCGTCCCCACACCGGAGGAGATCACCGACGCGGCCGACGCCATCCCGTGGGGCGTCACGCGCTGCCTGTTCAACGAGCACCCCGACCTGGACGTGCGGCGTGTCAGCCTCCACCGGTCCGAGGACGCGGCGGCCGACGCGCGGCGTCTGGTGCGCGAGCTCCTGGATCCCACCGACGAGGACGAGATCGTCCTGACGGCCCGGGACCGGTTCGTCCCCCGCCAGACGCCGCGGAACCCGGCCCGCCCGGCGGACGGCACCGCGCCGTTCACCCTGCGGGTACGCAACCGCGGCCTGGCCTACCGGCTGGCCTGGGAAGAGACCGAGCCACCCGAACCGGGCCCCGGGCAAGTGGCCCTGGAGGTGCGGGCCACCGCGCTGAACTACCGGGACATCATGCACACCGTCGGCCTGCTGCCCGCCGATCGCGTCGAAGCCGCCGGCGGCCATGCGGACTTCGGGCTCGAATGCGCCGGAGTCGTCACCGCCTGCGGCCCCGGAGTGACCGGGGTCAAACCCGGCGACCGGGTCGCCGGGCTGGCGGCCGGCTCCCTCTCGTCCCACGTGGTCACCGACGCGCGGGGCGTCATTCCCGTCCCCCGCCACATGACGTTCGCCGAGGCCGCGACCCTGCCGGTGGCCTTCAGCACCGTTCACTACGGACTCGTCACACTCGCCCGGCTCCAGCCCGGCGAGACGGTCCTGGTGCACGGTGCGGCCGGCGGGGTCGGGCTGGCCGCCCTCCAGTACGCCGAGGCATATGGGGCCCGTGTGATCGCCACGGCAGGCAGCGACTTCAAGCGCACCTTCCTGCGCAGCCTCGGCGTCGAGCACGTCCTGGACTCCCGTTCCCTCGACTTCGCCCACCAGGTCAGGGAGATCACCGGCGGCGAGGGCGTGGACGTCGTACTCAACTCCCTCGCGGGCGAAGCCATCGCCCGCAGTCTGGAGCTGCTGCGCCCAGGGGGACGCTTCGTCGAACTCGGAAAGCGCGACATCCACGAGAACAAGCCGCTGCGTCTGCGCCCCTTCTCCAACAACATCGCGTTCTTCGGCATGGACCTCACCAAGGTCATGGACGACCCCCGGCAGATCGACGATCTCATCGCCCAGGTCGGCGACAACGTCCTGCGCGACACCTGCCGTCCGCTCCCGCACAGCGTCTACCCGGCTGCCCGTGCAGAGGAGGCGTTCCGGCTCCTCCAGCACTCCCGCCACATCGGCAAGGTCGTCGTCGCCTTCGACCCCGTGGACGAACCTCCGATGGTCGAGCCGCGTGCGCGGCCCTTCCGGCTCGACCCGGAAGGCACCTATCTCGTCACCGGCGGCACGAGCGGCTTCGGGTCCGCCACAGCCGAGTGGCTCGCCGATCTCGGTGCCCGTCACCTGGCCCTGGTCAGCCGACGCGGCGCCGAGGCGCCGGAAGCAGCCGACGTACTCGCCCGACTCACCGACCGCGGCGTGACGGCCGTCGCCTACGCGAACGACGCCACGGACCTGGAGACCATGCGGGCGCTCGTACAGGAGATCGACCACGGAGGCCACCCCCTGCGGGGCGCGGTGCACTGCGCCATGCACGTGGACGACGGCCTCCTCACCGACCTGGACGCGGAGCGCTGTGCCGCCGTCCTGGCGCCGAAAGCGGCCGGCGCGGCGGTTCTGGATCTGCTCACGCGGGACCCGGAATGCGACCTGTTCCTGCTCCACTCCTCGGCGAGCGCCGCGTACGGGACCGTCAAGCAGGCCCCCTACGCCGCGGGAAACCTCTGCCTCGAAGCCCTGGCGCGCCGCCGCCGGCAGCGCGGCGCTCCCACGACCGCCGTCGGCTGGGGGGCCATCGGCGGGACCGGATACGTCGCCCGCCACGGGCTGGAGGATTCCTTGCGGGCCTTGGGCTTCGCTCCCCTCACCCCGAGCGAGGCGTTCGCCACCGCCCGGGAGCTCCTCGCCGATCGCGTGGACGTCGCCGTCGTCACACGAAACGATCTCGCGCAGAGCGCCTCCCTGCTGCCGCTGTTCGGCAAGGCACGCCTGCGCGACCTGGTACCGGCCCAAGGCGAACAGGGCGGGCTCACCACGGAGGAACTGGTCCGGGCCATCGGCCGGATGACCGTCGAGGAGGCGTATGACTTCATCGCCGACGGTCTGGCGCAGCAGATCGCCGGAATCCTGCACATGGATCACGGGCAGCTGGACCACCACCGCAGGCTCGACACATACGGCATGGACTCCCTGATGGGCGCCGAGCTGCTGATCTCCCTGCGCGGGCGCTTCGGCATCGAGATCCCGCTGATGGAGCTGCTGCGCAGCAACGGCACCATCGCGGACCTCGCACGTCTCGTCCACCTGCGGCTCGGGCTCGTGCAGCCGCCCGGGGAATCCGTTGCCGCGTCTGATCTCCAAGAGCGCTCGCTCCCCGGGGATGTCCCGCGGTGACCTCGGCGCACGGCCGGAGCCAAGCCGGCGAGCGCTGAACCGCAGTCCTCCCCCCGTCAGCAGACCAGCTCTCCGCTCGCGGAAAACGCCAGGAGGATTCGTGCCCGATCCGTGTCGCCGGGATGTAGTGGGGCTCGCGGCCAAGGGGGCGCTCGCCGGCATCGCCAGTGCCGTCCTCGGCCGGCCCGGCGGTCCGGCCCTCGCAGCCGCCGCGTCCCGCACACACTTCCGTGCCCTGGTGATCGGCTCGGGCTTCGGCGGCTCGGTCGCGGCATTGCGCCTGGGGCAGGCAGGCGTCGACACCCTGGTCGTGGAGCGCGGCCGGGAGTGGCCCGTCCTCCCTTCCCGGCCCTTGTTCGGCTCGTCCACCCGGATCACCAGCACGATGTTCTGGTTCCGCCGCACCACCCGATGGCCCGGCATGCTCCCCGTTCCCGTCACCCCTGCCCCCGGCGTCGTGGAACTGTCCGAGGAACGCAACCTCGACATCGCCTGCGCGGCGGCCGTCGGTGGTGGCTCCGTCGTCTACACCGGGGTGACGATCGCCCCGCCGCGACGCTATTTCGAGCGGCTGTACCCGCGCGGTCTCCCCTACGACGAGTTCGTCGGCAAGTGGTACCCCACCGTGCGGGCCATGCTGCGCGCCGCCCCGATGCCCAAGGATGTCTACGACTCGGCGCCTTTCACCCACTCCCGGCTGTGGGACCGGCAGATGGCCAACGCGCGGATGACGACCCGCCCCGCCGACTCGACCTTCGACTGGCATGTCGTACGGCAGGAGCTCGCCCACGTCCTCCCGCCCTCCTCGACCATCGGCGAGTCCGACTTCGGCTGCGGAACCGGAGCCAAACGGGACCTCACCCGCACCTACCTCCCGGCGGCCCTGGCCACCGGGCACGTCCAGCTGCGCGCACTGCACGAAGTACGGTCCGTCGGGCGCGGACGCGACGGCACCTACTCCGTCGTCGTGCGGCGCCTGAGCGAGGACGGAGCCACCCTCGGCACCACGGAGTACACCTGCGAGATGCTCTTCCTCGCAGCGGGCGCGCTGAACACCAACCGGCTCCTCGTGGCCGCCCGCGAGGAAGGCCGGCTGCCGGACCTGCCGGACACCGTCGGCACCGGGTTCGGGGACAACGGCGACCAGGTCAACCTGCGCTCCCAGCCCTTGGAGCCCATCGGCCCCACCCAGGGCTCGCCCTGCGCCTCCACCGCCTTCCTTCCGACGGGATTCGGCCTCCCGCTGCGCGTCGAGAACTGGGTGCTGCCCGGCTTCGCCTCCCTCCCGGCGACCGCCACCTTCGCCGTGACGGTGGACACCGACCACCGGGGCACCTTCCGGTACGACCCGTCGAACCGGCGCGTGGTGCTGGCTGACTGGACGAGGGAGAAGTCGGCGGCCGCGGCCCGGGCCGTGCTCGCCTTCAGCACCCGGGTCGGCGAGGCGAACCCCGGCACCCTCCCTGTGACGGTGAACGACCTCCACCCCTTCACCGGCCATCCCGTCGGCGGGTGCGTCATCGGCCGTTCCACGGACTTGGAGGGCCGGGTCAAGGGCTGCAAAGGGTTGTACGTGGTGGACGGTTCGCTGCTGCCGGGAAACGTCGGGGGCGCCAACCCCTCTCTTACGATCGCGGCGATCGCCGAGCGGGCGCTCGCGGGGATCGTCGCCGCGGGCGGATGATGACGGGGGCTGCGGCCGGTCGGGCCGTGTCAGCGGTAGAGCACGAAATCCGCCACACGCCAGGGCTGGAGCCCTTCCTCTGTCAGCGTCACCACGCCCGCGTACACCCCTGGCCGCACCTCACGAATCCAGTCCGTGACAACTCCGCCCATGTCACGCGGGTAGACGACCCTGATCGCCTCGCGGCCGTCGTCCGGGTAAACGGCGTAGTCGACCTCGCCGCGGACCACGCGCAGGTCCGGGCCCATGACCTGGAGCAGATGGCCTCCGCGCTCGTCGGTGTGGAAGACCTTGCCGTGCCACACCGCACCCGCCAGCAGACCGAGCACTCGGTCGGCGGCCGGCTGTCCGCACGCGCTGCACCTCAGCAGCCGGCCGCGCATGGGCCCATGGGGCATCCGGCCCGCGGGGGCTTGCGCGAAGAGCCGGTCGAACGCAGTGCGGCTGCACTCGCCGAGTTCCTCGGCGGCCTGCTCGCCGTCACCACTGCGCACCGTGCACTGCCGCGCGGCGGCAGCCTTGCCCGGCTTTGCCGCACCCTGGGCAGGCGTGGCGCAGAGGGAGAGCGCGAGGACAGATCCGAGGGCGAAGGAGGCAAGGGCGGAACGGCAGTGGTGAGCCGAGCGGGTGACACGTGTGATGTTCATACCCGGAACAACGGCTTCAGGGGCTCGCCGACACGGAAGTCTCGGCCTGAAGCGACACGGTCACCGTCACCGTCACCGTCGCACGGGCTGTGGGCCCCAGCCGGAGCCGATAGGTGGAGCGGGAGAAACTTGCGGTGCATCGGGTTCACCCGCCCGGGAGCAGCTGCCCTCTGGTTCTGCGGAGATGCCGGCTGAGCCCGAGTTACAAAGGGGCCTTGCAAAGCTTCTTTGCAACTTCTAGAGTGCCTGGCATGGCACCCGCTCCTCAGGAGATCACCGACGTCGAGGCCCTCAGGGTGCTCGCGCACCCCATGCGGCAGAAGATCGAGCAATGTCTGCGCAAGGGACCGGCCAATTCCGCGACGCTCGCACGAGAACTCGGCGAGAGCACTGGGCTGACCAGCTACCACCTGCGCCGGATGGCCGAGCACGGGTTCGTCGAGGAGGTGCCCGAGCTGGCCAAGGGCCGGGAGCGCTGGTGGCGCGCCGTGCCCGGTGACCGCAGGTTCCCGCCGTACAGCCGTCAGAGCCCCGAGATGCGGGAGGCGCTGACGCAGATGCACCAGCTGAACCTGGCCGAACTGGTGGAAGAAGCCAGGAAATTCGAGAGCGCCCGCGACACCCTCGGCCCATGGGCGGACGCCGCCATCTTCTCCCGCGCCACCCTGCGCGTGGCCCCGGACCGGCTCGCGGAGTTCTTCGAGGAGTACGTCGCGCTGATCCAGCGCTTTTCCGCACCGCAGCAGGATCAGGCGCCGGATACGCGTGCCGTCCTGCTCCGCCTGCTCGGCCTGCCCGAGACCGACTGATCCGGGCCAGGGCCCTGGCGCTGGCGCTGGAACCGTCCTGCGAACGGCCGTCCACAGACTTTCAGTCAGAAGGGAGAGCACTGCGTGTTGCTGCTCTCGTCCAGAACCCTGATACGCCTGCCGGCCTTCGCCCTGGTGTGGGCCGTGCTGGGCGTCCTCCTCCTGCCGGTGGCCGAGGCCCGTGCCGACGGTGACGGTCTGGTCCGTGAAGAGGTCTCCTTCGCCGGCGGCGATGGCCTCACCCTGCACGGCACCGTCCTCGCCTCCGCGACAGCCCGGGGAAAACGGCCGGGCATCGTCCTGGTCGGCGGCTCGGGTCCCGGCCCCCGGGAGGAATACCGGCAAGAGGCCGAAGCCTTCGCCCGCGCAGGCGTCACGACGCTCGTCTACGACAAGCGGACGGTTCGCTATTCCACGACGCACCGGGACTTCGGGCTGCTGGCCGACGACGCACTGGCCGGAGTGCGCTTGCTACGCGGCCGGGGCGGGGTGGATCCGCACCACGTGGGTCTGTGGGGGTTCAGCGAAGGCGGCTGGGTGGCACCGTTGGCCGCCACCCGTTCCTCCGACGTCGCCTTCGTCATCACCATCGGCGGCCCGGGACACTCCCCGTTGCGCACTCAGGCATGGAATCTCAACACCCACTTGCGCCACCGCGGAGTCACCGGCTCCTTCCCGGACACCGTCGCAGGACCGGCCGCCCGGCTCATCGCCTCCACAGGAGCCTTCCCCGCCGGGGACTATGACCCACTGCCTGTCCTGGAACGCCTGGGACACACACCGGTACTGGCCCTGTGGGGCCGGCACGACACACAAGTACCCCCACAGGAAAGCGCCCAGATCTTCCGGCGCGCCCTCGCCAGGGCCGGCAACGAGCACGCCGTCATCGGCTTCGTCGCCGGCGCCGCGCATAACGGACACCGCACATCCGACGGATTCGACCGGCTGGGAGGCCCCCTTTACCACGGCAAACCCCTGGGCGCCCTCGCCCCCGGCTATGCCGACACCATGACCTCGTGGGTGAACGAGGTGGCCGCCGATCGCCCGCCTGCCTCCCACGCGGCCCCCGCCCCGCCCCAAGCCGTCACGAGCACCCCCGTCCCTGACGGGCGGTACGCATGGCTCGCCCCAGCGTTGCTCCTCCTCGGCTTCGCCGCCCACCCGGCGGTCGCGGCACTACGACGGATCGCCCGGCGTCCGCGCACCCGCGCCCGCACGCCCCGCAGCACGATCCTGCTGCGCTGGCTGACCGCGCTGGGCATCATCGAGGTCACCGGCGCACTGCTCTGCCCGCTCGCGGTCTTCGCAGCAGGCGACGCGGCTGCTACGCCCGTGGTGGCGGGAAGCCCGGCATTCTGGCTGCTCTTGAAGGTACTCGCCATCGGGCTGCTCGCGCTTGCGGCCACCACGGCGGTGACGGCATGGCGCGAACGACACGCGCTGGGCCGCACCCTACGCCTCCGGACGCTGACGGCTCTGACGACGGCGGCAGGCTTCGCGCTCTGGGCACCGTGGTGGGGCCTGCTACGCCCCTGACAGTCTGCCGCGTGGCGTCGACAAAGTCGGGGCCATCCCCCGGCAGGCAGCAGCCGAAGCGTTCCACCGCGCAGGCCCCGGCAGGTCACCGAGATGCTTGGCGACGCGCTTACGCAGCAGCAAGTACTCCTCCCGGCGGCGGAGGGGGCCCGGCGGGCGCTCGACGACACGGGCCGCGGTGACGGTCTGGCCCTGCCGGAACTGCTCGCGTGTCAGGTCGAGTTCGACACCGCTGGGCAGCCTGTTCCACCAGTGGAAGCCGTGCTGGTCCCCGTCTAGGTGGACCTCACCGACGACGAGGTCGCCGGCGAAGATGTCGTTCACGATGAGTGCGGTGATGTCACAGTGCCCCCAGGCGGGATTGTCGGGGCCCCAGTCGGCCCGGTTGTCGGGCGAGCAGGTGTCGGCAGCCCAGCCGGCTCGGAGGGCCCTGTCGAGATCGAGCAGGTTCCAGGTAGTCATCAGGGCAGCATCACAGCCACCACTGACATCAGCCACGATGCTCATCGTCGCTCGACGACCATCCACACGCCCTGAGGGGCGACCCCGACGCGGGCTCGGGGAAGCCTGTAGGGGACGGCCACCGGACACTCATCCCTGATCATGATCACGCCACCGGGATGCGCGTCCTACGGTGACAGGGCATCAGAAAACCGCCTCCGAAGCCCCCGAAAGGCAGCCCGATCATGCGTCGCCGTACCGCCGCCGTCTCCTTCCTCCTCGCCGCCGCCACGCTCGCTCCCGCAGCGGCACCGGCCGTCGCGGCAGCCCCCGCCGATGGAGGAAGCGGCGCCGCCGCCCGTGGGGCCGACAGGGGCGAGCTGCAGCGGGCCCTGGACGCCGTCGTGGCGCAGGGCGTCCCCGGTGTGGTCGCGGAGGTGCGGGACGGGCGTGGTGTCTGGCGGGGCGGCAGTGGTGTCGCCGATCTCGCTGATGGGCGTAAGGCGCGGCCCGGGGACCGTTTCCGGGCGGGCAGTGTGACCAAGAGCTTCGTCGCCACCGTCGTGCTCCAGCTCGTCGCCGAGGGCAGGGTCGGGCTGGACGACCCGGTCGGGCGTCATCTGCCCGGCCTCGTCCCCGACAAGGACGGCGTGCCGGTCACCGTGCGGCAGCTGCTGAACCACACCAGCGGACTGCCCAACTACACCGACACGTTCCAGGAGGAGGGCGCTGCCTACATACGCACCGTCCAGCACTCCGACTACACGCCGCGCGGCCTGGTCGAGGAGGCCCTGAAGCGGAAGCGCACCGACAAGCCCGGCGACAAGTGGGCGTACTCCAACACCAACTACGTCGTCCTCGGCATGCTCATCGAGAAGGCCACGGGCCGCACGCTCGCCCAGGAGATCGACCGGCGCATCGTGCGCCCGCTGCACCTGACCGGTACGTCCGTCCCCTCGACCGCCCACCTGCCCGGACCTCACCTGAACGGCTACGAGCGGCTGCCCGGCGAGTCCACCACGACGGACTTCACCGACTTCAGCCCCACCGCCTTCTGGGGTCCCGGCAACCTCGTCTCCACCACCGCCGACCTCAACCGCTTCTTCCGCGCCCTCTCCGGCGGCGAGCTGCTCCCGCGGCACCTGTGGCGCGAGATGAACACCCTGCACGCCACGGATCGCGGCCCGGAGCGCATGTACGGGCTGGGGCTGGAGAGCAACTCCGGCTTCTGCCCCGGCGAGAAGCCCGTCTGGGGCCACACGGGCAGCGTCCCCGGCTACAACACCTTCAGCTTCACCACGGCCGACGGCAAGCGGCAGATCACCCTCGCCCTCGGCATGAACCTCTTCAAAAGCAAGGAAGCCGATGTGGCAACCGTGAAGGTCCTGTCGACAGCGCTCTGCGCGGCACATGGCAAGTAGCCGGCGAGGCGAAGGGTGCCTCCAGGCACTCTCCACGCCGCTGGGCCGTGGTCAGGCCCGCGTATAAGCATCGCGTGCGAGCCTGTCCTGTAGCAGGGAGTGGCGGAACTGGTAGCTGGCGCCTTCCGCGCGGAAGAGGCGGTGGTCGTACGCGTCCTTGAGGAAGCGCATGCCCAATAGCGGGAAGTCGCCACGCAGTCGCAGTTGGAGGAAGAGCAGGCTGGTCCGCCAGTGATCGGAGATTGCCGCCATGCTCGCGCAGGCGAACGGCAGGCCGAAGCCGATCACGATGAACGGTACGACGCCCCAGCCGGGACCATCCGGCGTCGCGCCGTCGTCGGTGGCTCCGATCACCTCGTTCACCCCGAAGGCAAGGCCGATGCCGAGGCCGAAGACAGTGCTCGTCGCGAGGGCCAAGTTGCGGTCCTGTCGCCACGACGTGTAGGGATCGGTCACCGGGTCCACGAGGGATGCGGGGCGTGCGGCCACGACCATCAGGCTTACGCAGGCCACAGTGAGCGTCGTCAGGATCCCGGCAGGCAGGGCACGGTCCGTTGTGCCGTTGCCCTGGGCGAGGGCGACGCATGTGCCTGCCAAGCCCGCCGGGGCGAGAGCCGGCCAGGAGTACAGGCCCCTCCACCGGGACCATCCGCTCCACCCGGGTGCCGGGGGGATGAGTGTCGCGGTGAAGCCGGCCAGGACGCCGGTCACGACCCCGGCGGCGATCGCGGCGGTCCAGCTGATCGGGCTGACGATGCTGGGGATGGCCGTGACCGTGACCGCGATCGCTACGAGGATGCCGGTCGCCGGGTGGAAATGTCGTCGAGGTGAGGCGCGTTGGGCATACAGTCGTTTGAGCCGGCCCGGCGCCGGGTCGCGTAGTTCGGCGAGGGCCCCTGCCCCGGCTCCCATGGAGATACCCACGATGCTCCCGTAGAGCGCCCCGAACTTGATGCCACGGAAACCGTCCCACGCAACGTATCCGCCAGGACCGTAGGCCAGCACGCAGCCGGACGCGCCGAGGAGGGCACCCGTGATGGCGGTCAGGGCGATGCGGGGCCAGGGTGACGCCCAGTGGTGCAGTCGCCGCCAGTTGAGGTTGTATGCCCTTCCGGCGGCAGGCCCGTCGTGATCGTAGGTCTTCTGCTCGTTCATCCGGCCGGCCACGTAGCCCAGCCACCGCTCGGCCTGCCGTGGCTGATACACCGGCCGGGACGCCGACGGTTCCAGCCGGTAGCGGATCTTCACCAGCCGGCCGAGCAGATATTCCTCGACCTCGTGCCGGGACTCGAACCGTTCGGCGAGTACGCCGTCCAGGTCGGTGATACGGCGTGGAGGGAAGGCGTCGCGCAGCAGCGTCAAGGTCAGCGGCGTGGTGAGGGCTTGGGAGAGCGTGCTGTCCGGCTCGTTCTCCAGGTGTGTGATCAGTCGTTGCCAGGAGGCGAGCCTCGGCATGCTCCTGAGAAAGGCGATGGCGTCGGACGCGGGTACCGGGGAGAGTTCCAGGGCGACGGCTCCGAGCAGATGTCCGTCGGCGACGGCAGCCTCGAATGCGTCGGGGCGGGAGAAGACCACCACACGGTAGGCGGTGCGGTCGAGCTCCCGGAGCGCGGCATGGCGCAGATCGTTCGCCATCTCGTCGAAGCTGTCGAGGAACAGCGAGATCCAACCACCCCCGATCAGCTCCTCGGCCTGCTTGCGCCCGATGCGGTAGTCGTCGACGAGCCGGGCGGCGAGCCAGTCGTCGAGCCTGCGACCGTCCCACCCGACGATGCTCAGCAGCACGGGCACGGGACACTGCGCACGGTCGCCCTCGCGCAGCGTGTCGCGGTGGTCCAGGGCGCGCAACACTGTCAGTAGCGCCGCGTCGGTTTTACCGGCTCCCGGTGCACCCAGCACGACGACGCGACCGGAGACCACCCCGGCGTAGACGGAGAAGAGTCCGGGGATTCCGCCCTCGCGGACCGTCGCGTCGCCGAGCGAGGCGACTTGTGGCACCGACCGGACCAGACGCGGCCGACCCGGGTCTTCCCACACCACCGCTCCTTCACCGGCGACCGGGCGCCGGGTACGGAACCAGCGGACGGGTATCTCCTGCTGCAACTTCCGTTGCCGAGCGGCCTCCTGCCACTGTCTGCGGACCGCGCGTGCCAGCGCTTCACCCGCATCCGGCGGCATCACGTCCCGTCCCCGTATCGAGCCGGGATCTTTGGGGACACCGCTCAATGCGGGGGCGGCAGGCACTCCCACGTAGTAATGGTGGTGTGTCTGCTGGTGGAAGTCACGACCAACGGCCGTCGACCCCGCGCCGCTGGCCGCCGCGTGCGGGGAGCTGGAGGTGCCGTCCGGGTGACCGCTCAGCTCGGCTGCGGGCCCGGTGCGGGAGGGGAGGAGGAAGCCCCGCTCTTGGTGCCCGTGCGCGGAGCGTTGCTGGTGACGGGTCCGGTGACGCTGCCGCCCACCGCGATCGCGCCGGCGCCGCTGGCCGTGACCGAGAGGTCCCCACCAGCGGCCGGACCGCCTTGGCCGGTCGAGACGCCGCCTTCGGGGGTGTGCTGCGCCAGCAAGGTGCGAAGCTGTTCGGCGGCCTGGGTTCGCTCAGCCTCGGCCAGGCTTTCCAGAAAGAGCTCGATACGGGCCTGCCACGCCGCACTCTGACGGATACGTACCTGCTCCGCCGCGGCTGCTTCCGCTGTTTCCAGCTCGCCCGCGGTCCGGTCCAGACGCTCCAGTTCCGCCCGCTCGCGCTGCCCGTTTCCCCGGCCGAACCAGTTCGCCACCGCCTGCCGCAACCCGGTCCACGCGTCCGTACCCGCAGCCTGCACCACGGCCGCCCCACCTGCTGCGGCCAGTGCTGTTAACGCCTCCTCCAACATTCCCACCACCATGCTCTCTCTCAAGAACAATCGCTCTCGTCAGCACGGTATCGCTTCACCCAGTGCCTGCGCAGTGCCATGAGGGAACACACATACGTCGAATCCGTCATCGGTTCTGTCACCGTGGTGGAACCGGGGTGGTGGCTCAGAGCCCGGTGAATCAACGGGCGTGAGGGCGGTCCGCCGCCAGGTTGCGCGTTGCTCGCGTAGTGGCCGTGCCGGGATTCATCAACCCCGCGTAGATCTTCCATAGATATCCCGCGGCTAGCGTCCCAGGACGTCAGCGGGCGAATACGTGTTTGCCCCGGAGAGGGGTTGTCCCGATGGGCCTTGAAGACGCGACGGGCCAGGAAAACGCGATCGCGATCACCGGAATGTCCTGCCGCCTCCCCGGTGCCCGGGACGTCGAGGAGTTCTGGCGCAACCTGCGGGCCGGCAGGGACAGCATCAGCCGGTTCGGCCGGGACGAGTTGCTCGCCGCGGGTGTGGACCCGGCGCTGGCCGACCATCCCGACTTCGTAGCTGCCCGTGGTGTGATCGCCGATGGCGACCGGTTCGACTGGGAGCACTTCGGGTACAGCGCGTCCGAGGCCGAGGGGATCGACCCACAGCAGCGGGTGTTCCTGGAGTGCGCGGCGCAGGCGCTGGACGACGCCGGGGTCGACCCCGCCCGGGCCGAGGGGTGGATCGGTGTGTACGCGGGGTGTGACATCGCCGCCGCGCCGCCGGTGCCCGGCGGCGATCCGGCCCGGGCCACCATGCGGATCATCGGGTACGAGAAGGACTTCCTGGCCACCCGCGTCGCCTACAAACTGGGGTTGCGCGGGCCCGCCGTCACCGTTCAGACCGCCTGCTCGACCTCTCTCGTCGCCGTGCACCAGGCCTGCCGCGCGCTGCTCGGCTACGAGTGCGACACGGCGCTGGCCGGAGGCGTGACGGTGCGGCTGCCGGAGGCCGGAGGGTATCTGTATCAGGACGGCAACATCCTTTCCCGGGACGGGCGTTGCCGTCCCTTCGACGCCTCCGCCAGCGGAACGGTCAGCAGTAGTGGCGTCGGTGTGGTGGTGCTCAAGCGGCTGTCCGACGCCTTGGCACAGGGGGACCGGGTCATCGCGGTGATCCACGGTTCGGCGGTCAACAACGACGGCGGCGAGAAGATCGGGTTCACGGCTCCCTCGGTGACCGGGCAGCGCGACGTGATCGAGCTGGCGCTGGCGCAGGCCGGGGTGGAGCCGGAGCGGATCGGTTATGTGGAGGCCCACGGGACGGGGACGCGGGTGGGCGACCCCGTCGAGCTGGCCGCGCTCACCGCCGCGTACCGGACGGAGGCCGGCGGCGTGGGGAGCTGTCTGCTCGGTGCCGCGAAGGCCAACATCGGTCACACCGGTGCCGCGTCCGGAGTCGCGGGGCTGATCAAGACCGCGTTGATGCTCCAGCACCGCGAGTTCGTGCCGACCCCGCACTTCGAGCGTCCCAACCCCGAACTCAAGCTGGACACCACGCCGTTCCGGATCAGCACGGAGCTGCGGCCCTGGGCGAGCGAGGAACCGCGACTGGCCGGGGTGAGCTCGTTCGGGGTGGGCGGGACCAACGCGCACCTGGTGCTCGGCGAGGCGCCACCGGCCGGGCCCGGGGGCGAGCCGGTGGCGGAGCCGGCCGTCCTGTGCCTGTCGGCGTCCTCGCCCGAGGCGCTCGGCTCGCTGCGCGAGCGGCTCGCCGACCGGCTCGACGCGCCGGACGCCCCCGCCCTCGCCGACGTCGCCCGGACCCTGGCCGCCCGGCGCCGGTTCCGGCACCGGGTGACGGTGGTGGCCGACCGGCCCGCCACGGCCGCGCTGCGGCTGCGCGAGGCCGAGCGGTCCGCGGCCGCCGGGCGGGATCCCGAGACGGCCTTCCTCTTCCCCGGCCAGGGCGCGCTGCGGGCGGGGTACGGACGGGGGGCGCACGCCCTGCTGCCGGTGTTCCGGGACGTCTTCGAGGACTTCCGCGCGCAGGCGCGACGGCGGTTCGGGGTGGAGCTCGCGCCCGTACTCGACCCGGCCACCCCGGCGGAGTGGTTCGCCGACACCAGGCATCAGCAGCTCGGCCTGTTCGCCCTGGGCTACGGACTCGCCCGGCAGCTGGAGAGCTGGGAGGTGCGGCCGGCCGCGCTGTTCGGGCACAGCGTCGGCGAGTACACCGCCGCCGCGGTGGCCGGGGTCTGGAGCCCGGCGGACGCGCTCGGTCTGGTCTGGGAGCGTGCCCGGGCCATGCACGAGGCCCCACCGGGACGGATGCTGGCGCTGCGGATCGACGCGGAGCGGGCCGCCGCCCTGCTCGGCGCGGACGTGTCCCTCGCCGTGGACGGCGGCGACCACGTCGTCCTCTCCGGCCCGGTACGGGCCATCACCGAGCTGGCCGTGACGCAGCGCGAGCAGGGCGTCGAAGGGCGCCTCCTGACGACCGGCCACGCCTTCCACTCGCCGCTGATGGCCCCCTCGGCCGACGAGCTGCGCCGGGCCGTGGCCGGGACCGCGCACCGGGCCCCCCTGGTGCCGTTCGTCTCGAACCTCACGGGCGGCTGGGCCGAACCGGCTGCCGTGGGCGACCCCGCGTACTGGGCCGGGCAGCTCCTGGGCACGGTCCGGCTGGCGGACGGGCTGCGCACCCTGACCGGCGGCGGCGCGCGGGTCCTGGTGGAACTCGGGCCGGGCGACGGGCTGAGCCGACAGGCCGTCGGCGGCGCGCGGGCCGACGGGGTCACAGCCGTGCCCCTGCTCGGCCGTGACCCGGAACGGGAGGAGTCCGCCGTGCTGCGCGGTCTGGGGCGGCTGTGGGAGAGCGGGGTGGAGGTGCCCTGGGACGAGCTCCGTCAGGACGAGCCGCGTCAGAGTGGTGACCGGGGCCGGATGGTGTCGTTGCCGCCCCATCCGATGGCGGGGAGCCGCTGCCGTCCGGCGCCCCACCAGAATCAGCCGGAGGCCGCCGGGGTCGGGCAGACGCCTGTACGTCCGGCCGCTGCCGTACGACAGGACGGATCCGACACCCTCACCCAGCAGCTGGCCGGAGTCTGGCGTGCCTCGCTCGGGACCGACTCCGCGCTCGCCGGGGACGACTACTACGACCAGGGCGGCTCGTCCCTGATGATCGTGGGGCTGCTGGCCGGGGTCAGGGCGCGGACCGGGGTCCAGATCCCCGCCGCGGCCGTCGCCACCTCCCTGACCTTCGGTCAGCTCGTCGCGATGGTACGGGAGCGGGCACCGGACGTCACCGGGCCCGCCGCGCCCACGGCCACCGCCACCGTCACAGCGCCCGCCCGCACAGCCGTGCCCGACGTGCCGGGGCTGACGCTGCTGCGCGACGGCGGACCGCGCGCGCCACTGTTCCTGATCGCGGCGTCGGACGGTGGCACGATGAGCTACCGCCACCTGGCAGCGGCGCTGGACGGCTCCCGCCCCGTCTACGGCATCGAGTCGCCGGGGATGCTCGACCGGCGCCGCACGCTGTACCGGCTGGAGCAGATCGCCGCCCACCAGATCGGCGTCCTGCGCCGTGCCCGCCCGGACGGCCCCTACCTCCTCGGAGGATGGTCGTTCGGCGCGATGGTGGCCCATGAGATGACCCGTCAGCTGGCCGCCGAGGGCGCCCGGGTGGAACTGCTGCTGGCGATCGACGGCTACCTGCCGGACACCGGCGGCCGCCCGGTCGCCACCCGGCCGAGCTGGCTGAAGCAGGCCCTTTCCTTCCAGTTGGAGGCGAGCGTCAAGCGCGGCCGTTCGAGACTCATCGGCGACAGCGGCCCGGCGCGGGGGGCGAGGCACCGGGCCGGCGGCTCCGCCGGGGTGCCCGATCTCGTCCGCGTGCACAACGCGAACCTCACCGCGATGCTGCGGCACCGTCCCCGGCCCGCGCCGTGCGACCTGGTGCTGTTCAAGGCGGCGGCCGACGAGGCCACGTGCGCCGAGCTCGCCCGGCGTCTCGCCCCGCTGTACGGGGGCGGGGTGCGGGTCGAGCCGGTGCCCGGCGACCACTGGTCGGCGCTGGGCCCCGAGCACGCCGCCGTCCTCGCCGACCGGCTGAGCGCGCACCTCGACGCGCTGGCCTGAGCGCGTCCGGCGGCCCGGGCCTGCTCAAGCCGCCGGAGCGCCCTCCCTGATGAACACCGACGAAACCGACCGATCCGAGACGAGGATTCCCGTGTCAGATACCGACCGGGCGAGCTGTCCGCACCTCGCGGGCGCCGCCGACACCGTCCAGGAACTGGGCGCAGGCTTCACCCAGAACCCCTTCCCCGACCTGGCCCGGCTGCGCGAGGCCGGCCCGGTCCACCGGGTGCGGCTGCCCAACGGCACCGAGCGCTGGCTGATCACCCGTTACGACGAGGTGATGGCCGCCCTGGCCGACCCCCGGCTCAGCAACGAGCTGGCCCGCGGCCTGGCGAAGGTGCTGCCGCCCGAGCCGCTGCCGCCGAGCTGGCAGGTGGCGCTGCGCACCAGCGCCCTGCTCGGCCGCGCGATGGCCAACCTCGACCCGCCGGACCACGACCGGCTGCGCAAGCTGGTGGTCCGGGCCTTCAGCGCCAAGCGGATCGAGGGCATGCGCCCGCGGATCCAGGAGATCACCGACGAACTCTTCGACGCGCTCGCCGGGCACACCGAGTTCGACCTGGTGGAGGCGGTGTCCAACCAGCTGCCGATCACGGTGATCTGCGAGCTGCTCGGCGTGCCGTCCTCGGACGCCGACCTGTTCCGCACCGCCGCGCGGGTCCTCGGCGGCTTCGTGCCGGACGACGAGGCAGCCCGCCGGACGATCGAGGCGCTGGACGCCTTCGACGCCTATGTGCGCTCGCTGGTCGAGGCGCGCCGCGCCGAACCCGGACCCGACCTGTTCAGCGAGCTCGCCAAGGTGCCGGAGGACGGACAGGGGCTGACCGACGACGAACTGGTCAGCATGGCGGGGCTGTTGCTCTTCGGCGGTTACGAGACCTCGGCGCAGCTGATCAGCAGCGCGGTGCTCTCGCTCCTGCGCCATCCCGACCAGCTGGCGGCGGTGCGCGCCGACCCCTCGCTGCTGGCGGGCGCCGTCGACGAGGTGCTGCGTTTCGAGGGCCCGGTCAACCCGGGTCTGAACCGCTACGCGCTGGAGGATGTCGAGATCGGCGGTGTGACGATCCCCCAGGGTTCTTATGTGGTCCTCGGGGTGGCCGCCGCCAACCGTGATCCGCGGCACTGGCCGGAGCCCGACCGCTTCGACGTCACCCGGACGGCGACCGCCAAGCAGCTCGGCTTCGGTTACGGACTGCACTACTGCATCGGTGCCCGGCTGGCGCAGCTGGAGGTCGAGATCACCCTCGCCACGGCGCTGCGCCGCTACCCGAGGCTGCGGCTCGCGGTGCCGGCCCACAAGCTCCAGTGGCGGGCCGGGTCGGTGCGCGGGGTGTCCGAGCTGCCGCTGCGCGTCGACTGACCGGGCCGGCCCGCACCGGCGCCCGTAGCGCGGCGCGCCGCCGGCTCCCCTCGTAATTCCCTCCGTTCTCCGCTCTGTTCTTCCTCCGAGAGGTACTGCTATGTCCGGGATCGCCGGTTGGGTCGACCGCGGCCGCGACCTGACCCGTGAAGGTGCGGCCGCCGCTGTGATGACGGCCCGCCTCGTCACCCGCGGCCGTCACGGCGAGGGGCTGTGGTCCAGCCGCTCCGCCGTGCTCGGCCACCGCTCCGACGCGCTGGACCGGGCGGGCGCGCAGCCCGCCGTGGTCCGTGAGGACGGCGAGCCGATCGCCGTGATCACCTTCGACGGGGTGCTCTACAACGCCTCCGAGCTCCGCTCGCGGCTGGCCTCGGACGGCCGCCGAGGGCCGTTGGACACCGACGCGGAGCTGGTGCTGCGGGCCTATCTCCGCTGGGGCCCCGGGGTGGCCGAGCGCCTGGAGGGACTGTTCGCGTTCGCGGTGTGGGACGTGCGGGAGTCGGCGCTGCTGCTGTGCCGCGACCGCTTCGGGGTGAAGCCGCTGAGCTATCTGCCGCTGCCCGAGGGGGTGCTGTTCGCCTCGGAGGTGGCGGCGCTGGCGGCGCACCCGCTGGTGAGCACCGAGCTGGACGCCGAGGGCCTGTGCTCGGTGCTGGCCCAGGTGCGCCGTCCCGGGCACGCGGTGCTGCGCGGGCTGCGCGAGGTCAGGCCCGCGCACGTGGTGCGGTTCGGCCGGGACGGGGTCACCGAGCGGCGCTACTGGGCGCTGGAGGCCCGTCCGCACACCCACGACCTGGCGCGGACCGTCGAGACCGCGCGCGGTCTGCTCGACGACGCGATCGCACGGGAGGCGGGTGCGGGCACGCCGGCGGTGCTGCTCTCCGGGGGCCTGGACTCCAGCGCCCTGACCGGGCTGGTCGCCGGGGTCGCGGGCGGTGCCCCGCGCACGTTCACGGTGTCCTTCGGGGACAGCGCGGCGGCGGTGCCCGACCGGCCCTTCGCCCAGGCGGTGGTGGACCGCGTCGGCTGCGACCACCGGGAGGTCCTGGTCGAGCCGGGTGAGCTGACCGATCCGCTGGTCCTCGACGCGGTCCTCGCCGCCAAGGACTTCCCCTCGCCGTTCGGCGACAAGAACCTCACCCCGTACCTGTTCTACCGGCGCGTCGCCGAGCACGCTCCGGTGGCGCTCAGCGGGGAGGCCGCCGACGCCGTGTTCGGCGGGCTGATCAGCGAGCAGGAGCGGGCCTCCGCCGGGCACCGCACCTTCCCGTGGATCGAGCGGGCCCGCACCTTCGGCATGACGCACGGCATCGGCAACGGGCTCTTCGACGCGGAGCTGCTGGACGAGCTGGGCTTCGCGTCCTTCTGCGCGGAGCGCTACGAGGAGGCCGTGGACGAGGTGGTGCACCTGCCCGGTGCGCCCGGCGACGACCGGCGGGCCCGCGAGATCGACCACCTCCATATGACCAGGCTGTACGAGCAGGCGGTCAACCACTCCGAGCGGCTGGGCGCCGCCGCCGGGCTCCAGGTCCGCTTCCCGTTCTCCGACCACCGGCTGTTCGGCTACCTGTACAACGTCCCGTGGCGGATGAAGTCCTTCGACGGCCGGGACAAGAGCCTGCTGCGGACGATCGCCAGGGACCTGCTGCCCGCCTCCGTGCTGGACCGGCCCAAGGTGCCGTTCCCGATCACCTACCACGCGGGTTACAAGGAGTCGCTGACCGCGCGGCTGCGCCGGGTGCTGGAGGATCCGGGCGCGCCGGTGCTGCCGCTGCTGGACCTGTCGGCCGCGCAGCGCACGGCGGACGACCCCAAGTCGCTGGACCGCGGCGGCTGGCTGGGGCGGGCCGACGTCGAGATGGTGCTCCAGCTGGACGGCTGGCTGCGTACCCGTCAGATCGTGCTGGCGCTGTGAGCGCCCTTCCCGCGCCCCGCGCCGGCGCCCCAGCCCCCGCCTCGTACTCCCCCACCCCCACCTCAGCGAAGGCCCACGTGACGATGACCGGACCCGACCGTCCGCTGCTGCACGAACTGTTCGACGAGCGCGCCGGGCGCCACCCCGACCGGATCGCGCTGCGCGACGCCCATGGCTCGCTCGCCTATGCCCAGGTCAAGCTCCGTTCCGACTGGCTGGCGGCCGAGCTGCACCGCCGCTGCCCACGGCCCGGGGCGCTGGTCGGGCTGCATCTGGAGCGCGGGGCCGACGTGGTCGTCGCGATGCTCGCGGTGCTCAAGAGCGGGCACACCTACGTGCCGCTCGACCCCTCGTACCCGGCCGAGCGCCTGCTGTTCACCGCCAGGGATGCCCGGCTCGCCCTGGTCGTCTCCGACCAGGAGATGCCCGCCGAACTCGCGGAGCTGCCGGTCCTGCGCCTGGACGCGATCGACCAGCCCGTCGCCCCGGTGCCCGCTCCCCCGGCCGAGGTGACGCCGGACGCGCCCGCGTACGTCATCTACACCTCGGGCTCCACCGGCCGTCCCAAAGGCGTGGAGGTGCCGCACCGCAATGTGGCGGCCATGGTCCGGGCCTGCGCCCGCCGCTACGAGCTGCGCGAGGGTGATGTGTGGACCCTCTTCCACTCGTACTCCTTCGACTTCTCGGTGTGGGAGATCTGGGGCTCGTTGCTGACCGGCGGCACGCTCGTCGTGGTGCCGCACGCGACGGCGGCCTCGCCGCAGGCGACGCTGCGGCTGCTGATCGACGAGGCCGTGACGGTCCTCAACGTGGTGCCCTCGGTGTTCCGCCATCTGACCCGGGCGGCCGTGCGCACCGGCGCGCTGCCGGCGGGCCTGCGGTACGTGATCTTCGGCGGCGAGTCGGTCGACATCCGGGACGTGCGGGCCTGGCGGCAGGCGGCGGGCCGGACGACCCGGTTCGTCAACACCTACGGCATCACCGAGGCGACCGTGTTCGTCACCTACCGGCTCTTCACCGACGAGGAGCTGGACCGGGCGGAGGACGCGCCCGACGGCTCCGCGTTCGCGTTCGACATCGGCGAGCCGCTGGACGGCTGGGAGTTCCGGGTCGTCGGCGAGGACGGCGCGCCGGTCCGTCCCGGAGAGACCGGCGAGATCCTGGTGGCCGGCGACGGCGTGGCGCTGGGCTATCTGAACCGGCCCGAGCTGACCGCCGAACGCTTCCCGGTGCTGCCCGTCCCCGGGGGCGGCACCCGGCGCCACTACCGCAGCGGGGACCTGGCCCGGCTGCTGCCCGACGGCATGTTCTGCTTCGCCGGGCGGGCCGACGACCAGGTGAAGATCAACGGCTTCCGGATCGAGCTCGGTGAGGTCGAGGCCAGGCTCCAGGACGCGCCGGGCGTCCGGGAGCTGGTGGTGGTCAGGACGGTCAGCCGGATCGGCGAACCGATGCTCACCGCCTTCTACACCACGCCCGAAGCCTCGTCGGTGGACGCCTCGTCGGCGGGCGGGGAGCTCGACGAGCGGGAGCACGCCGAGCGGCTGACCGCGCACGCCCGCCGGACGCTGCCCGCGCACATGGTCCCCGGGCGGTTCGTGCGCCTGCCCGAACTGCCGGTCAACCCGTCCGGCAAGACCGACCGCAAGGCGCTCTCCGCGTGGCAGGGGCACACGCCCCGGCCCGCGTCCGCCCGCTGACCCGACCTCCGATCTCCTGTACGCCCGAAGAGGACCGTGATGGCTCCACGCACCCGCAATCTCGCCAGCGACCCCGACCGGCCCAGCTTCCTGGAGGAGCTGTACCAGGGCCGGTTCCGCTGGGATCTGATCCACCCCTTCCCCGAGCAGCGGCCCGAGGACCGTGAGCGCGGCGACGCGGCGGTGGCCTCCGTCGGCGCCCTGCTGCGCGAGCGGATCGACCCCGTCGAGGTCGACGCCGACGGAGCCCTGCCGGACGGCTTCCTGGCCGAGCTGGCCGAGCGCGGCTACCTCAGGATGCAGGCCGGCCCCGACGTGGGCGGCCATGGTCTGTCCTCGTACAACACCTTCCGGGTCATCGAGGAGGCCGCCTCCTGGTGCTTCCCGGTCGCGGTGCTGCTGGGCATCGAGAACGCCCTCGGCGCGGGCGCCTTCCTGCCGGTGCTGCCGCCGGGTCCGCTGGCCGACCGGGTCAGGGCGCACGTGCTGGCGGGCGGTCTGTCCGGCAGCGCCGACACCGAGCCGGAGGGCGCCGCCAACCAGGGGCGCGGCACGACGGCGACCGTGGTGGAGGACGGCGCCGCCTATCTGCTCAACGGGCGGAAGATCCAGGTCGTCAACGCGCCGACCGGGGGCCTGTTCAGCGTCACCGCCTCGGTTCAGGGCCCCGACGGCACCGAGCGCAACCGGCTGTTCTTCGTCGACGCCGACACCCCCGGCGTACGGCGCACCGGCCCCCAGGAGCTGATGGGGATGCGCGGGCTGCCCTTCGGCGGGCTCGACCTGGACGACGTGCGCGTCCCGGCCGAGCTGGCGCTCGCCGAGCCCGACCCGGAGCACAGCTCGCGGCTGACGCCGGCGGTCTCCCTGCTGGTGGTCCGGGGTCGGCTGTACATCATCGCCGCTCCTTCGCTGGCCACCGCGAAGCTCTGTCTGTCCTGGGCGCGGGACTTCGCGGCCCGCCGGTCGGTGGACGGCCGGGGGCTCGGCGAGTACGAGGAGATCCGGCGGCGTCTCGCCGAGAGCCGGGCGGAGGTCTTCGCGCTGGAGAGCACGGCCCGCTGGAGCCTGCTCGGCGAGGACAACGGCACGGACGTCAACCTCAAGTTCGAGCAGAACGCGTCCAAGAACATCTGCTCGATCCTCGGCTGGCGGGTCGTGGAGCGGACGCTGTCGATGCTCGGCGGCGAGGGGTACGAGAACGCGCGGAGCAAGCGGGACCGGCAGGCGCCCCCGCACGCCGTGGAGCGGGCCTTCCGTGACGTGCGCGGCCTGCGGATCACCGGCGGGGTGGACTTCCTGCTGGACCACTGGAGCGCGTCACGCACCCTGCTGTCCTACTACTACCCCGAGCCCGACCACGCGGACGGGCTCGCCGCGGAGCAGGCCCCGCCGGCCGGCTTCGGGGACGACCACGCGCTGTCGGCCCGCAACCTGGAGCACCTGACGTTCGTCCGGGAGCAGGTCCACCGCTTCGGACGCGACTGCCTCGAACTGACCCGGCGCCACCCCGACCGCGCCGGACTCGCCGCCAAGCAGCGGCTGATGATCCTGCTGAACCGCACCGCGACCGAGCTGCTGACGATGTCGCTCACCCTGGCGCGGGCCGCGAGCACCAGCACCTCGGGCGACCAGGAGGTCCAGGACCTGGCCGACGTGTACTGCGCCGCCGCCCGGGCCCGCCTCGCCGCGCTGCGCCACCGGCGCGCGCAGGAGGAGGACGAGGAGGGCGCGGGCAGCGCCGCGGCCGCCGCCGACCGGCTGGCGGCCGCCTTCAACCACCAACCGACCACGAACGGCACCACCGACGGCACCACCGGGGCCGGCCGATGAACGAGGAACCGATGAGCGAGGAACCGACCATGACCGACACCCCCGGGCTCCCCGCGACCGTATGCGAACTCCCGCTCTCGGTCGGCCAGGAGGCCATGTGGATCTCCTGGCGGCTCGACCCGCAGCAGTGGACGCACATCATCCCGACCCCGTACCGCGTCACGGGCGTCCTCGACACACGGCGGCTGCGCCGAGCCGTCGCCGCGCTCGGCGAGGCGTACCCGCAGCTGCGCGCGCGGGTCGTGGAGGGCCCGGGAGGCCCCCGGCTCAGCTGGGCCGACGCGCCGCCCATCCCGGTGACCGAGCACACCGTCGAGGGCGACCCGGTGAGCGCCGTACGGCGCACCTGGCAGCGTCCGTTCGACCTGACGACGGGCCCGCTGGCCCGGGTCGACGTGCTGCACGGCGACGAGGGGAGCGTGCTGCTGATCGCCGCGCACCACCTGGTCCACGACGGCGCCTCGATCCTGCTGCTGCTGGACGCGCTGCGCCGGGCCTACGCCGGGCAGTCCCTGGCCCCGGCCGACCACATCGGGCCGCTGACCGCCTTCGCCCGGCGCTCGCGCGAACTGGCCGACACCCCCGCCGGCGACGACCGGCGCGCCTACTGGCGCTCGGCGCTCGGCGACGGCACCGGCTTCGAACTGCCCGCGACCGTGGACGAGCCCGGCTACACCGTGCTGAGCACCGAGGTGCCCGCCCCTCTGGTGCCGCGCCTGCGGGCGCGGGCCGAGGAACTCGGCGTGTCGTACTTCACCGTGCTCCTCGGCGCGTACTTCGCGCTGCTGCGCCGCTTCGCGGGCGAGGACGACCTGCTGGCCTCGATCCCGTACCACGGCCGCTCCGCCGTGGAACTGCGCGACAAGGTCGGTTACTTCGTCAACGCCCTGCCCATCCGCCGGCGGGTGGGGGGAACGGAGAGCTACGCCGATCTGATCCGCGCCCTGCGCGGCGACGTCAAGGCGGCGATGGCCAACGGCGACCTGCCGCTGCCCTCGATCCTGCGCGAGGTCGGTCTCACCGGCTGGCAGGCGCACGCGCGCAGCCACCAGACGGTCTTCCAGTACTGGCACGCCGGGCTGCGCCAGGACGTCGACGTGCAGCGGTTCGAGCTGCGGCCGGACGGGGCCCTGGACGGGGCGGGGTGCGTGCTGAGCCTGCTCGACATGGAGAGCAGCGCCGACTACACCCTCGCGGTCATGGTCCGGGAGGACTCCGGCGGCACCCATGTGCTGTGGAAGGACCCCGCCGGGGCCTGCGGCCCCACCATGGTGGCGATGATGGCGGCGCACTACACCGAGGTGCTGACCGCCGTCGCCGCCGACCCGCAGGCGCCCGTGGGTGCGCTCGGCGAGCGCGTCGACACGGTGGCGGGCCCGGTGAACACCCGCGAGGTGGCCGCCCTGCTGCATGACCACCCCGCCGTGCGGCACGCCGTGGTGACGCCGACCGGCGGCGACGCCGAGCTCGCCGCCCGGCTGACCCTCGACCCGGCCGGCGCCGACGTGCCCGTCGAGCGGCTGACCGCCCTGCTGCGCGAGCGGCTCGGCGACCGGGCGCCCCGGGTCCGCTTCGACTTCGGCACGGCCGGCTCCGGCGACACCGTCGCGTCCGAGCAGGTGTCTTCAGCGGACAGTGCCACCACCGCCGTACTGATCGAGCTGTGGCAGGACGTCCTCGGCATCGACGGCATCACCCCCGAGGACTCCTTCTTCGAACTCGGCGGGCACTCCCTGCTCGCCGCCGAACTCGCCGATGCCATCACCCGGCGCCTCGGCCTCGACGTCTCCGTCCGCGCCGTCTTCGAGCACCCCCGCCTGGGCGAGCTCGCCGTCCGGCTCGACGCCCTGCGCGCCCCCGAGCCGGTCGAGGAGGCGGTGGCCGAGGAGCCGCCGTCGTTCCCCGCCTCCGGCTTCCAGGAGCGCATCTGGCTGGCCGAACGGCTGGAGGCAGGGAGCGCCGCGTACAACGTGCCGCTGGCCTGGCGCATACCCGGCGGGCTGGAGCACGGCGCCCTCGCCCGGGCGCTGGCCCTGCTGGTGTCCCGGCACGAGATCCTGCGCACCTCCTTCGTGGAGCACGACGGGCGCCTGCGGCAGGTCGTCGACGAGCCGTGGTCGCCGGAGCCGGAGTTCCTCGACCTGCGCGGCCGCGACGACAGCGAGGAGATCCTGCGCGAGCGGCTGAACCGGCTGGCCCACCACGCGTTCGACCCCGCCTCGGGGCGGCTGCTGACGGCCGCGCTGGTCCAGCTGGGCGAGGACGACCAGGTGCTGTTCGTCTGTCTGCACCACCTCGTGTGGGACGGCGGGTCGGCCGGGGTCTTCCTGCGCGAACTCGCCGACTGCTACGCGGCCGCGGAAACCGGCCCGGCCACGGAAGCCGGCCTGCCCGCGGAAGCCATGGAAGCCGCGGAGGCCGCCGGTGCCGTGCCCGCCGCCGGGGCGCTCCACCCGGCCTCCGCGCACCAGGGCCGGATGGGTTTCATCGACCACTTCGAGCGTGGCGTGGTCTACGACGAGTCGCCCGTCTACCACAACCTGCCGCTGTACGTTCGGCTCGACCGGGCGCCCGAGCCCGAGGCGCTGCGCGCGGCGGTGGCCCGGGCGGAGCTGGCCCACGAGGCGCTGCGGACCAACCTGGTCCTCGTCGACGACCGGATCGCCCAGTGCGTCACCGCCGACGCCCGCATCGCGCCGCAGTGGTTCGAACCGGTGGCCGACCACACCGATGTCGTTCCCGACGCCCTGCGCGTCTGGGCCGCCGAGCCCTTCGACCTGGCCGCCGGACCGCTGCTGCGCGTGGCCGTCCAGCCCGGCGCCGACGGCGGGGCGTGGCTCGCGCTGGCCGGGCACCAGGCGGTGGTCGACCGGGTCTCGCTGACCGTCCTCGCCGAACAGATCCTCGCCGCCCCCGACGCCGCGCCGACCGCCGGCCCCGGTTACCGCGACTGGCTGGAGGCCCTCCCGCAGGACCGCAAGGAGCTCGACCTCGCCGCCCGCGCCGAGGAGCTGCGGGGCGAGATCGACCCGCTGCGCCTGCCCGAGCGGCACCCCCGCGAGGCGGTGCACGTCTACCGGGAGCAGTCCGTCCCGCTGCGTCTGCCCGCGACCCTGCCCCTCGAACGCTTCGCGCGGGAGCGGGGGCTGAGCGAGGAGCAGGTGCTGCTCGCCGCCTTCGCCACCCTGCTGAGCTGGTACTCCGGCCAGGACGAGATGGTGCTCGGCGTCGCCGACGCCAACCGCCGGGACGGGTCCGGCACGGTCGTGGGGCCGCTGGCGAACCTGCTGCCGCTGAGGCTGCGCACCCCGGTCTCGGCCTCGTTCGAGGACCTGGCCGCCGCGACCGGCACCGCGCTCGACCGCGCCCGCAGCCACCCGCTGGCCCCCTTCGACGAGCTCGTGGCCCTGCTCGACCCCGGCAAGGACATGAGCCGGACCGCCCTGTTCGACGTGTTCTTCTGCTACGCCGCCGGGCCGGGCTCCCTCACCCTGCCCGACGGCGGCGAGGCACGGCTCGTCGAGGAGGGCAGCGGCTACGGGAAGTACGACCTGACGCTCTTCCTGCGCCCCGACGGCGCCGTGCCGGCCGGGCGGCTGGTCTTCAACGGCCTGTATTTCGATGAACCTCAGATCCAGCTGATGGCCGAGCACTACGCGCGGCTGCTGGAGCAGCTGCTCGCCGAGCCCGGGCGGCCGGTCGGCGAGGCCGATCCGCTGACCGAGCAGGAGGCGCACACCCAGCTGGCGGTGTGGAACGCCACCGAGGCGCACTATCCGCAGACCACGCTGCACGCGCTGGTGCGCGAACAGGCCGGGAGGCGGCCGCACACGGTGGCGCTGTCCTGCGGGCAGGACCGGCGCGGCTACGGCGAGTTGCAGGCCCGCGCGGAGCTGCTGGCCAGAGGGCTGGTGGCGCGCGGGGTCCGGCCGGGCGAGCTGGTGGCCCTGCTGCTGCCCCGGGGCGTGGCCCAGGTCGAGGCGATGCTGGCGGTCCTGCTGGCGGGGGCTGCGTACCTGCCGATCGACCCGGCGGTGCCGGCCGAGCGGCAGTCGTTCATCCTCACCGATTCCGGCGCCCGCTTCGCGGTGGCCGGTGACGACGCGGCCGGCCGTCTCGGCTTCATGGGCACCGTGGTGACGTCCGAGGAGCTCGCCGCGACGCCCGGCGCCGACGTCGCGGTGCTGCCCGACACCGGTCCCGACTCCCCCGCGTACTGCATCTACACCTCCGGCACCACCGGCCGCCCCAAGGGCGTCGTGGTCAGCCATCGCAACGCCGTCCGGCTGATCGTCAACGACCGCTTCCCCTTCAGCTTCGGTCCCGCCGACGTGTGGACGATGTTCCACTCGTACGCCTTCGACTTCTCGGTGTGGGAGCTGTTCTGCGGGCTGGCTCACGGTGGCCGGGTCGTCATCGTTCCCGAGGAAGAGGCCCGCGACGCCCGGCAGTTCTGGCAGCTGATCCAGCATGAGCGGGTCACGGTGCTCAACCAGACGCCCAGCGCCTTCCGGCAGCTGCTCGCGGTGGAGGAGGAGTCCCCGGCGCCGCTCGACCACCTGCGCTATGTGATCTTCGGCGGGGAGCAGCTCCAGCCCGCGATGCTCGGCGGCTGGCTGGAGCGCCGCCCGCAGGTCCGGCTGGTCAACATGTACGGGATCACCGAGACCACCGTGCACGTGACCGTCCGCACCGTCACCCGGGCCGACGCCGACGCGGACCGCAGTGTGATCGGCACCCCCATCCCGACCACCACCGTCCACCTGGCCGACCCGCGCACCGGCGGCCGGCTGCTGCCGGTGGGGGCCGTCGGCGAGATCCTGGTCGGCGGCGAGGGCGTCACCGCGGGCTACCTGGGGCGCCCGGAACTGACCGCCGAGCGCTTCGTGACCGCCCCGTTCGGCGGGGGCACCCTCTTCCGCAGTGGTGACCTGGCCCGCTACCGCACCGACGGCTCCCTGGAGTACCTCGGCCGCGGCGACTCCCAGGTGCAGCTGCGCGGCTACCGCATCGAGCTCGGCGAGATCCAGTCCTGCCTGCGCGAGCACCCGGCCGTGGCGGACGCCACCGTACTGGTCGAGGACGACCGGCTCGTCGCCTATCTCCAGACCGCCGGCGAGCCGCCGACCGGGGCCCAGCTGCGCCGCCACCTGGGCGCCAAGCTGCCCGAGTACATGATCCCGGCCCGGTTCCGCACCGTCCCGGAGATCCGGCTGACCGTCAACGGCAAGCTGGACACGACGGCCCTGCGCGCCGTCGGCGTGCCGCTGGAGAACGCCGGCACGAGCGAGCCGCGCACCCCGACCGCGCGGACGCTGGCCGCCCTGTGGGCCGAACTCCTGGACGTGCCCTCGGTCGGCGCGGACGACTCCTTCTTCGCCCTCGGCGGGCACTCGCTGCTCGCCGTACGGATGCTGGGCCGGGTCACCCGCGACTTCGGGCCCGCCCTGCCGCTGCGCACCCTCTTCGAGAGCCCCCGGCTCCAGGACTTCGCCGACCTGGTCGACACCCACGCGGGAACGGTCGCCGCTCCCGCCGGCAAGGACGAGCCGTCCGGGCAGCTGCTGCCCGCCTCCGGTTTCCAGGAGCGCATCTGGCTGGCCGAGCGCGCCGCCCCGGACGACGCCCGCTATAACGTGGTGCTCGCCTGGCGCGCCGAGGCCGGGCTCGACGCCGGTCCGCTGCGCGGGGCGCTGGACGACCTGATCCGGCGCCAGGAGATCCTGCGCACCCGCTTCGTGGAGCACGGGGACCGGCTGCACCAGCTCGTCGGCGAGGCGTGGAGCCCCGAGATCGAGCTGCTCGACCTGCGATCCTCCTTCGCGCCCGACGACGGTCTGCGGGACTGGCTCGACCGGGCGGCGCGCCGCCCCTTCGACCCGGCCTCGGGCCGGCTGCTGCGGGTGGCCCTGGCGGACACCGGCGGCACGGACCGCGTCCTGCTGCTCTGCCTCCACCACCTGGTGGTCGACGGCGAGTCGGTCCCGGTGCTGCTGCGTGAACTGGAGCGGTCCTGGAACGCGGTCGCCCAGGGCCGGACGGCCGAGCCGCCCACCGTCCAGTACCGCGACTTCGTGGCCGACCAGGAGGCCGGACGCGACGGCGCCAAGCGCGCCACCGACCTCGCCCACGCCGCCGAACGGCTCGCCGGCGCCCCCGCGTACGCCCGGCTGCCCGAGCCGGCGGTGCCCGGACCGAACGGCGCGGTGGCGATCCCGCTGCCGGCGGACACCATGGAGCGGCTGCGCAGGTTGCAGTCCGAGCAGGGCGTGTCCTGGTTCATGGCCGCCGCCGCGGCGCTGGCCGTCCTGCTCCACCGCTGGACCGGCCGCCAGGACGTCACCTTCGGCGTCCCCGTCTCCACCCGCGACCGCGGCCGCTTCGCCGAACTCCTCGGCCCCTGCCTGGACCTGACGGTGCTGCGGTCGCGTCCCGACGCGGACGCCACGCTGCGGGACGCGGTGCGGGCGATGCGGTCCGAGGTGCTGGAGGCCTTCGAGCACCGCGGCGCCCCCTTCGACGAACTGGTGGAGGCGCTGCGGCCGGAGCGACGGCCGGGCCGGACGCCCTACGCGGACGTCGCGCTGAACATGAACCTGCTCAGTGGCCGACGCACCGTGCTCGGCGGCGGCGAGCTGCGCCCGCTGTTCTTCGACTCCTTCTGGGAGCAGGAGACCAAGTTCGCGCTGACCGTCACCCTCTCCGAGCAGGACGGCGCGCTCTCGGGCGCCTTCTCCTACCGGGGCGACCGGTTCGCCGCCGAGGACGTCCGGCTGCTGGCCGAGGCGTTCGGCCGGCTGCTGGCCGGACTGCCCGAGCTGCTGGACCTGCCCCTGGACGGCCTCGGGCTGCCGACCACCGGTCCCGGGCTGCCGGCCGCCGCCGACGGTGAGCCGCTCCGGCCGCTCCCCGTGGCCGCCTCCGGTGTGACCGCCCCGCGCGGCCGGGTCCAGTACCGGGACTACGTCGCGGCCCAGGAGGCCCGGCGGGACGGCGCCAAGCGCGCCGCCGACCTCGCCCACTGGACCGAGCACCTGGCCGGGGCCCCGCCGTACCTGGACTTCCCCGCGCCCCGGACGAGCGGCCCCAACGGCGCCGTACCGATCCCCCTGGCCGACGGACTGCTGGAGCGCTGGCGTCCGTTGCAGCGGGAGCACGGCTTCACCCCGTACCTGACGGCGGCCGCCGCCCTGGCCACGCTGCTGCACCGCTGGACCGGCACGGACGACGTGGTCTTCGCCGGGCCGCTCGCCCACCGCGACGAGCCGGAGTTCGCCGATCTGCTGGGCCCGTGCCTGGACACGGTCGTCCTGCGGTCGCGTCCCGCCGACGGGGCGACGGTCCTCGACCTGCTGCACGCGATGCGCTCCGAGCTGCTGGGCGCCGTGGAGCACCGGGACGCGCCCTTCGAGGAGATCGTCGACCGCCTCAACCCGCCCCGCCGGCCGGGACGCACCCCGTACGCCGACGTCCAGCTGAGCCTGGAGACCGCGAGTGACCGGCCGCCCACCCTGGCCGGCCGTCCACTGACGCCCTTCGCCTTCGACCGGCAGGGCGCCGGGTTCATCGGCAAGCTCGGGCTGACCGTGGTGCTCACCGTCGACGGCGGCAACCTCAGCGGTGTGCTGACCTACCGGGGCGACCGCTACCGGCCCGCCGACGTGACGCAGTTCGCCGCGCTCCTCGGCCGGATCATGAACACACTGCCGGACCGGCTGCACATGCCGATCGGCGAACTGGACCTGGTCGGCACCGACCTCGTGCCGCTGCGCGCGGCCGAGCGCGGCCCGTCCGCTCCGCCCGTCACCACCGTGCCCGAGCTCGTGGCGCACTGGTGCGCGCTGCAGCCCGGGGCACCGGCGGTGGAGACGGCCGGCGGCACGCTCGACTACCGGCGACTGGCCGAACGCGCCGACGCGCTCGCCGACCGGATCCGTCCGCACCTGCGCGCCACCGATCCCATGGTCGCGCTGGTGCTCGGCCGGGGCGCCGCACTGCCCGTGGCGATGCTGGCCGCGTGGCAGGCCGGGGCCGCGTTCTGCCCGATCGAGCCGGGGCATCCCGCCGACCGGATCGACTTCATCCTGGACGACCTGGACGCCGGCGTCGTCCTGACCGACGACCCGGCGGTGCTCGAGCGGCTCGCCGCCACCGGCCGTCCGGTGCTCGACGTCACCGACACCACGGGCGCCACGGCCACCGCCTCCCCTGTGACCCTGCGCGCCCCCGATCCCGAGTCCGCGGCCTACGTCATCTACACCTCCGGCACCACCGGTCGCCCCAAGGGCGTCACCGTCCGCCACGGCGCCCTCGGCCGGCTGGTGCTGTGGGGCCAGGAGTCGTTCGGCCTCGGGCCGCACGACCGTGTCGCCCAGGTTCTCAGCCCCGGCTTCGACGCCTCGCAGTGGGACATCTGGTCGGCCCTCGGTTCGGGCGGCTGCCTGGTCCCGCTGGAGGGCACGATGATCGCCCCCGAGCTCGCGGGCTGGCTGGACGCGCGGCGGATCTCGACCTGCCTGGTCATGACCCCGCTCGCCGAGGCGATGTGGAACACGGACGCCCCCGCGCCCCGGCATCTGCGCCACCTCCTGGTGGGCGGTGCGGCCTTCACCCAGTGGCCGCCGACCGGTCTCCCCTACCGGGTACGCAATGTCTACGGCCCGACCGAGACCACGGTGTTCGCGCTCCACCACGAGCTCACCGACGGCGAGGAGGGCCCGCTGAACCGGCTCGGCCGGCCGCTCACCGGAGTGGAGGCCCTGATCCTCGACTCCCGGGGCCGGCGCTGCCCGGTCGGTGTGGTGGGCGAGATCTGCCTGGGCGGCGCCCTCGTCGCCGCGGGCTACTGGCGCCGGCCCGAGCTCACCGCCGAACGCTTCCGCCCCACCGGGCCGGACGGCGAACCCGGAGTGGTCTACCGCACCGGCGACCTCGGCCGGCGGCTGGCCGACGGCACCGTTGAGTTCCTCGGCCGCGCCGACCGGCAGGTCAAGGTCCGTGGCTACCGGATCGAACCGGGCGAGATCGAGGCCGTTCTGCTGGCCGAGCCCGAGGTGGCCCTGGCCCGGGTCCAGGCGGACCCGAAGCGCTCTCCGGCGCTCACCGCCTACCTGGTCCCGAGCGCCGAGAAGCGCCCGGAGGCGACGGAGTTGCTCCGGCGGCTGCGTGGCACGCTGCCCGCCTTCATGGTCCCCGAGGCCGTGGTCTGGCTGGACGCGCTGCCGCTCACGCCCAACGGCAAGGTCGACGAGGCCGCGCTGCCCCGGCCGGGGCGCGAGGACCTGGCGACCCGCTCCGACTGGGTCGCGCCCGGCACCGGTCTGGCGCGGCGGATCGCCGCGGTGTGGTCGGAGGTGCTGGGCCTGGCCGAGGTCGGCGCCCACGACAACTTCTACGACCTGGGCGGCAACTCCCTGCTGCTGGCCAAGCTGCACAGCCGGCTGACCGCCGTACTCGAGCGGGACCTGCCGATCTCGCAGCTCTTCGAACACCCGACGGTCGCGACGCTCGCGGACGCCCTCGGCGACCACCCGCAGCCGGCCGGCCGGGTGGGGGCCGACGGCTCCCGGACCCGGATCGACCTGCGCGACCGGGCCGCCCGCTCCCGTAGCGCCGCCGCCGCGCGGCAGGCCCGACGCCGCCGCTGACCACCGCCCCTCCCGGCCCGGGCCGCGCCCCCCGAGACTCCCTCGGGGACGCGGCCCGGGCCCGCGGAGGCCTGGGTTCCGCCTTCATCAACCGAAAGGGACGACATGGAATCGACGACTCCCGCCGCTTCCGCTTCACCGGTCTCGGCGACCGCGGCCCACCACCGGGGCACGCTCCGGACCCTGCTGTGCGCGGAGGTGCTGTCGATGACGGGCTCGCAGCTGAGCGCCGTCGCGCTGCCGTGGTTCGCCCTCCAGAGCACCGGGTCACCCGCCGCCATGAGCAAGGTGATGGCCGCTCAGATGGTCGCCGTCGCGGTCTTCGGCCTGCTGGGCGCCTCGCTCGCGGGACGGCTGGGACCCCGGAAGGTACTGCTGCTCGCCGACACCGCCCGCGCACCGCTGATCGCCCTGGTGCCGCTGCTCCACTCGGCCGGACTCCTCAGCACGCCCATCTTCATGGTGCTGCTCTTCGCGGTCGGTTCGTTCTTCGCCCCCTACGTGGCCAGCCAGCAGGCCATCCTGCCCGCCCTCGTCGGCGACGACGAAAACCTGCTCAGCAAGGCCAACGCCCGTCTCCAGGGCGCCACCCGGCTGACCATCCTCCTCGGCCCCCCGACCGCCGGACTGCTGATCGCGGCGATGGGAGCCCCGGCCGTACTGTTCCTGGACGCGCTCAGCTTCCTGGCCTCCGCGGTGCTGCTCCGCTGGGGCCTGCCGCGCGACCTTCCCCTCACCGTGGCGCCGCGCCGCGGCCGGCTGCGCGACAGCCTGACCGTCCTGCGCCGGAACCGGCTGCTCGGCCACTGGACGCTCGCCCAGATCCTCGGCGAGAGCGCCTGGCAGGCCCTGTTCGCGCTCATCCCGGTCTTCGTCCTGCTGCGGCACGGATCGTCGACCCTGTCCGGTGTGCTGCTGGGCGCCTTCGGCGGCGGTGCGCTGCTGGGCACCTTCCTGGTGGGGCCCGCCCTGCGCCGGCTGTCCAACCTGCGCCTGGCCGTCCTCGGCCGGGCCGGCCAGGGCATCGTCTTCCTGGCGCTGCTGCTCCCGCTCGGACCGGGCGCGTTGACGGCCTTCCTGATCGTGGTGGGCCTGCTGAACGGTGTGTCGAACGCCCCGATGGTCGCGGTGCGCACCGCCGCCATCCCGGCGGCGCTGCGCTCCTCCACCCTCACCGTGATCGCGGCCGGCGCGCTCTCCGGCGGCACCCTGGGCCTGGCGGCGGCGGGCACCGCCGTGGAGTCCGCCGGCATCGAGCGGACGTTCATGGGCCTGGCGATCGTCCAGGCCTGCGGGGCCGCGCTCTTCGTCCTGGGCGCCGCGGCCGCCGCCCGCCCAAGGGAGGAGCAGCGACTCGGTCACGCGACTCATTCGTCCGACTAGGTCGTCGCTACAATGCGCGCATGGCTCATGTCTCCGCGGCCGAGCGCCGCCCTCAGCTGATCAAAGCGGCCATCGACCTCATGACCAGGGAGGGCGTCGCCGCCGGCAGCACGCGTGCCATCGCCACCGAACTCGGCGTCGCGCAGGCCACGGTCCATTACACCTTCGGCACGAAGGCGGACCTGTACCGGGCGGTCATGGAGCAGATCACCGAGGACCTGACCGCGCAGATCGAGCGGGCGGCGCCGGAGGGCGCCGGCTTCGAGGAGACGGTCGTCGCGCTGGCCCACGCCTCCTGGCGCACCGTGCGGGAGGAGACGACCCATTACCGTCTGCTCACCGAGCTGAGCATGCTCGCCCTGCGCACCCCCGGCCTGAGCGAGGCCTACCAGGACTACTACCGGGCGATGGGCAAGGTGACGGCACGGCTGGTGACCGAGGCCGCCGCGCGGACCGGGTACGAGCTCGCCCAGCCGGCGGAGACGATCGCCCGGTTCTTCCTCGCCGGATTCGACGGGCTGACGATGCAACACCTCTACGCGCCGGATGAACTCTCGGAGGACATCGGCCTCCGGGCGTTGATCTCCGCGACGATCGCCCTGGCCGGAGGCCGACTGGAGCTCGCGGAGATGCCGACGGGCTGACAGGCTGACAGAACTCGGCCGGGCTCAGCCGGTCCAGACGTCCTCGACGTAGCGACCGGACTCGGCGAGGGAGACCAGCCAGGTGGCCGCCTCCTCGTCGGACGCGCCGGTGTTCTCACGGTAGACCGCCATGAGCGCCTCCCGCACCGCGGGGGCCATACGGCGGCCGTCGCCGCAGACATGGACCCGCCCGCCGGCCTCCAGCACGGCCCAGACCTCTTCGCTCTCGCGCGCGAGGCGGTCCTGGACGAAACGGTCGCCGTTCTCGGGCATGTGCATAAAGGCGGGGCGCATGCTCACCGCCCCGGCCGCCTCGGCGGCTTCGAACTCCTCCCGGTGGAGATAGTCGACGTCGGGGTGGTCGCAGCCGAAGTAGCACAGCAGCGTTCCGGCCGGCCGGACGTACAGCCGGTCGAGGACCGCGCCGCGGAAGGGCGCCACCCCGGTGCCCGCGCCGACCAGGACGACCGGCACGGACGGGTCCTCGGGAAGCCGGAAGGCCTCGCTGCACGGCAGCACCCGGGCCTGGACGGTGTCCCCCGCCGTCACGGTCTGGACGTAGTGCGAGGCGATGCCGTGGAAGACACCCTCGCCGCTCCGGTGGGGCGCGGCGAGCAGCGACACCATCAGGTCCACCTCGCCGGGAGAGGCCTCGGCGGACGAGGAGATCGAGTAGTGGCGCGGGCGCAGGACCGGCAGCAGCTCCAGGAAGCGTGCGAAGGGCAGTTCGCAGGCGCGATAGCGCTCCAGCAGATCCAGGACGCTGCGTCCGGCGTCCGTCACCCGCTCACGGAAGGTGTCGGGGTCCGTCGCGGCGAGTTCGGCCAGGGGCCACTTCTCGGGCGGGCAGGCGGTGTGCTCGGTGAGCACGGCGACCTGTTCCCGGGTGGCGGGGTCCTGCAACTCGACGAAGTCGGTCAGCAGCCGGCGCAGTGTCAGCGGGCGGTCGACGGGCAGGGCGTTGCCGCCGCGGCGGCGCGCGTGCAGCCGGACGGTACGGTCCAGGTCGAGGCCGAACCGGTCGGCGACCCGCCGTACGAGGACGTCCGGGTTGCTCGGGAGCACGGCCAGGTGGTCGCCGGTGCGGTAGGTGACGCCCTCGGGAAGTCGTAGCCGCAGGAATCGCTTGGAGCGGCCGAGTTCATGGTCCATGTCGACGAGTTCGTAGGCGTCGAGGACCTCCATCGGCTGTACGCCGTGCCGTGCCGCGAGTCCGCCGGTGACCGATTCGGGGGTGTCCTGGATTTCGTAGAGGCCCTGTTCCTTCTCCGGCTCGGCGGCGGCCGCCGTGGCCCGGTCCACCGGGTGGCCGTACCGCTCCAGCAAGGCGGTCCACAGGTCGCCGGTCCACCGGTCCACGGCGCCCGCGAAATCACCGGAGGCGTCGGCGGCGCCGCGCTCCAGCAGTGACGTTGCGCCGGCAGCCGCCAGGCGCTCGTCGATGAGGGAGGGGACGCGCTGATAGGTCGCCGCCCAGTTGCGGTCGCCGACGCCGAGCACGGCGTACTGGACTCCGTCGAGCGAGCCGGGCTCGAGTCCCTCCAGCGACGTGACGAACTCGGCGGCGTCGTCGGTGGGCCTGCCGTTGTAGGAGGCGGCCACGATCACTACCGGGCCCTCGGCGGAACTCAGCTTGCCGACGTAGTCGTTGAGGGGTGCCACGGACGGAGCGAACCCGTGCTCGTCGCCGTCCGATGCCAGATCACGGGCGATGCCCGCGCAGGTACCGAGGTTGGAGCCGTGCAGAAGGGTGAGCGCGGTGCCCGTGGCCCGTCGGACCGCTCGACTTTCCAGGCCGACGGGGGCGTTGCTCGCGGTGGCCGTGGGCAGCCGGCGCTCGCCGCTGGTACGCCGGGCCAGTTTGAGGGTGAACCCGTCGGGCTTGATGGTCAGGGTCTGCTTGATCTTCAGCCGGTAGTCGGCGTGGTCGATCAGCCGGTAGCGGTGCGTCAGCAGACCGAGCAGCAGGGTGGCCTCGTGGAGGGCGAACTGGCGGCCGATGCAGGCGCGTTCGCCGTTGCCGAACGGTTTGAACAGGTGGACCGAGCGTTTCTCCTCCCGCTCGGGTGCGAAGCGCTCGGGGTCGAACAGCTCGACGTTCTCGCCCCAGGCGGGGTCGCGGTGGAGGGCCGGGGTGTAGACCGTCAGCGTCTCGCCCTCGCGCACGGCGTACTTGCCGCCGATGACGGTGTCCTCAAGGGGCTCCACGGCGAAGCCGGGCGCGGTCGGCCACAGTCTCAGACTCTCGTTGAGCACCCGGCGGATGTAGGCGAGCTTGCCTATGTCGCCGTAGTCGGGTTCCGGGTTGTCCGTGTCTCCCCACAGCGCGTCCACCTCGGCCTGGGCCCGCGCGAGCGCCTCGGGGTGCTTGGTCAGGTAGTACAGGGCGAAGGACAGGGCGCCGCTGGTGGTCTCGTGCCCGGCGATGAGGAAGGTGATCACCTGGTTGCGGATGTTCACGTCGTCCAGGAGCTCGCCGGTCACCGCGTCCCGCGTGTGGAGCATCCGGCCCAGCAGATCGTCCGTACTCGTGTCGCCGGATGCCCTGCGCCGCCGGACGACCTCGTCGACCAGGTCCGTCATCAGCTTGACGTCCTTGCGGAACTGCTCGGCCTGCTTCCGCTTGAACAGCTCCGTGCCCGGGATGGACTCGACCCTGTCCTGAGCGAAGGCCAGCGCCCGTGACATCGCCTCGACGAAGGGGTGCGGCTGGTCACGGCGGAACGACTGGAAGTCGTAGCCGAATCCGCACAGCCCGATGGTGTCGAAGGTCAGACGCGTCATCTCCTCGGCGACATCCACCGCCCGCTCCCCGGCGACCCGGTCCCACTTGCCGATCAGGGACCGGGCGACCCGGAGCATGGTGCCGTGGTAGCCGCGCATCGCGCCGAGCGAGAACGCCGGCATCAGGATGTCGTGGGCCTTGCGCCAGTTCGGCTCGTGGTTGAAGGCGGTGAACAGGCCGTCCCCGGCGAACCGGCGAACCTCCAGCAGGTCCGGGGACAGGCTCTTGCGGAACCGGGACTCGTCCGACAGCTCCGTCACCAGATCCAGGCCGCCGACGACGACGGTCTCGGCCCCGAAGACGCGGATCCGGAACACCGGTCCCATCTCCTTGACCTCCTTCATCAGGAAGTCGTGGCCGTCGGCGCCCTTGAGCAGTTCGAGGCCGTGGCCGATCAGGGGCAGCGCCGGGCGCTCGGGGATCGCCCGGGCAGCACGGACGGACGTGTGAGTCATGAGCCTGCCTGCCTTTCGTTTCGCAGCAGCAGTCGATTGCCGACCAACGTACAGACGACATTGTCACTCGACAATGTCTATCGATTGTGTTGAACGACAAGGTCGATTGACTCAACCCAGGAGAGGCGTAACGCGTCGGCGTGCCGGCGCGCGAGGCGCGGACAGCGGGAAGGCATTGAGGAGTTGACGCACCGACGGGAGCGGCGTCGGCATGCCCGCCGGTACGGGCACTGGTACGGGCCTGGAGCCTGTACGGGCCTGACGGGCCTTGGGCCGTCGTCATGGCCGACGGCGCGGGCCGGGCTAGTTGGCCGCCGCGTGCGTGGTCTTGTCGTGCGCGGTCTTCTTGCGGGCGCGGTACGCGGCCGCCTTGATCTTGTTGCCGCAGGAGTCCATCCCGCACCACTGGCGACGCATGCCCCGCGAGCGGTCGATGTAGGTGCGGGTGCACTCGGGGTTGCCGCATTCCTTGAGCAGGGGCACATCCGCCCCGCTCAGGAGCTCGATGGCGTGCCGGGCCACCATGGAAAGGGCTTCTTCCGGCGTCGCCTGCGTCCATCGCCCCGACGGAGTGAGCTGCGGTACGGCGGGCGGCTTGCGTGCCGCGTTGTTCACCACGGTCAGCGCCGCCCTGTCGCACTCCTTCCCGAGCCGACGGGCCGTGACCAGCCGGTAGACGGCTTCCCGTACGGCCCTCGCCTGGTCGACGTCGGCCTCCTGACCGGGAGAGACCGCGTCGACGAGGCCGGATTCCACATACCAGGCGTTCAATCTGTCGGGCGTCGTGAACATCTCGAAGCGCACCGAGCGCCGCGCTCGCAGCGTCGCGGCGAAGTCGAGTGCCGGGTTTCCGCACACGAAGACATGATCGAGGTTCACATCACCATTTTGGCAGGTGACTATGGGGCGGGCAAGGTCCGGTCGCCTCGACTCACAGGCCGAGGTCGACGGCGAGGCAGGAGAAGAACTTCCACGATCCCTCGGGGTCGTAGGCGTGACGCGCCGAGCCGTTCGCCGTCGCCGCCCTTTCCTCAACCATGTCCTCGTGGCGAATACGCTCGGGCAGCTTGCCGAATCGCGCTTGACGTGCCGCGGCGGCGCCGTCCGCGGTGTTCTGGCGTTCCATGGTCGAACTCCGTTCGGTCGCTGGCGGATCAGGGTCTTCCGATGGTTGGAGACTTCCGCCAGTCACCTGCCAAGAGGGTGAGCAGACAACCGGGGCGGACACTCCGTCAGAAGCGGTCCACGTCGACGACGGCCTGAACGAACGCAGCGGGTTCCTCCTGGGGCAGGTTGTGGCCGATCCCCGCCAGGGTTCGGTGCTCGTACGTGCCCGTGAATCTGTCCCGGTACGAGGCGCCGTCGCCCGGAGCCGTGAAGGGGTCCCGCTCGGGGTCGAGGGTGATGGTGGGCACCTCGATGACCGGCCGTGCTGCGAGCCGCTTCTCGAGTCCGTCGTAGCGGCGCTCGCCGTCGGTGAGGCCGAGCCGCCAGCGGTAGTTGTGGATGACGACGGCCGCGTAGTCGGGGTTGTCGAATGCCGTCGCGGTGCGCTCGAACGTGGCGTCGTCGAAATCCCACGTCGGGGAGACCGTGTCCCAGACAAGCCTGGTCAGGTCGTGCCGCAGAGTCTTGTCCTCCATGGCGAGCCGGCCTCGCTCGGTGGAGAAGTAGTACTGGTACCACCAGGCGTGTTCGGCTTTGGGGGCCAGCGGCTTCAGATTCGCCTGGCGGTCGGTAATGAGGTATCCGCCCACCGACACGAGGGCCTTGCAGCGTTCGGGCCGGAGCGCGGCGACGATGCCGGCGGTGCGCGATCCCCAGTCGAAGCCAGCCAGAATCGCCTTCTCGATCTTCAGGGCGTCCATCAGGGCGATGAGGTCGAGGGCGATGGCCGATTGCTGACCGTTCCGGAACGTCCGGCCGGAGAGGAAACGCGTCGTGCCGTGACCGCGCAGATACGGGACGATCACCCGGTAGCCCTCCTCCGCCAGGAGAGGGGCGACGTCGACATAGCTGTGGATGTCGTACGGCCAGCCATGCAGGCAGATGACCGCGGGACCGTGGGCGGGGCCCAGTTCGGCGTAGCCGACATTCAGCAGGCCGGCGTTGATCTGCTTCAACTGCGGAAAGGTGGTCCGCGCGCCGGTGGCGGCAGCGGGAACGGCCGGTGTCGCGGATGAGCTCGGGACGGTGGCGAACGCGGTCTGCGGGTCCCGCAGACCGGTCAGTGAAACGGCGGCCGCGCTCGTGCCCAGCCCCAGGGCCCTGCCGAAGTTACGCCTGCTGATCATACGAATCACTCCGTGCGTTCACTGTGCACCGACTTCTTCGATGGCCGACTGTCGCACAAGTCGCGTCACCAGTCAAACAGGTGACGATAGATCATTTACTTGCGGACACGCGCATCAAGCCACCGCCCGAGCAGGTGATGCGAGAAGGGTTCTGAGGGCGCGCGACTCTTGGCACCGAGCACCGGTTCCTCGATCCTTGACGCAACAGTCGGTGACAGGGGCGGCGGGCGGTGGCCCCCAGCCCGTCGACGCGACTTCGGAACCCGGCTCAAGGAGTACACATACATGAGAAGTCCCTTGCGCGCCCTGCTCGTTCCGGTGGCCGTCATGGCCTCCGCCGTGCTGCCGGTCTCCACGGCCCACGCCGCCGACGGGTACGACCGTTGCCCGGCCGGCTATTACTGCATGTTCTCGGGCCTCGACGGCACCGGCGACATGATCAAGCTGAGCGGGAACGCTCCGGACCTCGCCGTTCTCGGTATGAACGACCGGGCCGAATCGGACTGGAACCGCACCTCTTCGACCATCCACCTCTGGTCCGACGCCAATTACACCGGCTGCACGGCCGTCACGTCCGCCGGGCCGACGGGCAAGGGCAACTTCTTCCCCGCCTACCGGGACTTCTTCAGCTCCGTGCAGTTCGACGGTCCGGGCGGCCCGAGCTGCGGCACGCCGCCCGGCGAGGGCAGCTGACGGCACCATCGGCACCGGGGCCGGGGCCAGGCGTCAGCCGGACTCGGCGCTCCTGATGACCGCGAACGGGGCTCCGGAGGGGTCGAGGAACATGGCCACTCGCCCGATGCCCGGAGCGTCCATGGGCGGGATGAGGACGATGGCGCCGTGCTCCGTGGCCGCGGCCACCGCGGCGTCGCAGTCGGCGACCTCGAAGTAGGGGTGCCATTCGGAGTGGGCGCCCGCGGCCAGGTGCCCCTCCGGCAGCTGCATGAGGCCGCCGTGCACGGTGTCCACTCCGCCACCCGCCGGCCCGGCGATCTTGTACTCGAGCCCGCCGCCCACCGGCATGTCCCGGGTGTCCCAGGGCAGGACGGAACGGTAGAACGCGTCCGCCGCCGCCAGATCCGTCGTGTAGAGCTCGACCCAGCTGACCGAGCCCGGTTCGTTGACCAGGTCCAGCCCCTCCACACCTCCGGCCTGCCACACCGCGAACTCGGCGCCGGCGGGGTCGGTGAAGCCGGCCATCCGGCCGGCGGTGAAGACGTCGCCCGGCGGGATGCGGACCGTGCCGCCCGCCTGCTCCACGGCCTTCGCCGTGGCGTCGGCGTCCTCCGTGCGGAAGTACACCGTCCAGGCCGAGCCGGCGCCCTCCTCCGTCAGCGGCCCGACGCCGGCGACGGTTCTGCCGCCCAGCCGGAAGAAGCCGTAGCCGACGGCGGGGCCGGCCGAGGCGTACTCCCAGCCGAGGACCGCGCCGTAGAACGCGACGGCGGCGTCGATGTCGGGGGTGCCGAGGTCGAGCCAGGCCGGCCCGCCGGGGACATGGGTGGACGTCAGCATGGGGTGCCCTTTCGGCCGCTGGAGCATGCGGGTGCGCCCGGCGGGGGCCGGGCGGCCGTGCGGGAGACGATCGGCTCTCAGCATGGCAGGGGGCACTGACAATCCCGCCGAGGCGCCGACCGGCGTGCCGGGGTAGGCCGTCGCGACACGCGGCGGGTCAGCGCACGACCGGATGCTCCCCCACCTCGAGTTCGGAGGCGTACGGCGGCTGCGCCCCCGCCCGCGAACAGGTCAGCGCGGCGGCGCGGGCGGCGAAGGCCAGGACGTCGTACCACTGGTCCGCGTCCAAGGAGGGCATGCCGGTGAGCGCGCCGTGATGGTCCAGGCGGTGCAGCAGCGCGGCGTTGACGGTGTCGCCGGCTCCGATCGTGTCCACGACGTCCGTCTCCGTGCCGGGGACGGACAGTTCGAGGCCGTCGCGGGTGCGGACGGTCAGGCCGGCGCCGCCCCGGGTGAGCACGACGGCGTACGGGCCCGACGCGAGCCACTCCTCGACGGCGGCCGCGAGATCGGTGGACTCCGCGAGCCAGGCCGCGTCCTCCTCGGAGAGCTTGAGCACGGTGGTGTGGGGCAGCCAGGAGCGGAAGCGGGCCCGGTAGGCGTCGGCGTCGGGGATGAGGCCTGGCCGGATGTTCGGGTCGAGCACCGTGAACAGGCCGTTCCGGGACGCGCGGCGCATCAGCTCCTCGTACGCCCCGGCCCCCGGTTCCAGCACGAGGGAGCAGGTGCCGAAGGAGATCGCGCGTGCCGCTGCGGGCAGGTCGTCGGGGAGCCGGAAGAGGCGGTCCGCGGTGCCCTCCGCGTGGAAGGTGTACGTGGCCGAGCCGCCGTCGCCGATGTGTGCCACCGCCAGCGTGGTGGGTTCGGGGCCGCGCTGGACGAGGGAGGTGTCCACGCCGTCCGCCGTCAGGGCGCGCAGCAGGGCTTCGCCGAAGTGGTCCGTGGACAGCCGGGAGCAGAAGGCGGCCGGGGAGCCGAGGCGGGCGAGGGCGACGGCGGTGTTGTAGGGGCCGCCGCCGCGCCGGGGCAGCAGGGCGGGCAGTTCGTCGTCGGCGGCGGGCCCTGCGGGGACGAGGTCGATGAGGGCTTCGCCGGCGACGATGATCATGGGAGGGTCGGACCTTTCGACAAGTCGTGATGGTGACGTGCGGGAGTGGGCATGGGTGGCCTCGCGGTGACCACGGCGCGATGGGCGCCGTGATGCCCCCGTCGACGGCTCCTGGGCGCGACTCACACTCCTGGTGCGGACCGTACGGCGATCCCGTTCCGTTCGAGCAACGCTGACGTCACCCCGTCGCCCGGCACCAGTTCCCCCGTGAACGACCCGTCGTAGACCGTGCCGCGTCCGCACGAGGGGCTGCGCGCCATCAACAGCGCCTCGGTGCAGCCCGCGCTGCGCGCGGCCGTGAGCGCGCGCCGCGCTCCCTCGACGAACTCCGCCGTCACATCGCGCCCGGTGTCCTCGACGACCCGCGCCGTCCCGTCGAGCACGTCGTGCCCGTCGCCGCCCACCAGTTCCGCGGGGCGGCGCGGTGTCGCGAGCCCGCCCGCGGTCTCCGGGCAGAAGGAGACGACCTCACGGCCGGCCACGGTCTCCTCGATCTCCGGCGACGTCTTGTGCCGCCCGTCGAACCGGCACGGCACTCCGCGCAGACAGGCGCTGACCAGGATTGCTTCCATGCCGCCAGGCTAGCCGCGCCGCCACGGCCCACGGCCGGTGGGGGCGGGGAGTGTCGGCTCCCCGCCCCTCGACGCAGGAACTGCCGGCGCCAGAACTGTGGGCGTCAGAACTGCCAACGTCAGAACTGCCGGCCCGCCTTTGTCAGCGGACGAACTTCCAGGTGATGCCGTTGATTACGCCCTTGTCGAGCGGTGCCAGCTTCTGGAAGGCCGGCTGGCTGAGATCTATGTGGTTCCGGTCGCACGAGGGGCACTTGTCCTTGACCGGTACTCTGATGGTTTTGCCGTTGTAGGTGACCTCCACCGATATTCCCTTGCAGAGCGGGTCGTTGTTCGGGTTGCCGGACGTCCACCACGCGGCCGAGACCGCGACCAGGTTCTCGGAGGTCGCGTCGATGGGTGTTCCGCAGGCGCCGTAGCCCTTGTCTGTGTAGTAGGTCATCTTGCCCGTCGTGGACCGGCCGATCGGGATGTCCGCCGCCGCCGGTCCGGCGCTGAGTGCGATACCGGTGGCCGCGGCCGCCAGGACAGTGGCCGCGTAGCGCGCACGCTTGAAGTCACGCATGAATCTCTCCTCGATTTCAAGGGCCATTCGGGCAGGCTTTTCACCCGGAGAGGCATCGGTGGCGGCTCGTCGCCGCGCAAAGCACGAAGCACGAAGCACGAAGCCGTGGGGCAGCGGCATTTCATCGGCGCGCGTCCGGCTTCCGGCCTATGGATGCCATGCTTCTCAAGACCCTCGCAACCCCCGGCCGCCGCAGTTGTCCTGAAGTCATTGGTAAATGCAGCGAGTTAGGCCGGTGGCGGTGTGTGCTGTTGACAGCCAAACTCGCATGGCTATTCACTTCGCGATGGCGAGAGATCCCCGTAGTCCACTGCGGCCCTGATTCGCCGTCAGCGATTCGCTCGACCCCCACTAGGAGCCATCGTGAGAAGAAACCGCGTCGCGGCCCTGTTGCTGGGCTTACTGACCCTGGTCGGCATGGCCGTCCTCGCACCCGCCACCACGGCGAGCGCCGCCGGCCCCTGCGACAACGCGCGGAACTGGACCGCGGGCACGTGGTACACGACGGGCACGGTCGTCCGGTACACCGACGGGCGGTACTACATCGCCGAGCACGACAATCCCGGATACGACCCGCTCATCAGCACCTGGTACTGGGACCCGTACACCTGTCAGGGAGGCGGCGATCCCGGCGCCTTCCCGGTGAGCGAGGCCCAGTTCAACCAGATGTTCCCGAGGCGGAACGCCTTCTACACCTACAACGGGCTCGTCGCCGCGCTGAGCGCGTACCCCGGCTTCGCCAAGACCGGCGGCAAGGAGGTCAGGCAGCAGGAGGCCGCCGCTTTCCTCGCCAACGTCGACCACGAGACCGGCGGACTGGTCTACGTCGTCGAGCAGAACACCGCCAACTACCCCCACTATTGCGACCGCGGCCAGCCCTACGGCTGCCCGGCCGGCCAGAGCGCCTACTACGGCCGTGGCCCGCTCCAGCTCAGCTGGAACTTCAACTACAAGGCGGCGGGTGACGCCCTCGGCATCAACCTGCTGAACAATCCCTCGCTCGTCCAGACCGACGCGGCCGTCTCCTGGAAGACCGCGCTGTGGTACTGGAACACCCAGCGCGGCCCCGGCACCATGACGCCGCACGACGCCATGGTCAACAGCCGTGGCTTCGGGGAGACGATCCGCAGCATCAACGGGTCCCTGGAATGCAATGGCGGCAACCCCGGCCAGGTCCAGAGCCGGGTGTCGAGCTACCAGCGATTCGCCTCGCTTCTCGGCGTGGCACCGGGCGGGAACCTGTACTGCTGAGGCAGGGGCAGTAGGTCCGGCGGGTGGCAACGTGAACAGTTGCCACCCGCTTTTCCGCTGCGGGCATCCGCGCCACTTCCGGGCACGTTATTCGCCTGCCGTACCGACTACTGCGTCGGACAACGGGAATTCTCTTGCCGCCGCCGTCGGGTCGCTCGGCTCGCTCAGCGCAGTCCGAGCGCGGTGGTGACGGTGGTGAACAGCTCGGTCTGGTCGGTGACTCCCTGGACGCGGTCCGCGTACGGGCCCCGGGCCGAGATGCCCACCTGGGTGCCGGTGTGCTCCTGGCCGTCCGCGGGGGTGTCGGTGGTGGAGTAGCCGACCTTGACCTTGCTGCCCTCGTCGGTGACGAGGGTCGCCGACAGCCCGGGCGGGTTGGTGTCGAGGGGGAGGATCTGGGTGCTGTGGCCGTGGTCGGCGGTGGCGATCACCAGCGTGTCCGGGTGGCGGGCGGCGTAGTCCTGGGCCACCTTGACGGCCCGGTCGAACGCGGCGGTCTCCCCGATCTGCCCGCAGGGGTCGGCCTCGTGGGCCTGCTTGTCGATGGAGGCGCCCTCGACCTGGAGGAAGAAGCCCTTGTCCGGCCCGGCCCCGGCCTTCGCCTGGGCCTTCGCCTTTGCCTCCAGCAGCCCGATCGCCTTGGTGGCCAGATCCGCCAGGGTCGGAGTACCGGCCGGGCGGGCGGGGTTGGTGACACAGCGCTGCGGCGGGGTGCCGCCGGCGGCCGCGGGCCTGCCGCTCCACTCCACCGGGAGCGAGTCCGGCGAGAACAGGCCGAGCAGCGGGCGGTCCGGCCCGGCGTCCCGCAGCCCGCGGGCGTCGGTGACGACGCGGTAGCCCTCCTTCTCCGCCTGCCCCGTCACGGTCAGCCCCCGGTACGGGCCTTCGGTGATCTTCTGGTCGAAGCGCTGCCGGCCGCCGCCGAGGAGCACGTCCGGGCGCAGCCGTACGGACTGTTCGGCGATCGAGCCGGGCCCGCCGCGGCCGATGGTGTCGCGCGGGCAGCCGGCCATGTCGGCCGGGCCCTGGCAGTCGCGTCCGGTGACGTGGGAGGCCATCGCGGCGGGGGTGGCGCCGGTGAGCTCGTCGGTGGTGACCGATCCGGTGGCCAGGCCCTTGCGGCGGGCGAGTTCGAGGACGGTGGGCACGGCGACGTCGGTGTCCGGTGTCTTCGAGACGCGGCCGTTGACGGTCTTGCGGCCCGTGGACCAGCCGCTGGCGCTCGCCGCCGAGTCGGTGACGTAGTCGGGACGGCCCTTGCTGTCGACGGAGTACGTCGTGTACTTGCCGGTCACGGGGAAGCGGTCGAGGGCGAGGCGGCCGCCGGCGCCGACGGTGTAGTCGCGGGCCAGGGTCACTTCCTGGTCACCCATGCCGTCGCCGATGAGCAGGATGACGTTCCTGGCCTCGCGGGGGCCGAGGTCGGCGCTCCCCCCGCCCGCCGGCGCGGCCGCCGTGGGCAGGGCGGCGCCTACGACGATGAGTGCCGCGGCGCCCCACGCGACGCGTCCACGGCGGGCGCGGCGGGGGGCTGAGGTGCTGTGGGAGGTGTGGAAGAGCCGTAAGGGGGTGGCTGCGTTCAATGTGCTGACCTCCGAGTTCACGGGACCGTGGGTGGCTGGGGCCGCGTACCGTCCGCGTACGCCGGTACCACGGATCAATTGTCACCAGATTGCACGGTGGTGGTGATGGCGATGTCAGTCAACTGGTGTGACGGGCCGCGAGGAGGCCCCGGAGAAGCGCGTCAGCCGAGCCAGACGATGTCGATGACGTGCAGTCGCGCGGCCGAGCGGTTGATCCAGTAGACGACGGTGAGGTGCCCGATCGCGGCGGAGCGGACGTCCTCGCCCTCGGGGTCCCGGCGGTCGAAGGCCGGGAAGGACCAGGGGTCGCGGGAGGCGATGTCGAGCACGTCGCGGAGGGTCTCGCGTACGTGCTCCGGAAGGGCGTCCAGCACGCCCAGGGCCTTCGGCGACAGCCGCGCCGGCCAGGCCGCTTCGCTCACGGGCGGGTCCCGAGCGCGTCCTCGGACGCGACGCCGTCGGAGTCGTCCATGCCGGCGGCGAGGAACGCGTCGACGGCCGGGGTGACGGCCAGGCGCGCCTGCCATGCGCGCACGACGTCGTGGACCGGCGTGAGGCTGTAGCTGTAGCGGGCGTCCTCCAGGGCCTTCGCCCAGTCCCGTTCGAAGGCCGGTACCCATCGCTCGGCACGTCGGTCGGCACGGATGCTCGCGAGCAGTCGTGCGGCCGCGGCCGGGGCGGGGACGGACGATGGAGGAGGCGGTGAAAGAAGCGGCGGGAGAGGCGGTGGGGCGGGCGCGTCGCCGGGCCGGGCGCTCATGGGGTCCTCCATGCGAGTCTCAACGCCACAGTAGCCTCCGGGGATACGACGGGGAGTCCGAGAGCGGTTCACTTCGGCCATTCCTCCCCTCCTCCCCCGCCCGGCCCTTCCCTCCCCTGCCCCTCTCCCTCTCCCGCGCCCGGTGTCAGCCGGTGTGGTCCTCGAAAGGGCCGTCGGTGGTGAAGGCCAGACCGGCGAAGCGTTCGCCGATGAGGCGGTGGGTGGCGGCGTCCGGGTGGAGCCGGTCGGGCAGGGGCGACTCGGCGGAGTCGGCCTCGCCGTAGAGGTCACGGCCGTCGAGGTAATGGAGATTCGGGTCCTCGGCCGCCCGCTGCCGCACGATGCGGGCCAGTTCGTCGCGGATGACGGTGAGGGTCAGTTTCCCGCTCGCGCGCTCCGCCGGGTCGCCCGTGGCCCGGAAGAGGAGTTGCCCGCGGCTCAGGGCGGCGAGGTCCGGGGCGCAGGGGCCGGGCGTGTCCTCGTGGATGGGGCACAGGATGGGCGAGACGACCAGCAGCGGCGTGGTGGGGTGGCCCTCGCGGATGGTGTCGAGGAAGCCGTGGACGGCGGGGGTGAAGGCGCGCAGACGCATCAGGTCGACGTTGACCAGGTTGATGCCGAGCTTGAGGCTGATCAGGTCCGCGGGGGTGTCGCGCAGGGCGCGGGCGGTGAACGGATCGAGCAGGGCGCTGCCGCCCAGGCCCAGGTTGATCAGTTCCGCACCACCGAGGGAAGCGGCGAGCGCGGGCCAGGTGGTGCTGGGGCTCGCGGCGTCGGAGCCGTGGCTGATCGAACTGCCGTGATGCAGCCACACCCTGCGGCCCTGGTCCGGTGCGGGCTCGACGGGGGCGTCGGTGCGCAGGGCGACGAGTTCGGTGGTCTCGTAGTGCGGCAGCCAGATCTCGACGTTCTTGACGCCGTCGGGCAGACCGGTGAAACGGACGGTGCCGGCCGGGCCGGGCCGGTGCTCGGCGGTCCCGGTGGCCATGTCGATGGTCAGGGTGTTCCCGCCGGTCACATGGGCCCGGCCGGCCAGGCGGCCGTCGACGAGCAGGTCGTACACACCGTCAGGGCGGGGCGGAACGCCCACGTACACGCGCTTGGTGGGCAGCGTGTCGAGTTCGACGGCGGTGGCCCGGGTCCGGAAGGTCAGGCGTACGCCGGAGGGCTGGGACTCCGCCATGGCGAGCTGCCCGTCGGCGCACTGGGCGCGGGCCCGGGCGGGCAGCCGGTGCGGCAGCACGCCATGGGTGGTGTGTTCCAGGTCGAGGGCGCCGCGGAGGAGGTCCGCGGTGATGGGCGTGGTGATCCAGTCGTGCTCGGCGGTGTGCATGCTCTCAGCCTGTCGGTCGGCGTTTTCGGGTTGCCCAGGGAGGCCATGCCGGTGCCGCGCCCACCATGCGATGGCCTCCGGCGCGTACGGGGCCGTGGTCGGCGTGGTCACGGACGGGGTCGTGGCCGGCGGCGCGGTCAGGAGGAGGTGGGCCGCGAGCGCAGCAGGGCGTCGAGAGCGTCGAGGGTCCACGACCAGGACTCCTGCGAGTCGGGGGCGCTGTGGCTGAATCCGCCGCTCGCCTCCAGGCTGACGTAGCCGTGGAAGACGCTGCCCAGCAGCCGTACCGCGTGTGTCTGGTCCGGCTCGGTCAGGTCGTAGCCGCGCAGGATCGCCCGCATCATTCGTGCGTGGCGGACACCGGCGCTCGCGGCCGCCGTCTCGGGGTCCAGCCTGAGCCGGGCCGCGGTGTAGCGGCCGGGGTGCTCCCGGGCGTAGTCGCGGTAGACATTGGCGAACGCGATCAGCGCGTCCTTGCCGGCCCGTCCGGCCAGGGCGTCGGCGGCCCGGTCGGCGAGTTCCTCCAGGGCGAGCAGGGCGATCCCGGTCTTGAGGTCCTGGGAGTTCTTCAGGTGCGAGTAGAGGCTCGCGACCTTGACGTCGAACCGCCTGGCGAGCGCCGAGACGGTCACCTCGTCGAAGCCGACCTCGTCGGCCAGTTCCGCTCCCGCCTGTACCAGGCGTTCCGTGGTCAGTCCCGCGCGTGCCATAGCCATCCTCCCGTTCGACTGAATCGATTATGCAGCTACCTAAAGCCTTTAGGCAAACGGGGTGAGGTGTATGGGGGAATACGGGGGCATATACGCGTGATGGTGGGCGTCGGGCCGCGTCAGCGACCGTCAACGCCCACCATCCGGTGCGACAGGCTTCAGACCAGCTCGGGCTGCGGTTCCGGCTGTCGCGCCGGCGCGGCCTTCGGCTCCCACAGTCTGGTGGTCCGTATGTAGCCGTAGATCACCGAGACCATCGCCAGAATGATCAGCGGTCCGAACACCCACGGATGTCCGGCCATCTCCACCGGCAGATAGCGGTACGACACCAGGAGCGCGGCGAAGACCGCCGCGCCGTAGGCGGCCAGCTGGATTCCCGACCGGTCCCAGCCTCGTTCGAGCGAGCGCAGAGCCGCCTCGATCGTGAGCGTGAACACCACACCGGCGACGATGTCCGTGCCGTAGTGGTAGCCGAAGCCCAGCGTCGCGCCGAGCGTGGCGATCAGCCAGAACGCGCCGAAGAATCGCAGAATTCGCGGTCCCTTACGGGAGTGAATGAATATCGCGGTGGCCCACGCCGTATGGAGGCTGGGCATGCAGTTTCGCGGGGTGATCTCGTTGAACGGCATATGGTGCGGCGCATTGGTCGGCAGCGCGTCCGGCCACAGGTCGGCCACCGCCCAGTGCCCACCGTCGGCGCCGTAGGCGAAGATCGGTCCGACCACCGGGAAGATCATGTAGATGCCCGGGCCGAGGAGGCCGATCACCAGGAAGGTACGCACCAGGTGGTGGCTCGGGAAGCGTCGCTCGGCCGCCACGTTGCGCAGCTGGTACAGCGTGACGACGACCGCGGCCACCGCGAGCTGGATGTAGACGTAGTCGAGAATATGGTCGCCGATCGGGCCTGCGGCCCTGACGATCCGGCCCGCCAGCCACGAGGGGTCGCCCAGCGCGTGGTCCGCGGTCGCCACGTACTGGTCGAGCACCGTCGGGCGGGTCTTCGACGTGATGAGCAGCCAGGCATCGCCGGTCTTGCGGCCGGCGACCAGCAGCAGGCCCAGCCCGACGCCCTTCAGCAGCAGGATCCGCTCCCGGCCGGTGCGGCGCGTGACAGCGATGACCGCGTAGCCCAGCATCACCCACAACGCGCCGTTGCCGAACATCATCTTGACGTCGAGCGCCCACCGCACCAGAAAGAAGACGATGTCGATGCCGACGGCGACACCGGCCGCGATCAGCCGTTCCCGCCAGGTGAGCACCACCATCATCAACGCCATGCTGGCGTACAACAGCGGCCCCGATTTGGGGGCGAGTATCACTTCTTTCGCCTGATTGGTGATCGGCCCCGGCATGCCGTAATGACGCGCGGCGATCTCCAGCGCGACAAGGAATCCAAGGGCCACCACACCCGCCACGGCCCACAGTATTACTCGTGGTTGACGCCACGCGGCGGACGCGATTCTGCGTTTTATTATAGATATCAATTGTCCGGCCGATTTGTTAGATATTGGGTAAATAGATTGCTCATCGCGCTGGATGACATGTTTTCCGGTGAAACGGGGCGTTGGGGGCGATCATCTTGTGATCGAACATGCTATCGGAGCGGTCGGGGGGCGGGCTTCGCCGGTCGCGGTTGGCGTGGTACGAAGGCCGGTTGACCCCGCGTCCGACGTCCGGCCGGCGGCTCAGCCCGTGGGCAGGTGCTTGACCATGACACGTTCCCTGCGGCCGTCGGGCAGCGAGGCGCCGTGCGGGCCGGTGTCGCGCAGGCCGTGACGGCGGTAGAGCGCGAGCGCGTGCTCGTTGCCGGGCATGACGGCGAGCCGAAGGCGTTCCGCGCCCCGGCCGATCGCCCACTGCTCCACCGCCCCCATCAGGCGGTCCCCCACGCCGCGGCCCCGCACTGCGGCGGCGACCCACAGGGAGATCAACTCGGCCGTTCCGGCGTGCGGGCCGGGGACGCCGCTGACCATGCCGACGGGGTGCCCGTCGAGTACGGCGACGAGGTTGATCGAGCCCGGAAGGTCCAGCCGCGCACGCCAGCGCTCCTCCCGGTCACCGTCCCCCTGCCAGTCGGCCAACCGCGAACCGAACGCGCCCGGCGACTCCGCGAGCGCGGCGAGCCGCAACTCGCGCCACAACAGCCAGTCGTCCGGACACAACACCCTGATCTCCATCACACGCGACAGACTGTCTGGTCCCATCACGTCACGACAACAGTCGCCGTCGAGAAGGGCGCCGCTCACCGCTCCCAGGGCCAGCGAGCGGCGCGGCTGTCCTCCAGCAGCGGCACTATGCGGAAGGCGGCGTCGGTGAGGCCGCCGAAGGTGTGCCGGTCGGCGGATCCGGACGGGCCGTGGCCGGGCCGGTAGCCGGCGAGGTTCCAGGTGTAGACCGGGACGTGGGCCGGGACCTGCTCGGTCGGGTCGCCCGCGTAGTGGTACGAGGCCTGCTCGTCGGTGACGATCAGGACCCGGTCCTGGCCGCGGTAGTGCCGGCGCACGGCTTCCGTGGTGTCGGTACCGCCCAGGCTGCCGAAGCGTTCCAGCACCTTGAGGACCGACTCGCCCCTCCTGTAGGTCACGGGCGCGCTCGTCGTGCCGAACTCGACGAGGTCGGCGTGCGCGGCGCGCATCGCCACCGCCGTGCCGAAGATGGCCGCGGCGTCAGCGCGGTTGAGCTGCGACCGGTCGGACAGCGGCGACCACATGGAGCCGGAGCGGTCGACCAGGATCAGGGTCCGGCCCGGGAGCGCCGGCACATTCGTCAGCGAGTGGCCGAGGGCCTGTTCCAGCGGGTAGGCCCAGCGCAGCGAGGGAGCGTGCTGGTACGCGGCCAGGTACCGGAAGGGGAACTGCCGCGACCGGGCGACCTCCCGCGGGTCGGCGATCCGGGCGGCCACCCGCTGGGCGACGTCGTCGGAGACACCGGCCTCGTCGAAGTTCCGCAGGTTGCGGACGAGGGCCATGGTGCCCATGGAGGGTATGACGGCCTCCCACGCCGCCGCGTCCATCTGTCCCTGGAGCCAGCCCGCCAGGGCCTCCCAGGTCATACCCGCGTCGGCGAGCCGCTCGGCGCCGCCGGGGCCGGTGATCAGGGCACGGCGTTCCGCGACGGGCACGGCCATCAGCGCCTGGTGCGCGGTGAGGGTGCGGTCGGAGGCGGGCAGCCGGGCGTCGTCCGGATTGTGGCGGCGGTCGAGCGCGTACCGGAACAGCTCGCCCTGCCAGGGCTTGTCCGGGTCGGGCGTGGGGTGGACGAGATTGAGGACGTCGCCGAAGCGGTAGCCCTTGGAGGCGGTGTCGTACTTCAGGAGGTTACGGCTGGTGTAGAGGCGTCGCACGGCGTCGCCGATGCCGCGCTTGACGGGCTTGGGCACGTTCCGCCCGTACGTGGAGGTCCAGTAGGCCAGCATCTCGCCGGGTTCGTCGGCGCGGCGCAGCACGGAGTCGATGACCTGACGGTTCGTGGGGCCGTCCGTGGCGCCGGCGTCGAGCCGGGCCTTGACGTACTCGGCGGCGCCGACGAGGGACGCGGTGCGCATCTGGCCGTCGCCACGCAGCCAGCCCAGGAGGCCGGCGGTCCATGCGGCGTCCTCGACGGCGAGCTTGCGTACGAGCGCGGCGAACCGGTCGTCGCGATCGGTGCTCTTCTCGTGGTGGGTCTGCTGGGAGACGAAGTTGGCGACCGCCAGCAGGAACAGCTCGGAGCGGTCGTCGCGCGCGTAGCCCTTGCCGCCGAGGTGGGTGCGGGTGCGCCCGGTCGTGGTCACGGGCGAGGTCGGGCGGGCCGGGTTGGGCGCGCGGGTGTTGAAACGTGCCATGTGAATTCCCCCGAATTCTTCCGGGGAAGCGCGGCGGGAGGGCGTCCGAGATCGTAAGGGTCGGCGACGGTACAAAACAGCTGCTCTTCCTGACTGAGCTACACCAGCCCGAAGCTGGGACGGGATTCGAACCCGCGGCCCGCTGTTCCCGGAAGTAACCGTCACCTGCGCACCGGACGCCCCGGTGCCGCGCCTCCCGAGTTCAAAGTGGCCGCGGCATGGGATTCGATCACAACGAAGTAGCCGTGGCCCGCGCACCGGGAGTGCGTGAAAGTCTGGTGTCCAGAGGTCGAGGCGGCGGAACCGACAAGGTGCTCTGCCAACTGAGCTACGCCGGCCTGTGTGCCGGCGACGGGACTCGAACCCGCGACCGCCCGATTATGAGTCGAAGTAGGTCCTGCCTTCGCACCTGGACATCGATCACTGTAGGGGTACGGGCGCCCGGGCCGCCAAGGGTTTTACGGTCCCGGTGGCTGCCCGGAACCGGCGGCTGCCCGCTCCGGGCGTCAGTAGGGCTTACGGGCCTCGATGAGGAACCGCGCGGTGTGCGCCACGAAGGGGCCCTCGCTCTCGATGCGGTCGTGCAGCTCGCGCAGGCGGTCCCGGTACCGGTCGACGGTGAAGTCCGGGACCATCCAGATCACCTTGCGGAGGAAGTAGACGACCGCGCCGACGTCGAGGAACTCGGTGCGCAGGGATTCCGCGCGGACGTCGGCGACCTCCAGCCCGGCGGCCTCCGCAGCGCGGCGGGCGTCGTCGGGGTGCCGCTTGCGGCGCACCTCCTCCGGCTGCGGGCCCAGGAAGTACTCGACCAGCTCGAAGACGCTCGCGGGACCGACCTGCTGGGAGAAGTACGTGCCCCCGGGCCGGAGCACCCGGGCGATCTCCTCCCACCACACCGTCACCGGGTGCCGGCTGACCACCAGGTCGAAGGCCTCGTCGGCGAACGGCAGCGGCGGTTCGTCCTCGTCATGGACGACGGCCGCGCCGAGGGGGTGGAGCAGCCGGGTGGCCTTGGCCACGTTCGGCGGCCAGGACTCCGTGGCCACCACCAGCGGCGGTAGCTTCGGCACCCCGGCGAGCACCTCTCCCCCGCCGGTCTGGATGTCCAGCGCCGCCGCGGCATGCGCCATGCGCTCGCCCATCATTCGCTGGTATCTCCACGACGGGCGCTGCTCGGTGGCCCGGCCGTCCAGCCAGGAGAAGTCCCAGCCCGCCACCGGGACCGTTTCCGCCTCCGCCACCAGCTCTTCGAATGTCCGTCCCATGCCTGGATCATTCCAGTTTGTCCTGGAAACCGGCGACCTGATTGTCCGGCACGCCCTGGCCGGGGGCCGGCGTCGTCGGCGTCGTCACGGCCGCCGTGCTGTCCGGGGGCGTCGTCCCGGGGCCGGGAAAGTGGATTGCCCGGCTCGAACCCGTATGCGTACCGTCGCCGTCCATGACCCCGACTCTGCGCACCGCGCGTCTGCTCCTGGAGCCCTACGTACCGGAAGACGAAGAGGGCTTCGTCGCCCTGTTCCAGGACACGAGGGTGTCCCAGTGGATGGGCGACGGCCCGGCTTCCGAGGCGGACGACCGGGCGCTGTTCGGGCGGATCTTCACCAAGGTCTACGCCCGGGAGCTGTTCGACGTCTGGGCCGTGCGCCGGGACGGGGTCCTGATCGGGCATGCCGAGATCAAACCGACCGGCGTCGTAGACGGCCACGAGATCATCTATGCCCTCACCCCCACGGCGTGGGGAGGCGGTCTGGGGACCGAGCTGGCGGAGAGGCTCGTCGCCTACGGTTTCGGCACTCTCGGGCTGGCCGAGGTGCACGCCACCGTGGCCGAGCAGAACGGGGCCTCGCTGGCCCTGCTGGGCAGGATCGGTTTCACGCACGTCCGGGACATCGAAGAGGACGACGGCACTGTCACCCAGGTGCTGACCCGCCATCGCACCACCGCGCCCCTTCACTCTCCTGAGTTGCCGCCGGTGCGCTCGCCGGAGTGAGCGGACGGCCTCCGGACCCGGGCGGAAGCCGTCGCGTGACAACCCCGCCCCTTTCCCCACGCCGCGTGAGGTTCGAGCCCGCCCGCGCGGGTCGCCTTCGGGATCCCGCCCCCGCACGCCCGTTCCGGTGGGTCGCGTTCCGGGCCCACCATCAGGGCAGATGCCAAGGAAAGAGGTAACCCCATGAAGTCGAGGACCTTCCGCCTCGCACCGGCGGTGGCAGCCGCCACCGCGGTGCTGTTGCTGGCCGGTACGGCGGGGGCGGCCGTCGCGGCCCCGTCGGATGAGTCCCCGAGCGCGACCGGCAGCGCCACGAGCCAGCAGCAGGTCGACCCGGAGAAGGAGCACTGGGACAAGCACAGCCCGTACTACTCCGACGAGCAGTCCTGCCGCACGGCCGGCAAGGACGGCGTGGACCACGGCAAGTGGCACGAATACCAGTGCAAGAAGGTATATAACGAGGAAAAATATCGCTACTACTGGTGGCTTTACACCCACTGACGGCGAGCGGGTTCGCCCCGTGCTCTCCGGGCGGTTGCCTGGAGAGCACGGGGGCGGCCGAGGCCGCGCGTGTGCGCGCCCTCGTGCCGTGGTCGCTCAGCCCGCCGGACGTACATGGAGCTGGAGACCGCCGCTCCCCGGTTCCTCCACCCCGGGCAGGAGTCGCAGGTCGCGGCCGTAGTCGCCGCCCGTGAGCGTGCGGAACGGCACCGGCTCGTCCGTGAAGAGACCGTCGAGCCGTCGTATGTACGCCTGCTTCGCCTCCTCGTAGCGCTCCTCCGGCAGTTCGTTGCACCCGTACACCGCGAACGGCTCGAGCGGTGACATGCCGGTGAACCAGAACAGGCCGTGCTGGAGGGGGAAGAGGACGTCCGAGAGCGGGCCGTGAATGCCGCGGTCGGAGAACGACGACTCCCGGGCGCCGAGCGTCACCGACACAAGGGCCCGGCGGCCGCCCAGGGCGCCCTCGCTGTAGGGCGGCGGCACGGTGGAGCCGTCGCAGAACTCGTTGGTGAACACCCGGTCCATCCAGCCCTTGAGGATCGCCGGGACCGAGAACCACCACATCGGGAACTGAAGGATCACGGCGTCCGACCACAGCAGCTTCTCCTGCTCCGCCGCGATGTCCGGCGAGAGCCGCCCCGCCAGTGTGGCCTGTCCGGCGGCCGTCAGTACCTTCAGCCGCCGGTCCGGGGCGTGGTCGAGGTAGTCGTCGGCGTCCAGGCCGGCCTTCCACTTCATCGCGTACAGGTCCGACACCCGCACTTCGTGCCCCGCCGCGCGCAGGTGCTCGACCGCGACGGTCGTCAGGGTGGCATTGAGCGACTGAGGCTCCGGGTGGGCGCTGACGACGAGGATCTTCTTCGGCTGTTGCCGTTGCCGTTGCTGTTGCTGCTTCTGAGGCGTTGCTTCGTACATGACGCCAACGTTCTCCCGGGCACCGCTCACCAACCAGTACCCCCTTCAGCCTGCGGAACGCCGATCCTGGTATCGCGAGGACCACCCATGCCGCCGCCTCCCATACTTGATGCATGCACCGCGAAGGAATTGACGGAATAGGCGACACCCAACGCGCTCTCGGCGGCTTCCTGCGCGCACGCCGCGGGCGGGTCGCACCCGAGCACGTCGGGCTCACCGGGGGTGGCCGCCGCCGGGTGCGCGGACTGCGGCGCGAGGAGCTGGCCCAGCTCGCCGGGATCAGCGTGGACTACTACGTACGTCTCGAACAGGGCCGCGCCACCCAGCCCTCCCCCGAGGTGCTCGACGCGCTTGCCAGGGCACTCGGACTCGACGTGGCGGAACGCAAGCACCTCGCCACGCTGGCCGGTTCCGGCTCCGGGCACGGCCCCGCGCCGAAAGTCCGTGTGAGCCCCCTGCTGCGACGGCTCCTGGAGGCCGCCGGAAGCCTTCCGGTGTTCGTGACGAACCATCGCCTCGACGTGGTGGCCTGGAACGACCTGGGCTCCGTCCTCATGGGCGGGCTGGCGGAACCGGGTCGCCGCGCCCCCAACGAGGCCCGGTACCTCTTCCTCGACCCCGCCTCCCGGTCCCTCTTCCCCGAGTGGGAGGACAGGGCGGTGGAGGCGGTTGGACAGCTGCGGGTCAGCGCCGGGCGCTACCCCGACGACGTGGAACTGACCGCGCTCATCACCGAGTTGTCCTCCCTCAGCGCCGAGTTCCGGCGGATCTGGTCCACCGGCGAGGTCGTCATGTGCGCACGGGGGCGCAAGCGGCTACGGCATCCGGCGGCGGGTCTGCTCACCCTGGACTACGAGACGCTGCACGTTCCGGCCGCGCCCGGCGAGTCGGGCCTGGAGATGCATGTGTTCAGCGCGGAGGAAGGAAGCCAGGAGGCCGCGGTTCTGGCCCGGCTGGCCTCGCCGGCGGCCGCGGACGAGGTCCTCGCGCCGAGTGGCGGGTGAGCCGCGCCAACGCTGGGCTGGGCGGGGGACGTCCCGGAACGGCGGACCTCCGGCGTCGGCGCCCCGTCCTACGGTGGGCGCCATGGACGACTCGGCACCGGAATCCGACCCGGAATCCGCGTGGCCCGGTCAGGCTCCGGATCGCGCCGTCCTGGTCGCGTCCAGGCTGAAGGAACGTATCTACGCGACGATCACCATGATCGCGGTGGTGGTCGGGCTGGCCAATTCCGGGCATGCCGGGCCGAGGGGAGCCGCCGTGACGGTCGGGGTCACGGCGGTGGGGCTGTGGCTGGCCTCCGTCGTCGCGGACGGGCAAGCGCACCGGGTCGTGCACGGGCGCGGAGGCGGCGGGCGGCAAGTCCGGGAAACGTTGTTCGTGTCCAGCCCGCTGCTGCTGTCGGCTGTCGGACCGCTGATCCTCATCGCGCTGTCCGCCCTGGGGGCGATGGAGCTGCGGACGGCGCTCCTCACCGCGGCGGGGGTGAGCGTGTGGGTGCTGTTCGCGTGGGGCTGGTACGGGGGACTCCGCATGGGAGCCAACATGGCTGTCGCACTGCTGGCCGGGGTGGCGGACGCGGCGATCGGCACCGTCGTCGCCCTCGTCAAGGCCGCCGGTCACTGACCGGGCCGGGCTCGTTCTCCCCGCTGAACGACGTGCGCCTGCTCCCGGGAAGCGGGAGCAGGCGGTACGCCCATGGGGGCTTGCCGGGCCCCGGAGGCTCAGTACGCCGGAACGTGCTTGGGGCTGGGGCCGTGGGCGTTGTGGCGCGGCGTGGAGTCGAGGCAGGTGAACACCAGCAGGACGATCAGGCCCGCGAGCGGCACGAGACCGATCAGCACCCACCACCCCGAACGATCGGTGTCGTGGAGCCGCCGGACGGTGACGGCGAGGCTGGGGAGCAACACGGCCACGATGTACAGGGTTCCCAGGATCGAGCCCGTTCCGAGCACGTTGTCGAGGATGGTCAGCACGATGCTGATGACGCTGCTCACCAGGGTGAACATCCAGTATTCCTGGCGCCGCGCACGCCCGTTGAACACGGCGTATTTCTTGAGTACGTCCACATACCAGTTCACTGGTTCTCCAGTTCTCCCAAAACAAAGGACCCCGAAGGGCCCGCCCCATAAGTAAAGGCGAGGTAAAACCTACATCATGTGAACGACTGGTGGAAATCGGACGGAGGCTGCGTGCACTCAGGCGCCAAATGCCGACCTGGGGCCGAAAGTCCGGCCTCATGGGGCCGAAGCCGAAGAGGCTCGGCCTGAGAGCGCGGGAGAACACGATGGCAAAGGGACAGTGAAATCGCGGTACAGGGGCAAGGGCAACGACGAAGCCGTGCTTTCCCGCTCAGCCGGAGTGTTTCGGACCGGGCAGGGGCGGGCCCGATCACCGGACATCCGCTGGGCCTGACGGCCACTCAGACCGACTGGCCTCGAACGCGGTGGAGTCAGCTTCGGGCGCGCTGGGTGGCCGCGATGCAACCGAGGACGATCACAGCGGTGACGGGGGCGAGGGGAGAGAGTTGCTCTCCCATGAGGAGGACCGACCACACGAGCGTGATGAGGGGCTGGGCGAGTTGGAGCTGGCTCGCCCTGGGCACCCCGACGGCGGCCATACCTCGGTACCACACGACGAACCCGCCGAACTGGGATACCGCGGCGAGGTAGGCCATGCCGACGGCCGCCTTGGCGGTCGGGTGCACCGGTTCCCAGGACAGGGACAGACCGGCGACCAGGGTGGATACCGGAAGGGCGGCGACGAGGCCCCACGCGATGACCTGCCACCCGGGCATGTGGGAGGCGAGCCGGCCGCCCTGGGCGTATCCGGCGGCGCACACCAGCAGAGCGCCGAAGAGGTAGGCGTCGCCCAGGGTCGGCAGGCCGTGGCTCTGCTGGAGGGTGAAGGCGACCACGGCGAGGGCGCCGAGGCCGGCCGCCGTCCAGAACGCGCGTGAGGGGCGCCGGCCGGTCAGCGCGGCCGAGATGGTGGCGGTGGCCACCGGCAGTACGCCGATGACGACGGCCGAGTGCGCGGTGGTGGACGTCCGCAGGGCGAGCGTGGTCAGCAGCGGGAAGCCGATGACACAGCCGCCGGCCACCGTGAGCAGGCCCGGCCAGTGCTCCCGCGCGGGCACCGGCACCCTGGCCGTGAACAAGCAGACCGCGGCGAGCAGGCCCGCCAGCAGCCCCCGCACACCGGTCGCCGACCACGGGCCGAAACCGTCAAGGGCCCACACGGTGGCCGGAAAGCTGAAGGAGAAGAGCACCACGCCGAGGGTGGCCAGGAGAGTACCGCTGCGGACCGCTATCGCCGAAGGTCGGGTAGCGCTATCTTGTGCTGTCATGAATAACGGTAGCAGTGTCGCTCAACTGGCCGGTGTTTTAAGGAATGAGCTGAGCCGCTACTCGGAAGGGGAGAAACTTCCCTCCAGTAGAGCGCTGGTGACGCGGTATCAGGTCAGTCCGGTGACGGTCTCCCGGGCGATCGCCACCCTCGCCGCCGAGGGACTCGTCGTCTCCCGGCCCGGCGCCGGTGTGTTCAAGGCCACCGCCCGTCGTGCCACGGGATCCGTCGGCGACGTCTCCTGGCAGGAGGTGGCCCTGAGCGCCGATCCCCCGCACACCGCCGTCGCCCCGGGCGGCCACGGCCCGGGTGCCACGAGTGTCCTGGCCGCCCTCACCACCCCACCGCCCGAGGTCATCGACCTCAACGGCGGCTACCTCCACACGGAGCTCCAGCCGGAGCGGGCCCTGGCCGCCGCCCTGGCCCGCGCCGGCCGCAGGCCCGGCACCTGGTCCCGCCCTCCGGTGGAGGGCCTGGCCGAGCTACGGGACTGGTTCGCGCGTGACATCGGCGGTCCGGGTGGCTCGCTCGACGCCTCGGACGTCCTGGTCACCGCCGGCGGCCAGAGCGCGCTCACCACGGCCCTACGAGCCCTGGCCGCACCCGGCTCCCCCGTCCTCGTCGAGTCCCCCACCTATCCCGGCATGCTCTCCGTCGCCCGCGCCGCCGGATTGCGGCCCGTCCCGGTGCCGGTCGACGCCGACGGTGTGCGCACCGATCTGCTGGCCGAGGCGTTCGAGGCCACCCGGGCCCGGGTGTTCGTCTGCCAGCCGCTCTTCCAGAACCCCACCGGCACCGTCCTGGCACCACGGCGGCGCGCGGCCGTACTCGACATCGCCCGGGCGGCGGGCGCCTTCGTCATCGAGGACGACTTCGCCCGCCGCCTGGCACACGCGGACTCCCCGCCCCTGCCACTCCCCCTGGCCGCCGACGATCCGGACGGCGTCGTCGTCCACGTGCGCTCGCTCACCAAGGCGACCTCTCCCAGCCTGCGGATCGGGGCCCTTTCCGCTCGCGGCCCGGTACTGGAGCGGCTGCGCGCGGTCCAGGTCGTCGACAGCTTCTTCGTCGCACGCCCCTTGCAGGAGACCGCCCTCGAACTGGTCGGCTCCCCCGCCTGGGCCGCCCACCTGCGGGCGCTCGCGAATGCCCTACGGGACCGCCGGACCACCCTGCTCACCGCGCTGAGCAGCGCGCTGCCCGCTCTCGTACCGCGCCGGACACCACACGGTGGATACCACCTGTGGCTTCGACTGCCCGACGGGACCGACGAGTCCGCCATCACCGCGAGCGCGCTGCGCCACGGCGTGGCGGTCACCGCCGGCGGCCCCTACTTCACCGCCGAGCCACCCGCTCCCCACCTGCGGCTGAGCTACGTCAACACCCCTGGCACCGCCCAGCTGAAGGAAGGCGTCCACCGGCTCCGCCGGGCCTTCCCCTGACTCCGCGAGCCGGGGGAGACGGGGTCGGGGCCGTTGGGGACCGCTCCAGCACGATTGCCTTGCACCGCAAGATACTGACTATCATGCACCGCATGACAATCAGTCGGCTGCCGGAAGGCGACCAGCGCCGCAGTCAGCTCCTGCGCGGGGTGCTCGACCTGTGCCTGATGACCCTCATCGCCGAACGCCCGCGCTACGGCTTCGAGATCGTCGAGGCGCTGGAAGAGCGGGGGATGGAGCTGGTGAGCGAGGGGAGCATCTACCCGCTGCTCGCCCGCATGGAGAAGGCCGGGCTGGCCGACAGTTTCCGCGCGCCGTCGGCTGCGGGCGGCGCGCCCCGTAAGTACTACCGGCTGACCGATGCCGGGATCGCCGAGCTGGCCTCGGGCCGGGCGGTCTGGCAGTCGTTCACACGAGCGGTCGACCGGACCCTGTCCGCCGGCCCCACGGAGGGAAGCACATGACCACTGGCATGACCACGGACCGGATACTCGACCACTGCCGCACGGAGTGGATGTTCCAGGACTTGCCGGAACGGGACCTCGACGACATGATCGCCGAGCTACGGGACCACTTGGACGACACCGCCCGCGCCGGCAAGATCCCCGAAACCGTCGTGGGCGAGGACATCACCGCCTTCGCCACCGCCTGGGCGGCGGCCCGGCGAGCACCCGCCCGTGGCGGCCTGCCTCGCCGCCTGGCCGGGCACACGTACGCGGGCGCGGCCGCGCTGCTGGCGGGAGGGCACCTGGTCGGCTGGACGACGCTGACGGAGGTCGTACCCGCCTCGGTCGTGGCGGTGGCCCTCTTCGCCGCCGTCATGACCTTCACCCCGTACTGGCGGGCGCTCTTCCACTGGCCGTTGTGGCGGTGGATCGCGCTCTGCACCGGCTTCTCCGGCATGCTGCTGGGGCTCTTCCTGGTCGGCGGGCGGCCCGTGCTCCTCCACGTCCCGCTCTGGGCCACAGGGCTGCTCCTGCTCCCCGGTGCCCTGTCCACCGTGGCCTCGCTCGCCCGGCGGCGATGAGGGCTCTACGTCTACGCTGCGCGCCGTGAGTACCGACATATACGGCTGCGTCGAGGTCCGGCACCCTTCCGCCGACCTTTGCCCGCACCCTGGTCGGCTGCCACCGACTACTGGTGGTCATCCTGGTCGACGACATCACCCACCGGAGACGAGCTCGGCCAGGTGGTGCAGCGAGTTGGTGAGATGCTCGGGGCCGAACGGCGGGAACTGGATGTACTCCCGGATGGACTGCGGCACCGCCGACCAGTCGTAGGTGAGCGTGACCTCGGTCTCGGACGGACCGAGCGGCGCGAGGTCGTAACGCCAGAACCAGCCGCCGAACTCCAGGTGGCCGTCGTCCTTCTCCTGGCCCGTCAGCCAGCCGATGGCGCGCGGCGGGTCGAGCACCGAGACCTTGTTGGCCACCCGGTAGTCACCGTTGGGATGGTTGGCGTGATACATGTCCATCCGGAAAATCTGCCCCACCTCGGTCAGCGGCGCCCGGTCGACAGCTTCCTGAACCCAGCCGGTGCCATCGATCGCGGCGTGGGCCGTCGGGTCCGCCAGCACCGCGAACACCCTCGCGGCGGACACGGCGACCGTCAGGGTGGCGCTCACGTTCTCCTGGTCCACGGTGTGCACGCTCCTTGTCATCTCGCCCCGGGCCTCCCGCAGACGCGGAAGGGGGGTACACATCCTGCGACACACCACCACGACCAGGCCGTGACCGGCAACGGCAACCGCCGCGACCACCGACCCGGCGAACCTATGCGGTCACAACACTAGGCGAACCTCTGCAGGTCGCCCGGCTTCGTACCGTCAGGGCCCACCACGTAGGCCATGACCGTGCCCACGCGCATGATGGCGTCGGACGAGTCGTCGGTGGCGTCGGCGTCGGTGGCGTCGGCGCCCGACTCGATGGTGAGCGTCTTCACCTTGCCGCCCTTGTCCGTGTGCCGGGACGCGACCAGGTTCTTCATACCGGCGGTGGCGTTGTCCAGCGGCACAGGATGTAGGCAGCCTGTCGGTGTGATGTCGGCCGCCACGTACAAGATGGTGCGCATGACCGAGCTTCTCGCATCATCTGATGACGTCCGTCCCCTCACCGCTCTCGACGACGGGTCCGGGCCCAACCTGCTGGTGGTCCACCCGGGTGGCGGAAACGCGACAGCCTGGGACGGCGTCACCCGCCACCTGACCGGCGACTTCCGCGTCGTCAGGATCAACCGACGGATCTACGCTCCCGGAGCGGACATCGCACTACCCCACTCGATGGCCGTCGAGGCAGCCGACATCATCCGCGTCGCGGAACTCCTCGACGGCCCGGTACTTCTCGTGGGGCATTCCTCGGGCGCCGTCGCCGCGCTGGAAGCCGCGTTGCTCGCCCCGTCGGCGTTCGCCGGGCTGTTCCTCTACGAACCCCCCATGCCCACCCGGGAGCCGATCGCCGGGGCCGCGGGAGTACGTGCCCGTGCCGCGCTGGACGCGGGCGATCCCGTCGAGGCGATGCGGATCCACATGCGCGACATCGTCCGCATGCCCGCAAGCACCGTCGACGCGATGTTCGCCGACCAGGCGATGCGAGCGGCGTGCTCCGCCTACGCGACGGCGCAGATCGCGGACAGCGAGGCGATCGACGCGCTCGGCGTCGGTATCGATCGCTTCGCGAACCTCGAAACGCCCACGACCCTGATCGAAGGAGACCTCAGCCCCGCCCACTTGCGCGAGCGCCTGTCCGACCTGGCCGCAACCCTGCCGAACGCTCGGATCGCCACGCTCACCGGCCAAGGACACGTCGCCCACCTCACCGCTCCCGGCGCACTGGCCAACGCCATCCGGGACATGGCGGAACAAGTTCTCCACGTAAAACACGTAAGAAGCGACCGGGAGTACCGCGCCGGCTGAAGCGCTCATCCGGCTGCGCCCGCCCAACCCGGTGAACGTTCCCGGTCACGGCACGAGGGCATGTTGCGAAAGTGCCACCGCCGGAAAAGCCATTGACGCTCGCCGGTGTCGGGCGGTCGGATGACGTGCCATGAACGCAAGGCAGATGCATCCCGGCATGCGCTCCATCGACGCCGACCTTGTACAGCGGCTGATCGCCGGGCAGTTCCCGCAGTGGGCGGGGCTGGCAGTCGAGCGGTTTCCGTCCGGTGGGACGGTCAACGCCATGTACCGGCTGGGCGATGACATGGTCGTACGGCTGCCGCTCGTGCAGGGCGGGGCGAACGACGTGTCGATGGAGCGGACGTGGCTGCCCCTGCTCGCGCCTCACCTGCCTACGGCCATCCCTGAGGCACTCGGGGAGGGGGAGCCTGCGGAGGGGTACCCGTGGCCGTGGTCGGTGTACCGGTGGCTGACGGGGGAGAATCCCGAGGCAGGCGCCCTGAGCGAGCCGGTGCTGCTGGCCGGGGATCTGGCCGGGTTCGTGGTGGCGATGCGGAGCATCACCTTGCCGGGTGCGCCGCAGGCCCACCGCGGGGGGCCGGTCGCCTCGCTCGACGCGGAGACCCGGGCGGCGATCGAGGAGCTGCGGGGGATCCCACAGGAGGGTATCGACTGCGATGCCGCCACTGCCGTGTGGGAGGAGGCGCTGCGGGCCCCCGGGTGGGACGGGCCGCCGGTGTGGCTGCACGCCGATCTCATGCCGGGCAATCTGCTGGTGAACGGTGGCAGGCTGACCTCGGTAATCGACTTCGGGTGCCTGGGGGCGGGCGATCCGGCCTGCGATCTGTTCCCGGCGTGGAATCTGCTGCCGGCAGAGGCGAGGGAAGTGTTCCGCGAGGCGCTGGGCGTGGACAACGCGACCTGGATCCGCGGCCGGGGACGGACACTCTCGCAGGCACTGATCGCGTTGCCGTACTACCGGAGGACGAACCCGGTGATGGCGCACAATGCCCGGCATGTGATCCGGGCGGTGCTGCAAGAGGGCTGAGGCCCGAGCGTGTTGGGAGTGTGCTGGTCACAGCCACTCGTCGACCGCTGCGGCCAGCACAGTGGCCTGGAAGCGGATCGCGGGCTTGTCGTATCGCGTGGCCACGGCCCCGGTGGCGCTTCAGTCCGTTGATCCCGCACTCGACGGCGTGGCGCTTCTTGTGGTCCTCCTTGCCGAACTTGGGCGGACGGCCGCCTCGGCAGCCGGGCTTCTTGCGGTTGCGGAGCGGACCTTGTCCGGCCTGGTGCGTGGTCGCCCCGGCCCGGTTCTCGGCACGCGGATGCTTTGCGCCACGATGAGGCCATGAATGACGTCACCATCCGCCCCTGCCGGACCGAGGAGTTACCCGCAGTCGCCGCGCTGCGCTGGCATTGGGTGCGGGAGTCGTATGGAACTCCCGACGCCGCGCTCGACGAGTTCGTGCCCCGGTTCGTGGCATGGGCGCGGGAGAACGAGTCCACTCACCGGTGCGTGGTGGTGGTACGTGGCGACGTGGTCATCGGCATGGCGTGGCTGGCGATCACCGGGCGCGTGCCGCATCCGGGCGCGTTCACGCGGGTGTCGGGGGACGTGCAGTGTGTGTACGTGATGCCGGGCGAGCGCGACCGCGGCCTGGGTGGGGAGCTGATCGAGGCGGTCCTGGCGTGGGCACGTGAGCTGGGCCTGGAGCGGGTGACGGTGCACTCCAGCGACCGGGCGGTTCCGGCGTACTCCCGGCACGGCTTCGAGGTATCGCCCCGTCTGCTCCAGTACGAGGTGGGCCGGGACGGTCCGTCACAAGGACGTGGCACTCACTCACGCTAATGTGCGCAGGTGAGCGTTCATGTCGTCATAGGATTCGGGCCCGCCGGGGCCGCCACCGCGCGGTTGCTTGCCGAGCAGGGCCATTCGGTGCGGGTCGTCACCAGGTCGGGCCGGAGCCCGGAGCCCGGCATCGAGCACGTCGCGTTGGACGCGGCGGACAGCGGGCGGTTGAGCGCGGCCGTGCGGGGCGCGGCCGCGATCTACAGCTGTGCCGCGCCGCCCTACCACCGTTGGGCGAGTGAGTGGCCGCCGCTGGCCTCGTCGCTCCGGGCGGCGGCCGAGGAGACCGGGGCCGTCCTGGTCATGCTGGGCAACCTCTACGGCTACGGGCCCGTGGACGGCCCCATGACCGAGAAACTGCCGCTCGCGGCCACCGGGCCCAAGGGACGGGTGCGTGCCGACGTCTGGGGGCAGGCGCGGAAACTGCACGAGCAGGGTCGTATCAAGGCGGTCGAGGTGCGGGCCTCGGATTTCTTCGGGCCCGGTGTGACCGATGGCGGGCATCTGGCCGCGCGGGTCATGCCACGGCTGTTGCGCGGCAAGGCGGTCTCCACGCTCGGGAATCCGGACGCCCCGCACAGCTGGAGCTATCTCCCCGACGTGGCCGCGGCCCTGGTCGAGGTCGCCGGTGAGGAACGGGCCTGGGGGCGGGCGTGGCACGTTCCGACGGAGCCCGCGCTGTCCGTCCGGGACATGGTCGGCCTCCTTGCCGATCAGGCGGGCACGGGGCCGGTCGCGGTGCGTGGGCTGTCACCGGCGGTGCTGGGTCTCGCGTCGGTGTTCTCGCCGCTGATCCGCGAGCTCAAGGAGATCCGCTACCAGTTCGACCGACCGTTCGTCGTCGACTCGAGCGCTTACGAAGCCGCGTTCGCCGTGCGTGCCACGCCTGTCGCCGAACAGGTGAAGGCGACGGTGGACTGGTGGCGTGAGCGACCGGCCACCGCCCGGTGACGTCCGGGGCGGGCGGGGACGGCTTCCCTCACGGTTTCCAAGCCGCCTCGTCGCCCCTCCCCCGGTCCAGCAGGCGCGGGACGCCGGCCGCTCCCAGCTTGTCGGGGTTGCGCACGGCGTACATCCCATGGATCAGTCCGTCCTCGATCTCGAAGATCAGCACGTGGTCGAGCCGATCGTCCAGGCTGAGCAGCAACGCGGGCAGGGCGTTGCAGCTCGCGAACTCGGCCCGGGCCCCGGCCGCGCTCGTCCTGGCGACCCCGGCGACGAACCGTGCGACTTTCTCGCGTCCCATCACCGGACGGCGGGCGGCGCTGACCCGGCCCCCGCCGTCTGAGACGTGGACGACGCCCGGCGCCATCAGGCTCATCAGGGCCGCGACGTCGCCCGTGCCGGCCGCGCTCAGGAAGCGGCCGACGACCTCCCGCGCCGCGCGGGCGTCGTGGTGGAAGCGCTTGCGCCTCGACCGCACGTGCTCGCGTGCGCGGTGGGCGATCTGACGTGCCGTGGCCTCGGTCTTGCCGACCATGTCGGCGACCTCACGGTGTGAGTAGCCGAACACCTCGCGGAGTACGAACACCGCGCGCTCGTCCGGGCTCAGGGTCTCCAGCACCAGCAGCATCGCCATGGACACGGACTCCGCGAGCACGGCGTCCTCGCTCACGTCGGGTTCGGTGCGGACCGGTTCGGGGAGCCAGGGCCCCACGTAGTCCTCCCGTCGGCGCCGTGCCGTGCGCAGATGGTTCAGCGCCTGCCGGGTGACCGTACGCACCAGGTACGCGCGCGGGTGCTCGACATGCTCCTGGTCCACACCGTGCCACCGGAGATAACTGTCCTGCACGACGTCCTCGGCGTCGGCCGCGCTGCCGAGGATCTCGTAGGCGATCGTGAACAACAGCGGCCGGCACTCCGCGAAATCCCGCCCCTCGTTCAACGCTCCACCCCGCATGCCGATCGCCGCCCTCCCACACGTACCTGACCCATCATCTAGGCATCGCACGGCCCGGATCCGTAGTGCCGACGCCGGTGACATGCGCCACAGGGTGGGTGAACGACATGTCGTCGTTTTGCCTGGGCGGACGCCGGACAGCGTGCCGGCCTCGCACTGTGGGACGGGCCCCGGTCCCATACGGACGCCGCCGTCTGGACAGCGCTGTGCCCTCGACCGGTGGGCGGCCGAAGCGGCGATTCTGCTGCGGGACGAGGGGGGTGGCCCAGCCGTACGTTCTCCGTGCGGTTGGGGTCCGGGTGGCGGCCGGCCCTGGAGCTGGTGACGGACGGGGCGCGGACGGTCCCTCGGCGCCCACGGTGCGGATCGCGACGCCCACGGGCGGCGGTGCCTCCGCGCCGGTGCGATCGAGGCCGGCCGGCTGCACCCGCTGGGCGCCCATTCCCGCGCACCGGGGCGCGCGTCGTCGCCGCGTGGGCCGGAGAAGGATCTTTCGTTCCTCACGAACGCGCGACGTACAGGGCCATGACGACGAGCGCGAAGGCGAGGACCAGGGAACCGACGAGTGCGTTGCGCACGGAACGACGGTTCCGGATGGTGCGTCCTCGGGGAGGAGAGTCGGAGGTCGCGGCAGCGCTTCCGTCCTTCCCGGGCGGCTGCCGCGTGGCGACGGCCGGGTAGGGCGCCGTGCGGGCCCTGAACACCGCGATCGTGGCACCGGTGCGTAAGGACTCCCCCGGGCGGTGGTACATGGCCCGCAGGACTCCACGGACCGGTGAGGTGATCACGTACTCGACGTGGTTCGCGACCACCTCGAGCAGGGGGTCGCCGAGGGCGACCGCCTCGCCCGCCCTCTTGCGCCGGCGGACCACCGTCACGTTCCGTAGGCCGTCCTGCCAACCGGCGGGGACCGTGGGCATGAAGAGCGTGTCGTAGCCGGAGACGACGCCGGAGCGGGCCCTGACCGTTCGGGCCTGTCGCGACGGTCCTTTTCCGGCGTCGGGCGGGGCGGGTGAAGCGGCGTTGCGGGGCCTTGGTTCGGCGGGTACCGGTGGTGAGAGAGCCACCACCTCCGTGGTCAGGGCCCTGGTCAGCGCGGCCTGTTCGGTGATCAGGTCGGTGACCGCGGGCGGGAGCCATACGGTGGTGGTACCGGCGTGCGCGGCGCAGTGGTCCAGGATCTCCCGGACGCCGGGCCGTTTACCCGGGGCCTTGGCCAGGCCCGCCGCGATCAGGGGGGCGAGCTCTGGGGGAACGCCGAGCAGATCGGGTTCGTCGTGGACGACACGGTAGACGACGGACGCGGTCGGGCCGTCACCGAACGGGCCGTGCCCGGTGGCGGCATAGGCCAGTACGGCGGAGAGGCAGAACACGTCGCTGGCCATCGTGGCCTCGCGGCCCTGGAGTTGCTCGGGGGACATGAAGGACGGCGTGCCGATCACTCCACTCTGGGTGACGCGGGAGGTGGCGTCCAGCGCGCGGGCGATCCCGAAGTCGATGACGCGGGGGCCGTCGTCGGCGAGGATCACGTTCGCGGGCTTGAGGTCACGGTGCACCACACCGCAGCCGTGGATGACGCCCAGCCCCTCGGCCAGACCGGCCCCGAGCACGGCGACCGTCGCGGCGGGCAGTGGGCCGCAGCGACCGACCGCGTCCCGTAAGGACGGGCCGGGGATGTACGACGTGACCAGCCATGGCGGGTCGGCGCCGGTGTCCGCCTCCACCACTTGCGCGGTGTAGAAGCCGTTGACACGGCCGGCGGCGTCGACCTCCTGGGCGAACCGCCTGCGGAACACCGGGTCCTCGGCGAGCTCCGGCCGTACCAGCTTCACCGCGACCGTCCGGCCGCCGCGGGAACGCCCGAGGAAGACCTGTCCCATTCCCCCGCTGCCCAGGCGCGCCACCAGCCGGTACGATCCGACCACCCGTGGATCAGCGGACAGCAAAGGCCTCATCAAGCTCATCAGGTCGCGCCCCCGTTGCGACGACACTCAACCGCTTCTTCGATGCTGGCAACAAATTGTCCGCCTGTGAAGCATCACGACCCGATACAGGCCACCCAGGTCACGCTGGGATCGTCTCGTTCCGGTCGCGAGGGGCAACCGGTCACAGCATGGCGGCGCGCCCGCGTACCAGGAGGTTCTGGGTGCCCAGGCTGATCGCCAGATACGCGTACAGCGACGCGGTACCCAGCAGCCCGGCCCCGGCGGCGTGGTCGATCCACTGGCCCAGCCCGAAGTGCGCGCCCACCGATGCCAGCCACAGCCCGGTGGTGGCCGCCGTTCCCTTGCGCAGCACCGCGCCCTCGGGGGCGCGCCAGACCCGTACGGTCCGTGCCCTGATCGCGCCGAAGCCCGCCGCGACGGCCAGGCTCACCACGAGGAGAGCCACGGGCAGCGCGGTCAGGGGGTGGTCCTTGACGACCGAGGCGACACCGAAGGCGATGCCCGCGATGCCCAGGACGCCGAAGACCACCGGGGCGACCAGCGAACCGACACGCCGCACCGGGCGCGTACGCAACTGCCGTACCACCACCAGGCCGACGACCGCCACGGCCGCGACCAGCGCGGCATCACCCTGCGAATTCTGCATGCCGACTCCCCCGTGTCCCCGTGTACGGCACGGCATTGCGCTCGTGCCGCGGCCCCCTGCCACTCCATTGTGCGTGACTTTCACTGGAGCATGATCAGCAGGCCCGGGGACGGTGAGGGGGTGCTCTACTTCTTGGCCGCCGGCCGGTAGGTGCACACGTGCACGCCCGTGCTGCTGGTGACCGTGGAGACCAGCTCCAGCGTGCGCAGCGCTCCGTCGCCAGGGAAGATCGTCTTCCCGCCGCCGAGGAGCACCGGCATGATCATGAGCCGGAGTTCGTCGACCAGGTTCTCCCGGAGGAGGGTCCGGACGAGGGTGGGGCTGCCCATGACGAGCAGGTCGCCGCCTTCGGCCGCGCGGAGTTCGCGGATGCGGGCGAGGACCTGGTCGCCGGGGATCCGGGTGGTGTTGTGCCAGGCGAGCTGGTCGTCGCTCAGGGTGTGGCTGACGACGTGCTTGGGGATGGCGTTCATCCGGTCGGCGAACGGGTCGCCCGCGCGCTCCGGCCAGGCGGCCGCCATCGTCTGCCACGTACGGCGGCCGAACAACAGAGCCTCCGCCTTCGTCAGGGCGTCGGCGAAGGCGCCGCCCACCGTCTCCGGGTCGAAGAACGGATGCGACCAGCCGCCGTGGGCGAACCCGCCGTCGGTGTCCTCCTCGGGCCCGCCCGGTGCCTGCACGACGCCGTCCAGGCTGATGAACTCGCTCACCACGATGCGCACGACTCGCTCCTCGTCCTCGATCCACACGGGCCGCGGCACCCGCCGCACGCCTCTTGAGAGATCGTCGCATCGACCACTGACAATGCCCGTGCGCGACGGACTTCGGCGGGGGGCGAGCCGTCAGGAGAGGTTCTTCTCCAGCGCGGCGAGGTAATTGCGCATGAGGTGGTCCCGGACCCCGTCGCTCGCGGGCGCGAACGCGTCGGCCGTCAGGCCCTTGGCCCGGTCCGTCAGGCCTCCGAAGAGCGACATCGACTCATGGATCTTTCCCCCGGAGTCGATGTACCGCAGGGTGTCGACGTGGGTGAAGGCCGGCTCCGGTGGCAGCTGCGGCACAATGTCGTTGTTGTTCACAAAGCGGTACAGGCGCTGTTTGAAGCCTTTGTTGCAGGCCGCCGCCAGGAGTCGGTCACAGGTCCGGGGCTGGCCGAAGGTGACGACACCGTCCGCCAGCAGACGGGGATCCTCCAGATACAGCCGCGCTCCGGCGAGCATCGCCAGCGCGCCGCCCAGGCTGTGCCCGGTGAACCACAGGGTCTGCCCGTTGCTCCGGAGCTCCTCCAGTGTCTTCTTCACCGATGGGAAGACGGAATCCAGCGCCTGGGCGAACCCGTAGTGGACGTACCCGGTCTTCGCGGGCCCCGGCCATGGCGGAGTGCCGGCGTCCGAGAGCCAGTCGCGGATCTGGGCCGGCTCCGTGCCCCGGAACGCCGTGATGATCATCTGATCGCTGACCATGGTGAACGCCTGGGTGTCCTCCAGCGGGAACGGAAGAGTGAACCGCGTCTTGTGGTGCCGCACTTGATCGAAGCCCCATTGCCGGGCCAGTCCCTCGATCGTGGCCTCGTCCTTGTAGGACAGATCGGACGCCCGGGCGAGCCAGTAGGCGTGGGCAAGGCTGTAGGACCGGGCACGGTGGTCGATCGTGGCGGGTACGGGCACGGTGGAGTCCTCTCTTTCGCGCGGCGAGGGCGGTGCGGTGGATGGACGCACACACTCGTAGCCACAAGGCACCCGATCCAAAGGGCACGTGCGCCACCTTCACTCGAAAGGCTGCATCTAGTGACCATTTCCGGCCTCGGCATAGGCTCGGTCCATGCCGATCGAGAACGACTCACCGAGCGCTGCCAAGCACTGGCAGGAGTGCACCGGCGTCCACGACTTCCTGGAACAGGTCCGTCTGCTGCCCGGCATGTGGCTGCCCGGTGGGTCCCTCCAGACACTCGAGTCGATGCTCGTCGGGTACCGGGTCGCTCTCGGCGTGCATGCCGTCGACGAGCCCTTCGACTTCTGGAACGGCGGGAAGTTCAGTCAGTGGCTCGACGACTGCCTCGGTGACGTGGCCTGCCTCGGCCCGTACGACGGCTCGCCGGAGGGCGCCGGGCTGGTGCTCGTCCTCACCGACTACGACCGGTTCGCCGCCGCCTGTCCCGAGGCCGCCCACGCCGTTCTGGATCTGATCGCCGGTCAGGCCCGCCGCGCGTCCGTGTTCCAGCGCCGGGTGATCTGTCTGGTGCACAGCAATGACCCCGGCATTCGCTTCGATCCCGTCGGGGCGATGCCGGTCCTGTGGAACGACAAGGAATGGCTCGACGCCGCTCGCCGATGAGACCGGGGGACGGCCCCCGTCGTCACTCCGCTACGGCAGTGGGCATCCGGCCCTGTTCGGCCTCGAGGAGGCGCTTGGCCTGCATGCGGGCCACCGACAGGAGGGCCTGCGAGCTGTCGCGGTTCCTGTCCGCTTCCTGGTAGGTGAGGCTGGCGACGGCCGTGCCCACGCGTACCGTAAGCGTGATGCTCGGTCCGGCGTAGGGGGCTCTCGGGTGGGCGAAGGCCGCGCTCTCGTCGCCGACGCGGGGCATGGAGAGCGCGCTGCCCTGGTGCGACCGGGAGGTGGTCAGGTTCCGGTAGGCGGTCTGCGACGTCGGGCGGTCGGGGTAGGCGGTCAGGGCGATGTCGACGACGCCGGCATCGCCCTGGGGCCGGTACTGCGCCATGCCCCGGCTTCTGTGGAGCGTGCAGTTCTCCTGCCGCTCGCCGTCCTTCCGGCATCGCTCCGCTTCCGGTACGTCCCGGACGGTGAGCGGCACCAGCCCGGCCCGCCAGCCCGTCGGCATGCTCTGGAGGTCGGGCAGCGCGCGCCGCAGGGCCTGGGCGTCCAGGGCCGTGTCCGGGGTGGCGGGGGCCTCGCTCCCCGCGGGCTTCGCGGTCCCCGCGGCGGCGGGACGGCCGGCGTCGCGCGCGTCCGCCCCGCCGCCGCAACCGGCGGTGGCCCCCAGCATCAACGCGGCGGCAAGGGCCTGGGTCCAGCCGCCGTTTCGTGTCCTCCACCGCGCGGTGCGCACGTCTTTCCTCCGGTTCTCCCGCTACGAAAGGATCATCCTCTCAGGAGGGCGAGGGATGTGATCGTTCAGGCCGTGGGGCCCGGGAGGTCCACGGTGTCGAGGGACGCGCGGGGGTGCGGGATCACGGCCTCCGCGCCCTGGCGCAGGGAGACGGTGCGCTCCGGCGCGGGGATGCGGATGCCCTCGGCGCGGAAGCGCCGGTGGAGGCGCTTGATGAACTCGTGCTTGATGCGGTACTTGTCGCTGAATTCGCCGACCCCGAGGATCACCGTGAAGCCGATCCGGGAGTCGCCGAAGGTGTGGAAGCGGACAGCCGGCTCATGGTCGGGGACGGCGCCGGGCACCTCCTTCATCACGTTCTCGGCTACCTCGATGGTGACCTTCTCGACGTGCTCGAGGTCGCTCTCGTAGCCGACGCCCACCTGGACGGTGACGGACAGCTTCTGCTCGGGTCGGGTGAAGTTGGTCATGTTGGTGCCGGCGAGCTTGGCGTTCGGGATGATGACCCGGTTGTTGTTGAGCTGCTCCACCACCGTGTTGCGCCAGTTGACGTCGACGACATAGCCCTCCTCACCGCTGCTGAGCCGGATGTAGTCACCGGGCTGGACAGTCTTCGAGACGAGGATGTGCACGCCCGCGAACAGGTTCGCCAGGGTGTCCTTCAGCGCGAGGGCGATGGCGAGACCGCCCACGCCGAGGGCGGTGAGCAGCGGGGCTATGGATATGCCGAGGGTCTGGAGGACGACGAGGAAGCCCATCGCCATCACCACGATGCGCGTGATGTTGACGAATATGGTGGCCGATCCGGCCACGCCGGACCTGGACTGCGCCACGGACCGCACCAGGCCGCCGACCACGCGGGCGGCGGTGAGGGTCGCGGCCACGACGATGGATGTCGTCAGGGTCTCGTTGACGATGTGCCCGACCGTACGGTTCAGCGGAAGGGCCGCGGCCGCCGCGGCCAGGCCGCCCGCCACCGCGGACCACGGGGCGATCGTGCGCAGGATGTCGACGATGATGTCGTCGCCCTCCCACTTGGTCCGCAGGGCCCGCTCGGCGAGCCAGCGCAGGACCACCCGCAGGACGAGGGCCGCGGCGAGGCCGACGGCCACCCAGATGCCCGCGACGATGGCGTCGTGCAGAGTCAGCGTCCGGTTCACCGACGTCCTCCCTCGGCTCCGGAGAGCGGAGCGACGGCGTCCCACGCCACTGCCGGAGATGGAGATCCGGAGTAACGATTCATCAAGTTGTACCTGCCTGTCCCGAAATCACGGTCGCGCCGGGTCCGGAGACGGCCCGGCGCGATCATTCATCCTGCACCACGGGGGTGGCGGCCCCGCACGCCCGGGTGGGATAAGCGGAAGATCGTTTGCTGCCTGCCGGGGTCAGTTGACGACCGTGTCGACCAGCAGCATCACGGCCACCGTGAGGGCGAAGAAGCCCACGACGCCGCCGCAGCCCTTGGCGAGGACGGGGCGCACCAGCCCGCCCGGGCGGCCCTGCGCCGTGCGGCACGCGGAGAGGCGGGCCAGCAGGGCCGCCGGAACGACGAGCGCCGTGACGGCCAGCCACCACCACACGTAGGTCTCGGGCGCGCCGACGGCCCCGGCGCCCGCCCACGTCACCAGGCCCGTCGCGCCCACGGCCGCGCCCGCCACCACGGCGGCTCCGGCGGGCGTCCACCACCAGGCGTCGCCGCCCTTCCCCCGGGTGCCGGCCCGGTGCGCCAGGGTGGCGGCGGGCATGACGAGCAGCGGGGTGAGAATCGCGGAGAGGACCGCCAGGATGCCCAGCCAGAGCGGCAGGAAGAGAACGGGGAGCGCGGGGCTGCCGGCGTCGGGGGCGAGATGCGTGATGCCCCACAGGAACAGGACGGTCGCCACGAGCGACATCTCCACGACCAGCCCCGCCCACGAGGCGGCGACCGCCGACCATGTCCATACGCTACGACCTGCTGTTTTCGGGTGCACGCACCCATGATGCGCGGCCCGTTCGGGCCCCCGGGCGCCGGGGCGTCGTCCACGGCTGTCCGGCCGTCAGGTCAGCGCGGCGGCCACCGTGACCGCGGCCAGCGACGCCGCCGCCGCTCCCAGCGCGGCGGCGGGCCCGGGGCCGAGGTGCAGGACGGCGCCGCACAGGGCACCCGTGAACATCGCGGCGAGGGAGGCGAGACGGCGTACCGTGGGCGCGCCGAACGGGTCGTCGGCGAGGCCGGTGATGGTGAAGGTGAGGACGGTGGTCTTCAGGTCGGGCACGGCGATCCTGCGGACGACAGCGTTCTGCATCCCCATGCCACAGGCGAGGAGTGCGATGAGCGCTGCCTGTACGCCGCCACCGCGATGACCGATCGTGAGGACCACGGCAAGCGCCGCCGCGACGAGGGCGGTGTGGGTGGCGGTGACGGAGACGAACAGCCGTCCGTGGGAGGCGATCCGGCCGGCCGCCCGCCCGGCCGCCCATGCTCCCGCGATGAAGGAGCCGACAGCCAGCAGGGAGTGGCGGGCCGACAGGTCGGCGGCACCGGCCAGGGCGAAGCCGAGGAAGACGACGTTTCCCGTCATATTGGCGACGAAGACATGGCCCAGTCCGAGGAAGCTCACGGCGTCGACGATTCCGCTGACGACCGTCAGCAGGACGAAGAGGGCGGGCAGGGCGCCGTACCGGTTTGTACCGTCCGGGAAGAGCCGCTCGGCGGCCCGGTGCAACATCTTCGTCATACGGTGTCCTCGGCCGGAGCCCGGTGCGGTGCGGTGCTCACACGGCGGAGGCGCGCGCTCCGCTCGCGCCGAGCACGATAGCGGAGCCCTGCCGGGGATTCCGGCTCATCTCCGGCGGCCCGATCAGGCCGTCGCAAAAGCCGTCACAGAATGCGCTTGATCTCGCCCCGGACCCGGTAGAACCCGCCGGACGCGGGCGACAGCGCCTCGACGACGTAGCGGGCGCCCGGCAGGCGTACAGCACGCGGGAACTGGACGTTCCACGTGGGGTCGTAGCCGTCGGAGACCACGTGGACGCGCAGCCGTCCGCCCTGCTGGACGCATTCGACGACGATGCCGCCGGCGGGCACCGCCGACACGGTCCGGACGGTGGTGGCGGGCGCGTACGTCGGCAGGGCGGCGGCCGACTTGATGTCGAGCGGCGTGGGCACGGTGCCGGACTGGGCCGCCGCGATGGCCGCCTCGCTCGCGTCGACGCACACCAGGGAACCGTCGGTGGTGACCATGTACAGCTTCTCGTCGAGGTACTGCATGGACAGGGCCGAGCCGCTGCCCGTGCCGAGCTTCCACAGCCGTGTGCCGTCCGCGGCGAAGCAGTAGACGGACGAGGACGAGTCGCCCGCGAAGACGTAGCGGCCGCCCGGGGCGGTCGCGCAGGAGTAGACGGCCGAGTCGCAGGCGTATGTGGCCTCTATGGCGCCGTCGGACTTGGCGAGGCGCTGGACGACGTTGCGGTTGGTGCCCGCATAAACGGCGTGGTCCTCCTGCCAGCCGAAGAGCACCGCGCCCGTGGTGGGGGTGTGCCACAGCTCGCCGGCGCCGTCCTGGGCGTAGGCCGTGACGCCGGCGCTGTGGCCGTGGTAGACGGCGCGGGCGTCGCGGCGAACCATCCAGGCGTGGGAGCCGGTGCTCCTGCGCGACCACTGGTGCTCGTCCTCGTGGTCGATGACCGTCAGCCCGCCGTCCCGGTCGGCGACGTTGAGGATGCCCTCGTGGATGTCGAGCCAGAAGATGTCGACGTCGGAGGCGATCTGGTACGCGGCGAAGGGCAGCTTGGCCGAGAGGTCGTAGACGGTGCCGTCGTCGCAGCCCGCGTAGATCCAGAAGTCGTCCGCGACGAGGCACTTGACGCCGTCGGGGAGCCGGTAGCGGGCGAGGACCTCGCCGTCGTGGCCGAGGGTGTACACGTCGCCGTCCTGGTTGCCGACCCAGCAGCGGTCCTCGTCGATGTGGATGCCGAACGCCGGGGCGCCCGTGCGGAAACGCCACAGCACCGGCGCCACGGCCCGGGCGGTGGAGGGCGCGGAGGCGACCTGGCGGCGGGTCACCGCGCGGGCGGCGCGGCCGCCGGGCACGGCGGGGGCGTAGCCCTTGCGGACCTTCTCGCCGACCTTCTTCGCCGCGGCGGCCCGGGCCCGCTCGGCGCTGGGGAAGGTGGAGGTCTGGATCTGGCCCGCGGCGCCGATGCGTCCGTAGCGGACCGTCACGGTCGTCACGTCGACCGTCACCTCGTAGAACTTGTGCGCCCCGCCGCCCTCCTGGGACAGCTCCAGGTAGGTGGTCGTCCTGGTTCCGGACATGGCTCGGCCCCTCTCCCCGCCGGTCACGGTGACCGGCTGTCAGCTGGGAGAAACGCTAGGGCCGACCACTGACAACCGGCCCCGGGCCGCCCTGGCCGCTCCGCCGCCCGCCGGCTTCCGCGCGCGATGCGCGAGCCTCCGTGGACGCTTCAGGCTCTCCTCCCCCACCGTCCCGTTACGGGTTCTCCCTCGATCGGGCGAAGACCACCCGATGGACTTCCAGGCCCCACGGAGCCCGCACTAGGGTTCGGGAACCCCACGGATTCCCGGCGATGACGCGGCAGCGCGTCGGAAAGGGGGAGGCACTGTGTCCGTATACAAGTACCGGTGCGATAAATGCGGTATCACCTGGGACGAGGTCTCCACGAAGCACCAGGCCGAACTGGAGCGCGACCAGCACCGCAGGGAAGCGCACGGGGGCGGGGCCCCCGACGGCGACAGGATCGAGGGCGCCGACCCGGGCTCATGGCCATCCGCGAGCACGCTGATAGTGACGCTGGTCGCCGTCGTGCTGCTCCTGGCCTACAGCCGCCGCTAGGTCCGCGCCCGCCCCGCCGGAGAAGGCCACACCGGGGAAGGCCACGCCGCACAGCGCCCCATATCACCATATGACGGTCAGGCAAGACTTAGGCTCTCGCCATGGTCAAGATGACGGGGCTTCTCAAGCGGCTGGCGCTCGGCCGGGCCATGCGCAGCGAGGAACTGCACGAGACGCTGCTGCCCAAGCGGCTCGCCCTGCCCATCTTCGCCTCCGACCCGCTGTCCTCCGTGGCCTACGCCACCCAGGAGATCCTCCTCGTCCTCACCCTCGGCGGCATGGCGTATCTGCACTTCACACCGTGGATCGCGGCCGCGGTGGTGGCGCTGATGGCGGTGGTGGTGCTCTCCTACCGCCAGGTGGTGCACGCCTATCCGAGCGGTGGCGGCTCCTACGAGGTGGTCTCGACGAACCTCGGTGACGCGGCCGGTCTGGTGGTCGCCGCGTCGCTGCTGGTCGACTACGTGATGACGGTCGCTGTGTCCGTCGCTTCGGGGGTCGACAACACCATCTCGGCGGTGCCGGAGCTGGCGGAGTACCGGGTGCTGATGGCGGTCGGGTTCGTCGCGCTGCTCACCGGGGTGAACCTGCGGGGTATGCGCGAGTCCGGGCAGGCTTTCGCCGCGCCCACGTACCTCTTCATCACCGCCGTGCTGATCATGGTGGTCACCGGGCTGTTCCGCTACACGGTGGGCCGCCCTCCGGTGTCCGAGAGCGCCGGGTTCGGGGTCACCGCCGATCCCCGGGACGCGGGGCTGGCGGGTTTCGCCCTGGTCATGCTGTGTCTGCGCGCCTTCTCCAGCGGCTGCACGGCCCTGACCGGCGTGGAGGCGATCTCCAACGGCGTACCGGCCTTCCGCAAGCCCAAGTCGAAGAACGCGGCCACCACGATGAGCGCCATGGGCATCATCGCGGTGGCCATGTTCGTGGGGGTGACCGCCCTGGCGCTGATCACCAAGGTGCGCATCACCGACGACTCCTGCCGGCTCACCGGTCTGCCCGGCGACTGCGGCTCGTACACCCAGCGCACCGTGATCGCCCAGCTCGCCGCGGCCGTGTTCGGCGGGGAGCACAGCGCCGGTTTCTACGTCGTGCAGGCCGCCACCGCGCTGGTGCTGATCCTGGCCGCCAACACCGCCTTCAACGGCTTCCCGCTGCTGGCGTCGATCCTGGCCCAGCACCGTTATCTGCCGCGCCAGTTGCACAACCGGGGCGACCGGCTCGCGTTCTCCAACGGCATCATCGCGCTGGCCCTGGCCGCGGGACTGCTGCTGTGGTTCTTCCACGCGGACGTCACCAGCCTGATCCACCTCTACATCCTGGGCGTCTTCACCTCCTTCACCCTCTCCCAGACCGGCATGGTCCGGCACTGGAACCGCGAACTGCGCACGGAGACCGACCCCGTGAGGCGCCGACGCGGACAGGTGGCCCGGGTCATCAACGCGTCCGGCGCCGTCGTCACCGGGCTCGTCCTCGTCATCGTGCTGGCCACCAAATTCACCCAGGGCGCCTGGCTGGCCGTCGTCGCCGCGATCGTGCTGTGGGTGATGATGCGGGGCATCCGCCGCCACTACGACGCGGTCGCCGCCGAGCTCGCCGTCGCCGATCCGCGCGCCGAACTCGTCCACCCTTCCCGGGTGCTGGGCATCGTCCTGATCTCCACCCTCCACAAGCCGACCCTGCGCGCCCTCGCCTACGCCCGCGCCTCCAAACCGGACCGGCTGGAGGCCCTGACCGTCGCGGTGGACCGGGACGAGACGAAGTCCCTCGAACGGCAGTGGGAGGAGCTCGACACCGACGTACCGCTGAAGGTGCTCGCCTCCCCGTACCGCGAGATCACCCGGCCCGTCGTCGAATACGTCCGCTCCGTGCGGCGCGAGAGCCCGCGCGACGTGGTCGGGGTGTTCATCCCCGAGTACGTCGTGGGGCACTGGTGGGAGCACCTGTTGCACAACCAGTCCGCGCTCTGGCTCAAGAGCCGGCTGCTGTTCACCCCCGGCGTCATGGTCACCAGCGTGCCCTGGCAGCTCACCTCGGCCGGTCACGCCGACCACCCCGCCCGCCGCGCTCCCGGCGCCACCCGCCGCGGTGAGCCCGCCCCCGCGCACCAGCACCACCGGAGCGGCGCTTCGTCAGGCACCTGACCCCTCAACCCCCGCCCGGATCAAGGGCATTGTCACGGCACGGGCATCGACTTAGCCTTGCCTGAGAAGTTGGCGGTTGGCGGGCACACCACAACGGAAGGTGCGGCATGAGCGAGCCGGACGACCACGGACAGCGCACGGTGGCCGACGAGGACCACGAGGGCATCGTCCTGAGGCTGGCCTTCGGCCAGATGGCGGCCCAGACCATGGGCGCGGCGACCCGGCTGGGAGTCTTCGACCTCGTCGGCGCCGGCGAACGCACGGCCGACTCCCTCGCCGGGGCCCTCGGCACCCGGCCCCGGGCCACGTACCGGCTGCTGCGCGCGCTGGCGGCCCTGGGGCTACTCGCCGAGAGCACGCCGGGCATCTTCACGACGACACCGGCGGGCGACCTGCTGCGGTCCGGCACCCCCGGCTCCCTGCTCTCCGTGGCCCGGATGTTCACCGAACCCACGATGCTCCGCGGCTGGGACCTCCTGGAGGAGAGCGTACGGACGGAGCGGCCCTCCTTCGACACCGTCTTCGGCACGGACTTCTTCGGGCACCTCAAGAAGCATCCGGAGCTCTCCGCCGAGTTCAACACCGCGATGAGCCAGGCCACCCGGATGGCCGCCGACGTCATCCCCCACCACTACGACTTCGGCCGGTTCGGCACCGTCGTGGACGTGGGCGGCGGTGACGGGACCCTCCTCGCCGCCGTCCTGCGCGCCCACCCCGGGCCGCGCGGCGTCGTCCACGACAGCGCCGAGGGCCTCGCGCAGGCCGCCGACCGCTTCGCCCGCGAAGGTCTCACCGACCGCGTCACCCTGGAGACCGGCGACTTCTTCGCCTCGGTCCCGGCGGGCGGCGACCTCTACCTGCTCAAGAGCGTCATCCACGACTGGGACGACGAGCGGTGCGCTACCATCCTGCGGCACATCCGCGCGGTCATACCCGACGACGGCGCCCTGCTGCTGGTCGAGCCGGTCCTGCCGGCCACCGTGCCCGGGAACGGCTCCCCCTTCCCGTATCTCACCGACCTCAACATGATGGTGAACGTCGGCGGACGCGAGCGCACCGCGGACGACTTCTCCGCGCTGTGCGACGCGGCCGGTTTCGCCCTCCGCGCCATCACCCCGCTGCCCCGCCCGATCAGGTACCAGCTCATCGAGGCCACGCCCGTCTGACCCGGGCCGAGGAGCGGGGACGCGGGGCGCGACCGCGGGAACGAGCACACCGACGCGAATAGAATCGTCTACACACCGGTAGACAGTCCTCGCGTTTGTCGGCATGCTTGACATCTGCCGGGGCGCCGCGGTCGGCCGTGCCCGTACGTCCTCCTGAAAGGGCCCGTGCCGTTGTCCCCCTCCTCGCTCGTGACGGCCTCACCGCTGGCCGTCAACGTCCTCGACGCCCAGTCGCTCCTCACCGCTTTCGGAGTGCTCGGGGTCGGCATCGTGCTGTTCGCCGAGACGGGGCTGCTGATCGGGTTCTTCCTGCCCGGTGACTCCCTGCTGTTCACAGCGGGCCTGCTGTGCACGGGAGCCTCGGGCACGGGCGTGCGGCTGTCGCTGGTGCCGCTGCTGATCTCGGCCGCCGTGGGCGCGCTCGCCGGGTCGCAGTGCGGCTATCTGCTGGGGCGGAAGGCGGGCGGCGCCCTGCTCGCCCGCAGCCGCTCGGCGCGCCTGCGCGAGGGGGCGGCGCGGGCGGAGGACCTCCTCCAGCGCTACGGGTACGCGAAGGCCATCGTGCTGGCCCGGTTCGTGCCCGTGGTGCGTACGGTGCTCAACCCCATGGCGGGCGCCCTGCGGGTGCCCGCGCGCACCTTCACCGTGTGGCAGGTGGCCGGCGGCCTGCTGTGGACGACGGGGCTGACGCTGGGCGGCTACGCGCTCGGTTCGTCCATCCCGAACGTCGACCGCTATCTCCTCCCGGCCATCGCCGTGATCGTCGGGGTGTCGCTCGTGCCGGTCGCGGCCGAGCTGTACCGGTCCCGCCGGACGGCGGCGCGGCAGCGGAGCGAGGCGGAGGGCCGGTAGCGCGTTCAGAGCGTGCGTTCCACGCTCCACAGCGGGAGGCGCGCGAAGAAGGTCACGGCCTCCTCGCGCCAGTGGGCGCTCCATGAGGCGGCCTCGGCGGAGGCTTCCCCGGCGTAGCGGCGCATGTCCGCGCGGAGCTTGTCCTCGACGCCCCGGTACCGGGCGATCTCGCGGACGCGTTCGACGGCAGCGGCCGTGCCGTGGGGGTCGCCCAGCGCGGATTCGACGACGGCTCGTTCGTCGTCGGTGGCGGCGGCCAGGACGGCGCGGAGGGCGTAGCTGCGGCGGCCGGAGCGGAGGTCGGAGCCCGAGGGCTTGCCGACGACGCGCTCGTCACCGAACAGGTCGAGGTAGTCGTCGCGCATCTGCTCGTAGATGCCCACCAGCGTGGCGTAGCGGCGCAGCCGTCCGTCGTGGTGGGCGGGGTCCTCGCCCGCGGCCAGGAGGCCCAGTCGCAGGGGCGCGAGGATGGAGTAGCGGGTGGTCTTGTAGTCGGTGACGGTGTGGAGGAGTTCCTCGCTGGGGAGCGCCTCGAAGTCCCGTTCCAGGTCGAGGATCTGGCCGGTGACCGTGTCCGCCGCGGCGTCCGACTGCACCCGCAGCATGGCCAGGCGCGGCTCCGCGGGGACGTCGGCGTCCATGAGGACGCGCAGGGAGAGGAAGGCGGCGAGGTCGCCGGCCAGGACGGCGAGGCCCAGCGCGGTCTGTTCGTGCCGCGGGAATTCCTCGCGGTAGGCGTAGTACGTCGACGGGCCGCCGCGGCGGACGGGGGCGTCGTCGATGATGTCGTCGTGGATCAGACCGTGGGTCTGGAGCAGTTCGACGCTGAGGGCGGCCTCGTCCAGGCCGGGTACGTCGTCGGTGGTGACGAGCCGGGCGGCCTCGTACAGGAGGGCGACGCGCAGGCGTTTGCCGCCGCGCAGGGAGAGGTCTCGCAGGAGTTCCAGGCAGCGGGGGGTGAAGCGGCTCAGCGCCGGTGTGCCGAGGTCGTCCGCCAGGGTGTCGAAGTATGTCTCGAACCGGGCGTTGAACCTGTGCCGGTGGGCGGCGACGCGTTCGAGAGCGGTGGCCGTGGCGGTGTCGTTCATGAACGATATTGTCCGCGAGTGCGGGGCGTGCCCCGCACTCGTCCGGCGGCGCCGGGCCCGGCGTGGGCGGTCAGTAGGCGGAGGCGGGGGCGGGGGCGTACGGCCCGTAGGCGTTGTCGTGCGGCTTGCTGTCACTGGCCAGGAACACCAGCAGGACGATGGTGCCGACGATCGGGATCAGGCTGATGAGCAGCCACCAGCCGGTGCGGTCGGTGTCGTGCAGCCTGCGGACGCTGACGGCGAGGCCGGGCAGGAGCACGGCGAGGCTGTAGAGGAGCCCGAGGACGGGGCTCGTGCCGAGCGCGGAGTCGACGATGGACAGCACGATGCCGATGATGAAGTTGATCAGGGTGAACATCCAGAACTCCGGGCGGCGCGCCCGCCCGCTGAACGTCGCGTATTGCTTGAGCACGTCCACGTACCAGTGCACTGTGTCCCCCTGGAAGCGCGACGGGCACGGTCCTCGTCGACCGGGCACTCATGCCGAACGTAGGGGGCCCCGGGGGGTTGGTCAATGGCGCCGTCGCGGCGCCGGGCGCCGGCGCGTGCTCACCGCTGGCGCTCGCCCGAGGCGAAGCGGGAGACGATCAGGGCGACGATGATGATGACGCCGTTGAGGAACTGGTTCCACAGCGGGGGGACGCCCGCGAGGGTCATGACATCGACGACGAGCTGAAGGGTGAGCACGCCGGTCAGGGCGCCGGACAGGGTGCCCTTGCCGCCGTCGAGGCTCACTCCGCCGATGACGGTGGCGGCGAAGACCTGGAAGATCCAGCCGCTGCCCTGGTTCGCGGACACCGAGCCGTAGTGGCCGGCGTAGAGGACGCCGGCGAAGGCGGCGAGCAGGCCGGCCAGGACGAGGACGACGCCGGTGACGCGGTCCACGCGGATGCCGGCGGTGCGCGCGGCCTCGGCGTTGCCGCCGATGGCGTACAGGGCCCGGCCGTGCCGGAGCCGGCCGAGGGCGCAGCCGCCGGCGAGGTAGAGCAGGCCGGTGAGCCAGACGGCGGCGGGGACGTCGAGCCACGCGGTGCGGCCGAGGTAGGTGAAGGAGGCGGGCAGGTCGATGATGGACTGGCCTCGGGACAGGGCGATCTGGAGGCCGCGCAGCATGGTGAGCCCGCCGAGGGTGACGATGAAGCCGTTGAGCCGCAGCCCGAGGATCAGGGCGGCGTTCAGCGCGCCGATGAGCGCGCCCGCGAGCAGGCACAGGGGCACGGCGAACGCTCCGGGCAGCAGGCCGAGCCCGTTGAAGCGGCCGCCGTCGGCGGGCAGGACCAGCCACAGGGCCACGACCGGGGCGGCGCCGATGGTGGATTCCAGGGAGAGGTCCATGCGCCCGGCGATCAGGACGAGTGCCTGGGCCAGGACCAGCAGCCCGAGTTCGGTCGACTGCTGGGCGACGCCGATCAGGTTGTCGTAGGTCAGGAAGGCGGGCGAGGCGATGAAGCCGGCCAGCCCGGTGATGAGCAGCACCGGTACCAGGGACAGCCGCCGCAGCCGCCCGGAGCCCGCCGTGCGGCGGCCCGGGGACCGTGTCGCGTCGGGCGGTGCGGTCTTCCCGGCCCCCGGCTGGACGTCGGACGTCACGTCTCCTCCCCTTCCGCGCTGCCGGTGATGCCCTCCATCGCGGCGACGAGTTGCTCGTCGCTCCAGCCGGTGGCGAAGGCGGCGGTGATCCGGCCCTCGCGCATGACCAGGACCCGGTCGCAGGCCCGCAGGTCGTCCGGTTCGTCGGAGACGATCAGGGCGGCTGCGCCGTCGGTCACGGCCCGCCGGATCCTGCCGTGCAGGAACTCCTTCGCGGTGACGTCGACGCCGTTGGCCGGCCTGATGGCCACCAGGACCCGGGGGCCGGTGGCGAGCGCCCGGGCGACGACGGCCTTCTGCTGGTTGCCGCCGGACAGGGCGGAAACGGGTGTGGTCGGTGTGGGCGTGCCGATGGCGAGGTCCTCGATGAGGCGTCCGGCGAGGGCCCGGACCCGGGCGGGGCGGACCGTGCCGAAGGGCCCGAGCCGGGCCCCGGCCGTGAGAGTGACGTTCTCGTCCACGCCCCGGCCGGGCACCAGGCCCTGGCGGTGCCGGTCCTCGGGCACCAGGCCGACCCCGGCCGCCAGCGCGCCCGGTACGTCGCCGCCGCGCAGGGCCCGTCCCGCCACCTCGACGCGTCCGGCGCGGAAGCGGTGGAGGCCCGCGACGGCCTCCCCGACGCGGACGTTGCCGCTGACGGCGGACCCGGCGAGGCCCACGGCCTCCCCGGCGCGCACGGTGAGGGACACCCCGTGGCAGGCGCCGGGCAGGGTCAGGTCCTCGACGGACAGCAGCACCGGGGCGTCCCGCCGGGCCGGTGCCGGTACGTGTCGCGCGGGCGCCCGTCCCTCCGGTGCCCCGGTCATGGCCGCCACCAGGGTGTCCCGGCCCAGCCCGGCCACCGGGGCGGTCAGCACATGGCGGGCGTCCCGCAGGACGGTGACGCGGTCGCACAGGTCGTGGACCTCCCGCAGGTGGTGCGAGATGTACAGGAACGCCACGCCCTGCTGTCGCAGGTCCCGCAGCCGGGTGAAGAGGCGGTCCGCGCCCGGGGCGTCGAGCGCGGCGGTCGGCTCGTCCAGGACGACGAACCGGGTGCCGAAGGACAGCGCGCGGGCGATCTCGACGAACTGCCGCTGTACGACGGTGAGTTCACCGGCCCGGGACGCCGGGTCGAGGTCCACGCCGTATGTCCCGAGGAGTTCCGCCGCCCGTCGGCGCAGGTGTTTCCAGCGGATGGGGCGCAGGGCCGAGGTGCTCTGGCGGTTGAGGAAGAGGTTCTCGGCGACGGTGAGTTCGGGAAGGATGGTGGAGTGCTGGTGGACGCAGGCCACGCGGGAGCGCCAGGCGCCGGTGTCGCCGAAGGCGGGAGCGGCCCGGCCGTCGAGTCTCAGGGTGCCCGCGTCGGGTTTCGCGAGGCCCGTGAGGAGCGAGACGAGCGTGGACTTGCCCGCGCCGTTGCGGCCGACCAGGGCGTGGGACTCCCCCGGCAGCACGGTGAGGTGCACGTCGCGCAGCGCGACGGTGGCCCCGTAGCGCTTGGAGACGCCGATCGCCTCGGCCACCGGTGCCCCGTCCGCCACGGTGTCGCCCACTCCCGGGGTCATCGGCCGACGCTGTTGCCCCACAGCGTTTTGTCGTCGACGTTGTCCGTGGTCACCAGGGGGGCGGGGAGCTGGTCCTCCAGACCGTTGGGCAGGGCGACGATGGTCGAGCGGTGGCCGGTGGGGCCGGGGGCGAAGGTCTTCCCGGCGAGGGCGGCGCGAGCGTAGTACAGGGCGTACTGGGCGTACAGATCGGCGGGCTGGGAGACGGTGGCGTCGATCCGTTTCCGGCGGATGGCGTCCAGTTCCTGGGGGATGCCGTCGTTGGAGACGATGGTGATGTGGCCGGGTTGTCCGGCGGGTTTGAGCAGGCCCTTCTGCTGGAGGAGTGCCAGGGTGGGCTGGAGGAAGACGCCACCGGCCTGCATGTAGACGCCGTTGAGGTCGGGGTGCTGGGCGAGCAGGCCCTGGAGTTTGGCGGAGGCCACGTCGCCCTTCCAGTCGGTGGGCAGTTCGAAGACCCTGATGCCGGGGTGGTTCTTCCTCATGCAGGTGGCGAAGGCCTCGGAGCGGTCGCGCCCGTTGACGGAGTCCAGGGATCCCTGGAGTTCGGCGACCTTCCCCCTGCCGCCCAGCCGTTCGCCGAGGAAGTGACAGGCGGCGGTGCCGTAGGCGTGGTTGTCGGCGCGTACGACCATGTAGACCGGCTCCTTGTCGGGCCGGGTGTCGACGCTGACGACGGGGATCTTCCGCGCGGCGAGTTCCTTGAGGGCGGAGGCGACGGCGCCGGTGTCCTGGGGTGCCATGACGACGGCCTTCGCGCCGGTGTCGCGGAACACCCGTACGTTGGCGACCAGCCGGGTGACGTCGTTCTGGGAGTTGCTGACGGGCAGCAGATTCGCGCCCGCGCCCGCTGACTTGATGTAGGCGGCGTAGGAGTTCCAGAAGTCGGAGTCGGAGCGCGGCAGGTCGACGCCGATGGGGCTCCCGCCGGAGCCGCCTCCCGTCGTGGCGGTGCCGCCGCCGCGACCGCAGGAGACGGCCAGCCCCACGGCGGCGAGCGCCACCGCGACCGTACGCACCCTGGTGAGCCTCATGTCGCCGACGCCCTCCCTCCGGCCGGGGCCCGCCCCCCGGTGCGGGCCCCGGCCGATCGCCCGCGGCGGATCCGGGGATCGCGGTCCGGAAGTCTCGATGGTGGCGCCGGACGGGGCCGCGGGGGAGGTCTTTTGCGGCCGATGTGATCAGCCGTCCGCCGGATGGATCCGGCCGGTTCGGACGTGGCGGGACTCGGCCGGCTCGTATCGCGGCGGCGGCGCGCCGGTCGTCGACGGGCTCGTCGTCACTCGTCCTCGGCGGTCACGGCGGTGTCCGTGCACGGCCAGAAGCCGGTCTCGGCCTGCTCGGCCTGCAGCATCTGGAGGGCGGTCACGTCCTGCGTCATCTCATGTCACCTCCTTCACGAGCGATGCGGTGGGAGCTCGCCCGGCCGTCGTGCCCGGTCCGGTGAGCGTTCGGGGCAGCCACAGGCGGGGACCCCCGTCCCGCAGCCGCAGCAGGAAGGCGAGCACTCCGGCGAGCCCGGTGCCGTAGTCGGCGTGGACCGACGTCCCGGTCTCGTCGGGGGCGAGGACGCGCCCGGCCCGCAGGGTGCGCCGGGCGTGGAGAGCGCCGGCGAGGTCTTCGGCCCAGTCGCGGTAGCGCTGTTCGCCGCACGCCTCGGCGAGGTCGAGGAGGAACTCGCCGTCGCCCGCCAGGCCGTGGCACTGGGCGGTGCCCGCGTGCCGGCGGGAACGGTGGACCGCGACCGCCGCCCGGACGGCGCCGTCGAGGAACGCGCTGTCGCCGCTCGCGCCCCACATGCGCAGCAGGAAGGTGCCGATGCCCGACGATCCGCTGCACCAGTTGGTCCGGCGGGGGCCGCCGGGGGGCCCGGTGGGCCAGTACGCGGCGCCGTCGGCCACGTCGGCGGCGGCGAGGAGGGTGCGGGCGGCCTCGGCGGCCGGTGCGAGGTGGTCGCCGTCCCCGGTGGCCAGGCCCACGGCGAGCAGGAACGCGCCGACGCCGGCGGTGCCGTGGGCGAAGCCGTAGTGGACGACCTCGGCCGGGTCCGAGAGGCAGCCGGGCGGAACGGGCCAGAGCAGGCGCCCGGCGCGGCGGGTGGCCGCCGGGGCCAGCGCGTCGGCGGCCGCGCGGGCCCGGTCGAGGAAGTCGCGGTCCCCGGTGGCCTCCCAGAAACGGAGCTGGGTCAGGCCCGCGCCGGCGGTGCCGTGGCAGACGTCGGGGTTGGGCCACGCGAGGGGTACGCGGCGGGCGAGCGCCGCGGCGGCGTCGGTCAGGTCCCGGTCGCCCAGGGCCTCTCCGGCGTCGAGGAGGGCCCACGCGGTGCCGGAACGGCCGAAGTACAGGCCGGGCAGGACGCGTGGCTCGCGCCCGACGTGGCGGGTGATCCACGCGGCGGCCGTGGCGGTGGCCTCGCGCACGGCCGGGTCGCAGCCGGCGCGGCAGGCCCGCGCCAGGACGCCGAGGACTCCGGCGGCGCCGTGCTGGACGTTGAACGCGTCGCTCGTCGCGCCGTAGGGCGACGGCGGCCAGAGCCGGTCGGTGCGGCCCGGGTCCATGGTCGCGAGGAGATGCGCCAGGCAGCCGTCGGTGAGCGCGGCCGAGTCCGGTCGCGGCGCCGGGACCGTCGCCGGCGTTCCCCGTCCGGTGAGGGCGCGGCGGACGTCCACGAGGCCGGGGCGCCGGGCCGGGGCGGTACGCAGCAGGGCGAGGACGAGCGGGGCGAGGCGGCGGGCCGTGGGGTTGTCGCGGCCCAGGTGGCCGAGCCACTCCCCCAGCCGCTGGTGCTCGGTGCGCACGGGTGGTTCGTCGGGTGCCAGGAGCGGTTCCGCTCCGGTGACGAGGTGGAAGAGGGTGGCGCCGAGGCTGTAGCGGTCGGAGGCGAAGGAGCCGGTGGCGCCGGGCGGGGCGGTGCGCTGTTCGGGGGCGGCGTAGCCGGGGGTGTGCGCCCGGGTGATGCGCTGCCGGTGGCGGACGAGGAGTTCCAGGTCGATGAGGCGGAGTTCGTCGTCCTCGGTGACCAGGAGGTTGCCGGGGTTGAGGTCCCGGAGCACATAGCCCCTGCCGTGGACGTACGCGACGAGGTCCACCATGTGGAGGGCCAGGCGCACGGCGAGGTCGTGGGGCAGGCCCCATCGGTCGTCGCCGGTGGTGAGCCGGTCCGCGACCCAGCGGCGGAGGGTGACGCCGGGGAGGTTCTCCAGGACGAGGAAGAGGTCCCCCTGCTGTTCGAAGAGGGCGACCGGGCGGGGTGTGAGGCCGCCGGCGGCGAACTCCTCCAGCATCGCGGCCTCGTGGCGCCGCGCGTCACGGATGTCGCGCCCGGTGAGGGTGGCGTCCGTGTGGGGGCGGGCCTGTTTGACGACGACGCTCGCTCCGGTGTGCCGGTCGGTGGCACGGTAGACGCCGCCGGTGAAGGCGTGCCGGATGACCTCCTCGACGAGGTAGCGGCCGTCGAGGAGGACGGGCCGTGGCGTGGCGGTGCCGCCGGTCCGGGTGTCTTCGCCGGGTTCGGTGGAGGTGAAGGGGTCGCGGGGTGCCCAGTCCGGCGGGGCGAACCACGCGGTGCGCCGGTCCCGGCGCAGCGAGCCGTCGGGGGCCCTGAGCATGGCGGTGCGGGTGGCGTCGTCGGCGAGGACGGTCACCCCTCGGTGGGCGCCGTAGCGGTAGTGCACGAGGCTGCCGGGGCGGTAGGGGCGGTCGGAGAGGATGCCGGGCCCGGCCAGTCCCCGGGTGGCGTCGTGCAGTTCGGCGGCCAGGGCGCGCAGGCGAGGGCCGTCGTCCTCGGGGTAGACGGTGAGGAATTTGCCGCCGCCCGCGCGGTCGGCGGCGCGCGAGCACAGCTCCGCCACCCGGGCGGGTGTGGCGGCGAACTTGTACGCGCACCGGTGGCGGGCCAGTACCTCGGCCGCCCGTGCCAGCACGGTGGCGGCGGACACCGGGGTGGCGGAGAGGTGGAGTTTCCAGCCCTGGACGCGGGTGGTTCCCCCGGGTGGCGTGACGGAGCACCAGAAGTCGCCGGGGCTGATGTGCCAGTCGTCGAGCCGGTGGGCGGCGAGGACGGACCGGACGCGGTCCTGGAGGGCGGTCTCGTCACGCCCTGTCCTCTTCGCGGCGGCGTCTCCCGGGTGTGCCGGGGAGCATGTCGTGGGAATTCCGGTGATCGGCTCGGCCGTTCCCATCGTCGTGTGCGCCGTCGTCGTTTGCGCCATCGTCGGGTCCTCCGCCGGCGCCGGTGCTCAGGACCGGGCCGGGAGGCGGGCCGGCAGGTCGGTCGCGGTCCGGGCGGCGATCCTGGCCCGGTCGGCCGGTGTGCCGAAGCGCAGGTCGAGGCTGCGGGCGGCCGCGGCCCAGTCCCGCATGGTCCGTACGCCGCCGAGCGTCTCGACGACGAAGGGGTCGGCGCATCGCGCCGCCACGCGCTCCCAGATGACGTCCGGGGCGTCGCGCAGCACGTTGGCGACGGTGCCCAGGTAGGACGACATGGCGCGGATGTCGCCGTCCGGTTCCACCTGGAGGACGGGCGGGACCCCGTTGGCGGCGATGTCGTCGGGGCGCATGAGCAGCCGCATGTTGTCGTCGACCATGACGCTCAGCCCGGCCGGGGCGAGGGAGCGGAGCCGGCGGGTGCGCTCCCGGCCGGTGAGCCGGGCGACCTGCTCGTCGTCGAGGAGTTCGTGCTCGGCGAATTCCTCGCGGCCGGCGAGCCCGCCGGGAACGGTCAGCCCGAAGACGAGCGTGCGCATCGCGGGGAAGAGCGGTGCGATCCGGGTGCAGAACTCGTCGAGCTGGTGGAGGTTGCTCCGCATGACGGAGCAGTCGATGCCGAACGTGCCGTGGGCGACTCCCCGGGAGGTGAGCTCGCGGGAGGTCTCGTCCAGGAGGCGCAGCGCGTTCATGGCGCGGTCGAAGGAGCGGTCGCGGCCCCGGATGCGGTTGTGGACCTCGGCGGTGGTGCCGTCGAGGCTCACGGCGACGCGCTGAAAGGTCGTCAGGATCGCTTCGGCCTTCGCCCGGTCGACGTTCCAGCCGCTGGTGTAGAGGGCGGCCCGCACTCCGGCGTCCGTGAAGCGCCGGGCGACGTCGAGGACTCCCTTCACCACGAGGGGTTCGCCGCCCGCCAGGACGACGTTCCGGGGGCGCAGGGCGATCAGGGCATCGGTCAGCTCCAGGAGCGGCTCGCCCTTGAGGTGCCGGGACGGCCGTCTGCCGGACTCGGAGTAGCAGTGCGAACATCGCAGGGGGCACGCGTAGGTGATCTCCCAGATGATGTCCGTGGGGCCGCCGCCGCTGTTTTCCTTCACCGCGCACTCCCGTCCCATGAGGGCGTGTGGACGGGGTTCACCGTAGCCGCGGCGGCGACGAGCGGCGACGGTCGTTCCGCTGAGCGGACCGGCCAGGGCGTCCCCGCCAAAGCAGCCGGGTAGGGATACCCGGCCGTCCCACTGGAACCGCGAGCCGAAGGAGCATCCCCCATGCCCAAGATCCTGATCGTCACCGGTGACGCCGCGGAGGACCTGGAGGTCCTCTACCCCTATCAGCGGCTGCTGGAGGAGGGGTACGAGGTGGACATCGCCGCGCCGTCCGTCAAGAAGCTCCGGTTCGTGGTGCACGACTTCACGGAGGGCTTCGACACCTACACCGAGAAGCCCGGGCACTCCTGGAGCTCCGACGTCGCGTTCGCGGACGTGGAGCCGGACGGGTACGCGGCCCTGGTGATCCCCGGTGGGCGCGCGCCCGAGTATCTGCGGCTGGACGAGAACTTCCTGCGGATCGTGCGGCACTTCTTCACCGCCGCCAAGCCCGTCGCGCAGATCTGCCACGGCGCGCTGGCCCTGGCGGCGGCCGGGGTGCTCGACGGGCGTCGTACGGCCGCGTACCCGGCCTGCGCGCCCGAGGTGCGGCTGGCGGGCGGCACGTTCGTGGACGCCGAGGCCGTGGTGGACGGCAACCTCGTCTCCGCCCGGGCCTGGCCCGACCACCCGGCGTGGATGCGCGCCTTCGTCGAGCTGCTGCGCGAGCAGGCGCCCGTCAAGCCCTGACAACGGACGGGTACATTCCCCGTTTTGTCGTGACCACGATCACGGTTTGGTCCGGCATTGATCGCCTACAGTGCCCTTCTCCCACAACCTCCCCACCGGAAAAGGGCGTTCCATGGCGGTCAGTCGCAGATCCGTACTCAAGGGTTCCTCCGCCGCGGCGGCGGCCTCGGTCGTCGGTGCCGCCGGGGAGGCCGCCGCCGCGCCGTCCCCCGCCGGACAGCCGTCCACCGGCCCGCTGTTGCAGTCCAGGCCGCACCGGCTGGGGGCGCCCGGTGTGCTGGGGGTGCACCTCCAGTTCGGCACCGATCCCGCCACCGAGATGACCGTCTCCTGGATCACTCCGCAGTCCGTGCGCCGGCCGCAGGTGCGGCTCGGTTCGCCCGACGGCGGGCACGGCCGGGTGGCCGACGCCGAGACGAGGACGTACCGGGACGGCCTGTCGAAGGAGGAGGTGTACGTCCACCACGCCCGGCTCACCGGCCTCCGCCCGGCGACCACCTATCTGTACTCCGCCGGCCACGACGGCGCGACCCCGGAGACCGGTTCCTTCACCACCGCGCCGCGCGGCCGCAGCGCTTTCACCTTCACCAGTTTCGGCGACCAGGCGACGCCCAACCTGCGCCGGGTCATCCACCTCCCGGACGGCGTCCCCTCCCCCGTCAACCGCTTCCCGCTGCACACCAGCAGCCAGGTGGGCTCGCCCGCGTCCGCGGACATCGTCTCCGCCGTGGAGCGGGTCGCCCCGCTGTTCAACCTGGTCAACGGCGATCTCTGCTACGCGGCCGTCGCGGGCGCGTGGGGCACGAGCCGGCCGGCGACATGGGCGGACTGGTTCATCAACAACAGCCGCTCCACCCGGCTGCGCCCCTGGATGCCGTGCGCGGGCAACCACGAGAACGAGAAGGACAACGGGCCCATCGGCGCCGCCGGCTACCAGACGTACTTCTCGCTGCCGGGCTCGTCCGCCGCCTCGGACGAGGAGACCCGGGGCATGTGGTACGCGTTCACCGTCGGCGCGGTGCGCTTCATCAGCCTCGCCAACGACGACGTGGCGCTCCAGGACGGCGGCGACACCTACATCCACGGCTACTCCGGGGGCGCCCAGCGCCGCTGGCTGGAGCGCGAGTTGAAGGCGGCGCGCGGCGACCGCGGCGTCGACTGGATCGTGGTGTGCATGCACCAGCCGATGATCTCCAGCACCCGGTCGGCGGGCAGCGACCTGGGGATCCGCGAGGCGTGGGGCCCGCTGTTCGACCAGTACGGCGTCGACCTGGTCGTCTGCGGCCACGAGCACCACTACGAGCGCTCGCACCCCCTGCGCGGCACGCTCCCGAACGACACGCGCACCCCCATCCCCGTATCGACCCGTACCGACGTGATCGACACCGGCAAGGGAACCGTCCACATGATCATCGGTGCGGGCGGGAACATCGCCACCACGCAGGACGACATGTTCGACACCCCGCAAGCCCGGGTCCTCATGGGCCTGAAGGACGGGAAGACGCCCTCCGGCCACAAGGAGGCGGTGTACGTCACCGAGGACGCCCCCTGGGCCGCCGTGCGGGACCACAAGTACACCCACGGTTTCGCCGCCTTCGACGTCGACCCGGGCGATCGCCGTGGCGGCCGGACCAGTATGCGGGTCACGTACTACACGTTCGACGGACCGCACGGCGACCTCACCCCGGTCGACACCTTCACCCTGGAACGCACGCGCTCCGACGCCCACGGGTCCTGACGTCGACGGGCACCATGGTGAAGAACCGTCAAGGGTGACACCATCGTGCCGGAAAAAGGGGGTGTACCTCGGTCAACCCCGCTCGCGGGCTGGTCGGGCTGAGTAACATCCCGCACCAACACCGGCTACGAGGAGAGCGAGCTGCCGTGACCGAAGAATCCGACGACACCAACATCCAGGACCGGTACGCGGCGCGGTTCGCCGCCGACCTGGACAACAACATCAAGGAGCGGGAGGCGATCCGCTCGAGGATCGCGGAACTGCGGGCGCGCCTGGAGCGGTTGGAGACCGAGGCCGCGTGGCTGTCCACGATGCGGGGCGCGGTGACCACGGGCCCCGGCGCGGCGCCGGACGAGCGGCCTGCCACCGAGGCCGGGCCGTCGGGCGACGCCCCGGCCGGAGTCCCGGCCGAGGGCTCCGGGGATGACGTCCCGGCGCCGGAAGCCGCCCCGCAGGCCGTGCCCCGGCCGCGCCGGGCGAAGAAGGCCGCCACCGGTCAGCGCGCCCGCAAGGCGAAGGCGGCGCGGGCCAGGTCCGCGGTCGCCGAGCCGGAGGCGCAGGGGACGAAGGCGGCGAAGGAGGCGGGGAACGGCCGGAGGAGCGGTCCCACGCGCCGGGAGCTGGTCCTGGAGCTCCTGGCCCGGCACCACGAGCCGCGGACGGCCGGCGAGATCACCAAGGAGCTGGAGGAGGCGCACCCCGAGCGCGCCGCCAGCACCCAGGTGGTGCGCAACGCACTGGAGTCCCTCGTCTCGACGGGGGACGTGGAGCGCGAACGGCAGCAGAAGTCGGTGTTCTACACGGCTCCCGGCACCGCCGTCGCCGCCACCCCGGAGGCCGTCTCCGGGGCGGTCGGTGAGGGCGTCGCGGCGGGTGTCTAGCCGATGAATCCGCCGGCGCCGGAGCCCCCGCGCTCCGGCGCCGCGCCGCCGCACGACGCGCCGCGCGCGTCAGGAACGACCGCCACCGCCGTCGAGGTGCCCCCCGTCGTGGTGCGGATGGCCGCCATTGCGCGTGGAGCCATCGCCGCGGTCGCCAAGCCGCCCGTCGTGCACGGGGCAACGGCGTGCGGGCGCACTCGGGAGCCGCTGGCGGGAAACCACGCCGCGCGCCCGTGACCGCGCGTCGCCGCCCTGACGGGTGGGCAGGGTGAGTACGCGAGCGGCGAGGCGCGCCGCCTGGTGACACAGGGAGCCGGTATGACCGATGCAGCCATGGACGTGTCGCTTCCCCGGCGGGTCGCCGACGACCACGTCGACGCCCTCATCCGGCTCGACCCGATCACCGGTACGTTCATGGGCGACCCGCTGAGCTCGGGGCGGCTTCCGGACCTCTCCCCCGACGGACATGACGCCATGGCCGCCCTCGCCCGCGCCACCCTCGCGCGGCTCACCGAGGCCGAGGCCCGCCCCGGCGGCGACCAGGGCGTGGAACGGCGCTGCGCGAAGCTGCTGCGCGAGCGGCTGACCGCCGAACTCGACCAGCACGAGGCGGGTGAGGAGCTGCGCCGGGTCGACAACATCTCCTCACCCCTCCACCGCGTCCGCAAGGTCTTCGCCCTCATGCCGACCGGCACCGAGGACGACTGGGCCGCGATCGCCCAGCGGCTGCGGGCGGTGCCCGGCGCGCTGGAGGGCTACCGCGCCTCGCTCGCCGAGGGCGCGCGGCGGGGGCTGCCCGCCGGTCCCCGGCAAGTGGCCGCCAACGTCGGCCAGCTGACGGAGTGGCTGGCCGGCGGGGGGTTCGCCGTGTTCACCGCCGACGGCCCCGAGGCCCTGCGCGGCGAGCTGGCGGCGGCCGCCGAGGTGGCGACGGCGGCCGTGGCGGAGGCGCGGGACTGGTTCCGGGACGACTACGCCGCCAGGGCCTCCGGCGCCCCGGACGTGGTGGGCCGCGAGCGGTACGTACGGGCCGCCCGCTTCTGGAGCGGCACGGACCTCGACCTGGACGAGGCCTACGCGTACGGGTGGGCCGAATTCCACCGGCTGCGGGAGGAGATGCGCGCCGAGGCGGAGAAGGTGCTGCCCGGCGCCGGGTCGCCGTGGGAGGCGATGTCCTGGCTGGACCGGCACGGGCGGGCCGTCGAGGGCGTCGAGGAGGTCCGGCGGTGGCTCCAGGAGCTGATGGGCGAGGCCATCGAGGCGCTGGACGGCACGCACTTCGAACTCGCCGAGCAGGTCAAGCGCGTGGAGTCGCGCATCGCGCCCCCGGGCGGTGCCGCCGCGCCGTACTACACCCAGCCCGCGCTGGACTTCTCCCGTCCGGGGCGCACCTGGCTCCCGACGCTGGGCCGGACCCGGTTCCCCGTCCACGGCCTGGTGTCGACGTGGTACCACGAGGGTGTGCCGGGCCACCATCTCCAGATGGCCCAGTGGACGCTGGCGGCCGGGAGACTGTCCCGCTACCAGACGAAGGTGGGCAGGGTCAGTGCCACCCTGGAGGGCTGGGCGCTGTACGCGGAGCGGCTCATGGACGAGCTGGGGCTCCTCACCGATCCGGCGCACCGGCTCGGCCATCTCGACGCCCAGATGATGCGTGCCGTCCGCGTCGTCATCGACATCGGCATGCACCTTGAGCTGGAGATCCCCCGCCACTCGCCGTTCCACCCCGGGGAGCGCTGGACGCCGGGCCTGGCACGGGAGTTCCTCGGCCGCCACTCCGGCCACTCCGCCGACTACCTCGACAGCGAGATCACCCGCTATCTGGGCAGGCCGGGCCAGGCCATCGGCTACAAGCTGGGCGAGCGCTCCTGGCTGCGGGGCCGGGCGGCCGCCCGCGCCCGGCACGGTGCCGCGTTCTCCCTCAAGGAGTGGCACATGAAGGCGCTCGCGCTGGGTTCCCTGGGCCTGGACGACCTGGAGCGCGAACTCGCGGCACTGTGAGGCCACCGGCGGCCGGGCCGCGTCGTCGGGTCACCGGTCGCCGGGGATCTCCCGGACCTCCAGGGGCCGGGTCGCGGGGCCGTTGAGGACGGTCCCGTCGGGTGCGAAGCGGGAGCCGTGGCACGGGCATTCCCAGGTCCGTTCGACGGCGTTGAACGCCACCAGGCAGCCCAGGTGGGTGCAGCGCGCGGAGACGGCGCGCACGGTGCCGTCCTCCTGCCGGTGGACCGCGCAGTGCCGGCCGCCGACGCGGACGACGGTTCCGCCGCCGGGCGGGACGTCCGCCTCCGGGCCCCGGCGCCCGGCGCGCAGCCGGTCCGTCAGGAGGCGGCGTCCGAAGGCCACCTGGTTCCTGAGCGCGACGGGTGCCCCGCGCATCGCGCGGCCCGGTCGCCACGGGTCGTACAGGCCGGCCCAGGAGGGGATCGTCCGTCCGACGACGAGCTCCGTCAGCAGCCGGCCGGCCATGACGGCGCCGCTCAGGCCCCAGCCGCCGAACCCCGTGGCGACGTAGGCGTGCGCGGCCCCGGGGCGGCGGAGGCCGACGAAGGGCACCGCGTCGGCGGATTCGTGGTCCTGGGCCGTCCAGTGGTGGAGGATCCGGGCGCGCGGGAAGCGTTCCGTGGTCCAGTGGACGAGGCGGTCGAACCGCCGGGCCACGTCCGGCTCCGCGGGGGCGGAGCACTCGCCGGTGACGATGAGCAGGCGCTCCCCCTCGCCGTACGGGGCGGTGCGCACCGACCGGCGGCCGTCGTCCCCGGTTACGTACATGCCGCCGGGGTCGTCCTCGGCGGGCAGCGTGGCGGCCACCACGAGCTCGCGGCGTGTCGAGAGGCGGGTGAACAGCAGGCCACGGTCGAGGACGGGGTGGTGGGTGGCGACGACCACGTCCGCCGCGGTGACGACGGCTCCGTGCTCGGTCGTCACCCGGCAGGGTGTGCCCTCCTTCAGCCCGGTCACCCGGGTGTTCTCGTGGACGCGGCCGCCGCGCGCCAGGATGTCGTGGGCGAGGGCGAGCAGATAGCGGCGCGGGTGGAGCTGTGCCTGGTTCTCGACGCGCACGGCGCCGGTGACGGTGAAAGGCAGTCCGGTCTCGGTGGTGTACGAGGCGGCGAGCCCCGCCGCGCGGGCCGCCTCGGCCTCCGCCCGCAGGCTCTCGTGGCGGGTGGCGCCGGTGGCGTAGGCGTGGGCCGGCAGCCGTTCCAGGTCGCAGTCGGCGTGCAGCGCCGCCGCGATCTCGCCGACCCGGTCGACCGCCTCGGCCATGGAGCGCGCGCACAGCAGGGCGGCCTCGGCGCCCCGCTTCCGGCACAGCCCGGCGTAGCCGAGGGGGTGCAGCGCGGTCACCTGGGCGGTGGCGCGGCCGGCGCTCCCGGCGGCGAGGAGACCGGCCTCCAGCACGACGACCGAGCGCCCGGCCTCGATCAGCTCCCACGCGGTGCTCAGCCCCGTCGCGCCGCCGCCGACGACGGCGACGTCCACGGTGAGGTCGGACGTCAGGGCGGTGGCGCGGGGCGTGGTGGGGGCGGTGGTGGCCGTCCAGTACGGCTCGGCGACGCCGGGGAGAAGGGGGCCGGGGCCGGGAAGGCGTGACATGTCCGCCGGGTGCCCGTGTCGCGGCGGCCGAAGCGCGGCGCGGCGCCGAATACGGCCGTCCGGGTGTACGCGGACCGCCCGCCGTCATGCAGGCGGGGCGACGGGTGCGGCGGGGCTCGGCCCTGTCCTAGCGCCCCGGCCTGGCCTAAAGTGCCGCGCATGAAGATCATCGACCTGGAGCCCGGCGACGAGCGGCTCATATCCGACCTGTTCCCCGTCCTGCGCCAGCTGCGACCCCACCTCGACGAGGACCTCCTGCGGACGATCTACGCCGAGGGGCACGGCCACGGCCTGCGCTTCACCGCCGCGTACCAGGACGACGGCAGGTGCGTCGGCGCGGCGGGCTGGCGCCTCGTCGTCAACACCAGCACCGTGCGCTCGCTGTACGTCGACGACCTGGTGACCGCCGACGACGCGCGCTCCACCGGTGTCGGCCGCCGGCTCCTGGCCCACCTCGAGGAGTACGCCCGCGCGGCCGGCTGCCGCCTCCTGACGCTCGACTCCGGCACCCACCGGACGGATGCCCACCGCTTCTATCACCGTGAGCGGATGGCCGTCACCGCCTTCCACTTCCAGAAGCCGCTGGACTGATCCGGCCCTCGTCTCACCCGTTCGCGGGAACGCCGGGCCCCCGTCCGTGCGGCGGGGCGCCCGGCGTGGGCCGGGGCGTCCGCCCGGCCGTCGCCCGCCTCGGCCGGTGGCCGCCGGGGCCGTCGCGCGTGCGGCTCCCGGGCCGGGCGGCCAGCATGGACGGTGGCCGCCTCGGGCCGGTGAGACGAGGAGGAGACGGTGGCCCCTGACACGCCGCCTCCGCGATGGCTCTTCCCCGCCGAGGCGGACACGACGGGCGGAGCGGACGAGGAGGCGGCGCGGGCGCGTGAGCACCGGCTGCTGCGGAACGTGCTGGAGGGCACCGCGGCCTCCGTCTTCGTGCTCGACCCGCAGTTGCGCTACCTCTACGTCAACCCCGCGATGGCGCGGATGTGCGGCATACCCGCGTCCGCGTTCCTGGGCCGGACCATCGGCGACGTCCTGCCCGAGGTCCGGCGGCCCGAGGACGTCCTGCGCCAGGTGCTCGCGGACGGCCTGCCCCGGGAAGTCTCCGTCACGGGACGCACCCACGCCCGCTCCGCCTACGCGCAGCGGCAGTGGCGCACCGTCTATCACCGGCTGGAGGACGGGGGCCGGATCGTGGGCCTCTGCGGCATCGGCGTGGAGGTGAGCGGCCTTCGCCAGTACGTGACGGAGCTGGAGGCCGCCCATCAGCGCCTCGCCCTGCTCGACACGGCCGCCACCCACGTGGGGACCACCCTCGACGTGGAGACCACGTGCACGGAACTGGCCGACTTCCTGGTGCCGGAGCTGGCCGACGCGGCGAGCGTCGAGATCACCGAGGAGGAGGCCGGCGGGACGCCGCCCCCGGCGCCGGGCATGCTGCGGCTGCGCCGGATGGCCCTGGCGGCGGTGCCGGAACTGATGTGGCACCTGGCCCGGTTCGGCGAGCCGGGGGACCATGTGGACGTCCAGCGGGGCTCGGCGATCCGCCGGTGCCTCGACACCGGGCAGCCGTGGGTGGGCAACCTCGCCTCGGACGAGCTGCTCCGGCGGATGGCCCCGGACCCCGGCCGCGTCACGGCCTACCGCGCCGCCGGGATCCACTCCCTGCTGGTGGTGCCCCTGCCCGCGCCACAGCACCCGGTGGGGACGATCATCCTGTCGCGGGCGGGGGAATCGCCCCCGTTCGCCGAGGACGACATCGTGGTGGTGCGGGAGCTGGCCGCGCGGGCCGCCGTGACCGTGAGCAACGCCCGTCAGTACACCCATGAGCACGCCATGGCCCTGGAGTTGCAGCGCGCCCTGCTGTCGGAGCCCGGCAGCCCGCACCCGGATGTCGAGACGGCCTCGCGCTATCTGCCGGCGGGCCGCAGCGCCCTCGTCGGCGGCGACTGGTACGACTCGCTGGCGCTGCCCGACGGACGCACCCTCCAGGTGATGGGCGATGTGATGGGCCATGGATTCGCGGCGGCGGTCGCCATGAGCCAGTACCGCTCGCTGCTGCGGACGGTCGCCACGTCCGGCGCGTCGCCCGCCGCGATCCTGGAGCGGGCCGACCGGGACGCCGCCCGGATCGGCCTGGACCGTGTCGCCACGTGCCTGCTGGCGCTGATCGATCCCGGCGCGGGCACGGTCACGGCCGCCCGCGCCGGGCACCTGCCGCCCGTGCTGCTGCGCCCGGACCGCGAGGGCGAGTTGCTGGACGTACCGGCCGGTCCCCCGCTGGGCACCGCGCTGTGCGGCTACGAGGCGTTCACGGCGCGGATGCCTCCCGGCAGCGTCCTGCTGCTGTACACGGACGGGCTGGTGGAGCGACGGGGTGTGGACATCGACGTGTCGTTGCGGTGGCTGACGCGGCTCCGGCTGCCGCTGGCCGGCCCGTTGGACGGTGTCCTCGACACCCTGCTGTCCCGGCTCGCCGAGGGACCCGCCGAGGACGACATCGCCCTGCTCGCCGCGCGGCTGCGCCGGGACCCGGCCTGAACGCCCGGCTTGAACGTGTTCAAAAACAGGTCTACAGTCCCGATCAAGAAAGTTTTGAACACGTTCAAGAAAGGCATGGGACGTGGACCTCACAGTCATCGCGTACGCCGTCTACCTGCTGGTCGGCCTGGGACTCACGATCTGGGTCGCCCGTACGCTGAGCCGCAACGGCCAGGTCTTCCTGGCCGATGTGCTGCACGGGGACGAGAAGCTCGCCGGCGCCGTCAACCACTTGCTGGTGGTGGGCTTCTATCTCGTCAACCTGGGATTCGTGGCGCTCTACCTCCAGGACGACACCGCGGTCACGAACGCCCGCGAGGTGTTCGAGACCCTGTCGCGGAAGCTCGGCGTCGTACTGCTGGTGCTCGGCGTGATGCACCTGGGCAATGTGTACGCGCTCAACAAGTTCCGCCGCCGCGGCATGACGGACCGTGGGCAGCTCCCGCCCGTCCCGCCGCAGGGATGGCACACCGCCCCGCAGGGTTACCCCGGCCCGCAGGGACCGTGGGCGGCGCCGGCCGGGCAGTGAACCGGGCACAGCCCCTTCAGGCCGCGCGGCTAGGCTCTGACCGTGTCAGCAGAGAACGAGCCCCGAGCCCCCAAGAGCGAGCAGACCCGCGCCCTGATCCTGGAGACGGCGCTGAGACTGTTCCAGGAACGCGGCTACGACAAGACCACGATGCGGGCCATCGCCAAGGAGGCCGGGGTCTCCGTCGGCAACGCGTACTACTACTTCGCCGGCAAGGAGCACCTGATCCAGGGCTTCTACGACCGGATCGGCGCCGACCACCAGAAGGCGGTCCGCGAGGTGCTGGACCGGGAGACCGACCTGGAGGCGCGGCTGGCCGGGGTGCTGGAGGCGTGGCTGGACGTGGCCGGGCCGTACCACGAATTCGCGGCGCAGTTCTTCAAGAACGCCGCCGACCCCGACAGCCCCCTCAGCCCCTTCTCCCCCGAGTCCGAGCACGCCCGCGAGGCGGCCATCGCCGTTCACCGCGAGGTGCTGGCGGGCTCCAGGGCGAAGGTGCCGGCCGAGCTGGCCGACGTACTGCCGGAGCTGATGTGGCTGTCGCAGATGGGGCTCACCATGTACTGGGTCTTCGACCGCTCCGCCGGCGGCGAGCGCAGCCGCCGGCTGGCCGGCCGGGGCGCCCGGCTGACCGCCCGGGGCGTGGTGCTGGCCCGGTTCCGGGTGCTGAGGCCGCTGGTGCGCGAGGTGCACGAGCTGTTCACGGACTTCCTGCCGGGAATGGCCGGGAAGGTCGCCGCCCGCGCCTGAGAGCCGGGCACCGGGGGCCGGAATCCGGTCCGGACATTCCAGATGTTACCGGCCGGTCTCCCCTTGACATGGGATATAGGGGGAGGAAAATGGCGATTACACCAGACAACCGGTGAGAGCCGCACCGTTCGATGGAGACGTTCATCGAATCCGAGTGACCCCCATCTCGGCAACTGGCCAGGCCCCCGGAAGGGCCCAGAACCGAAGGCGAAATCGAGGCGACGACCGAGATTCGCGGGTCGGGGATGGAGCGCCGGGGGCTGTGTATGTCCGGACCCGGGCACGCACGGCGGCTCGGCGGTGACTAAACGTGTCCGGCGGTGCCGGGCTTCCTCCCCTGGACCGAGTACATCAGGCAGGAGGCGGCCAGGAAGTCGGGGTGGCTCATGGCCGCCCGCGCGGCCTCGAGCCCCTCGTCGGTCAGGCCGGCCGCCAGGAAGCGGTCGCGCAGATGCCATGTGTTGTGGATCTGGAGGGCCGTTCCCGGCGAGCCCGCGCGCCACCGCTGGACCTCGGGCTCCGCGTCGACGTCCGTCAGCCCCGCCCCGTGCATGGCGGTGGCCGCGTCCCGACCCCAGGTCAGGCCCGCTCCGGCGGACTCCAGGAGGGCGATCTTGGCGTCGAGGTACGCGCCGTAGGCGGCCCGCGCCGCGTCGCCGGACTCCCCCACCGGGATCAGCGGGCCGTAGGTGGTCTCGTCGAACTCGTCGAGCTGGAGCCGGCCCCCGGGCCGCAGCGCGGCGACGAGCCGCCGGAGCACATCGAGGCGTCCGGGCAGATGGAGCAGGACGAGACGGGCGTGGATGACGTCGAACTCGTTCTCAGGGAGCGGGTCGCTCGTGATGTCGTGCGTGAGCACCCGCAGGCCCGGCGCGGGTGCCAGGTGCAGCGGTGTGACGTCCGTGGCCAGCACCGATCCCGTGGGCGCGACGCGTCCGGCCAGCCACCGGGCCACGCTGCCGCCCCCGGCCCCCACCTCCAGCACACGGGCGCCGGGGCCCACGCCGAGCCGGGCCAGCCGGCGGGTGGTGAAGGGGTCGTAGGCGGCCGCCAGACAGCGGTGCTGTTCAGCCGCGTTCTCGTTCTCGTTGTCGAAGACATAGCCGCGCGGCGGTGTCGTCGTCACGTAAACGTCCCGTCCCGTCCCGGAGGTCGTCGTCGCCGGCCCGTCGTGCGTGCTCGGGCGTGGGTGTTCCGGGCCGAGGGTACGGCTGCGGCACCGGCGCGTACAGGTCGCCTCCGGCGGCGGCGCGGGGAGGCGGCGCCACCTCGGCCGATGGAACGGGCTCGTTCGGCCGGACGGGCGAGTGCCGCTGACGGGTTCGTCGTACGGGCGTGCCGCCGTGGCTCAATGGCGGGACGCGCCGCCGCGCGTCGTGCCCGCGGCGGCGCGGTGACCGTGCGAGAGGAGTGGCGGGTGAGGCAGCGGCAGCGCGACGACGCCGGCGGGGCCGACGTCGCGCGTCCGGCGCGGCTCAGCGGCGCCACCGGCCTGGAAGCGCCCGTGACGCCGGTCTGGATGCGGTGGCTGCCCGCCGTCTTCGTCGCCGCCGTGCTGCTGCTCGAACCGCTCACGCCTGTGAAGTGGCCCGTGAGCTTCCTGCTCATCGCCCTTCCCGTGATCGCCGCCTTCGCGCACGGCCCGGTCGGCGTCGCCGCCGTCACGGTCTTCGCCGTCGGGCTGGAGGGCGCCCTGGCCGGCAGCGTGTGCTGCGCGGGGCGCCCCTCGCACGATCTGTGGGAGCGTCACTACGTCGGCGCGTATGTCTCCACCGCCGTCGTCGGCGTCCTGGGCACCGTTCTCGCCGCGCACCGGCGGCGGCAGGCGGCCCGGCTGGTGCGGGCCGGCTCGGTCGCCAAGGCGCTGATGCTCACGCTGCTGCGGCCGGTGCCCCGTGAGGTCGGCGGGGTGCTGGCGGCCGGGGTCTACCGGCCCGCCGAATCCCTGGTCGGCGGCGACCTCTTCGAGATCCGGGCGACGGACGCGGGTGAGCGCGCCGTCGTCGGCGACGTCCGCGGCAAGGGGCTCGCCGCCGTGCGGACCGTTGCCGATCTGCTGGGCTGCTACCGCCAGGCCGTCCACGACGCGGGCCATCTGGCGGAGATCGCCGTCAGCATGGAGCGCTGCGTCGCGCGCGAGGCGGCGGCGGTGCCGGACGACGAGCTGTTCGTCACCGCGATCCTCGTCGAGTACGACGCGCTCGCGCGGCGGGTGGAGATCGTCAACTGCGGCCATGTCGAGCCCGTCCTGATCTCGGACGGCGAGGTCCGTACCCTCGCCGGGCCGCCCGCCCTGCCCCTGGGCCTGGCGGCGCTCACCGACGAGGCCCCCGTGGCCTACAGCCACCCCTTCGGGCCCGGCGACGTGCTGCTGCTGTGCACCGACGGGCTGGTCGAGGCCCGTGACGCGTCCGGGGACTTCTATCCCCTCCTGGACCGGCTGCGCGACCGCTTCGGCGGCCGCCCGGCCCCGGACCCGGAGGAGGTCGTCGACTTCCTCGATGCCGACCTCCCCCGGCACACCCTCGCGCTCCACGACGACGTGGCCGTCCTCGCCATCGCCCCGCGCGCACGGCCGTAGCCGCACGCGCCCGGCACGTCAGCGCTTGCGGCTGTACGTCCGTACCAGGACGCCGTTGTCGAAGGCGCGGACCGACTCCAGGGCGAAGTCGGTGACCGCGAAGTCCGCGCCGAACATCGGCATGCCCGACCCGTAGACCTGCGGATAGGTCTTGATCACCAGTTCGTCGATCTCGTCGAGCAGCTCGCCCGCCAGCTGGGAGCCACCGCAGAGCCAGATGCCGAGCTCGCCGTCCTCCGCCTTGAGCTTCCGGATCGCGCCGGGCACGTCCTCCGTGATGAGCGTGACGTTCGCATCGGGCGACTCCCCGAGCGTCCGGGACGCCACATACTCGCGCAGATGCCCGTACGGGCTGGTGATGTTGACGTCGAGGGCGACCTGGTAACTGCCCCGGCCCTGGACGACCGTGTCGAACCGCCGGTGCTCCAGGTCCGTCATGCCGAGGGCCGCGCGGCCCTCGGCGGAGACGGTCTCCGGGTATTCCGTCCTCAGGTAGTCCAGGAACTCCTCGTTGACGAACTGGTACATGGACGACGCGTCACCCTTCGGGTCGCCGATGAAGCCGTCGATGGAGCAGGCGACGTAGTAGGTGAGCTTGCGCAAGGCGTTCCTCGTTCTCGTAGACGACATACGAACCACTTCGCATATAGTGCTTCACCTGTAGTGGTTGCGCAAGCCCCTTTTCACGGCTCATCGAGCGGCTCACCGAGAGGACATGACGGATGGCCAGGAACCCGGAACGAAGAACGGCACTCGTCGACGCCGCCATCGAGGTACTGGCGCGCGAGGGGGCGCGAGGGCTCACCTTCCGCGCGGTCGACGCGCAGGCCGGGGTGCCCGTCGGGACGGCGTCCAACTACTTCACCAGCAGGGACGATCTGTTCACCCAGGCCGGCCGGCGCATCCATGTACGGATGACGCCCGACCCCGCCCAGGTCGGCGAGGCCATGCGGGCGGCCCCCTCGCGCGAGCTGGTGACGGAGCTCATGCGGTGGCTGGTGCGCCGTATGACCGCCGAGCGCACCGGCTATCTGGCCATGCTGGAGCTCCGGCTGGAGGCCACCCGCCGCCCGGACCTCCAGGCCGAGCTCAACCGCGCCGTCCGCGCCGCCCTGGAGGAGAGCGTCCGTTTCCACCTGGACGCCGGCCTGCCCGGCGACGCGGACACCGTGCTCGTGCTCTATCTCGCCATGACCGGTGTGCTGCTGGAGCACTTCACGCTGCCGGACGTGCTCTCCGGCACCGAGCTCGACCGGCTCGTGGAAACGGTGGTCAGCCGGATCATCCCTCCGTCGGGTCCCAGGTGACCGGAAGCCGGTGGGCTCCGTAGAGGTTCATGTCGTCGCGCAGCGGCACCTCCTCGGGCGGGACGGCCAGGCGCAGCGACGGGAAGCGGGTGAAGAGGGCGGGCAGGGCGACGCGCAGCTCCACGCGGGCCAGTTGCTGGCCCAGACACTGGTGGATGCCGTGGCCGAAGGCGAGGTGGCCGGTGGCGGTGCGGCTCAGGTCCAGGGTGTCGGGGTCGGTGAACCGGGCGGGGTCGCGATTGGCGGCCTGGACGGAGAGGGTGACCGTCTCGCCGGCCTTGATCAGCGTGCCGTCCACCTCGACGTCCTCCAGCGCCGCCCGCACCCCGGTGTGGCCGATGCTCAGATAGCGCAGCAGTTCCTCGACGGCCTGGTCGGCGATGCCGGGGTCGGAGCGCAGGGCGGCGGCCTGTTCGGGGTGGTTCAGGAGGGCGAAGGCGCCCAGCGCGATCATGTTCGCGGTGGTGTCGAGGCCGGCGGCCAGGAGGAAGCTCCCGAGGCCGGCGACCTCCTCGTCGGTGAGGTCGGTGGTGGTCAGGTCGCTGAGCAGGTCGTCGGTGGGGGCGGCGCGCTTGACCGGCACCAGTTCGCGGACGAATTCCCCGAGCGCGGTCAGGGCGGAGTACTGCTCCTCGGCCGTCGCGCTCGTGCCGCTCACCGTCGCGGCACGGTTCCGGAAGCCCTCGCGCTCGTCCTCGGGCACGCCCAGCAGTTCACAGATCATCAGGGCCGGTACGGGGTGGGCGTAGGCCGCCACGAGATCGAGGTCCGGGCCCTGGCGCTCCATGGCGTCGAGGTGCTCGGCGGCGATCTCCTCGACGCGGGCGGTGAGGGCGCGCATCCGGCGGACGGTGAAGTTCCCGGCGAGCAGCCGCCGGTAGCGGGTGTGCTCGGGCGGGTCGATGCCGGTGAGGTCCCCGAGGGTGGCCGGGGGCAGGGTGGTGACCCCGGGGATGGCCACGGGCAGGTGTAAGGACTCGTACCGCGAGCTGAAGCGGCGGTCCGCCCCTATCTTGCGGATCACGGAGTGGCCGGTGGCCAGCCAGCCCAGATGACCGTCGGGGTAGCGCATCCGGCGCAGCGGTTCGGTGTCGCGCAGCCGGGCCAGCTCGGTGGGCGGGTCGAAGGGGCAGCCCTCGGGGCGGCTCAGCGGCAGCCCGGGGAGCGGGTCGGGCTCGGGGCGCGGCGCGGTCGCCTGGGCGGTCCGCTCGGGCGGATTCATCGACGGTTCGTTGTGCAAGGTGCCCTCCGGGTGCAGAGTGACGTGCGGGAACGGTGATGACGCCGTGTGGCGTCATCATGGCCCACAAATAGCGCCAAATTAAGATCGATTAACCGACATACTGGCTCAACTCACACCTTCAAGGCGCTATGGCAGGCACTCACTCGTCTCCGGAGGGCTCTCACGTGTCGGACCGTTCGCTGCCGGTGGAGCCCGGCACGCCCGAAGTGGCCGTCCAGGAGCGGCGACTCCGCCGCGACCTGGGGTTCTGGGGACTGACCGGAATCGGCTTCTCCAACATCGTCGGCTCCGGCTGGCTGTTCGCCGCGATGTACGCCTCCCAGACGGCGGGGCCCGCGTCCCTGCTGACCTGGGTCGGCGCGGGCCTGCTGTGCGGGCTCGTCGCCCTCGTCATGATCGAGCTCGGCGCGTCGCGCCCCGAGGGCGGCGGAACGGTTCGCTGGCCGCTGTACGCGAGCGGCCGTCTGGTCGGCACGGTCGTCGGCTGGTCGGTGCTGCTGTCGGTGGGCGGCACCGCGGCCGAGATCAGCGCGATCATGCAGTACGCCAACCACTATCTCCCCGGCCTCTACACGGGCCACACCCTCAGCGTCTCGGGCCTGGGCGTCGCCGTGGCGCTGAGCACCCTGCTGACGGCGCTGAACTGGTTCGCGGTACGGACGTTCGCCCGGCTCAACAACCTCGTCTCGGTCTTCAAGGTCGTCATGCCCGTGGTCACCGTGCTCGCGCTGCTCGCCTCCGGCTGGCACTCGGGACGGCTGACCGACCACGGCGGTTTCGCTCCCTACGGCTACGCGGCCTGTCTGTCCGCGCTCGCCGGGGGCGGCGTGGTGTACTCGGTGAACGGCTTCCAGGCCCCGCTGGACTTCTCCGGCGAGGCCCGCGACCCCCGCCGGACCATCCCGGCCTCGGTGCTCACCGGCATCGGGCTGGCCCTGCTGATGTATCTGGGGCTCCAGCTGGCCTTTCTCTTCACCGTTCCCGAGGACCTCCTCGGCGGTGGCTGGAAGGGCGTGAACTTCGAATCGCCCTTCGGCCAGCTGGCGCTGATCTTCAATCTCCACTGGCTGTCCACGCTCCTCTACGCGGACGCGGTCGTCTCGCCGGGCGGCTCGGCGTACGTGGGCGTCGCCATCGACGCCCGCCACACCTACGCCCTCGCCAAGAACGGCACGCTGCCCCGGGCGCTGATGAAGGTCGACAGCCGCTCCGGGATCCCGCACCGGGCGCTGGCGCTGAACCTCGCCGTCATCGTGGTCTTCCTGCTGCCGTTCGGCGGCTGGCAGCACATCGTCAGCATCATGGGCGACATGTACCTGCTGATCTATGCCGCGTCGGCCGTCGCCGCCGCGGTCTTCCGGAAGCAGCCGGGTGGGGAGATGGCGGGCTGGGTGCCCGGGCTGCGCTGGATCGCGCCCGTCAGCTTCGTGGTGTCGAGCGAGTTCGTGTACTGGTCGGGATGGCACGACCTGCGGCTGGCGCTGCCGCTCGTGCTGGGCGGGCTGCTGATCTTCCTGGCGATGCGGCGCTCGGGCCATGAGGACGTCCCGCTCGTCGCCGAACTGCGCACCGGTGCCTGGCTGATCGTCTATCTGGCCGTGCTGACGCTGCTCTCCTGGCTCGGCACCTTCAAGGGCTCGGGCCGGCTGCCCGCGCCGTACGACTCGCTGACCGTCGCCCTCGTCGCGCTGGGCGTCTTCTTCTGGGCGGTCCGTTCGGGCGTACGACAGCTGCCGCCCGCGGTGGGCGCTCACGCGTGACAGACCGGCGGCCCGGCGGAGCGCCCGGGCGGAACGGATCCGCCCGGGCCGTCCGACGAGGGCGCTACAGGCGCTTGAGCACGTGCAGCAGATACGCGTCCCGGTTCAGCGGGTCCGGGCCCTGGGGGCGCGGCCGCACCGGCTGGTGTCCCCGGACGGGCCGGTAGCCGTGGAAGGCGGACAGGAAGACGCCCTCCCCCTGGGTGAGCCCGGGGACCCGCTGCTCGAAGCCGTGCGTCCGGCCCGCCGCCAGCAGGCCCTCCAGCCGGTAGACGTCGCCGTCGGCGACGGGCGGGAAGGGGGTCGCGCCCACCTCGGCCAGCCTGGCGAGGACCGGGCTCAGGGCGCCTGTGGGCAGCTCCAGTTCGAAGGCGTTCACCGGTTCGTGGACCTCGGTCCCGGCCCGGCGCAGCGCGTCCATCAGCACCAGCGGGGTGACCTTGCGGAAGTCGTCCGCGGCGCTGACGGGGCTGGCGTAGCCGGTGTGGGTGAGCGTCACCAGGCAGTCGGTGACCTGCCAGCCGTACAGGCCGTGCCGCAGGGTCGAGTGGACGGTGTCCTCGATGGCCTTGTGGAACGCCCGGGGCAGTGAGCCCAGTTCGACGCCCAGGCGGAACACGACGCCCTCGCCGGGCCCGGCGGGCTCGACGCGGAGCCCCACCGTCGCCCAGAAGTAGTTCTCGTAGGCGCGGGTGTCGATCTCCTCCAGTGCCGTGCCGGCGCCGACGGGCTTCTCGATGTGGACCGTGCGGGTCTCCTCGAAGCGGACGGCGACGCCGAACTCCTCGGCGAGGGTGGTGTGGATGATGTCCTTCTGCACCTCTCCGTAGAGGCGCAGAACGGCTCCCCCGGTGTCCGCGTCCTGCTGGAGCTCGATGTGGGGGTCCGCTTCGGCGAGGGCCGTCAGGGCCGTGTGGAGCCGGGGCGCCGCCTCGGGCCGCAGGGGGCGGACGACGGTCTCCAGGGCGGGCGGGGCGAAGACGCCGGTGCGCCCGGTGGCGTCCGCCGGGCCCAGCCGGTCGCCGACGCGGAGGTCCTTCAGGCCGCGGATCTGCGCGATGTCCCCGGCCTCGGCCCGGGTCTCGACGGTGGTGGCGCCCCGTTCGAACACGCGTAGCGAGGTGATCCTGCCGCAGTGCCGGGTGACGTGCCCGGCGTGGTCGGTGCGGTGGAGGACGGCCTCGTCGCGGGCGGCGAGGCTGCCGGCGGTCAGATGGAGGTAGCCGATCCGTTCGCCCCGGGAGCCGCGTTCGATCTTGAATACGGTGCCGGCCGGTTCCCCGCCGGGGCGGGTGTCGTCCGGGGCGGGGAGCAGGTGCCGTACTCCGGCGAGGAGTTCGTCGATGCCCTCGCCGGTGGCGGCGGAGCCGAAGTACACGGGGTGGGTGAGTCCCTTGGCGGTCTGGAGGGCGAGTTCCGCGGTGTAGTCGTCGGAGGTAAGGGTGTCGTCCAGGTAGGAGCCCAGGAAGGCGTCACTGTGCCCGGCGAGGACCTCCGCGAGTCCGTCGGTGAACGCCGGGTCGTCGAGGGTCCGCGGGCGGACGCGTACGGCCGGGGTGCCGAGGTCCGTGACGGTGGTCATGGCGACGGCGGAGCCGGTGAGCCGCCGGCGGATCCCGGCGAGCACGGCGTCGGTGTCCGCTCCGGCGCGGTCGGCCTTGTTGACGAAGACCAGGGTGGGGATCGCGAGTCTGCGCAGGGTGCGCATCAGGACGCGTGTCTGCGGTTGTACGCCTTCGACGGCGGAGACGACCAGGACGGCGCCGTCCAGCACCCGCAGGGCGCGTTCGACCTCGGCGATGAAGTCGGAGTGCCCCGGGGTGTCGATCAGGTTGACCTTGAGGTCGTCGAGGACGAAGGCGGCCACGGCCGAGCGGATGGTGATGCCCCGGCGCCGTTCCAGCTCCAGGGAGTCGGTCTGTGTGGTGCCGTCGTCGACGCTCCCCACCGTGTCGATGACTCCGGTGCGGTGGAGGAGGCGCTCGGTGAGGCTGGTCTTACCGGCGTCGACGTGGGCGAGAATCCCCAGGTTCAGCTTGTTCATACGGGCTCTTCACAGTCATGGGTGCGGGCATTCGGTCCTTGGTCGTCGGAGCTCCGGTCGCCTGCCGCATGATGTCCCGCTCTTTCCGTTCGTGGTGAAGTGGTTCGTGAAGTAGCCCGTGAAGCAGCCCATGCGGTAGCCCATGAAACGGCCCCGCACGGTCTCGTGCGGGGCCAATCAATCAGTCGCCGCGGGCGTTGTCCAAGGGTTTTCCCCGGGTGCTCGCTCCGTGCCGTCAGCGGCGGAGGGTGTTCAGCACCGCGTCGGCCCTGACGCGCTCACCCGTGGCGTTGGGGTGGAGCGGCAGGGTGGGCTTGCCGGGAATGAGCGGCTCGATCCAGGGGTCCGCCGAGCAGGGGTCGTGCCCCGTGGTCGGGGTGAGGGTGTCGACGAAGGTGGCGTCGTTGGCTGCGGCGGTCCTGGCGGCCATCTTGTTGAGGTCGCCGAGGACGGTGCGCAGATAGCCGATGTCGCCGGTCGTGATGGGCATCTTGCCGAGGCAGGTCCTCGGGTCGTCGGGTACCACCGACGGATAGCCGACGACCAGCACCTTGGCCCCGGGCGCCTTGGCGTGGATCCGCTTCAGGCCGTCGGCGAGCCGGGGCGCCACGGCGTCCAGGCGCTTGGTGAGCGTGTCCTTGTAGAAGTCGCGGCAGGGCGCGCCGAAGGGGTTGGTGAGGGCCAGGCCGGAGCACGCCAGGACGACGTCGACGAAACCGAGGTCGGAGGTGCCGAGGTTGTTGCCGCCGATGGTGAGGGTGACGAGCCCGGTGTCCGGCTTCACGGCGTCGAGCTGTGGGCCGTTGACGCGGATGCCGGCGTCGGTCTGCGCCGTGGTGAGGGCACCCACCTTGGCCGCGGCGCAGGTGGCGTCGGTGTACGAGGCCGGTTTGAGGTTCGCGGCGACGAGGCGGCCGTAACTGCGGTCGGAGCGCAGGCACAGTCCGCCGGAGACGGCGGGGATCCCGGCACCGGCGGCGTACGAGTCGCCGAGGGCCACATAGGACGTACCGGAGCCGGCCTGCGCCGCGGCCTGGGCGGGGGTCGCCACGGCGGTGGTGAGGGGCGTGGCGAGGAGGGCGCAGCCGGTCAGCAGGGCGGGCCATCTCCGGCGGGATGTGCCGTCGTGGGTGTCCGTACCGCTGTTCTTACTGCGGGTCGCTGCTCTGGGCACGGGTCCTCCTGGGGGGTACGGAGAGGTCGGGCGGGCGACGAAACCGGCCGGTAACGTTGCCGATATCGTCGTGGTCTCCCGCCCCGTGGGCCACGTACCGGTGCACAGTGATGACGTCGGCCCATTGTCCCCGCGCACAACGTCGCCCGAATCGCACCTCTGTTTGTAACCTGCGGTACATGAACCGCACTTCATCTCCCCCCGCCGAGGTCGCCCCCGCCGCCGCGACGTTGCTGGGGCGCGCGCGGGAGGTGAGCGAGCGCATGGCCCTGCGCATCCGGTCCGAGGTGGCCTACTACGGCAGCGAGGACCGGGTGCCGTTCGAGGAGTTGGGCGCCTCCTGCCGGGACAACACCGAGCTGGTGCTCGGTCAGCTCGTCGACCGCCGGGGGGCGGATCTGGCCCCGGCGCGCAACACGGGCCGTGAGCACGCCCGCCGGGGCGCGCCGCTGGCGGAGCTGTTGCACGCCTATCGCGTGGGGTCCGAGTTCCTGTGGTCCGAGCTGGCCGCCCTGGTGCGGGCCGTCGACGGCATCACCGTCGACACCGTCGCCTCGCTCGCCGCCTGGTGGGTGAACGAGGGCCTGGCGGCGGCGGCCGGGGACGCCTACCGGGAGGCGGCCTCGGAGCTGGTGCTCCAGCGGGAGCGCGAGCGTTCCGCGCTGGTCGAGGCCCTGTTCACGGGGATGCTCACCGACCGCACCACCGTCTGGGAGGCGGCCCAGGTGCTGGGGCTGCCGACCGAGGGGCCGTTCGTGGTGGTGGCGGCGGACGTGCCCGCCCCGGGCCGGGAGGCGCTGCCCGGCATCGAGTCCCGGCTGCTCGCCGAGGAGGCACGCTCGGCGTGGCGGCTGCTGCCCGATCTCCAGGTGGGCGTCGTCGCCGTGCGGGGCGCGGGGGGTGCGGAGGCGGCCCTGCGTGTCCTGGGCCGGGCCGCCGGCTCCCCGGTCGGGGTCAGCCCGCCGTATGCGGCGCTCCAGGACACCCCCCGGGCGCTGCGGCTGGCGCGGCTCGCGCTGTCCGGGGCGCGGGGGCGGGCGGCGGGCGTCGTCCGGTTCGACGACAGTCCCGTCTCCCTGCTGGTGGCGGCGTCCCCGGAGGAGGCCGGGCGGATCGCGCGGACGGTCTTCGCCGGCGTTCTGGTGCTCCCGGCCACCGAGCGCGCCCGGCTGCTGGAGACGCTGGAGCAGTGGTTCGTCGCGGGCGGTTCGGTGGCGGAGGCGGCGAAGCCGCTGTACTGCCACCGCAACACCGTCCGCTACCGGCTGCGCAGGGTGGAGGAGCTGACGGGCCGTTCCCTGCGCGACCCGCGCGCGGTCGCCGACCTGGCCGTGGCGCTCGGCGCCCTGCGGCTGCTGCCCGACGGGCCGGCCTGAGCGCGCGGGCGAGGGACCGGCCGGAAAGGCATGACGGAAAGACGGGGCTGAAAGACGTGTCGGAGCCGGGTGACGGTCGCCGGGAAATGTAAGCAGGAGGAATGCACCTCCGGCACCGGTCGCGGGGGGCCGAGGGGCCCTGGCACAACAGTCGCGCACTGCTCGCGGCGCCGCTCGGGCTCATCGCGCTGATCATGGTGCTCGACCTGTGGACGGGCAGGTCCATCCAGCTCGGTCCGCTGCTGGTGGTGGCGCCGGCGATCACCGCGACGTTCGGCAGCCCCCGGCTCGTCGCCCTCGTCGCGGCCCTGGCCGTGGGCGCGCAGCTCCTGCTCAGCGCCCTCCTGGGCGGGTTGACGACCGCGAACCACCAGGCCCAGATCGGTGCCCTGCTGACGATCTCGCTCTTCGTCGTGGGCTTCCGCTACGCGCACGAACGGCACGAGCGGCAGCTCGGCCGGGCACGGCTGGTGGCGGACGTCATCCAGCGGTATCTGCTGCGCCCCCTCCCCCACCGCGTCGGCCCGCTGCGGGTGGCGGCGGTGTACGTCGCGGCGGAGGCCGAGGCGCTCATGGGCGGCGACCTCTACGCGACGGCGCGCACCCCGGACGGCAGCCGGTTCCTGATCGGCGACGTGCGGGGCAAGGGCCTGCCCGCCATCGGGTCCACCACCCTGCTGCTCGGCGCCTTCCACGCGGCGGCGCACCGCAACCCCCCGCTGGCCCGGCTCGTCGCCCATCTGCACAACACCGTGTACTGGGACACCGTGGCGCCCTCGGACGACCCCGACAACATGGAGGGCTTCGTCACCGCCGCGATGCTGGACATCCCCGACGAGGAGCCCGTGATCCGTCTCATCAGCTGCGGCCATCCGCCGCCGCTGCTGGTGCACAAGGGCCGGGTCACCGCGCTGACGGTCCGTGACCCGGCGCTGCCGCTGGGCGTGGGCTCGGACATGGAGGCGGACGACTACGAGGTGGAGACCTTCCCCTTCGAGGCCGGGGACCTGCTCCTGCTCTACACCGACGGGGTCAGCGAGGCCCGGGACGCGCGGGGCGTCTTCTACCCCATCGCCGAACGGATCGCCGCCTGGCGGGAACGCGATCCTCAACGGCTGGTCCAGCGCCTCCACGACGACCTGCTCGGCCACGCGGGCGGCAACCTCACCGACGACGCCGCCCTCGTGGCCGTCCTGCGCTGCCGCTGACCGACGCCGCGTCAGCGCGGCAGGGCGCCGCACGCGCTCTGGAGCACCCCGGAGTACTGGCTCACCACCGGCAGGGACTTGGTCTCCCCATGGCACAGCATGGCCTCGGCCGGAGCGGCGAGCTGGGCGACGGGATCCGGCCCGGCACCCGGTCCGGCGGCGTGGGCGGGGGACGCGGTGGCGCAGAGCACGGCCGTGCCGAGCACGCCGAGAGCGACGATCCTTCTCATGCCCGGCCCAACGATCCGTCAGGTCGGCGGATGCGCTCCGGCCGGGAATCACCGCGGGTTTTCGTGTACGGGGTACGGTAATAGCTCATGACGGTATGACCGGAGGAGGAAGGAGAGGTCGCCATGGCCCGTACCGGCTCGTCCGGCCGTCCCGCCGGGGTGGATCCCGAACGGCTCTGGTCGCGCGCCGAACGTCCCCGCCGGGGCAGGCCGCCGGCCCACAGCCGCGAGGCGATCACGGCGGAGGCCGTCGCCCTCGCCGACGCCGAGGGGCTCTCGGCGGTCACGATGCGCGCGGTCGCGGCCCGGATCGGCGCCGGGACGATGTCCCTCTACAGCTATGTCCCCAACAAGGAGACGCTGCTGGAGCTCATGATCGACCACGTCGGCGGCGACCACTCCCTGCCGGCCGGTCCCTCCGGGGACTGGCGCGCCGACCTCCGGCGGATCGGCCGGGAACAACGCGCGATCATACGGCGGCACCCCTGGCTGCCCGAGGCGCTGTCCGTCCGGCAGACGCTCGGTCCCAACACCCTGGCCGTCCTGGAGTACGTCCTCGCCGTGCTCGAACCCGCGGGCCTGACCGCCCGGGCCCGGCTGGAGACCTTCAGCCTGCTCACCGGCTTCGTGGCCAGCCATGTCTCGCACGAACTCGCCCAGGAGCGGCTGATCGAGGCGACGGGCGGCGCGCCCGGCGCCTTCTTCGAGGCCCAGGCCCGCCATCTGCGGTCCGTCGCCGAGGGCGGCGACTACCCCCGGCTCGCGGCGGCCCTGGCGGCCCCGGCCGACGACTCCTCGCCGGAGGCCGTCTTCGACCGTCTCCTCGACCGCATGATCGACGGACTGACGGCGACGGCGTGACCCGTCCGCCCCGGGCGGACGGGCCGGCGGGCCGGCGGGTGACTCAGGGCCGGCTCGCCGGGTCGGCTCCGGCGGAACGCGCCGACTTGGCGGCCCGCTCACGCTCCTCGCGGCGCTGCGCGGCCCCGTACCACATGGCGAGCACCACCGGCACGGCGCCGGCCAGCGCGAGCGTCCGCTCGTACGTCCGGTCCGTCCAGGGGACCGCCACCAGCGCCACCGCGCACAGCGTGCCCCACAGCGCGTGCGCGACCGGCAGGCGCGCGGACCAGCGGAGCCGGAGCAGCGACCACACCGTGGACCGCGCGCCGCGCGGCAGCTTGCGGTAGGCGAGGAACCAGCCGCCCAGCACCCAGAGGACCCCCATCAGCACCAGGGCCCACAGCCGGATGCCGAGCGGTACGGGCAGTTCCGTCGGGGCGTCGCCCGTGGGGAAGGCCCGGGACGCCTGAGCGGCGATCACCAGAGCGGCCAGGGCGAACCAGCGGGTGCGGCGCAGCAGCCGCAGGACGATCAGCTGGAGCCGGTGTTCGAGGTGGCGGGCGTCCGGTTCGGTGCCCAGCGCGGCGGCGTACTCCCCCGCCAGCTCGGGCAGCTTGATCTCGCGGGCGTCGGCCCGTATGTCCGCGAGCTGGGCGCGGGCGTCGGCGAAGTCCGGGTCCAGGCGGAGCGCGGTGCGCAGGGCGTCGACGCGGATGTCGGCGCGGCCGACGTCCCCGGCGGCCGAGGCCAGGTTGAAGTGCGCGACGGCGCTGTCCGGGGCGAGTTCGACCGTCTTGAGCTGCGCGGCGTACCGTCCCTCGCGGTCGCCCGCCAGGAGCAGGCACCTGGCCAGCACGGCGTGGGTCTCCGCGACCTCGGGGCCCACGCGCACGGCCTCCCGGGCCGCTTCCAGCGCGTCGTCCAGGCGGAGGAGGAACGGCAGCAGGAAGGAGCGCCGCTCCCACGCGTACCAGCACGCGGGGTCGGCGGCTATGCCCTCGTCCGCCGCCTTCAGGGCGCCCTCGCGGTCGCCGGAGCGGAAGCGGCAGTGGGCGAGCCAGGCCCAGGCCCAGGCGTCGGCGGGCGCGTCCGCCAGGTAGCGGGCCAGGAGCTCGGCGGCCTGCTCGAACCGGTCGACCTCCATGAGGGCCAGCGCGCGTTCCTTCAGCTCGGTCGTGCCCGTGCTCACAGCATCTTCTTCCGCTTGAGGTGGACGAGGAGGTCGTCGTAGGCCCCGCCCTCGTTGGCGAACTGCGCGACGTTGCGCGCGGAGGCGAACCAGGGGCCGGTGGACGGCCGGAGACCGGCGAGGACGGCCGTGAAGTCGGCCGTGCCGATCATCCGGGCCTCGCCAGTGCGGACCGAGTCCAGCAGCGCCCGTTCGGCCGCCGACTCGCACAGGTGCCGGAGGTCGGCGCCGGAGAACCCGTCGGTCCGCTGGGCGAGCTTCGCCAGGTCGATGCCGGCGACCGGCCGGTCCGTGAGGTGGTGCCGGAGGATCGCCTCGCGGGCCGGCCGGTCGGGCGGCAGCACCAGGAGCGTCCGGTCCAGGCGGCCGGGGCGGCGCAGGGCGGTGTCGACGTCCCAAGGGTGGTTGGTCGCGGCGAGGACGAACACGCCGTCGTCCGACGCCGCGTCCACGCCGTCGAGTTCGGCGAGGAGCTGATTGACCGTGGTGCGCATGCCGGTGTGCCGGATCTGGCTGCGCTTGGCGCCCAGCGCGTCGATCTCGTCGAGGAACAGGACGCAGGGGGCGTTGCGGCGGGCGGTCTCGAAGAGCCGGTGGAGATTGCGCTCGGAGTTGCCCATCCACATGTCGAGGACGTCGCTGATGCTCACGGACAGGAAGCGGGCGCCGAGTTCGCCCGCGACGGCGCGGGCCACATAGGTCTTGCCGCAGCCGGGCGGGCCGTACATCAGCAGGCCGCCGCTCAGGCTCTTGCCGTAGAGGCGGCGCAGGGCGGGGTTGCGGAGGGGGGCGAGGAAGGCGGCCTCCAGCCGTGCCTTGACCTCGTCCATGCCGCCGACGTCGGCGAGGGTGAGGGCGGTGCTCTCGACGTCCCAGGGCGATGCGAGGTCGTCGCCGTGCGCGGCGAGGTGGGCTTCCCCGGCGCGTGGCTCGTTCTCCGGCGCTGTTTCCGTCTCCGGGCGGGATTCGACGAAGCGGGGCGGGACCACGCCGGACAGCTCATCCTCGCCGCGCCGCCAGTCGTAGGCGGCGCCGCGGTCCGGCTCCGGGGGTGCGGCCGGGGCGGCGGGGGGTGCGACGGCGCGGGCCATCAGGGCCTGGGCCTCGGCGTTGCCGGGGTCCCGCTGGAGGGCGGCGGCGAGCTGGGCTATCGCGTCCTGGCCGCGGCCCGCGTCGAGCAGGAGCCCCGCGAGATGGAGGCGCAGCGGGAGGTCGTCGGGCGCGGCGTCGACGGCCGCGCGCAGGCTGGTGACCAGCGGGGACTCTTCAGGCATGGGCCACAGCCTAGACACGCCCGGTGGGCCCCGCCGGAGCGGGACCCACCGGGCGGGCTGTCAGGTGCGGTAGGCGTAGTAGACCGCGTCCGGGTAGGACGCGATGATGCTCGCCAGCGACTTACGGAACGTGTTGGTCGAGTGGTAGGTCATGTACGGGATGCCGATGCGGCTCTTGTACGTGACGATCATGGAGTGGTCCTTCGAACCGTCACGGTCGAAGTCCATCTGGAGGATGTCGCCGACGTCCATCTGGTAGACGTTCTTCAGGTTGGTGACCCGCTTCGACGACATGGCGTACCAGGACCACTCGTTGGCGCCCACGAAGGACGTCGACTCGGCCTTGGAGTTGTTCCACCACTTCTTGTAGTCCGAGGCCGAGCCCGGCTCGTCCTTCCAGCCGCCGGCCCGCAGGGCCTGGCTGATGAAGTTGGTGCAGTCGCCGCCGGCGTCGTTGTACTGACGGTACTGGGGGTTGTAGTTCCGCCAGTACTTCTCGGCGTAGGCGGCCATGGCCTTGTAGTCGTAGCCACCCGCCTTCTGGGTCTTGGGCACCGGACGGGCGCCCCAGGATATGGAGGCCGGGGTGGCCTTGGGGAAGCCCCCGGTGTCCACGGCCGGGGCGGCCGGGGCGGTCTGCGGCTGGTTGATCGCACCCGGGCCGTCGTCCTGGGCCTTGAGGTCCGACAGCTCCCACTTGCCACCCTTGCCGCGGGTGAAGGTGAGGGTGTGGTGGGCGGTGAAGCCGGTGGTGCCCGGCTCGTCGCCGCGGACCTTCTTGTAGGTCAGGACGGTGGTCTCGGTGACCTCGACCGTGGCGCGGTCGCCCTTGACGGTCGTCTTGTCCGTGGTGACCTTGGTGTCCGCGTTGGAGTACGCCTCACCGAGGGAGGCGAGGCGCTTCTTTCGGGTGTACAGCGAGGACACACCGCGGTCCTCGGCCTTCTCCATACCGTTGGAGAGGCGCACCTTCTTCTCCTGCGGAGCGTTGTAGCCCCGCTCCTTCTGTCCGTCGACGAGCGCTGCCGTGCGCTGGGTCAGCACGTCGTCGGCGATGCGACCGAAGGCCGCCGTGGTGGCACCGTCGACCTTGTGGTCTTCGGAGGCGTTCGCGCCGGGCAGCAACAGGGCGGAGGCACCCACTGCCAGCGTCGCACCGATGGCGATGCTCAGTGTTCTCTTCTTCACGAAGTTTCCCCTTGTCACCCGGTCCGTTCGGACCGGGAGTCGGAATCTTCGCATGAACATTCGTACCGTCGGTCACATGGTCGACTCAAGCGTCAAAAATCCCTGTTCAACGGGGTGTACGGGACTCTGGAGATCCCGGGGCATACCGTGGGAACCGGTCAACCGGAATGCGCTCGGCGCCGCTTCCGGGGGTCACCACTCCACGGTGAACCGGGCGGGGGCGATGACGTTGATGCCCTGTTCGTACATAGGTGTCCGCTCCGCGACGCGGCGCATTCCCGGGTGGCGCCGCATAAGCGCGCCGAGGCCGGCCCGGGTCACCGTCCGGGCGAGGTTCACACCGAGGCAGTAGTGCAGCCCGTGGGAGAAGTGGAGGCTGGTGCCGAGCTGTGGGCGGTGCGGGTCGAAGGAGTCCGGGTCGGCGAAGTGCCGTTCGTCGCGGTTGGCCGAGGCCGTCAGGGCCCAGACGGCCGAGCCCGCGGGGATATGGACACCCTCGATCTCCACGTCGGCCGCGGTGGCGCGGAAGACCCCCGTGGCCAGCCCGGAGCGGCGGAGGGTCTCGTCGAACAGGCCGTCGAAGCGGCCGGGTTCCGCCAGCAGTCCCTCCCAGCGGCGCCGGTCCCGGAGCAGCTCGTCGCACAGGTTGATCAGGGCGAAGCTGCTCGGCCGGATGCCGGCGGTGACGATGTCGAAGCTGAAGAGGCTGATGAGCTCCTCGTCGGTGTAGTCCGCCTCCCCCTGGGACACCTTCCGTGTGAGCAGGCCGATCAGATCGTCCCCGGGGCGGCCGCGCCGCTCTTCGATGACTCCGGCGAGGTACTCCTCCCACGCGCGGATGTCCTTGGCGTAGCCGAGCTGGACGTCCGGGGCGGGCCTGCCGAAGAAGAAGTCGTTGAGGGCGCGGTGGCCGCGCAGCACGCGGTCGCGGTCACCGGCCGGGAACCCGGCCAGCTCGATGATGACGCTGTTCGCCAGCGGGCGGGCGTACGACTCGACCAGGTCGGCCGGGGGCCGGTCGGGCATCCCGTCGAGATGCCGGTCGGCGATGGCGCGTATTCGCTCCTCCAGGCGCGATACGCCCCGGAAGGAGAAGTACTGCGTGAGCGGCCTGCGCAGCCGCTCGTGGACCGGCTGGTCGTCGAACCCCATGTTGGGCGCCGAGAAGGTGCTGGTGACGGCGAGGATCTCGCGGACCTCGGGCGGATAGCTCGCCAGGATGAAGGACCGGGTGGCCGCGGGAAAGCGCCGGGGGTCCTTGAGGATCCTCGCGACGTCGTCGTACCGCGAGACGATCCACATGTTCAGCTCTTCACTGAAGAACACCGGGGCCTCGTCCCGCAACCGCTTCATCACCGGGTACAGATCCGGCGAACCGGGCGTGAGGAACACGGCCGACACGGCCGCGGAAGTCAGGGGGCTGATCTCGGTCGACTCCGGCACGTTCCAGCCCGCCCTCGTTGGTGCTCGTCGGTTCGGTCATATGGATCCCCACAACAGCGCATATCAACGTATCAACATGGAATGCTCCCCAGAAGGACTGGATTTACCGGTCCTTCGGTACGACACCCGGTCCGTCGTTCCGCCCATCGCCGGCTACGTCCTCACCGGCAGGACCCTTCAGCGCCTGCGGCTCCACTCCCGGCAGGGCCAGCACTCCGGCCGTCACCAGCAGGGCGCCGACCGCCGCGGGGAGCAGCCACCACCCGGTGCGGATGTGCTCCCCGTACACCATCAGCCCCAGCGCCAGACTGACCGCCGCGTCGCCGAGGGTGAGGGCGGGCTGCGAGGCGATCAGCGGGCCGGACTCGACGGCGTTCGACAGCAGGAACAGCGAGCAGGCCCCGGCCGCGGCGAAGGCGTACGTCTCCCACGCCGTGAAGAACGCGGCGGCGCCGTGCAGGGCGAAGGCGTGGACGGCGGACTTCATCAGCGCGGCGGTGAGTGCGTAGCCGATGGCCGCGGCGGTGCCGAAGAGCGCGGCCCGGGCCCGGCCCCGGGGGCGCCGCAGGGCCGCGCCGACGCACAGCGTCATCGCACCGGCGGCGACGGCCAGGGTGAGCACCCACGTCGCGAGGCCGATCCCGGTGCGCCCGCCGGAGGGCGAGGCCGCCGCCAGCGCGATCCCGATCCCGGCGGTGACGGCGATGATGGCGGCCCAGCCCCGGGCCGGCAGCCTGCGCCGGAAGGCCACGCTGGCGATGAGCAGCGCGAAGGGGAGCTCGGTGACGAAGATCGGCTGGACCAGGGCCAGCGAGCCCATGCTCAGGGCCAGCGCCTGACAGACCGCGGCGCAGAGGATGGCGGCGATGCCGCCGAACCACACGGGCTGGTGCAGCAGATGGCGGATCAGCCTGAGGCTGAAGGAGTCGGCCTTGGGCACGGTCCGCGCCGCCGCCCGCTGGAGCACCATGGCGATGGCGTTGCTCACGGCCGCCAGCACGGCGAAGAGGGCGGCGAGCGGCGCTGACACGGGGAGGCTCCTCGGGAGGGACCGACGGGGTGGCTGTCGATCACGACATTGGCAGAGCGGCGAGGCGGGGCGCGGTGGCAACACGCGCGGGCCGGACCCGCGTTTCCGGGCTCGCTTTCGGGCTCGTTTCCGGGCTCGTTTTCGGGCGTCGCCGCCCGGGGGCCCATACAGCAGCGGATATATGCGCCATCTCCCGCCCCTTTACAGCCAATTGACACCTTGTTCACTTCCTCCCCCCTGCCCCTGAGGCGTGCGCGCCACGAAAGTCGTAGCGGTCATTCGTGTGGCACCGCACGACTCCAGGGAGGGATTCCCCATGCCCGACATCACCCGGCGCAGGCTCCTCGGCACGGCGGTCGGTACGGCCGCGAGCGCGGCGGCGCTGTCGCTGCTGCCGCCGAGCGTGCAGCAGGCGGTGGCCGCCGGTCCGGCGCGGCGCGGTTCGCTCGAGGACATCCAGCACGTGGTCCTGCTGATGCAGGAGAACAGATCCTTCGACCACTACTACGGCACGCTCAAGGGCGTCCGCGGCTTCGCCGACCCCGACGCCCTCAAGCTCCCCGGCGGGCGCAGCGTCTTCCACCAGCCCGACACGGAGAACCCCAAGGGTTATCTGCTGCCCTTCCACCTCGACACGCGCAAGACGAGAGCCCAGGCCATCCCGTCCACCGACCACTCCTGGCGGATCCAGCACGAGTCGTGGAACGGCGGGAAGATGGACCGCTGGATGCCGGCGCACCGCAGAGCGGACTCGGACGGCAAGAACGCGCCGTACGTCATGGGCTACCACACCCGCGAGGACATCCCGTTCCAGTTCGCCCTCGCCGAGGCCTTCACCGTCTGCGACAACTACTTCTGCTCGGTCTTCGGGCCGACCTGGCCCAACCGGCTGTACTGGATGACCGGCACCAACGACCCCTCGGGCACCCGGGGCGGACCGGTCATCGACAACACCGCCCCCACGCCGTACCGCTGGACCACCTACCCCGAGCGGCTGGAGGCGGCGGGGGTCAGCTGGCGCGTCTACCGGCAGGAGGACGACTACGGCACCAACATGCTGGAGCAGTTCCGCCAGTTCAAGGACGCGAAACCGGGCAGTCCGCTGTACGAACGGGGGCTGCGGACGTCCCCCGAGGGCACGTTCGAGGACGACGCGCGCAACGACCGGCTGCCGGCCGTCTCCTGGCTGCTGCCCACCACCGCCGGCTGCGAGCACCCCGACTCGATGCCCGCCGCGGGCGCGGACTTCATCGCGAAGAAGCTGGAGGCGATCGCCGACAACCCCGAAGTGTGGCGGAAGACCGTCTTCATCCTGAACTTCGACGAGAACGACGGGCTCTTCGACCACGTGCCCCCGCCCGTGCCGCCGAAGGGCACCAAGGACGAGTTCGTGGGCGGCCTGCCGATCGGCGGGGGCTTCCGGGTGCCGTGCCTGGTCGTCTCGCCGTGGACGGTGGGCGGCTGGGCGGCCGGGGAGGCCTTCGACCACACCTCCGTGCTGCGCTTCCTGGAGCGCTGGACCGGGGTGCGGGAGCCCAACATCAGCGCGTGGCGGCGCCGTACCTTCGGCGACCTCACCTCGGCCTTCGGCTTCGGCTCGCCCGCCGCGAGCCCGCCCGCGCTGCCGGGTGACACCGAGGAGCGGCTGCGCCAGGCCGAGTGGGACGTCGCCCATCTGCCGGCGCCCACGTTCCCGGGTGCCACGCAGCGGCCTCCGGTCCAGGAGCCGGGCACGCGGCCGCGGCGGTAGGAGGCGGCATCAGAGGTTGTCGCGCCGGTCCCGAGCCCCGTGCGGGGCCGGCGCGACGGGCCTCTCGCGGGGGCCGGCGTCCGCGTGGATCGTGTGGCTCACGATGCCCGCCCCAGCGCGGGTCCCCGCAGGGCCGCGCTGATGGCCCGGCCCGTCCGGGCGACGGCGTGGGCGAGCCGTCCCAGGTCATGGGCCGGGTCGACCATCGCGCACAGCCCGGCGACGACCTGCCCACCCGGAGCCGTCAGCGGCACGGCGACACAGCACACGCCGGGCACCAGCTCCTCCCGGTCGAGGGCCACTCCCCCGTCGCGGATGACGGCGGCCTCCCGCCGCCAGGCGGCCGGCAGCGGATCCAGCGGCGCCCGCGGCGACGCGGCGGCCACCAGGACCTTTCCGGCCGCGGCGTACCAGGGCCAGGTGGCGCCCGGCCGGAGGGGCGCCAGGTGGTCCACCGTGCCGGGCACGCCCTGGACGGCGAGGGTCCGGCCCTCGCGCAGCACGCAGATCCCGACCGAGGCGCCGGTGGCCTCCGCCAGCCGGCGCGCCGGGACGCGCGCCGCCGCGCACAGCCCGGGTGGCGGCTGCCAGCCCAGCCCCAGGCGGAACATCCGCGGGCCCATCCGGTAGCGGGTGCCGTGGTGTTCGACGACGCCGAGGCCGGCCAGCTGCTCCAGGAGCCGGTACGCCGTGGTCTTGGGCAGCCCGCTGTCCGCCGACAGCTCGGTCAGCCCGGCCTCCCGCGCCTGTCCCAGGGCTTCCAGCAGGGCGAACGCCCCCTCGAGAACTCCCCGTCCGGGAGTCGGCCGCTCACCCGTCCCCCCGGCCGTGGTTCTGGCCATCGCCGGTCCCCTTCCAAGAGCGCCTTCCGTATGCCACCGTCCGGACCGAGTGAACACCCACGGGGTAAACGCGCCCTAAATGCGCTGGCCGTCCGCCCCGGTGGCGGTCCGCTCACCGGACCGCCGCGCGACAGTCAGGCCGTCACGGCCCATGCTCGATACCACGGGGGAACTCCGGCGGGCGCCGTCCTCCGGGTCTCCGGCGCCCGCCGGGGGACGGACCGGTCGGGCCTGTACGGCGAAGCCCGCGCCGACGGCGTGTGGATGGCGGAGTACCGGGATCAGGCCGCGGTTCCGTACCGTGCCACGACCCGGTACGCGTTGGAGAGCCGCGTCCGGCGCAGGAGCGGGGCGAGCAGCTGTTCCGCACCGTACACACCGGCCAGCAGGGGGACGGACGACCAGAACAGGGCCGCACGGGCCTTGCGCTGGAGGCCGCTGGGCGGAGCGGGGTACCAGGGGTCGTCGGCGGGCGGCAGGGCGTGGGCGAGAGCGAGGACCGCGGCGCCGGTGAGATCGAACGGGATGTGCGGCTCGTGCCGTTCGACGGCGACGACGGTGTAGCCGAGCGACTCCAGTTCGCGGCGGAGGTTGGCGAGCGGGATGAGGTGCAGGTGCTGGGGCTGGAAGTACGGCATCCACCAGCGGCCCAGGATCCCGCTCGACACGCACTCCGGGTCCGGGACCTCGATGATCAGGTGGCCACCGGGTGCGAGGACCGTGCGGGCGGCGGTCAGCTCCGCGCGCGGGTCGATGGTGTGCTCGAGGTAATGGAACATGCTCACCGCGTCGTACCTGCCCTCCAGCTTGGGAGCGAGGTCGGTGAGGAGGCCGCGGTGTGCCTCGTCGATCCGGCCCTGGCGCTCGGCCTCCTCGGCACCCTCGCTGATGTCGAGGCCGTCGAAGACGGTGGCCGGATGGACCGTTTTGGCGCTCTGGGGGAAGTGGCCGTGTCCGGTGCCGACGTCCAGCCAGCGGCGGGGGGTTCCGAACGGGAGGAGGGCACGGGCGCTGGCGAGGTAGCGCTTGCGGTTGCCACCGCCGTTGAAGACCCATTCCGTCAGCTCGGCGCCCAGGCCGTCGTAGAAGTCCCGGTAGTAGAAGTCCAGCCCCTCGGGCGTGAGCCGGGGGTTCTGGAAGGAGTGGGAGCAGTCGCGGCACTGGTCGATCACGAAGGTGCCGGGCTTGTGCTGGAGCAGGTCGACGGTGCGCAGCCGGGTCCGCAGCCGGGAGGAGTCGCACCAGGGGCATGTGGTGCGCCTCGGCGCGTGGAAGCGGTCCGTGCCGCCGGCGAGTTCGCGCTGGTACGCGATACGGAGCTGAGCGACCTCTTGGGTCCGGTTCATGGTTCTCCCTGTCGTGTGGCAACCGCTTCGAGGTGTGCGGCCGCCGCGGCGGCGCCGCCCGCCGAGCGGAAGGAGTCGCGCACGCGGCAGGCGGCCGCGCGGTATCCGGGGGTGGTGAGGACGCCGTCCAGCGCGGCGCCGATCGTGTGGCGGTCGCCACGGCCGAACCGGATCCGGATCCCGGCTCCGGCCGTGGTGACCTGTGCGGCGATCACGGGCTGGTCGTCCCGGATCGGGGCGACGACCAGCGGCACCCCGTGCAGCAGGCTCTCGGCGACGGTGTTGTGGCCGGCGTGGCAGACGACCGCGGACACCCGTCGCAGCAGGGCGAGTTGCGGCACCCGGCGTACGGGCAGCACGGCGTCGTCCGCGGTGCCGTCGAGCGCCCCGCCCGGGTCGGCGATGACGGCCTGGACATGCCCTGCGCGCTCCCGTACGGCCGCCGCGCACTCGGTGAGGAAGCGGTCGCCGAGACCGGTGTTGGCGGTGCCGAGGGAGACCAGGACGGTGTGCCGTGCGGGGTCCAGCCGCTCCCAGGGGAAAGGGACCGGCTCGGGCCGCCCGGTGAGGGCGGGGCCCACGAAGCGGGTCTGCGGAGGGACCGCGCTCTCGCCCGCGAGGGCGGTGGTGGTGAAGGCGAGGACGAGGTCCGGTGAGAAGCGGGGATCGTGGGTCCGTGACGGGTCGCCGAGCGCGGCGCGCAGCTCGCCCAGCAGCCCTCGGATCCACTCCGCCACCTTCGGCGTCCCGGCGAGCGGGCCGGAGAATTCGGCGGACGTGGTCGCGGAGGTGGCGCAGGGGATGCGGAGCCGTTCGGCCACCAGGGCCCCGGCGAGCGCCTGCTGGTCGGTGACGATCACGTCCGGGCGGAATTCGGCCACGGCCTTCTCCACGCCGGGCGCCATCGCCGTGGCGAGCGGCCCGAGGAAGTCCTGCCACAGGAAGCGCAGCGCGGCGACCCCGCGCAGTTCGGGTGCCCGCCGCGGATCCCCGGGTACCGCGCAGGCGTGGATCCCGGCCCCGGGCCCCGCCAGCTCTTCGACGAGTCCGGGGTGTCCGGCCCAGGCGACGTGGTGTCCGCGCCGGGTGAGTTCGGCGGCCACCGCGACGGCCGGGTTGATGTGCCCGACGAGCGGCGGCACCACGAAGAGGAACCGGCTCATACCCGTACGGCCTCCGCGCGGTGCCGGTGGCCCGCACGGACCCAGTCGAGGATGAGCGCGCCGATGGTCGCCGGGGCGCCCACCAGCACGGAGTGGCCGTGGCCCGGCACCTGGTGGGTACGGCAGCCGGGGAGCAGGGACTCCATCCGGGGCGCCATGGCGGCGAGGTCTGAGGTGGCCCCGTACACCGCGAGGACGGGCAGGTCGAGGTCCCGCCAGCGTTCCTCGGGGGGTATGCGGCTGGCCGCGATGTCCTCGGCGATCGTCGTCCCGTGCAGCAGCGGGCGGGCCTGGCGGACCAGCCGGGCCGCGTGCCATCCGTAGGTGCGCTCGATCCAGGGCAGGGCCCGCTCGTCGTGGAGCCTGTGCGCCGAGCCCCCCAGCAGGGTGCTCATCTTCGCCGCCCAGGCCGCGGTGGGTGGTTCGGACTCCACGACCAGGACGCCGGCGACCCGGTCGGGGTGGCGCAGGGCGTAGTCGAGGGCGACGGTGCCGCCGAAGGAGTTCCCCACCAGGTGAACCGGACCGGCGAGGCGCGTGTCGTCGAGGAGGGCGGCGAGGTCGCCGGTGAAGTCCTCCAGGCGGTAGCCGGTGGGCGGGCGTTCGCTGCGGCCGTGGCCGCGCTGGTCGTACATGAGCACGTCGTGCCCGGCCGCCGCGAGGGCGGGGGCCACGGTGAAGTAGTAGCTGGTCAGGTTGTCCGTGGCGATGCCGTGCACCAGGACGACGGGATCCCGGCCGGGCGGCCCGATGCGGGCGGTGTTCAGGCGCGGGTGGCGGGTTGCCGTCACCCCAGGCGTCCGGTGATGTAGCGGACCATCCGGCCGGCGGAGAGCCCGATGATCTCGGTGAGTTCGAGGGAGGCGAAGAAGGCCGGGAAGTCGACGCGGTCGCCGTAGCGGCGGCCGAGCTCGGCGGTGAGGGTGACCAGGTCGATGGACTCCAGATCGAGGTCCTCGACGAAGCGGGTGTCCATGGTGACGGCGGTGCCTTCGAGGCCGAGCTCGGGGATCACGGTGTGCAGGGCCTCGGTGAGCTCGGCGAGAACGGCGCGTTCGCCGGGCTCCGGGTGGGAGGTGACGGCGTCGGGTGTGGGGGTGGTGGTCATGAGGGGGTCTCCTCGTGGTGCTGCCGGTGGGTGTCCTCGGTCCAGGCGACGACGTAGCGGCGGGGGCGCAGGCCCGCCGGGTTGCGGGTCTCGGCGAGGGACACGGAGTGGGTGCGGCCGGAGGGTGTGCGTACCGTCAGGCGGTCGTCGTCGGCGGTGGTGACGCGGAAGTCCCGCGGTCTGCCGCGCAGGCCGGTTCCCTCGGCCTTGGCCGCGGCTTCCTTGGCCGCCCAGAAGCGGACGAGGGTGCGCGCGTCGCCGCCGAGGCGGTTGTGGAGCGGGATCTCCTCGGGGGCCAGGACCGCGTCGTGGGTCGCCGTGGGCCGCTCGGTGATCTCTTCGATGTCGATGCCGGTGGGGGCGGTGCCCGCGGGGCGTACCAGGGCGACCGCGGCTTCCGCGCAGTGGGCGAGGGACAGCTCCAGGGGCGGCAGTTCCCTGCCGTGCACGCCTTCCGGGTGCGGTCGGCCGCTGTCGTCGTTGCGTACGCGGATCTCGGCGGGGTAGACCGGGCCGGCGCCGTGCCGCCACAGGTGATGGCGTACCGCGTCCTTGGCGGCGATCCGGCCGAGCAGCCACTGCTGTCTGCCCTGCGGGGACCGGGCCGCGTAGGCGTCCCGTTCGGCGCCGCCCAGCACGTTGCGCATCATCAGCTCGCGGGAGGCCGGGTCGGGCCAGTGCTCGAAGACCAGGTGCCAGCCGCCGGGCTGGATCCGGGCCAGGGTGCTGTGCTCCGGGTGGCGCCGGATGGCGTCGGTGGCGGGCGGTGAGTCGAACCGGCGGTCCTCCCAGCCGTCGATCTCGCACCAGACGGTTCCGCGGTGGCTGAGCTGGATGTCTGCTGCCAACAGGGTCTCGGTGAGGGAGGTGATGCGGATGTGGCAGTCGAGGCGCTGGCCCGGCGTGGGTTCCGGGCCGTGGAAGCGGATGTCGCGGATGCCGGCCGGCAGTACCACCGTGCGGTCGGAGCGGGTGGCCATCAGCCAGTAGCCGAGCAGCTGTCCGGCGTTGTCGAGGAGCGCGCCGGGTGCGGGCGGAGCGGTGAGCACGCCCCGGACGTGCCGTGCGCCGATCCCGGTGACCGTGGTGACGCCCTGGAAGAGCGGGCCGTGGAACATCCAGCGCTCGTCGTACATCCGCCGGGCCGAGACGGTGGGCGTCTCCTCGCCGGCCGGAACGGGCCAGCGGGCGGGGGGTGCCGGGTGGCGGGGGGCCGTCTCGGTCTCCGCGCGCGCGTACCGGCCGAACTCCACGGTATGGCGGCCCGGACGGCCGGGGACGCCCCGGACGGTCACCGCCACGTCGACGGCCGGTTCGGCGACGAGCCAGGCGAGGAAGCGGGCGCCGCGGACGGCGACGGTGACACCGGTGCCGGGCGGCGCGGCCACCGCTTCGGACATGTGCCGGATCATGGTGGTCGCGGGGACCACCGGCCAGCGGTCGCCGATGTCGGGCCAGTCCGGTCGCTGCCGGTAGAAGCAGTGGTCGGCGAGGTACGGCATGGTGTCGAGGGCGACCCGGACCGTGGTGGTCCGGCCGGGGTCCGCCGTGGGGCGCGGTGTCGCGGGGCCGGGGCGGGAGGTCCTGGCGTCCGGGATCGCCGTCGTCCGCACCGGGACCGGTGCGGAGCTCCCCGGTCCGTCGTGCGCCGCGAAGAGGGCCGCGGCCGTGTCGGCCGTCTCGGTCAGCAGGGCGCGCAGCTGTGCCGCTTCCGCGAACCGCCCCGCGACTCCGTCGAGTTGCGGGACTCCGGGCGTCCCCCCGCCGGTGAGTGCCTCGCGCAGCACCGTACGGAGCCGGTCGCGGGTGACGGGTTCGAGGCGGACGGGTCCGGCGTCCAGGCCGAGCCGTACGCCCGTCCGTTCGGGCGTGCCGGCGGGGGGTGCCGGGACGGTACGGATGGCCCGGCCTCCCCGGGGGTGGAGGGCGGCGACGTCGGGCTCGGCCCCGTAGGCCCACAGCCCGGCCACGGCCCGTCGCAACTGGCCCAGGCCGTCGCCGTCGGTGGCCGCGGCCGTGACCGCCAGGTGCTCGCGCCCGGCGAGGATGTCCCCGGTCAGGGCGGGCAGCTGGCCCTGACCGGCCTGGACGAAGGCCCGGAACCCGGACGCGTACAGGGATTCGACGAGTCCGCGGAACCGGACCGGCTCCAGGAGGTGGCGTACGGCCAGCTCGCGGACCTCGGTCTCCCGGTCGGGGAACGGCGCGCAGGTCGTGCCCGACCAGACCGGTACCGAGGGCCGGTGCAGGGTGAAGCGCCGCATCGCCTCCCGGATGGGCCCCAGGTAGGGCGCCAGCATGGGCGTGTGGAAGCCGGACGCGAAGGGCAGCGCGCGGCCGATCACGCCGTCGCGGCGCAGGCGTTCCGTCACCTTCTCCACCTGGGCCGCGGGGCCGCAGATCACCGACTGGTGCGGGGCGTTGTCGTGGGAGAGCACCACCTCGCCGATCCCGGCCAGGGCCGCCTCCACCTGGTCGGCGGGGGCCCCGAAGGTCATGAAGACCAGGTCCGGGACCAGCAGGGCCAGGGGGTCGAAGTCCTTGAGGAAGGCGTCCACTTCCTTGTCGGCGAAGATGCCGCCGACGGCCATGGCGGCCCACTCCCCCACGCTGTGCCCGGCCAGGGCGTCGGGGGTGACACCGGCGCGGCGCAGCGCGGTGGCCAGGAGGCGGCCCGCGTCGACGACACCGGCGCCGTGTTCGGCCACGGCGCCGACCCGGGCCTGCTGCCAGGTGGGCCGGGGCAGTCCGAAGTGGCGGGCGACGTCCTCGCCCTGGGGGGTGAACCCGGCCTCCAGGCCGGGGAAGAGAAAGGCGGTGCGGCCGCCGCCGGCCGGTCCGAGCAGCGGCCGGGGCGCGAACCACACCTCGCGGCGGCCGCCCCAGGCCCGGCCGCGGGCGACCGCCTTGCGGGCCAGCGCGAGCCGTTCGCCCCCGGGCCCGGCCACGGCCAGCCGGGCGCCTCCGGTGCCGATGTCCCCTCCCGCGCGCAGGAGGGCGTCCTCGGCGTCGAGCAGCGCGCGCAGTTCCCCGGTGGTGTCCGCGGCGATCCGCAGGACGGGTTCGGGCTCGGCCACGTGGAGTGCCGTGGACGAGGATCTCCTCCTGCCGGCCGTGGGGTGGAACTCCTCCAGGACCACGTGGGCGTTGATGCCGCCGAAGCCGAAGGCGTTCACCCCGGCCCGGCGCACCTCCGCCTCCCAGGGGCGGGCCACCGCGGACGGGCGGAAGCGGGTGGCGAGCAACCCGGGGTGGGGGTCGTCGCAGTGGAGGGTGGGCGGCAGCACCTGGTGGTGGAGCGCCAGTGCGGCCTTGACCAGGCCTGCGGCGCCCGCCGCCGGCATGGTGTGGCCGATCATCGACTTGACCGAGCCGATCACCGCGTCCGGTGCGCGCGGGGTGCCGAACACCCGGCGCAGCGTGGTGATCTCGGCCGCGTCGCCGTTGGGGGTTCCCGTGCCGTGCGCCTCCAGCAGACCGATCGCGCCGGGGGCGGCGGGGTCCAGGCCGGCCGCCTCCCAGGCGAGCCGGACCGCCCGGGTCTGACCGTCCGGGTCCGGGTTCACCAGGGTGGCGGCGCGCCCGTCGCCGGCCACTCCGGTGCCCCGGATCACCGCGTAGACCCGGTCGCCGGCGCGCACGGCGTCGGCGAGCCGTTTGAGGACGAGCACCGCGGTGCCCTCGCCGATGAGCACACCGTCAGCGTCCCGGTGGAAGGGGCGGATCCGCTGTGTCGGGGAGAGGGCCCCGAGCCGGGCGAACACCGACCACAGGGTCACGTCGTGGCAGTGGTGCACGCCTCCGGCGAGCATCACGTCGCAGCGTCCCGCGGTCAGCTCGCCCACGGCCTGGTCGACCGCCAGCAGGGAGGAGGCGCAGGCCGCGTCGACCGTGTAGGCGGGGCCGCGCAGGTCGAGCCGGTTGGCGATGCGCGAGGCGGCGAAGTTGGGGACCAGGCCGATGACCGCCTCGGGGCTGTCCGGTCCCAGGGCCTCCTCGAAGGCGGTACGGACCCGGGTCAGCCGCTCCTCGCCGAGCTCGGGCAGCAGTTCCCGCAGGGTGCGGGTCAATTGGCCGGCGGTGCGGACGCGCTGGTCGAGTCGCGCCAGCCCGGCCGTGAGGTAGCCGCCGCGGCCCAGCACCACTCCGGTCCGTGCGGGATCCACCGTGGAAAGGCCGCCCGCGTCGGCGATCGCGGCGGCGGCCGTACGCAGGGCGATCAGCTGGTCGGGCTCGGTGGCCGGGACGGAGTCCGGCATGATGCCGAAGGCGACGGGGTCGAAGCCGGTGAGCCGGTCGTCGACGAAGCCGCCGCGCCGGCAGTAGATGGCACCGGAGCGGTACTCGTCCTCGTCCCAGCGCCCCGGCGGCGTCTCGGTGATGGCGTCCACGCCGGTGCGGAGGTTGTGCCAGTAGCGGTCCAGGTCGTCCGCGCCGGGCAGCGTGACCGCCATGCCGGTGACGGCCACCGGTTCCTGTGCGGGATTCCCGGAACGACCGTGGCGCACCGTCACCACCCCGGAGCGGCGTAGACGACCTCGCGCGTGTCGTCGTCACCCCAGGTCAGTTCGCGCAGCAGGGCGAGTGTCCCCTCCCTCGGGTCGATCAGGCCGACGCCGCGCCGGGCGTACTCCCGGGCGAGTTCCGGGCCGACCATCCCGCCGTGCGTACCGTCCGGGGCCCAGGGCCCCCAGTGGACGGTCAACGCCCGTGTGCCCGTGGAGCGGTGCCATGCTCCGCCCAGTACGGCGAGGGCGTCGTTGGCCGCGGCGTAGTCCGCCTGCCCCCGGTTGCCGTGGACGGCCGCGACGGAGCCGAACAGTACGGTGAAGCGGGGTGGCGCGGGGAGCCTGCGCAACGCGGCGAAGAGCGTACGGGCGCTCTCCGCCTTCGTCTCGTGGACGCGGGTGAAGGACGCCGGGTCCTTGTCGGCGATGAGCCTGTCCTCGATGACTCCGGCGGCGTGCACCAGGCCGTCGATTCGTCCGTGGCGGGCGTGGATCTCCTTGACCGCCTGCTCGACGGCCTCCGCGTCCCGCAGGTCGACGGAGCGGTATCCGCCCTCGCCACCGGCCGCGCGGATCGCGGCGAGGGTCGCCTCGATCCCCCGGCGGGCCAGGACGAGGCCGGCTTGCCGGTCGATCTCCGCGGGGCGGAGCTCGCCGCGCCCGGCGAGTGCGGCCCGCAGCGCGGCGCGCCCGTCGACGCCCGCGATGCCGGGCGGCTCGGGGGCGTCGGCCAGGGCGGTACGACCGAGCAGTTCGACCCGGCAGCGGGCGGCCGCCGCGAGGGCCACGGCGACGCGCGCGGCGATGCCGCGTGCCCCGCCCGCGAACAGCAGGACGGACTCCGGCCCGAGCCCGAGGGCTGCGGCCGCCCGCTCCGCCGTGGACTCGTCGTCCGTGAGCAGCGGGCCCAGCGGGGCTTCCCGCGGCTCGACGCCGAACCGCCGGCCGTCCTCGGTGCGGACGACGACGGGTTCCCGGTCGGGTGCGAGGAGTTCCCCGACGACCGTGTCCGCCCATTCGCCGGCGTTCCGTCCGTCGGGGACGGACACCAGGCGGGCTGTCGTGTCCGGATACTCGCGGGCGACGGTGCGGAGGAAACCGCCCATGCCATCGCCCGTGCCGCCGTCCTCGGCCGGCCGGACACACAGCAGACGGCGCGGGCCTCGCCGGAGCAGATCCTTCAGGAGGGGGAAGGCGCCCGGCAGCACGGGCCCGGGCAGGAGGACCACTCCGTCCAGCGGTCCGGCCGGATCCCGGGGCGTGTCGTCGGAGCGGGTGGCGTGCGCTCCGTGCTCCCGGAGCCGGGCGAGGAGGGCCTGGGCGGTACGGTCGTCGCCGCCGAGCACGAGGAGGTGGGTGTCGCGCAGGGCGGCGAAGCCGTCCGGCGGCGGCGCGCCGTCCAGGGCCACGCTCCGCAGGACGTACCGCCGGGGCGCGATTCCGGTCGGCTCCGTGGCCGCGGTGTCGTCCGGCTCCCGCTCCGGGCGTGTGGTGGGAGTCCCGGCTTCTGCCGGACCACCCGTGTGCGCGTCCATCCACTCCACGATCGACGCGGCTGTCCGTGCGCGGGTCAGGCTCTCCAGGTCCGCGTCGTCCGGGATCCGCGCTCCCGTGCCTCCCAGCCGTTTCACCAGTTCGCCCGCGATCTCCGTCCGCTTGATCGAGTCCACGCTCAGATCGGCCTCGAGGTCGAGCCGGGGGTCGAGCATCTCCACGGGGTAGCCGGTCCGTTCGCTGATGACCGCCAGCACCGTGCGCAACAGGTCGGGCTCGTCGGCTTCCTCGGGAACAGCCATCGCCGCCGCCGGAACGGCGGCCGTCTCCGTCACCGGCACGGGGGCTTGGGGCGGGATGGCCGCCGTCTCGCCGAAGTACGTCAGCAGGACGTCCCGCTGCGCCGCGATCATCTCGCGGCTGCCGCGCAGGAAGTCCTGGAGCAGGGCCGCCCGGTCCGCCCCCGCGGTCCCGTTCGCGCCGTCACCGCCCGGGGCCGGTGTCAGCGGTGCGATCGGCCGGGCCGGCCGCATGCCTCCGGGAAGCAGCCCGCCGTCCGCGGTGCGGACCAGGTGCCCGTCCACGATCCAGCCGGGGCGCTCCGGCGTCCGCCCGGGCTCGGCCACCACCGCGTCCCGGCCCGCGAACAGCGCTTCCGCGTCGACGTGGACGCCGCCCGAGACCGCCAGCCGGGCCAGCGCCTCCAGGTGGCCGCGCAGCCCCGCCTCGGGGTGCGGCTCGAAGGGGACGGCCAGGTGCGGCCGGTCGCCGAGGGTGGCGCGCACCAGGCCGGTGAGCGCGGTGCCCGGGCCCGCTTCGACGAAGATCCGCGCTCCGGCCGCGTACATCGCCTCGATCTGCTCGGTGAAGCGCACCGGCGCCGTGATCTGCCCGGCGAGCCGGGCCCGCAGCTCCGCGGTGTCCGCCGGGTAGCGGGTCGCCGTCAGCCCGGACCACACCGGGATCTGCGGTGCCCGCAAGGGGCGGGAGGAGAGCACCTCGGCGAAGGTCTCCGCCGCGCCCGCCATCATCGGGCTGTGGAAGGCGCACGCCACGTCGAGCGGCTGGACGCCGAAACCGGCGTCCTTCAGCGCCGCGACTCCTCGGCGCACCGCCTGGTCCGGCCCCGCGACCGTCGTCTGGGACGGGGAGTTGTGGCCCGCGACCACCACGTGGCCGGCGAGCCCGGCCCCGGCCAGTACGGCTTCCACGGCGGCCGCCCCCGCTGTGACGGCGGCCATGGTGCCCGGCTCGTCCCCGGCCGCGCTCAGCATCGCCTCGGCGCGCAGTTCGCTCAGCTCCGGCAGATCCGCGGCGGAGAACGCGTCGGCCACGCACAGCGCCACGAGTTCCCCGTAGGAGTGGCCGGCCACCATGTCGGGGCGGACTCCGAGCTTCGACAGCACGTCGTGGACGGCGAGGCCGGCGGCCCCCAGGGCGGGCTGGGCCCGTCGGGTGTCGGCCAGATGGGCACGCTGCGCTTCCCGGCCGGCCTGGTCGAACACGGCCGGCGGGAACATCGCGGCGACCGGGGCCCGGCGCAGGTGCTCGTGCGTCTCGGGGAAGGCGGTGAACAGGTCCGCCAGCATGCCGGGTCGCTGGCTGCCCTGGCCGGGGAAGAGGAAGGCCAGTGTGCCGGTCCCGTGCCCGGCGGTGGCCGCGTGGTCGTCGTTCCGTCCGGCCCCGGCCGTGAGGACGCCCGGCACCTCGTGGCCCGACAGCGCGGCCCGTAGCAGGCCGGGCAGTTCGTCGAGCCCGGCGGCGACCACGGCCGCGGTGACCGGCCCGGCGGCCGGGTCCGCGGCCCGGCGCGCCGCCGTGCGTGCCAGGTCGCGGAGCCGCCACGGCCGCCAGTGGGCCGTGGCCCTCCCGCCCGCGGCGACGGCCGTTCCCGCGACCGCTCGGTCCGCGTCCGTCTCCGCCAGTCGCAGCAGTTCCTCGATCGCCGCCTCGCCGCGGAACAGGAACAGCTCGGCGGGCCAGGCGTCGGCGGCCTGACGCGGCGGCGCCCCGTCGTCACCCCCGCGCAGCACCACGTGGAAGTTGGTGCCGCCGAAGCCGAAGGCGCTCACTCCGCCCACCCGTTCCCCGGGCGGCGTGGCCCAGGGCAGGGCCCGTCGGTGGAAGGCGAACGGGCTGCTCTCCGGCCGCCACGCCGGATTGGGCCGCCGGATGTGCAGGGTCGGCGGGCGCACCCCGGTGTACAGCGCCAGAGCCGTCTTGATCACACCGGCGAGACCGGCCGCGCACTTGGTGTGGCCGATCTGCGACTTCACCGAACCGATCACGCATCCGCCCGGTACCGCCCCCGATTCCCGGAACACCTCGGTGAGCACCTCGAGTTCGGTACGGTCACCGACCACCGTGCCGGTGCCGTGCGCCTCGACCAGGCCGACCCGGGCCGGTGAGATCCGGGCCTGGGCGTAGGCCCGCTCCAGCGCCGTGCGCTGGCCCTCCGGCCGGGGCGCGGTCAGGCCGCGGGAGCGTCCGTCGCTGGAGGAACCGACGCCCTTGACGACGGCGTAGATCCGGTCGCCGTCGCGCCGCGCGTCGGCCAGTCGTTTGAGCACCACGCAGGCGACGCCCTCGCCCAGGGCGATGCCGTCCGCCCCGGCGTCGAAGGTCCTGCAGCGGCCGGTGGGGGACAGCGCGTGCACGGACGAGAAGAGGATGTAGTCGTTGATGCCGTTGTGCAGGTCGGCGCCGCCGCACAGGACGAGGTCCGCCGCGCCCGTCGTCAGCTCCTTGCAGGCGATGTCGACGGCTGCCAGCGAGGAGGCGCAGGCGGCGTCCACGGTGTAATTGGCCCCGCCGAGGTCCAGGCGGTTGGCGATCCGGCCGGAGATGACGTTGGCGAGCATCCCGGGGAAGGAGTCCTCGGTGAGGGCGGGCAGCTGCTCAGCCAGGTCCTCCGGGAGCCGTCCGCCCAGATAGGACGGCAGGACGGTGCGCAGCGTGGTCGCGTTGGACATGTCGCTGCCCGCCTCGGCCCCGAAGATCACGGCGGTGCGCGCACGCGGGAAGTCACGCCGCTCGTAGCCCGCGTCGGCGAGGGCTCGCCGGGCCGCCTCCAGGGCGAGCAGCTGCACGGGGTCGACGGAGGCGAGCGAGGACGGCGGAATGCCGAAGCGCAGCGGGTCGAAGGGGATTCCCGGCAGGAAGCCGCCCCATCGGGAGGCCGAGGTGTCGTGCGCGGGCGCTTCCGCGCCGTGGTGGAGGGCCCGGTCCCAGCGGTCGTCGGGCACTTCGGTCACGGCGTCCGCGCCGTCGAGCACCTGGGCCCAGAAAGCGGGCAGGTCGGGGGCTCCGGGGAACATGCCGGCCATGCCGATGATCGCGACGTCGAGCGGGGGCGGCACGGGCGTGGACGCGGTGCCGGTCGTCGCCCCGCCGGTCAGTTCCGCGGCCCGCCGCTCGTAGAAGGCGGCCGCGCGGTGGGTGACGTCACGGTGCAGTTCGGCGACGGTCGTGGTGGCGTCGCGCAGCACGGCGACTTCCCCGGCCATGAACATGCCCTCGTCGAACTGCCGCTGTTCGTCCACCTCGCGGAGTGCGCCGTCGACGCGCTCGACGCCCTTGCTGGCGATGCGCAACCGTCCGAGGTTGAGCCGCTCCAGCCGCTCCCAGGCCTCTCGTCTGGGAACGCCCTGGCGCCGCAGCTCCTCCTGGTGCGTGCGGTAGGTGTCGGTGAAGGGGCTGGGTACGCAGCGGGTGACATGGCCGGGCGCGGTGTCCAGCAGGACGGTGCTCTCGGCGGTGAGCACGGTGCGCTGGAACGCCGGCCGGACCGCGCCGCACTCGACCGCCTCGTGGGTGAAGAGGTACGCGGTGCCCATCAGGACGCCGACCGCGGCGCCGCGTCGGGTGAGCCCGGCGGACAGGGCGGCGACCATCGTCGCGGAGCGCTCGTCGTGCACCCCGCCCGCGAACAGCACCTCGATCCCCGGTGGCTCCTCGTGCCGCGGCCGGGCGTCCAGGAAGTCCTCCAGGACGGCCAGCTGGGCCTCCCAGAGCGGGAAGGAGTTGCTGGGGCCGACATGGCCGCCGCACTCGGCGCCTTCGAAGACGAACCGCCGGGCCCCCGCGTCGAGGAACTGGCCGAGCAGCCCGGGGGTGGGGACCTGCAGGAAGGTGCGGATGCCCTGGGCTTCCAGCGCGGCGGCCTGCGCGGGGCGGCCGCCCGCGAGAATGGCGTGGGTGGGCCGGAGCTCGCGCACGGCCTCCAGCTGGGCGGCGCGCACGTCGTCCGGCGCGAAGCCCAGGATGCCGACGCCCCAGGGCCGCCCGCCGAGCGCGGCCCCGGTCTCCTCCAGGAGGGACCTGGTCCGCTCGGGACCGGCGAGGGCCAGCGCGACGAACGGCAGGGCGCCGCCCTCGGCGACGGCGCCGGCGAACCGCGCCTGGTCGCTGACCCGTGTCATCGGCCCCTGCGCGACGGGGAGCCCGGTTCCGAAGGAGCGGCTGAGGGCCGAGCCGGGGAGCAGTGCCGTCGCCGCGCCGGGGGTCCTGAGCGCGCGGTCGATGCCCTCGCGCACGGACCGTACCGCGGCGCCCACCGTGCGGTGGTCCCGGGCGAAACGGCGGGCGAGGAAGGCGTCCTGTCCGAGCGGGACGGGGCGGTCCCGCAGTTCGGCGGGGAGGCCCGGTCGGTCGCGGTCCAGCAGGCGCCGTCCGTCGGCGAGGACCGTGCCGGTGCCGTCCGTCGCGCGCAGCAGGCGGGCGAGCGCGGGCGGGGTGGCCGCCTCCTCCAGCAGGGCGAGCTGTACGTCGAGGACGACGCCGGTGGCGCCCGCGAGGACGGCCGCGGCGGCGGTGTTCGGCCCGATGCCGCCGCACGCCCAGACGGGAACGCTCAACTCCGGGTCGGAGAGCAGCTGTTGCAGCAGGACGAAGGTGGACAGTTCACCGGCCGGGCCACCGCACTCGCTGCCGCGCGCGACGATGCCCGCCGACCCCGCCCGTACCGCGGCACGGGCCTCGGCCCGGGAGCGGACCTCGGCCAGGACGGTGACGTCCCGCCCCCAGTCCGCGGGCCGGCCGGCCCCAGGGGCGAGCAGGACGGTGTGGGGCCCCGGCTCACGCCGGTCGCGCAGTTCGTCCGGCCGGAGGGCGCAGTCCTCCGCCACGCGTACACCGAAGGCGCCGCCGGTCCAACGGCGGGTGAGGGAGAGGGCTTCGCGGGCCCGCCGGCCCCCGGCGCCGAGGTCGAGGACGCCGAGCCCACCGGCTCCGCGGACGGCCGCGACGAGTCGCGGATCGGTCTCCCCGAAAGGACTGACACCGATGACGGTTGTCTGCACCACGGAGGCGGCTCCCCACCAGGGACTCTGGAAACTGATGATGCCGGAGGAGCCGGACGCAAGGACGATCGCTCCCGCCTCCGCAGTTGCTTGCGCCTCAGCAGCAAACGTTCCGGGTTACCGTTTCACGCCCGCAACCGGAGGGGCAAGTCCGTTTGGACGGCGCACAGTTGCGCATACGGGAATCCCGTCGGCGCCCGCGCATCGTATTCCGCTTGACAACGGACCTCAATACCTCACCCTCGGACCAGCCGTTCGCTCGTCTCCCCGGAATGACGTGTCGTCAGCTTGCCGTGCCGCCGTCGCGCGGCTCGATACGGAAGCCGAACGCGGCGGTGCCGGGGTCGACGGCCGTCGCTCCGCCGTCGACGGTGAGGGTCGCGCCGTTGACGAAGGAGGCCGCGGGCGAGAGCAGCCAGGCGATCGCCTCGGCCACCTCCTCGGGCGCGCCGGGGCGGCCCGTGGGGAGGAGCCGGGTCGCCTCCTCGTACGCGGCGTCGGCGCCGCCCTCACCCAGGCCCGCCTCCTCGGCGAACCGGGTCATGCGGCGGTCGGCCATCTCCGTGCGGATCCAGCTGGGGCAGACGGTGTTGGCGCGCAGCCCGCGGTGGCCGTAGTCGACGGCGAGGGAGGAGCAGAGCTGGCGGAGGGCCGCCTTGGAGGTGGCGTACGCGGCGTTGGCCACGCCGTTGCGCAGGGCCGAGACCGAGGCGACGGCCACCACGGAGCCCCGGGTCTCCAGCAGGTGCGGCAGGGCGGCGCGCATGAGTAGGAAGGGGCCGGTGAGGTTGGTGCTGATGACGGTGCCCCAGTCCTCGACAGAGAGGTCGCCGACGGCTCCGCCGCGGCCGACGCCGGCGTTGAGCACCACGCCGTCGAGCCGTCCGTAGGCGGCCAGGGCCGCGTCGACGAGGCCCGTGACGGCCTCGGGGTCGGTGGCGTCGGAGGGGTGGGCCAAGGCCCCGGTCTCCTCGGCGACGCGCCGCAGCGGCTCGGGGCGGCGTCCGGATATCACCACCTGGTGCCCGGCCGCGCGCAGGAGCCGGGCCGTGGCGGCGCCGATGCCCGTACCGCCGCCGGTCACGATGACAACGCGCTGATCGGTCATGGTCGTACCGCCTCCGGAGTTGATCACTGACATATCGTCACGATCATACGGACGCGGTTTCCCCGGCGCCCTTGCCGATCCGGCCCTACCAGTCCACCCCCACCGGCGCGGCCGCCCCCGGCCCGGCCGGCAGGCCGTCGCCCGGTGTGCGCAGCAGCCCCGTCTGCGCCGCGCGGGCGCCGGCCTGGAAGCGGCTGACGGCGCCGAGTTCCGCCATCGCGGCCTTCATATAACGGCGGCACGTTCTGGTGGAGATGGCGAGGCGGCGGGCGATCACCTCGTCCTTCAGCCCGGCGGCCATCAGCCGCAGCACGGTGCGGTTCAGCTCGTCGACGACCTTCTCGTACCGGGCCTCCTGCGGGGCGAAGGGCTGGGCGAGGACCCAGACGTCCTCGAACCGGCGGTGCATGAAGTCGGCGACCGTCTCGTTGGTGACCATCGCCGCGCCGCCCTCGGCGCCGCCCTCCGGCGCCTGGGGTACGAAGGCCACGGACCGGTCGAACACGACGACGTACTCGCAGACCTCGGCGCTGGTGCGCACCTCGGCGCCGGCCTCGGCGGCCTGGCAGACGAAGGCGCGGGTGGCCAGGCTGGCCCGTTCGGCGTGCTGGTAGACGACGCGCATCCGCACGCCTCTGCGCAGCAGGGCGAGGCTCCACTCGCGCGTGTGGCGGACGATGTCCGTGTCGCGGCCGCCGTTCGGCTGGATCATCACGGCCTCGTGGCGGCAGCGCCGGGCGGCGGCGTCGAGCTGACGCCGGACCTCCTCGGGGTCGTGGATGGTGCGGGTGCCGTCCGGCGGGTGGGGCGAGGGAGCGCTGTCGAGGTAGACGGGCAGCAGCGCGTGGAGCTGGCCGCGGAGGTGGGCGATGCGCCGCTCGTGTTCGTGGATGTCGCGTTCGAGCGGGGCGACCACGACGGCCTCGGCCAGTTCCGGGTGGACGGGGACGAGCGGGCCGCCGGCCCCGGTCGCGGAGAGCAGCCCCATGGCGTGGAGGGTGTCACGGGCCCTGGCCAGTTCATCCGGCGGGATGGCGAGCTTTTCCATGATCGCGACTTCGTCGAAAGAACCGTGTTGCAAGGCCAGCGTGTAGACGGAAACGCAGGCCGAATCCAGATCGGTCAACTTTGCCCCCCGGCATTCTCAATGTCCTTGTTCGCTCCCACGCTTTCCGCTTGTTGCCACGCCACTATAGGACACCCCTATCCGGTTGTTGCCAGGTCACTATAGGACAGCGGTACGTCATGGCCCGGGGGACGCCGACCGCCGCATACTCGAGGTGTCGGGGGCCGGTGCTGAGGCACTCACCCGTGCCCGCGACGGCTGAGTTGCTACATGGGGGGACTACGGGGTGCGCAACAACCGGGCGAACTTTGCCCAGATCATCGATGTCGTCAACTACCTCCCCGAGCGAATCGTCACCAATGGGTCGCAGTCGGCCGGTGACGACCTGGGGGACGATCCATTTTTTCGGGGAGTCGCGGAGCGTCGCTTCGCCTCGCCGGACCACAGCTCCGCCGAACTCGGGGCGCTCGCCGTGGAGAAGCTGCTGAACCGTACCGGTGTGGCGGCCACGGACGTGGATCTCATCATCTACAACTGCGTCTTCAACGACACCTTCTGGCCGGGCATCGGCCCGGCGGTGCAGAAGGCCGTGGGCGCGGATCGCGCCATGATCCTCCAGGTGGACACGAGCTGCTGCTCCTGGCTGTCCGGAGTGCGGACGGCCGCCGCCTTCATCGAGTCCGGGCAGCACCGCAATGTCGTGGTGCTCACGGTCACCAACTTCGTCTCACGGCTTCCGGAGTTCCAGAAGTCGTCGCGCTCGCGCGTCCTGGGCGACGGCGCCACCGCGACCTTGCTGGCCCCGGGTGAGCAAACGATTCTCTCCACCTACGAGCGGTCGCACGGGGAGAACTACGGGCTGCTGCGCTTCGAACCCGATCTGGTGGACGGACAGTTCCGGCAATTCTGGGAGCGGGGCTGTGGCCCCATCACGGTCAACTTCACCCGGGAGAGCGTCGACGCGCTGCGCGCGAACGCGATGCGCCTGGTGCCGGAGGCCGTGGGGGTCAGCCTTGAGCGGGCCGGTCTGGAGAGCCGGGACGTCTCGCTCCTCATCACCCACCAGCCGAACGACGAATACCTCGCCGAGTGGCGCAGGCGCTGTGGCATCGAACCACCGCGCGCGCATGACACGCTGGCCAAGTACGGGAATCTCTTCGCGGGCTCGATCCCGGTGACGCTGGCCGACGCGCTGGACAACTCCCTGGTCAAGCCGGGTGACATCCTGGCTCTCGGCACCTTCTCCAACGGCGGTGACATGGTCAGCGCCATGACGCTGCGCTGGCCCGCCGCCCGCGCGTGAGCACCACCGGATCCGGTGTGCCGCTCCGCGCTGATTCCGGGAATTCACCGGGGAAATCCGCAATGCCGCCGAAGAATGCATACGGATTCTTTACGGCCGCGCGATCCCCGCTCCCGTAACCTTTCCGGACCACAGTATTCAAGGAGGCGTCATGACGCCTGAACCGAATCCCGCCGTGCCTGCCGACGGTTCCGACCTGTCCCGGCTCGATCTCATTCGCTGTGAGAACACCGATGCGGAAGAGATCCACAAGGTGATGCTCGGCATGACCAAGGAAACCTATTCGCACGAGGAGATATTCGGCCCCTACTGCACACTCGGCGAGCACATCGACGTCCCCTACGACGTGGTTTTCGACTACCTCGCCGACATCCGTTCCCTCGAGGAATGGTCGTACAGCATGCGGGAGCTGAGGCACATCGGTGGCGGGCTCTACCGGGGCCGCGAGGCCATCCAGCCCAACACCGAGATCTTCATCCGGGCCGAGGTCACCAAGGGTCCCCAGCACGGCCAGGTGGTCTGGCCCTGCGCCTGGGACCAGGGGCAGGAGCTCTGGATGCGCTACTACTTCACGATCATCGACGCGTGGCCGACCCTGCGCCGCCCCGGCACGGTGATCATCTGGACCAACTGCCGCCACCCCTATTACGACCGTGAGGTCACGGACGTGCCGGAGTACATAGCCGCCGGCCGGGCGCGCGACGACCGGTACTGGGTCGGTGACATCTGGCCGCAGTTCGACGCGATCCACAAGGTGGAGATGGCGAACCTCAAGCGCATCCTCGAGCACCGGTTCTCGGTCGGCGCCGTCGGCCCGGCCGGCTCCCCCAGCGTGTCGGGACCGAACGATGCGACTGGATGACGCGCTGGTCAGCACGCTCCGCGACTGGGACGTCGGCCATGTCTTCGGCGTCAGCGGGGCCAATATCGAGCACGTCCACGACGCCATCAACCGGCTGGGCGGCGACCGGCTGCGGTCGGTGATGGCCCGGCGCGAGGACGGCGCCTCGTTCATGGCCGACGGCCGGGCGCGGGTCCACCGCACCCTCGGCGTCTGCTGCGCCACCTCCGGCGGCGGCATGGTCAATCTCCTCGCCGGGCTCGCCGAGTCCTACGCGGAGTCGGTCCCGGTCCTCGCCCTCATCGGGCAGCCGCCGCTCCAGCTGGAGGGGCGCGGCGCGTTCCAGGACTCCTCCGGGATAGGCCGCACCGTCGACGCGGTCGGGCTGCTGAGGGCCACCACCAAGCGCGTGGCCAAGATCGAGGACCCGGCCGACTTCTGGCCCGAGCTCCACGCCGCCGCCGTCGCGGCGCTCACCGGCCGGCCCGGCCCGGTGGCGCTGCTGCTGCCCCGGGACGTCTTCGAACTGTCCGTGGGGCCGCGCCCAGAGGACTTCCCGGCCGAGCTCTCCGCGCTGCTCGCTCCCGCCGAGGCCGCCCCGCACACCGTCCGCCCGCTGTTCGACGCGCTGCGCTTCGCCGAGCGCCCGGCGCTGCTCATCGGGCACGGGGTGCGCCGCAGCGGCGCCACCGACGTCGTCACCGAGTTCGCGCGCCGCGCGGGCGTCCCGGTGGTCGCCACCATGGCGGCGCGCGGCGAGTTCCCCAATGACGACCCGCTGTTCCTGGGAGTGGCGGGTGTGGTGGGACACCCCTCCGCGCACCGCTACCTCAAGGAGTCGGACCTGGTCGTCGCGGTCGGCACCGGGCTCGGTGTGATGACCCGGGGGCCGCTGGGACCGCTGGACCCGGCGCACCTCGCCGTGGTCAACATCGACCCCGGGGAGGCGGAGCGGGCCACCGCGCCCGGCCTGGTCGTCGCGCGGGACGCCGGGGCCGTCTTCCGTACGCTGCTGGAGCTGCTCGACGCCGAGCCGTTCACCGCGGCGCCGCCCGACGACTACGAGCTGCTCCGCTACCGTCCACGTCTGGCGCCCGCCACGGGCGGGGGGCGTACGCCCCGCACCGCCCGCGACACCCTGCGGCAGAGCGAGGCGATCCGGGCCATCGAGCCGTATCTGCCGCGTGACGGCCACATCGTGCTGGACGCGGGCAACTGCGCCTCGGCCGCGATCCATCTGTCGCACGTGCCGGAAGGAACCTCGTCGACCATAGCGCTGGGCATGGGCGGCATGGGCTACAGCATCGCCGCGGCCATCGGCGCCCAGCTGGGCTCGGCACCGGGCACCCGGTCGGTGGTCCTCTGCGGGGACGGGGCGTTCCTGATGAACGGCTTCGAGGTGCACACCGCCGTGGCCGAGCGACTGCCCGTGCTGTACGTGGTCTTCAACAACAACATGCACGGCATGTGCGTCACCCGTCAGCAGACGTTCTTCGACTCCCGGCTGGAGTGCGTGAGCTATCCGTCGCTGGACGTGGCCACGGTGGCGTACGGGCTGGGCGGGCCGGACCGGCTCTGGGTCGGCACCGCCGGCACGCTGGACGAGCTCCAGGTCCGGCTCGCCGACTACCACGACGCCCACGCGCATCTGCCGGGCGTCCTCGAACTGCGGCTTCCGGTCGAGGAGGTGCCGCCCTTCGCGGCCTTCCTCCCGGAGGACGAGCCGACGTACGCCGTCGGCCGCCGCACCGACAGCCGGGTACTCGCCGGCTGAGCACCGCCCGTGTCCGGTGGCCGCCCCTCGGCGGCCACCGGACGCGGTAAGGCCGGCCGGTTCCACCGGCCGGGCACCAGAAACACTCAGGGGGAGAACACAGATGGAGCAAGACACTCGCCGTGTCGCCGGGACCGAGGAAGCCGCCGCCGGCGGCGGGCTCGGGACGGCACCGCCCGCCGCGGCCCTGGACGACGCCGCGCGGGCCGGGACGGTCACCATCGCGCCCGGCGACGCCCGGTACGCGGACCTGCGGCGCGGGTACAACCAGCGCTGGATCTCGAACGCCGAGTCCATTCGTCTCGTCCACACCCGGCGCCAGGTGGAGGACGCGGTCCGCGAGGCGTTCGCGGCCGACAAGAAGATCGCGATCCGCAGCGGGGGGCACTGCTACGAGGGCTTCGGCATCGACGCGAAGATCCTCCTCGATCTGTCGCACATGAACGCCGTCTACTTCGACCAAGGGCGCGGCGCCTTCGCCATCGAGCCCGGCGCGACGCTCGGCGAGGTGTACCGGGCGCTGTACAAGGCCTTCGGCGTCACCATCCCCGGCGGCGCCTGCCCCTCGGTGGGCATCGGCGGGCACATCGCCGGCGGCGGCCACGGCCCGCTGTCGCGGCTGCACGGCCTGACAGTCGACTACCTCCACGCCGTCGAGGTCGTCACCGTCAACGCCGCGGGCAAGGTCACGACCGTCGTCGCCACCCGCGAGGACTGGGAGAAGGGCCGGCCCAAGGGCGCGCTGTGGTGGGCCCACACCGGCGGTGGCGGCGGCAATTTCGGCATCGCCACCCGCTACTGGTTCCGCACCCCGGGCGTCACCGGGAACGACCCGGCCACGCTGCTGCCCAAGCCGCCCGAGGAGGTCTTCGTCTCCACGGTCACCTGGCAGTGGGCCGAGGTGACGGAGGAGACCTTCACCCGGCTGGTGCGCAACTACAGCACCTGGTGCGAGAACAACAGCGCCGCGGACTCGCCCTACGCCGCCCTCTACAGCCAGTTCATGCCGACGCCGCGCGCCGCCGGCTCGTTCTCCATGATCGCCCAGTTCGACGCCACGCGGCCGGACTCGGAGCAACTGCTGAACGACTTCTTCGCGGCGGTGGGCGAGGGCACGGGCCTGACGCCCAAGACGCAGGTCCAGCGCCTGCCCTGGCTCCACGCCACGCTGTGGCCGGGCATCACCGGGCCGAACTCCCCCACGTTCAGCTTCAAGGCCAAGTCGGCCTACCAGCGCGCCTGCCTGCCGGACGAGCAGCTGCGGGCCATGTACCGGCACCTCGGGGGCGAGGTCGCCTACGCCAACCCGGCCGCCCGGCTCCTCATGATCACCTTCGGTGGGAAGATCAACACCCGCCCCCGGGAGGCCACGGCGTATCCGCACCGCGACTCGGTGATGGAGCTGCACTACGTCACCACCTGGGCGCCCGGCACGGACGAGACCGCCCATCTGAAGTGGCTGCGGGACTTCTACGCGGACGTCTACGCGCCCACGGGCGGTGTGCCCGTGCCCAATGACGTCACCAACGGCTGCTACGTCAACTACCCGGACACCGACCTCGACGACCCGGCGTACAACAGCTCGGGCCTGTCGGCTCACCAGCTCTACTACGCCGACAACCTCGAGGCCCTGGTCGCGGCCAAGCAGGCCTTCGACCCGCACGACGTCTTCCGCCACGCCCAGTCGATACCGGTGAAGTGAGGTCGGAGAAGGATGACGCGATTACACGAGTTCCGGCTGCACCTCAACGAGAACCCCTACCCGCCGCTGCCCGAGGTCCGCGAGGCCCTGGCGGCGGGGCTGGACGCGGTCAACCGCTATCCGGAGTTCACCCCGGACACGCTCGTCGGGATGATCGCCGACTGGCTGGGGGTCGCCCGCGAGGCGGTGGCGGTCGGCAACGGCTCGGTCGGGATCGCGCTCCAGGTCCTCGACCTGAGCACCGGCCCGGGTGACGAAGTGGTGTACGGGTGGCGGGCGTTCGACGCCTACCCCATCATCACGCGGATGGCCGGGGCCGAGTCCGTGCAGGTGCCGCTGACGGCCGCCGGCGAGCAGGACCTCGACGGGATGCTCGCCGCGGTCACGCCCCGGACCAGGGTCGTGGTGCTGTGCAATCCGCACAACCCGACGGGCACGGTCTTCGACCGCACCGCGCTGAAGTCCTTCCTCGCCGCCCTCCCGGAGCGCGTCACGGTCATCCTGGACGAGGCGTACCACGAGTTCGCCCGCGACCCCGGGATCCCGGACGGGCTGGACCATCTCGCGGACCACCCCAACCTCCTGGTCCTGCGCACCTTCTCCAAGGCCTACGGGCTGGCCGCGCTGCGCATCGGCTACTGCGTCGCGGCGCCGGAGCTCGCCGGGCGGCTCAGGGAGGCGTCGCTGCCGTACGGCATCAACCCGCTCGCCCAGATCGGGGTGGCGGCGTCGCTGAAGGTCCGGGAGCAGCTCACCGAGCGCGTCGACGCGATCATCGGCGAGCGCGACCGGCTGCGCGAGGGGCTCGCCCGCCTCGGCTGGCACAGCTTCCCGAGCCACGGCAACTTCCTGTGGCTCCGGGCCGGGGACGCCGGCGAGCGGCTGACGGCGGCGCTGGGCGGGGCCGGGGCGCTGGTGCGCTGCTATCCGGGCGAGGGGGTGCGGCTGACCGTGGGCCTGCCCGGCGCCAACGACCTCGTCCTGCGCGCGGCCGGTTCCGCGGCCGCCTGATCGACGGCCCCTCCCCCCGTGCGGGGAGGGGCCTCCCCGACGTCCGGCCGATCCCGGGCCGGCGCACCACCGAAGGAAACCGTAGATCGGGCAACCGATCGCAGAGCACGGGAAGGACATGATGAGCGAGACATTCTTGGTGCTGGGCGCCACCGGCAAGACCGGCCGCCGAGTGGCGGACCGGCTGCGGGAGGCGGGTAAGACCGTACGCTCCGCGAGCCGGAGCGGTGAGACCCGCTTCGACTGGCAGGACGAGTCGACCTGGGCGGCGGCGCTGGCCGGCGTCCACGCCGTCTACCTGGTGGCACCGACCGTGCCGAGCCAGGCGTGGCAGGTCGTCCCGCCGTTCGTGCGGCAGGCCGTGGCGGCGGGTGTCCGCCGGCTGGTGCTGCTGTCGGCGCGGGGCATCGACGCGGCGGGCGACGACAAGTTCCTGACCTCCGAGCACGCGGTGCAGGGGTCGGGCCTGGAGTGGACGATTCTGCGCCCGACGTGGTTCGCGCAGAACTTCAGCGAGGCGTTCTTCCTCCCGCAGATCCTCGAGGGCGTCCTGGCGGTGCCCACCGGTGAGGGCAAGGAGCCCTTCATCGACGTCGAGGACATCGCGGACGTGGCCGTGGCCGCGCTCACCCAGGACCACCACGCCGGCAAGATCTACGAGCTGTCCGGGCCGGAGGCGCTGACCTTCGGCGAGGCGGCCGCGAAGATCGCGGCGGTGTTGGGCCGGGAGATCCGCTTCGTGGACCTCGACGGCGAGGCCTTCCTCAAGGGCTCGATCGAGGCAGGTGTCCCGGAGGAGCACGCCGGGGTGCTGCTGGGCCTGTTCACGGCCATCCGCAACGGCTTCGACGGACACCTGAGCACCGGAGTCCGGGACGCGCTGGGCCGTGAGCCCCGCAGCTTCGACGCCTATGTGCGCACGGCCGCCGGGTCGGGTGCCTGGGCCGGCCAGGCCCGCTGATCACGTCCACACATGCGGTGGCCGGCACCGGCGGGTGCCGGCCACCCGGGGAGGTCGTAATGAACACCAACTCGTACACCGGGGTCCGGCCGCTGACCCCGGCGCCGCTGATGGCGATGGCGGACGGCTTCCGCGTCGCCAAGGTGCTCGCGGTCGCGCTCGACTTCGACCTGTTCACCAAGCTCAGCGGCACCGAGGGCACCACGCCCGAGGAGCTGGGCCGCGCCGAGGGGCTCGCCGCGCGCCCCGCGACGCTGCTGCTGACCGCGTGCGCCTCGCTGGGGCTGCTGGACAAACGGGACGGACGGTACGTCAACTCGGAGCTGTCCGAGGAGTTCCTGGTGCGCGGCAAGCGCTACTTCTTCGGCGATCTGGTCACCTTCACCGACCGGCGCGAGTACGAGGCGTGGGGCAAGCTCGACGTCGCCCTGCGCACCGACCGGCCCAACACCTGGGACCCGGAGACGGAGCAGACGCTGTTCGACCCGCAGGACGAGCACATGGCGGAGCTCTTCCCCAGGGCCGCGCACTCCGGCGCGGTCTTCACCGCCCGGGCGATGGCCCTGTCGCACGACTTCACCGCCTACCGCAAGCTGCTCGACGTCGGCGGCGGGCTGGGCTCCTTCTGCGGCGAGCTGTGCGCGCACCACACCCATCTGCGGGCCACCGTCTACGACCTGCCGTTCGTCAGCCGGATGGCCGAGAAGCGGCTGGCGGAGACGGAGGTGGGCGACCGGGTGAACGCGCTGGGCGGGGACTTCTTCGCCGACGACCTGCCCACCGGCTACGACGCCATCCTGCTGACCAACATCCTCCACGACTGGAGCGACGAGGAGAGCGCGCGGATCCTGGCGAAGTGCCACGCGGCGCTCGGCCCCGGGGGCGAGGTCATCATCGGCGAGGCGTTCCTGGACGACGACGGCACCGGTCCGGTCGCGGGTGCCGTGGCGGGCCTGAACATGCTGGTCGAGACGGCCGCCGGCACCAACCGCAGCCGCGAGGCGTACACGGGGATGCTGACCCGGGCGGGGTTCACGGACATCCGCCGCGTCGGGCTGGTCCTCGACGCGCCGCTGATCAACGGAGCGCTGGTGGCACGCCGGGCCTGAACGTTTTTTCCGGCGGCCCGGGTCCAGGGGGAGACCAGGGCCGCCGGAAAAGAGGGGGATCCGAGGGAGCGGACCACCCGGACGACATCCGCGGGGCGATGAGGAGGACTCGTCCCTGGTGGTCGTCACCGTGGCGCCGGACCAGGGCGCCAGGGGAAGTAAATATATTTACCGCCGAGTACGCAAGGGCATGAAAAATTTCATGCCGTTCTGCCCCTGAAAAAGGGCCCCTGCCACGCGGCCGGGCCCGGGTCGGCGGCTCGCTCAGTCGTCCAGGAAGAAGGCGTGCTGCTCCGCCGCCTGCTCGTACTTCTCCAGCCGGAGCTGGGTGCGCTCGGGGTCGGCGTCGGCCATGGCCTGGAGCAGGGCCGCGCAGAGGACCCCCGGGGCCGCGTACGAGTCGAAGACCAGGCGGGAGCCGGTGGGCGCGGTGAAGGTCACATCCGCCTCGTCCACCAGGGGGCCGAGCGTGAGGTCGGTGACCAGCGCGACGCGCAGGCCCGTGCCACGGGCGGCCCGGACGGCCGCCAGGGTCTCCTTGGCGTGCCGGGGCATGGCGAAGGCGAGCACCCAGGTGCCGCCCGCCTCGCGGGACTGGAGCAGCGCGTCGTAGGCCACGCTGCCGCCCCGGGAGACCAGGCGGACGTCCGGGTGGACGCGCCTGGCCGCGTAGGCGAAGTACTCCGCCAGGGAGACGGAGATCCGCAGGCCCAGCACGGTCAGGGGGACCGAGCGGGCCAGTTCGCGGCCGACGTCGAGGATCCGGTCGGTGTCGGCGAAGACCCGGCGCAGGCTCTCCAGGTTGGCGATCTCGGCGTCGACGGCCGCCTGGAGCTCGTTGCGGCGGCTCTCCGCCCGGGCCTCCGGGGCGCCGGCGACGGCGCTCAGGGCGATGGGCTGGAGCGCCTCCCGGAGCGCGGGGTAGCCGTTGAAGCCCAGGGACGTGGCGAAGCGGGTCACCGAGGGCTGGCTCACGCCCACGCGCTCGGCCAGGTCCGTGATCGACAGGAACGCGGCCTCGGTGAGGTGGTCGGTGATGTACTGCGCGATGCGCCGCTGGGCGGGGGACAGCCGGTGGCCGCCGAAGAGGTCGCGCACGGTGCCCGCCGGGGGCGGCTCCGCCCCCGGGGACCGCCCGCCGGGAGTGATCGCGGACGCCTGCGCTCGTGCCTGCTGCCCTGATCGCACCGGTGTGCCCCCTTACTTCCTCTGCTCTCCGGCTCAACATAACCCACCCGTCGTGACGGGCGGGGAGAGTCCGGCGAGGGTCAGTGGCCGGACGGGCGGACCAGTCCCGTGTCGTACGCGAAGACCGCCGCCTGGGTCCGGTCGCGCAGGCCCAGTTTGAGCAGGATCCGGCTGACGTGGGTCTTCACGGTCTGCTCCGCCACCACCAGCGCCCCGGCGATCTCCGCGTTGGACAGGCCCCGCGCGACGAGGGAGAGCACCTCGGTCTCGCGTTCCGTCAGCTCGCCTATACGGGCCTGCGACGGGGCGGGCGCGGTGCCGGAGATCCGGGAGAACTCGGCGATCAGGCGTTTGGTGATGTTCGGGGCGAGCAGGGCCTCGCCGGCCGCCACCACCCGTACCGCCTGGGCGAGTTCGGCGGCCGACGCGTCCTTCAGCAGAAACCCGGACGCGCCCGCGCGCAGCGCCTCATAGACGTATTCGTCGAGGTCGAAGGTGGTCAGGACGAGGACCTTGGCGCGACTGTCGGGGGCCTCGGCGATCCGGCGGGTGGCCTCGATGCCGCCGAGCTCCGGCATGCGGATGTCCATCAGGACGACGTCCGGGTCGAGCTCGGCGGCCCGGGCGACGGCGTCGAGTCCGTCCACGGCCTGGCCGACGACCTCGATGTCCGGTTCGGCGTCGAGCAGCACGGTGAAGCCCTGACGGACCATCACCTGGTCGTCGGCGATCAGGACGCGGATGGTCGTCATACGAGGTCCTTCGTGCTGTGCGCGGGGAGTTCGGCCACTATCTCGTAGCCGCCGTCCGGGGTGGGGCCGGTCGCCAGTTCGCCGCCCAGCATGGCGACGCGCTCCCGCATCCCGAGGAGGCCGTGGCCCGCGCCCGTCGAGGGCGGGGCGGGGCGGTCCGGGGCGGTGTTGGTCACCCGGACGGTGAGCACCGCCGGGCCGTAGGCGAGCGTCACCCGCACCGTGGCACCGGGGGCGTGGCGCATCGCGTTGCTGAGGGCCTCCTGGACGATGCGGAAGGCGGACAGTTCGACGCCCGGCGCGAGGGGGCGCGGCTCCCCCGTGGTCCCGGTGGTGACCGTCACCCCCGCCCCACGCACCTTGCCGACCAGTTCGCCGAGCCGGGCCAGGGTGGGCTGCGGGGCGTGCCGCACCCCGTCCGCCGCGGCGTCCTCCGCGCGCAGCACGCCGAGCACCCTGCGCAGTTCGGTCAGTGCCTCCACGGCGCTGCCGCGGATGGCGGCGAGGTTCTCCTTCAGCTCGTCGGAGGGGTCCGTCACGAGGTGGGGGGCTACCTGTGCCTGGATGGAGATCACCGACATGTGGTGGGCGACGACGTCGTGGAGTTCGCGGGCGATGCGGCCGCGCTCCTCCAGGAGGGTGCGCCGGGACCGTTCGGCGGCGGTGAGCTCCTTCTGTTCGGCGAGCCGGACGCGGGCGACGCGGCTGCGGCGCAGGGAGCCGCCGACGGCGGCGGCGGCCGCGAAGCACAGCGTGCTCCCGCCGAGGCTCACATTGTGGGGCTGGGTGGTGAAGGACATGCCGGCCAGCCCGGACAGGACCGTGAGCGCCAGCGCCGTGCAGGTCACCCAGGAGCGCACGCGCAGTGCGAGCAGGAGCAGTACGAGGGTGTGCAGCGCGGTGCCCTCGATGCTCCAGGGCCACAGCACATCGGGGTCGACGGTCGCTTCCCGGTACGCGCCCACGAGGACGAGTCCGGTCGTCGAGAGCCACCAGGCGGGCACCGGGCGGGAGAGCGCGAGCAGCGCGGCACCGCACTGGAGCAGATTGAGCAGCAAGCCGGTCGTCGAGTGCCCGACCCCGTGCGCGGACCGGCCGGCGTTGGACACACCCAGACCCAGGATGAGCGCCACCGCGTGGACGTGCGGTACCCGGCCCAGCCAGACCGAGCGCGGCAGCGGGTCGCGCGCCACGGTCAGCAGTCCTTCGCCTACGGCGCGCGGCACCTCCCGCACGGCGGCGGTCAGCCGCCGTCGTCTTTCCCCGTCCCCCCGATTCACAAGATCCACTCTAGACACGCGACACCTGCGGGGTGCGGGCGGTGTGGCGTTCGCCCGTGCTCCGGCGGTCCCGGCGCGGCCGTCCCCGCTCGTACGCCCGGAACGCGGTCACGCACACCAGGAGGGCGGCCGCGAACACGGGCAGCCAGGCGAGCCGGGCGAGCACCCAGCCGGGCCTGTCGGGGAGGGTGTGGAGGCCGGGCAGCGGGCCGTCGGCGAGCAGGCCGGTCGCGGTGACCGCCATCATCGCGGTCTGGTGCCAGAGGAAGACCGTCATCACGGAGAGGTTGAGCAGGGCCACGGCCGCCCAGAGGGCGGGCCGGCGGGTGAGGAGCCGCCTCAGCGGGCCGAGCAGCAGCAGGGCGGCGCCGCACTGGGCGAGGCCGAAGGTGACGGCGGCGAGGGTGGGCGGGTTGAGGTTGGAGACGGGGGCGCCGGGGACGCCGACCATGGAGGCCGGGTAGCCGGCGTACAGGACGAGTCCGGCGGTGGCGGCGGTGCCGCCGAGCAGCAGGGCCCATCCGGTCGTCCGGCTGCTCAAAAGGCCCCGGGACCGGGCGGCGCCGAGGCAGTAGGGCACCAGCCAGCCGGCCGCCACGTTGATCCAGCCGAGCCAGGCGGGGGCGCCGAGGCCGAAGCGCAGCACGTCGACGGTGAGGACGACGGCGAACGGCCACACCGGGTGGAGCCGGGCGACCAGCGGGGTCGCGGCCGTCAGCGCCGTGAAGACCAGCAGGAACCACAGCGGGGAGAGCACCAGGTTGCACAGCGTGCTGACGGTGTCCGGGGTGGCACCGGCGGCGAGCATGGCGGCCGCCGCCACGGCCCAGACGGTCAGGACGGCCAGGACGGGGCGGAAGAGCCGGGCGACGCGGGCGCGCAGCCACGCCCCGTAAGTGGTGCCCCGGGCGCGGGCGGAGGCGTGGCCGCGCGCGGCCACCAGCCCGCCGACGAGGAAGAAGACGGCCAGGGTCTGGAACACCCAGGACACGGGGGTGAGCGTGGGCAGGTGGGCCAGGGGGCTCGTGCTGTGGACCGTGCCGCTGTCGGCGACCAGGGCGGTCACCAGCCAGTGGCCGAGGACGACGCCGAGGACGGCCAGGGCGCGCAGCGCGTCGAGGGCGCGGTCGCGGCCGGGCGGGGTGGCGGCGTCGACGCGCCGGACGAGATCGCGGAGGGCGGGGCGGGATATCACCGGGACATCCCCTCGGGCGTCAGGCCGGAGGCGATCCGGGCGATGTTGGTCAGGGACAGGGAGCCGGGCTTGAGGTAGTCGCTGTGGCCGCCGTCGCCCGCCGGGAAGACCCGTGCGCCGAACTCGGGCGAGACGGGGTCGGTGCCGAAGCCCACGCTGGTGAAGGAGAGCGGGATCCGGGCATGGGGTATGTCGCCGATCCAGTCGTCGGCGCCGCGGCCGGCCCAGACGGTGGCGCGGGTGCGCAGCGCGGCGGCATTGTCGCGGCCGGTGCCGGGGCTGCCGAAGACGACGATGTCCGCGACGTCGAGGCCGGGCGCGGCGCTGCCGCAGACCACGGAGCCGTAGGAGTGGCAGAGGAGGGAGATCCGGGCCGCAGGCGTGGCCGCGCGCAGTTCCCGGACGAAGTCGCGCAGGGCGGGGGCGGCGTCGTCGGCGAGGTCGGGGGTGACCGTGTCGGTGCTGAGCAGGGTGGGCGTCCGGTAGCCCAGCCAGGCGACGACGGCGGCGCAGTCGCCCAGTTGCCGCTGGAGGGCCGTCGCGCCGGCCCGCAGCCGTCCGTACGAGTCCAGGTTGGTGTCGGAGCCCGGTACGAGGACGGCGATCCGCTCGGCGCGGGAGAGGTCGCCGAAGACCTCGGTGGTGCGGCCGCCGTCGCGGCCGTCGAAGGAGAGGAAGTGCCGCGTGGGGTCGGCCATGGCGCGGAGGCCGGCGGCGCGCTTGTGGTCGCCGTGCGCGGTGGCGGCCCGTTCGGCGGCCAGGATGCCGGCGCGGCCGGTGGCGTAGCGCTCGGCGAGCGTGGCCGGGGCGGTGTCCCGCAGCGGGGCGAGCGGGGCCGGGGCGGGGGCCGGTACGGCCGCGGGCTGGGCCGCGCCCGCCACCGGAACGGCCACCGAGGCGGCGACGAGGGCCGCGAGCAGGGTGCGGCGCAGGCGGCGGCTGCGAGGGCGGGGCGCCATGGGTGGGTCCTTCCGTACCGGATCTTCGGGGTGCGGTACGGAAGGTACGGAGACGGCCGTGTGGTCGGCGTCCCGCCCGGGAGCCAGCTTTCGTGTAGCTCCGGAGTATGACGGGTAGGGGGCGGGGGCCGATCGAGCGGGAGGGGAAGTCCGTGAGTGAGAAGGCGTTCGACCACATCGTGGTCGGAGCGGGTTCGGCGGGGTGCGTGCTGGCGGCGCGGCTGAGCGAGGACCCGGGCGTACGGGTGCTGCTGGTGGAGGCGGGGCCCGTCGACGACGCGGCGGAGATCCGGATACCGGTGGCGTTCCCGAGGCTGTTCCGCACGGAGTACGACTGGGACTACTCGACGGAGCCGGAGCCCGGGCTGGACGGGCGCCGCCGGTATCTGCCGCGCGGCCGGACGCTGGGCGGCTCGTCGTCGATGAACGCGATGATCTACATCCGTGGCAACCACGCGGACTACGACGCGTGGGCGCGGGCGGGTGCCAAGGGGTGGGGCTGGGACGAGGTCTTCCCGTATTTCCTGCGGGCGGAGGACCATCACGGCGGGGCGTCCGAGTGGCACGGGGCGGGCGGGCCGCTCACGGTGAGCGAGGGGCGCTCGCGCCATCCGCTGATGGCGGCGTGGGTGGAGGCGGCGCGGGAGGCCGGGCACGCATTCACGGCGGACTTCAACGGCGCCGCGCAGGACGGTGTGGGCTTCTACGAGCTGACGCAGCGGGACGGGTTGCGGTGCAGTACGGCCGTGGCGTATCTGCGGCCGGCGCTGGAGCGGCCGAACCTGACGGTGCTCACGGACGCGCGGTGCACCCGGCTGCTGTTCTCCGGGGAGCGGGTCGTGGGCGTCGAGGTGGAACGATTCGGCACGTCGGCCCGGTTCCACGCGGAGCGGGAGGTCGTGCTGTCGGCAGGCGCGTACAACTCGCCGCAGTTGCTGATGCTTTCGGGGATCGGGGTCGCCGGGGAGCTGGCGGCGCTCGGCATCGAGCCCCGTGTGGACCTGCCCGTGGGCGAGAATCTCCAGGACCATCCGCATCTGCCGCTGATCCACCTCACCGGCACCGAGTCGCTGCTGGCGGCCGAGTCCCCGGAGAATCTGGCGCTGCTGGAGTCGGCGGGCCGGGGGCCGCTCACCTCCAACGGCGGCGAGGCGGGCGGCTTCGTCCGCACGCTGCCGGGACTGGCCGCCCCGGACGTCCAGTTGCACGCGCTGCCGGTGATGTTCCACGAGGAAGGGATGGGCGTAACGGCCGAGCACGCTTTCCACCACGGGGCGGCGCTGCTGGACACGACCAGTCGTGGCAAGGTCTCCCTGCGCTCCGCGCTGCCCAGCGCCAAGCCGCGCATCACGCACCGCTATCTGTCCACCGAGGAGGACCGGGCGGCGGCCGTACGGGCCCTGCGGGTGCTGCTGGACATCGCGGACCGGCCGGCCCTGCGGGCGCACCGGGCGTCCGATCACCTCGCGCCGCGCTCGGACTCCGACCGTGATCTGCTGGCGTACGCACGGGCCGAGCTGCACTCCCTCTACCATCCGGCGGGCACCTGTGCGATGGGCCCGGTCGTCGACTACGAGCTGCGGGTGCACGGGGTGAGCGGGCTGCGGGTGGCCGACGCCTCCGTCATGCCGACGCTGGTGCGGGGCAACACCAACGCGCCCACGATCATGATCGCGGAGAAGGCGGCCGACCTGATACGTGGCCGGTAATCGACGTTACGTCAATTTTCTTGCGGAACTGGTCAGTTGTGCGATTGATGGGGTACGGGGTGTTATCTACGCTCGTGGGGTGACTCTTCCCACGGAACCCATCGGCAGTATCCCCCGTCCCCCGGAGCTGCTCGCGGCCATGACGGCGCACGCGAAGGGCGAGCTCGACGACGCCGGTCTCGCGGCGGCCCAGGACCTCGCGGTCCGTGACACGATCCACCGCCTGGAGGCGGCCGGCTCGCCGGTCGTCTCCGACGGCGAGCAGGCCAAGCCCAGCTTCGCGACCTATCCGGTCGCGGGGCTGGGCGGGCTGGCGCCCGACGGCGTGGTCATCCCGTTCGCGGACGGGCACACCCGGCAGCTCCCCCGGCTGACGGCCGGGCCGCTGCGCTACACCGGCCACGCCGACCGCTATCTGGCGGCCGCCCGGCGCCATACGAAGGTGCCGGTCAAGCAGGCCGTCATCGCTCCTTCGGCGCTGAGCCTGCTCTATCCGTCCGACGGCATCGACGGCTATCCGCGCGAGGCGTTCCTGGACGACCTGGCGAACGAGTCGGAGGCGGAGATCCGGCGCTGTCTGGAGGGCGGCGCGCTCGTGGTGCAGCTCGACTTCACCGAGGGGCGGCTCTCCCTGAAGCTGGACCCCTCCGGCGGGGTGCTGGACCAGTTCATCGCGCTGAACAACCGGGTGCTGGAGCGGTTCACCGAGGCCGAGCGGGCGCGGATCGGGGTGCACACCTGCCCCGGCGGGGACCTGGACTCCACCCACAGCCTCGACGTCGACTACGCCGAGCTGCTGCCGAGACTGCTGCGGCTACGGGCGGGCAACTTCTACGTCCAGCTCGCGAGTGAACCCGATCCGGACAAGGTGCTGGCCGTCATCGCCGACCATCTGCCCGCCGACGTAAGGGTGTTCGTCGGCGTGACCGACCCGATCGACCCGCGCGTCGAGACGCCGGAGGAGGTACGGGACCGGGTGCTGGCCGCCGCCCGGCATCTGCCGGTGGACCGGCTGGGCACGTGCGACGACTGCGGCTTCTCCCCCTTCGCCGACGACACCTCCACCTCCCGAGACACGGCGTTCGCGAAGGTCGCGGCCCGGGTCGAGGGCACCGCCCTGGCCGCCGCGGTACTGGGGGTGTGACCGCACACCGTGAGCGGGTGGCGTGCGAGGTCGCGCACGCCACCCGCCCCTAGGGCCGGTCCCTCACGGTCGGGGGCACTCCTTCCACGCGAAGTGGTAGAGGGTGTTGATGCTGCCGTCGGTCGAGTCCATCGCCATGAGACTCGTGGTCCTGGTCGGGTCGGAGGTGCCGGCTTCCACCCGCAGCTCGGTGTTGATGTTGAAGTAGCGCATGGCGCCGCACGGGGCGTAGACCAGCTGATCGATGTCCGTGGTATCGGACGCCTGCCAGTCGTCGTTCATCGGGCCGGTGAAGTGGTGGTTGATGAAGGCGGTCTGGGACTGGCCCTGGAAGTAGTAGTTGGCCCGCTCCAGGCCGTTGGCGCCGCTCTCCAGGCGGGCGAAGCCCCGGTAGTCGGCCTTGGCTATCGCGTAGGTGAAGCCCTGGGGTACATGGACGTTCAGGCTGAGCTGACAGTTCTTCCGGAAGTCGGTGGGCTTGGCCCCCAGGCCGACCTGGGCGACGTAGTCGCTGTACGAGACGGTGAAGGCGGTGTTGTCCGGGGAGACGGCCACGTGCGCCGTCCCCGCCGGGCAGCCCGAACCGTTGACTCCCACCACGTCGATCACGATCTTGTCCGGGGGCGGCGCCACGCTCGCGGTCGCCGTCCCCGGGGTGAAGGTCGCGGCGAGGATCACCGCGGCCGCGCCACCGGTCGTCACCGGTCCGAACATCGAGTTCCCTCCCACTGCCTAGGGGCGCGCTCGGGCACCTGACGACCCCTGATCAGGGGCATTCCTTCCAGGCGAAGTGGTAGAGGGTGTTGACGCTGCCGTCGGTGGAGTCCATGGCCAGGAAGCTGTTGGTGCTCGAGGGGTCGGAGGTGCCCGCGCCCACCCGCAGCTCGGTGTTGACGTTGAGGATGCGCTGCACGCCGCACGGGGCGTAGACGAGGGAGGCGACGTCGGTGACGTCGGAGGTCTGCCAGTCGTCGCTGACCGGGCCGGCGAAGCGGTGGCTGGCGGAGGCGGTCTGGGACTGGCCCTGGAAGTAGTAGCTGGCTTTCTCCAGGCCCGTCGCGCCGCTCTCCAGGTGGGCGAAGCCGCGGTAGTCCGCCCGGGAGATGGCGTAGGTGAAGCCCTGCGGCACGTGGATGTTCAGGCCGAGCTGGCAGTTCTTGCGGAAGTCGGTGGGCTTGGAGCCGACGCCCACCTGGGCGAGGTAGTTGCTGTAGGAAACGGTGAAGGCGGTGTTGTCGGGTGCCACCGCCACGGCGGTCGTCCCGGCGGGGCAGCCCGAGCCGTTGACCGCGACCACGTCGATGACGATCCGGTCGGGCGGGGGATTCTTCGCCGCCGCGGCGGCCTGGGGGGAGAAGGAGGCACCGAGGAGTACCACGGCGGCGCCGCCGACGAGGACCGGTCTGAGCATGGGGATCTCCCTGCTGGTCGGGGGTGTCCGAACAGGACGCCCTTCGCGCGGTCCATGGCAGCACCGGATATAAGACATGTACAGCTCAACTCCAGCCACCTCCCTCCCCCGCCCGGGTCACGCCCCGACGGACCCGGGCCGAAGGGCCTGCCGCCGAGGTGGCGGACGGCCCGGCGCCGTCCGCCGCCCCGGCGCGGTTCACATACGGACCCTCCCGCTCCGCCAGCCGGCCCCGGGACGGTCGAACCACACATGGACCTGGCCGGTCCCGATGCCGCTCTCGTACGCACTGAAGCGGCGTCCCGGGGCCGCGCACTCCGCACCGCCGAGCGCTCCCGCGAGCATCAGGTAGTGGCCGAAACGCGCCTCGGGGGCGAACCGCCGGTACTCCGGCATCGTTGCCACGACCCGGTCGTGGCGGCCTTCCTCCAGCCACGCGATCCGCTGCTCGTCCGCCGCCCGGGCCTCGGGGGTGACGATGTTGTCCGGGTCCCCGGCCATGCGGTCGCGCAGTTCGGTCAGCGGCCGGAAGCGGTGCGAGAGCCCGCCCGAGGCCAGCAGCAGCACCCTCCGGTCGAGGTGGGCGACCGCCTCGGCGATGGCCTCGCCGGCCCGCAGATAGTCCTCGGTGGTCGCGGTCTGGCAGATCGAGACGGACACCCAGGGCGTCCCGGACCGCCCGAGGTACGTCCAGAGGTTGAGCGTCGCGTAGTGGACCGGCAGATACGGGTCGTCGTTCGCGGCGAGCCACAGGGGGCGCTTCGCCGCGAACTCCTCGACCGCCCGGCCGAGTTCCGGGTCGCCGGGCAGGTCGTAGGGCAGCCGGTTGATGGCGCCGGGCATCTCGTCCGAGGTGAACAGGCCCGTCCGGCGCGGATGGGAGGTGATCACCGTCTCGGTGGTGGTCGCCCAGTGGGAGTCGAGGACCACGACGGTGTCGTGCGCGGTCGTGTCGATCACCTCCTCGCGGAGGCGCCGCAGCCCGGTCGCGAGGGTGAAGTCGCGACCGCCGTTCTCCTTGACGCGTACCTGCTCGGGGAACATGATGACGGGCGCGTGCGAGAGCAGGCCCGCGCCGACGATGTCGCCCATGACGGGTCTCCTTTACGGGACGAGGAGGAGCTTTCCGGAGGTGGCGCGAGAGGCCAGGTCGGTGTGGGCGCGGTGCGCCTCGGCGAGGGGGTACGTCCCGGCGACGGTGAAGGTGAGCGTGCCGTCGGCGATGCCCCGGAACACCTCGCCCGCGCGCGTCTCGAACTCCTCGACGGTGGCCCGGAAGTGCTCCAGGTAGGGCCGGGTCAGGGTGAGCGAGCCGCCCCACAGCAGCCGCATCACGTCGACGGGCGGCACCGCGCCGCTGGCGCCCCCGAAGAGGACCAGCGTGCCGCGGGGACGCAGCGAGGCGAGGCTCGCGTCGAAGGTGGCGGCGCCGACGCCGTCGTAGACCGCGTGGACGCCCTCCCCGCCGGTGAGCGCGCGGACCTCGGCGGCCAGGTCGTCCGTCTCGGTGTAGCGGACGACCTCGTCGCAGCCGTTGGCGCGGGCGGTGCGTTCCTTCCCCTCGGTGGAGACCGTGCCGATGACGCGGACGCCGCGTCGCTTGAGCATCTGGGTGAGCAGGAGGCCCACTCCGCCGGCGGCGGCGTGGACGAGCACGGTCTCGCCGGCGCGGGCCGGGTAGGAGTCGTGGGCGAGGAAGTGGGCGGTCATGCCGTGGACGAGGACGCCGCCGGCGGTCCGCAGGTCGATGGCGTCGGGTACGACGATGGCCTTGTCCTCGGGCACGAGGACGCGCTCGGCGTAGCTGCCGAACACGGTCGTCCAGGCGACCCGGTCGCCGGGGGCGAAGCGGGTGACGCCGGGGCCGACGGCCAGGACGACGCCGGAGCCCTCCTCGCCGGGCACGCAGGGCACGGGCAGCGGATAGCGGCCCTCGCGGCGGTAGAGGTCGATGAAGTTCACTCCGGCGGCGACGAGTTCGACGAGGAGCTGGCCCTCGCCGGGCTGCCCGGGGTCGGGCTTCTCGACGTAGAGCTGGACCTCTGGTCCACCGGTCTCCCGGATCTCGATGGCGTGCATCAGCGCTGTCCCTTCGGATCGGTGAGTGCGATATCGGCGAGTGCGACGTCGTAGGTGCGCAGCCAGTCGTCCATCCGGACGGTGGACTCGACGAGGATCCGTTCGAACTCGGAGAGGCTGCCGTCGGTGGTCCTCCCGGTGAGGCGCTCCACCGCTCCGGCGTCGAGGTACGGGCTCAACGGCACCCCGTCGCCGGCGGCCGCGGTGAGGCCGGTGATGAGGGCGCGGTCGTAGGCGGGGTCCTGGATGGAGGGGTAGGCGGCCTTCTTGCGGCGGAGCACCGATTCCGGCAGCAGGTCGGCGGCGGCCGCGCGCAGCAGGGCCTTCTCCTCGCCGCTGAAGGTCTTCATCTCCCAGGGGACGTTGAAGACGTACTCGACGAGGCGGTGGTCGCAGAACGGCACCCGGCCCTCCAGGCCGACGGCCATGCCCATGCGGTCCTTCTTGTCGAGCAGGATGGGCAGCCAGCGGGTGAGGGTGACGTGGCCGAGCTCTCGGGTGCGCCGGTCCTCGGCGCTCTCCCCCTCCAGACGGGGGACCTCGGCCAGGGCGGTGCGGTACAGGTCGGCCTCGTACTCGGCGAGGTCGATGCCGTCCACGAACCACGGGTGGAACAGCGACCGGGGGTCGAGGCCGCGGTGGGCGCCCAGCTTGAGCCAGGGGAAGGTGGTGGCCCCTCGCGCCTCCGGGTCGGAGAACCACAGGTAGCCGCCGAAGACCTCGTCGGCGCCCTCCCCCGACAGGGCCACGGTCGCGTGCTCGCGGACGGCGGCGAAGAGGAGGTGGAGGGAGACGTCCAGGTCCGCGAAGTTGAACGGCAGGTCCCAGGCGCCGAGGACGGCCTTGCGGACGGCCGGGTCGAGGAGCCGCGCCCGGTCCAGGGTGATCATGTGGTGGTCGCTGCCGACGTGCCGGGCGACCTCCAGGGCGTAGGGGCCGTCGGGGGTGGGGCGGATGGCGTCGGCCCGGAAGTTCTCGGTGTGGCCGGTGAAGTCCACGGAGAACGTGCCGAGGCGTTCGCCGTCGGCGGCCCGGGCGCGGGCGGCCAGCGCGGTGACGGTGCTGGAGTCCAGCCCTCCCGACAGCAGCGAGACCAGCGGCACGTCGGCGACCATCTGCCGGGGCACGATGTCGTCGAGCAGCTCGCGGACGGTGGCGACGGTGGTCCGCAGGTCGTCGGTGTGCGGGCGGGCCGTAAGGGCCCAGTAGCGCTCCTCGGCGATCCCGGAGGGGCCGACGCGCACCAGGTGGCCCGGCTTGACCTCGCGCATCCCCCGGAAGGGCACCCGGCCGGGGGTGCGCAGGAACAGCAGCGCGTCGCACAGCTCCTCGGGGCCGGCGGCGGCCTCGGCCAGGGGGTTGGCGAGGATCGCCTTGGGCTCGGAGCCGAAGAGGACACCGCCGCCGGTGGGGTAGTAGAACAGCGGCTTGACGCCGAGGCGGTCGCGGACGAGCAGCAGTTCCTCGCGGGCGGTGTCCCAGATGGCGATCGAGTACATGCCGTTGAGGCGGTGGACGAAGTCCGTGCCCCACTGGAGGTAGGCGCGCAGCGCCACCTCCGTGTCGCTGCGGGTGGTGAAACGGTGGCCGAGGAGGACGAGTTCCTCGCGCAGCTCGCGGAAGTTGTAGATCTCACCGCCGTACGAGACGACGGCGCGGGGCCGGTCGCCGGGGCCGCGCTCGGGGGTGCGCATCGGCTGTGTGCCGTGCTCCAGGTCGATGACGGCCAGCCGGCGGTGGCCCAGGGCGGCGTGGGTGTCCAGCCAGACACCTTCGGCGTCGGGTCCCCGGGCGGCCAGGGTGCGGGTCATGGCCGTGACGGTCGTGTGCTCGGCGGTGAGGTCGCGGGTGAAGTCGACCCACCCGGTGATGCCGCACATGTGGTGTCTCCGTTTCTCAGTCGGTGTGCGCCGTGTCGTGCCACGGCCCCCGGCGCCAGCCGTCGGTGTCGTAGTCGTCCATGCAGTCCTGGACGAGGGCCTCGTAGCGGGCGAGGCTGCCGCGCTTGGTGGCCCAGCGCAGCGCGTCCAGCCGGACCTGTTCGCCGTTGCCGGAGTAGTTGCGCTCGTAGAGCTCGTGGCGGCCGCCGAACTCGGTGCCGATCGCGTCCCAGACCAGCTTGAGGAGCTTGATCCGGTCGAGGGCGGTGGTGTCCGAGCCCCGGTAGAAACGGTCGATGAGCGGCCGGAGTTCGGGGTTGGCGAGGTCGCGGGCGCTGGAGGGCACCGCCAGCGGCGCGCCGCCGAGGGTGGTCTCGAAGAGCTCGTGGACCCGGGCCCAGATCTGGGCGTTGTACATCCGCATCGCGGAGGCGTGCTCCAAGCGGGGGACGACCGTGCCGCCGCTGCCGGGCTCGGGGTCGTACGCCATGGCCGAGATGAGCGCCCACACCATGTCGCGCATGGTGATGATCTCGCCGACGGCGGCCTGTACGCCCCGGAAGGCGTCGGTGCCGTTCGCCCTGGTGCCACGGGAGAGCAGCCCGGCCATCAGCTCCAGCTTGACGCTCAGCCGGATCCCGGACTGGAAGTTGTAGAGGTTGGGGAAGCCGGAGGTGGCGTAGAAGCCGGTGGCGCGCTCGATGTCGCGGTGGACGAGGACGTCCTCCCAGGGGATCAGCGCCTCGTCGAGGAGGAGCACGGCGTCGTTCTCGTCGAAGCGGCTGCTGAGCGGGGCGTCGAACGGGCCCGTCCCGGCCTTGGCGTAGGGGGTGCGGCTGACGAGCTTCACCCCGGGGTTGTCCATCCGGACGAAGAAGACCAGCGCGAACGGCTCCGCCTTGCCCGGCACGAGGGCGGCCGAGCCCACGGGGGCGACGAACCCGGCGTTGGTGATGGCCGAGCCCGTGGCCAGCATCTTCGCCCCGCTGACGACCACTCCGGCGTCCGTCTCGCGCACGGCGCGGACGTAGACGTCCTCCATGTCGTGGATGGCGCGCTTGCGGTCGACCGGCGGGTTGATGATGACGTGGTTGAGGTAGAGCGCCTTGCTCGCGAATTCGCGGTACCAGGCGTCGGCGTTGGCCGCGTACGGGCCGTAGTAGTCGGCGTTGACACCGAGGCCCGCCATGAAGGACGCCTTGTACTCGGGGGTGCGGCCGAGGAAGCCGTAGCTCATCCGCGCCCAGGTGGCGATGGCCTCGCGGGCCTCGACGAGCTCGGCGGCCGAGCGGCTGGGCTTGAAGAACTTGTGGGTGCGAATGCCCGTGGCCGTATCGACGCCGGTGAGGACGCCGGCGGTGGCCGGGTCGTGGAGGGCGTCGTAGAGCCGGGCCACCGACAGGGCGGAGTTGCGGAAGGCGGGGTGGCGGGTGACGTCCTTGACGCGTTCGCCGTCCAGGTAGACCTGCCGGCCGTCGCGGAGGCTCTCCAGGTAGTCGTCGCCCGTCATGAGGGTGTCGTGGGTGGTCATCGCACCAGCCCCGGGTTGTCCAGCGGCGGGGTGCCGAGCACCTGGACGCGGCGCAGGTGGCGGGGGGCACCGCTGGTGAAGGCGTTCCGGCCGTGCAGCAGCGAGTAGTTGTCGGTGACGACCAGGTCGCCGGTGCGCCAGCTGTGGGCGTAGAGGTGAGCGGGGTCGTACAGGGCGGCGCGCAGGGTGTGGTGGACCTCGGCGATCCCGTCCTCGGGCAGGCCCGTGAAGCGGAGGTCGGGGTGGTTGACGAAGCCGGCGTCGTCCGTGGCCGTGGGCTCGTTGTAGCGGATGACGGGGGTGCCGCTGCCGGGGTGGGCGGTGACGAGCGGCGAGACGGTGACGCTGTCGTAGAACTCCATCTTGCGGTGGTAGGTGCCGGTCACCTGGGACCACTTGGCGACGATCGCAGGGTCGGTGTTCCGCAGTACGGCGGCGGTGTCGGAGAACGTGGTCTCGCCGCCGTTGCCCTCGCCGGGCGCGTGGACGCACTGGAATATCTGGAACTCGGGTATCTGCTCGCGGTACATGCCGTCCCAGTGCATCGGCATATAGCTGGAGTCGAAGATGTGGTCCTCGGGCCGTTCCTTCTCGACCAGTTCGAGGACGGTGCCGAAGGGCCAGACGCTCGGTTCGCCCCATCGCTCGCAGTACGCGGAGAGCTCCTCGGGCGTGCCGAAGGCGTCGAAGCCGCGCAGCAGCAGTACGCCGTGTTCGCGGACCAGCGCGCGCAGGGGGCCGACGGCGAGGTCGCGGACGTGGGCGCCGGGTTCCGGTGCCTGGATCGCCACGCCGAAGGGGGCGATCGCGGTCACGGCGTAACGGCTGTCGTCGAGCGGGTCGACGAGTGGTCCTTGCTCATCGGTCATGGTGGTCTCCTTGGGTGGTGAGGAGGGGTTCGCCCAGGACGCGGACCTGGCGGAGGCGGCGGTGGGTGCCGTCGGCCGGGGCCTCGCGGCCGTGGAGCAGCGCGTGGTTGTCGGCGACGACGACGTCGCCGGTCCGCCAGGCGTGGGCGTAGAGGTACCGGGGGTCGTACAGGGCCGTGCGCAGTCCGTCGAGGAGGCCGGGCACGGCGGTGGCGTCGATGCCGTCGAACTGGTGGCTGGGCCAGTCGAGGAGGTCCCGGTCGTCCTCGCGGGGCGGTTCGTGGTAGCGGAGCGTCGGTGCCCCGTGGCGTGGGTGGGGGACGACGAGCGGGCGCACGGCGCGCGGGCCCCGGGGGACGCGGTAGGTGACCGTCACCGCCCGCCACGGTCCGGCCGGGCCGGGGCCGGCGTCCGCCAGCAGCCGGACGGTGTCGCAGTACAGGGTCCTGCCCGCCCGGCCGCCCTCGGAGGCGCTGACGCAGTCGAGGATCTGGAACTCGGGCGCGCACGGGTCGAACATGCCGTCCCAGTGCAGGGGCACGCGACCCTTCTCGTCCGTGTCCAGAACCTCTCCGGCGCGCCCCCAGGCGCTCGCCCACTCGGCCAGTTCGCCGTCGCCGACGCAACCGGCGAAGCCGCGAAGGACGACGAGCCGGTGGCGGCGGACGAGTCGGCGCAGGGTGTCCACCGGGAGCTCGCGCAGGTCTCGGCCCAGGGAGCCGGGGCGGAGGAGGACGCCGAAGGGGGCGAGTCCGACGACGCGTACGCCGTCGGGATGGAGGGTGGGGGCGGTGTTCACGCGCAGGCCCTGTTCCACGGCTCGCGGTGCGCGGGGGCGGGGAGTTCCTCGGCGGCGGCCGGCTCCAGGACGTAGTGGCTGGGGCGCCCCGCCCGGTACGCGAGCGTGGCGCCCGCCTCCTCGGCCTCGGCCCGCTTCATGAGCGTGTAGCGGCCGCCGGTCTCGACGGCGACGCTGTGCCAGGGCGTCAGCCAGACGTCCGGGGTGTCGGCGAGCAGGATGCCGATCTTGTCCGTGGCGCAGGGCTGGGGGTGGATGGACAGCCGGACGGCGGCGGGGAAGAGCTGTCCCAGCAGTTCGCCCCACGCCTTGCTCCGCTGGATGACGCCGTAGGCGAGCTTGCGGCAGTGGCGCTGGAGGGCGGACCGGGTGCCGGTGTAGCCGGGGCCGGAGAGGTCCTCCAGCATGAACCGGGTGATGCCCCGGTACATGGCCAGCGGGGCGCCTCCGGCGCGGACCTCCTCGCGCAGTTCCTCGACCGTGGGGGCGTAGCCGGAGGAGAGCATGGCGCGCATGTCGACGTGGCCGGCGCCGCTGTAGACGTCGTCGAGGGTGAACTGCTCGAGGTGGGTCGCGCCGATCCTCTTGATCATCCGGTCGATGCCCCGGACGTAGCCGGTGACGTCCTCGTCGCTCACGCCGAGCAGGTCGCTGAAGACCCGTCCGTCGGAGCAGAGGAGGATCGCGGCTCCCGGCGGGTGAATGGCGGCGATGCGCTCGCACAGCCCGTCGAGGAAGCGCAGGGCGAGTTCCTCCGCCAGGTCGGGCAGGGGGCCGAGGACCTTGGCGGGGTTGGGGGACTTCGTCGGGAAGGCGGGCAGGACGAAGTCGATGCGCCGTCCGCTCTCCATGGCGCTGCGCACCGTGTCCAGGTGATGTCTGACGCACCGGAGGCAGATCCGTCCGGCGCAGCCTCCGTCGCGCAGTCTGCGCTGGTGGGCCAGGACCTCCCGGAGTACTTCTACGGCGGCCAGTTCGATATCGGGTGCGGCCGGATGGGACACCGCGTCTCCCTTCGTGGACGTGGGTCCCACCGTGCCGGTCGGGCGCATGAGAAACGCACAAGGACCGCACGGGGCCGCACAGCGCGGCGTGCGTCCGGCCCAGCCAGTACGCGGCGAGGGCCGCGCCCCGGCGCTCGCCGAGCTCGGCGAAGATGGACGCCGCCTCGCCGAGCGGGCCGAGCGCGCGGGGTGCCTGGTCGAGGCCGAGGCCTACGTGCATCCGGCCCAGCGTCAGCAGGGCGTACGCCTCGCCGGGGCGGTGCCGCACCATGCGAAACCCGGCCAGGGCACGGTGGAGATGGCGGGCGGCGCGGCCGAACCTGCCGTGCCCTATCTCGGCCCAGGCCAGCATCTGGAGGACGTCGGCGAGCGCGAGCGGGTGACCCAGCCGCTCCGCCGCCTCCAGGGCCGGCTCCAGGACGTCGATGGCCTCCGCCTCGCGCTGCCGGCACAGCAGGGCGAAGCCCAGGCTGCGCAGGGCGACGACCCGGCCGTGCGCGTCGCCGAGGCGCTCCATGACGGCGGCGGCCGTCTCGGCGTCCTCCTGGGCGAGCCGGTCCATGCCCCGGTCGGCGACGGCGAAGCCGCGGTGGGTACGCAGCCGGGCGGCGTGGTGCTCCTCGCCCAGCTCGTCGAGCCGTTCGATGGCCGGGGCCCATCGGGTCACCGCCTCGTCCACCTGCCCCCGGACGGCCAGGGCCCTGGCCAGGGAGCCCTGGGCGACCGCGGCGGCGACGGGGTCGCCGTCGGCGGTGGCCCGGTCGAGCGCGGCCTCCGCGACCCGTTCCCACTCGTCCCACCAGTTCCGCAGGTGGCAGATGTCCTCCATCGCGGCGGCGAGTCCGGCCGTCTGCGCGCCGTAGCCGGATGCGGCGGCGAACTCGACGGCCGTGACGAGGCCGGGCCGTTCGCTCTCCAGCCAGCCGAACGGGTCGTCCGTCGCGGCGCCCGGGGCCTCACCGGCCCCCGGCCCGGCGACGTCGCCGGTCCCCGCCCGGACGAGCCGGTCGGCGGCGGCGCGGACACGGGCGAGACAGTCGTCGAGAAGCCGGGCCACCGCCGCCCGCCGCCACTCCGGAGTCTCCTCGGCGAGGGCACGCTCGGCGGCGTAGGCGTGCAGCAGATCGTGCGTGCGGTAGCGGGGCCGCCCCTGGGCGTCGACACGGGCGACGCGTATGAGGTTCGCTTCGAGGAGGGCGGCGAGGAGGGCGTCGGTGGTACGGGCGGGCACGGGGGCGGCCTCATGGCCGGGGTGCGGGTCGGTGACGGGGGCCGGGTCGTGGCGGGCCCCGTGGCCCGCCGGGCCGTGGCCCGGGCCGTGGCCGGACTGACGGTCCGTTCCCGGGCCGGTGGCACGATCGGCATCGGACCCCATGCCGAGAGCCGTGCCGGAGCCCGCACCGGGGCCGGCGCCGGGACCCGCACCAGGACCCACGGAGGGACTCGTACCGGGACGCCCGCCGAGACCGTCGCCCGAGCCCATGCCAGGACCCGGGCCGAGGCCCGTGCCGGGTTGCACACTGGGCCCGGCACCGGAGCCCGTGCCGAGCCCCGCACCCAGGCCCACCTCAAGCCCCGCGCCACGGCCCGCGTCAAGACCACCCGCCCCGCCCGGTGCGGCGGCCGTGTCCCCATCCCGGCCGGTCAGGAGCGCCATGAGCGCCCAGGACGGGAATTCCGGTGACGGGAGCATCCCGATGGCCCGGAAGGCCCTCGCGGCGTCGGGCGCCAGGTCGCGATAAGCGGCGGCAAGCCAGACGTGGGCGGTGAGTTCTCCCGCCGGGTGCCGGTGTTCCTCGGGGCACGACCGGGCCTCGGCGAGGCGGTCGGCCAGGCAGCGCACCCGCCAGTGGGGGCGGCTCGCGAGGGCCGCGCCGGCGACCCGTAGTGCCAGGGGCAGCCCGGCGCAGCCCGCCAGGACCTGTTCGGTCGCCTCCGGTTCCACGGCGAGGCGCCGGGTGCCGATGATGCGCCGCAGCAGGGTGGCCGCCTCCTCGTCGTCGAACGGGGCGACGTCGATGAGGTGGGCGCCGGCGAGGCCGGAGAGCCGGTTCCTGCTGGTGGCCAGGACGGCGCATTCGGGGGCGCCGGTGAGCAACGGGCGGATCTGGTCCGCGTCGCGCACGTCGTCGAGGACGACCAGCGCCTTGCGGTCGGCCGCCAGGGAGCGGAACATCGCCACGCGGTCCACCGTCGCCCGGGGCACGGACGAGCCGGGGACGCCCGCGCGGCGCAGCAGCTCCGCGAGGAGCGCGGCGGGCGTGCGCCGGGGGCCGCGCGCGCCGTCCAGGTGGAGGAACAACTGGCCGTCGGGGAAGGCGTGCCGCAGCAGGTGGGCGAGGCGGGTGGCCAGGGTGGTCTTGCCGACGCCCGGGGGGCCGGTGAGGACGACCACGGACGCGGCCGGGGCCGGGCCGCCGGAAGGGGCGGTGGGCGGGAGCGCGCTCACGGAACGCGCGGCGGCGAGTTCGAGCAGCGCGGCGGCGCGTGACATCACCAGGTCGCGTCCGGTGAAGTCGGCGATGTCGGAGGGGAGCCGGGGGTCCGGCCGCCAGACGGCCACGGGCCGTACCGGCTGGACGGGATGGACTGGGGCGTCGCCCAGCGCCGGGTCCCTGGTGAGCACCGCGCGGTGCAGCCTGCGCAGTTCGTCGCCGGGTTCGAGGCCGAGCTCGTCCCGGAGGGCGGCGCGGGCGAGAGCGTACGACTTGAGCGCGTCGCCCGGCCGGTGGCAGCGGTACTGGGCCACCATCAGCTTGGCCCACAGCGATTCGCGCAGCGGGTCGCGTTCCACCTGTGTCAGCAACTGGCCGACGAGTTCCCGGTGTTCGCCGAGGGAGAGCCGGGTCTCGGCGTAGTCCTCGAAGGCGGTCAGCCGGGCCTCCTCCAGTCGTGCCACCTCGATCTGGAGGGCCTCGTGGTGCGTCACCCGGTCGAACGCGCGGCCGCGCCACAGCGCGAGCGCCTCCCGCAGATTGCAGACGGCTCTTCGCTGGTCGCCTTCCGCCAGCGCGGCCCGCCCCCGGGCCATCAGGTCCTCGAACCGGTACAGGTCCAGCTCGTCGGGGTCCACGCGCAGTTGGTAGCCGCGGTGGCCCAGGCTCAGCCGGTCCTCGCCGGAGGCGGGGCCGAGCACCCTGCGCAACGCGGCGACGTAGCTGCGGACGTTGGCGTGGGCGGAGGCGGGCGGGCTCTCCCCCCAGATCTCGTCGCAGAGGCGGTCCGCGGACACGGCGGTGTTGGCGTTGACCAGCAGTGTGGCGAGCAGGGTGCGTTGTTTCGGCCCGCCGAGCGGCAGCGGACGGCCGTCCGCGACGGCCTCGAGTGGCCCCAGCACCTTGAACTCGACGCGCGGCACCTCGACCCGCATGACCACCCTTCCCCCGGTCGCACGGCAGAGCGCGTGACCGCTCCGCTGTGCGCGACTCGGACGAACACAAGTCCGTCAACCATAGGGTGAATGCGGTGGACGATGTTCCACTTGCCGTGGCGAGGGGTAGGGGCCGCTACTCCTCGATGGCCCCGCCCACGGCCCGCAGGTGGTCACGGAACGTCAGGGACGGGTCCTCCCGGCGCCGGGCGAGATAGGCGCCGAAGCGCACCTGGTCGCGCAGGGACTCCCCCGCGCGGATGCGTTCGGCCTGACGTCGCTCGGTGTCGCGGATCGTCTCCGCGAGCGTGACGAGCTCCCCGGCGCGGTCCGCCGGAAGGAACAGCACGCCGTCGTCGTCGCCGACGACCACGTCCCGGCGGCCCACCGTCCACTCCCCCACCGTGGCGGACTCCAGCGCGTCACCGGGCCGGGCGTCGAGGCGCAGGGGGCCGGTCGGGATCGCCCCGAGGCTGAAGACCGGCAGTCCGATCGCCCGGATGTCGGCGGTGTCGCGGTGCAGCCCCCAGATCACGACGCCCTCCAGCCCGGCGCCGCGGGCCTCCAGCACCGCGAGGTCGCCGACGCACGCCTCGTCGAGCCGTCCGTCGTTGTCGACCACGAGGATGTCGCCGGGCGCGGCGTTCTCGAACGCCTCCAGGAAGATGTCGACGCTGCCGACGTGCCGGGCGGGCAGCACCCGGCCGGCCAGCCGCCCGCCGGGTTCCACGGCGCTCAGCCCGGCGGGCCCGCAGCGCACCGGGACCCGGGCGCGTACGCACGCGTCGGCCAGGTGGGCCGTGGTCAGGGACGCGAAGCGTTTACGGAGCTCGTGCTGGTCCATGCGGTCTCCCCCTCATGGTTCCTCAGGGGCTCAGTCTAGGCACGGCTACCGCATACGACAGGGCGGCGGCGCCCCGGGTGGGGTGCCGCCGCCCTGTGGCGACTGCTGGTTTGATCAGTACGCGGAGTTGACGTTGTCCATCGAGCCGTACTTGTCGGCCGCGTAGGCACAGGACGCCGTGATGTTGGCGACCGGGTCGTAGATGTCCCAGGACGTGCCCTCGACGTGATACGCCTTGAACGTCGGGTCGATGATCTGAAGCAGACCCTTGGACGGCACACCGTTGACGGCGTTGACGTCCCAGTCGTTGATCGCACGCGGGTTACCGGTCGACTCACGCATCACATTGCGCTTGATGCCCTCGTAGGAGGCCGGGATGCCCTTGGCACGCAGGACGTCCAGGGACTGCTTGATCCAGCCGTCCAGGTTGTCACCGTAGGCCTTGGCGGCCGGGGCGGCGGCCTTGGCGGGCTTGGTGGCGGGCTTCAGGGCGGTGCGCTCGGTGGAGCGGCTGGCGGCCTCCTTGGCGGCACGCTCCTTGTCGGCGCGCTGCTTGTCGGCCTGAGCCTTGGCGTCGGCCTCGGCCTTGTCGGCGGTGGCCTTCTTGGCCTCGGCGGCGACCTTGGCCTGCGCGATGGCGGCGTCCGTCTGCTGGGTGAGCTCGACCTGCTGCGTCTCGCCGAAGGAGTCGGCGTTCCACGCGACGGTCTTCATGGCGTGGGTGTCGGCGGCGGTGGCCGGAACGGCGGCCAGGGCCACGGCGGCACCGGCGGCCACGAGGACAGCGGTGGCGGAGATCTTGTGGGCCTTGGGCAGAGCGGTATAGCCGGAGATGGTGGAGCGCATAACTGAGCTGAACCCTTCCAATCGCGTAGTCGCAGTGGCCGTCATTGGCGCGAAGAAAGCGCCGCGTCTCGATCGACGGCGCCCTGCGACCCCGTAATTGTTAGCGGCGACGAAAGCCGCTGGCAAAGGTGTGACCTACTACCCCACACCCCCAAGAACCAGGTCCAGACCACCCCGGAATGTCCGTTTTGCACCGCGCGAGCGGCCCTGCACCCCACTAACCGCCTTCGTATGTGATCCAGCTCCCATGAGCGGCCTCACAGCGGGCGCCCTCACCGCCCACACGGAGCGACGGGCCGGACACGGCCCGTCCGGACTTCCCGCCCGATTCGGGGCCACACACCCCGTTGTCCGTTAATCGGCGACACTCCCCCATCCATCGGTCAACTCACGACCAACTCTTCGTCGTGGACCTGCCAAGCACTCGGATTCGGTGGCACGCTCACCACGGCTCGTCCGAACAAGCTTCGAACGACCCCCACCGAACGCACCGAACGCACAGCAGGCACCACCCCGGCGACAATCGGCCGCCGGGCCAGCGCAGGCCGGTGAAAACCGGCCGGGCCCAAGGAGTTCGCGTGAGACCCACCCCCCATGACGACGACCGCCGTTCCTCCCGCACCTCCCGCCGGACGCGGATGAGCGCGGCGTTCGTCGCCACGGCCGCGATGGTGGCCGTGGGCGTCCAGGCCGGCACCGCCGGCGCCGCGCCGGGTACGGCGAGCGCGTCGGCCGGTGCCGCCGCGGCATCCCCCGCCCAGCGGACCGCCCTGATATCCGCCGCCGAGAACGGCGCCGGGTCCACCGCCCGGTCGCTGGGCCTCGGCACGCAGGAGCGGCTGGTCGTCAGGGACGTCGTCAAGGACGCCGACGGCACCGTGCACACCCGTTACGACCGGACGTACGCGGGGCTGCCCGTCCTCGGCGGCGACCTGGTCGTGCACGTCAAGGGCGACCGGCGCACCGTCACCAAGGCGACGTCCCGGAGCATCGCCGTGCCCAGCACCACCCCCAAGGTCCCCGCCGCCACCGCGCAGCGGACCGCGCTCGCGCACGCCTCCGACGCCAGCCTCGCCCGCCCGGCCCAGGACAACGTGCGCAAGGTCGTCTGGGCCGCCTCCGGGAAGCCGGTGCTGGCCTGGGAGTCGGTGGTGACGGGAACGCAGAAGGACGGCACCCCCAGCCAGCTGCACGTCATCACCGACGCCACCAGCGGCAAGAAGCTCTACGCCTTCGACGGCATCGAGACCGGCACCGGCACGGGCCAGTACAACGGCCGGGTCACCATCGGCACGACGAAGAGCGGCAGCTCGTACCAGCTGCGCGACAACACGCGCGGCGGGCACCAGACCACCGACCTGCGCCAGGGCACCTCCGGCAACGGCACGCTGTTCACCAACTCCTCCGACATCTGGGGCAACGGCAGCGCGAGCAACCGCCAGACCGCCGCCGTCGACGCCCACTACGGCGCGCAGGAGACCTGGGACTTCTACAAGCAGACCTTCGGCCGCAACGGCATCCGCAACGACGGCGTCGCGTCCTACTCCCGCGTCCACTACGGCAACAGCTACGTGAACGCCTTCTGGGACGACAGCTGCTTCTGCATGACCTACGGCGACGGCCAGGGCAACACCCACCCGCTGACCTCCCTCGACGTCGCGGGCCACGAGATGTCCCACGGCGTCACCTCGGCCACCGCGGGCCTGGAGTACAGCGGGGAGTCCGGTGGTCTCAACGAGGGGACCAGCGACATCTTCGCCACCGGCGTGGAGTTCTTCGCCAAGAACCCCGACAACCCGGCCAACTACCTCATCGGCGAGAAGATCGACATCAACGGTGACGGCACCCCGCTGCGCTATATGGACCAGCCCAGCAAGGACGGCGCCTCCCTCGACTACTGGAGCCCCGACGCCGGCAGCGTCGACGTCCACTACTCGTCGGGCATCGCCAACCACTTCTTCTACCTGCTCTCGGAGGGCAGCGGTACGAAGACGATCAACGGCGTCACCTACAACAGCCCCACCTACGACGGCTCCTCCGTCCCCGGCATCGGCCGGGACAAGGCCCTGGCCGTCTGGTACAAGGCGCTGACCACGTACATGACGTCGACCACGGACTACGCGGCCGCCCGCCAGGCGACCCTCCAGGCCGCCGCCGACCTGTACGGCAGCGGCAGCACCGAGTACCAGGTCGTCGGTAACACCTGGACGGCGGTCAACGTCGCCTGACGCGACCCGCACCGCACGACGACGGCGGCACCCCGGAGTGGGGTGCCGCCGTTTCGCGTCCGCTGGTTTGATCAGTATGCGGAGTTGACGTTGTCCATGGAGCCGTACTTGTCGGCGGCGTAGGCGCAGGAGGCGGTGATGTTGGCGACCGGGTCGTAGATGTCCCAGGAGGTGCCTTCGACGTGATACGCCTTGAACGTCGGGTCGATGATCTGAAGCAGACCCTTGGACGGCACACCGTTGACGGCGTTGACGTCCCAGTCGTTGATGGCGTGGGGGTTACCGGTGGACTCACGCATCACGTTGCGCTTGATGCCGTCGTAGGAGGCGGGGATGCCCTTGGAGCTCAGGATGTCCAGGGACTGCTTGATCCAGCCGTCCAGGTTGTCACCGTAGGCCTTGGCAGCCGGAGCGGCGGGCTTGGTGGCGGGCTTCAGGGCGGTGCGCTCGGTGGAACGGTTGGCTCGCTCCTGGCCGTCAACCTTGGCCTTGGCCGTGGTGGTGGCCTGGGCGGTGGCGGCGTCGGTGGCCTTGTCCAGCTCGGCCTGCTGCGTGACACCGAACTCGTTCGCGCTCTGCGCCACCGTCTTCACACCGGTGGTCTCGGCGGCGGTGGCCGGGACGGCGGCCAGGGCCACAGCGGCACCAGCAGCCACCAGGACAGCGGTGGCGGAGATCTTGTGAGCCTTGGGCAGAGCGGTATAGCCGGAGATGGTGGAGCGCATAACTGAGCTGAACCCTTCCAATCGCTTAATCGCCGGTGGCCGTCATTGGCGCAAACAAGAGCGCCGTTTCTCGATCGACGGCGCCAGGCGACTCCGCAATTGTTAGCGGCGCCCGAACCCCCTGGCAAAGGTGTGACCTACTACCCCACACCCCCAAGAACCAGGTCCAGACCACAACCCAAATGCCCGAATTGCACCCACGGGCACACCACCCACCCACTACCCCACCTCGTAGGTGACCCACCTCTCATGGCCCGGCTCACACCCCGCACCCGATTCACCCACCCGACGTGATCGCACCCTCACGCAAAGGGGTACGTAGAGCCGCGACCCCCTGAAGAGAGGACGGGATGTGCCGAGCGACGGTCCGGGGCGCGGTCTGCGGGTGCGGCCGACGTCGTCCTGGTTCACGACCGGCTTCAGCGTGGGGCTGGGGCTGACGCTGGCCTATACGGCCCTCCAGACCGTCCTGCGCATCAGCGGCATCCTCACCCTTCTCCTTCTCTCCCTTTTCTCAGCGATCAGCCTGGAGCCCGTGGTCGCCTGGATGACCAGACGGCGGATCCGCCGGGGCTGGGCGGTCGCTCTCGCGGTCGCCGGGCTGCTGGGGCTGCTGGCGGGGTTCCTCGCGCTGGTGATCCCGCCCGTGTCCGACGAGGTCTCGGCGCTCGTCGCCGCGGTGCCGAAGTGGCTGGAGCAGTTCCACGACCGCAACTCCTTCCTCGGGCACCTGGAGGCGCGCTACCACCTGCTGGACCGGGCCCGCCGGGAATTCGGGCCGCACGCCGGCACGACGGTGGTGGGCGGGCTGCTGGGCGCCGGGCACATCGTCGTCAACGCGGTGACGGGCGCGGGGCTGGTCGTCGTCCTGACCGTCTACTTCATGGTCGGGATGGAGCAGCTGAAGCGGTTCGGCTACCGGTTCGTCCCGCTCAGCCGCAGAGCGGCCGTGGTGGAGCTGACCGAGGAGATCCTGCTGCGGGTCGGCCGGTACATGCTCGGCAACGTCGTCACGTCCGTCATCGCGGGCCTCGCCACCTTCGCCTGGTGCGCCGGGCTGGACGTGCCCTACCCGGCCGCGCTCGGCTTCTTCGTCGCCGTCATGGACATGATCCCGATCGTGGGGTCGACCATCGGCGGGTTGGTCGTCAGCCTCGTCGCCCTGGCCGTGTCCTTTCCCGTCGCCCTGGGAACCGCGGGCTTCTATGTCGCCTTCCGGCTGGCCGAGGACTACCTGATCATGCCCAAGGCGATGAGCTTCGCCGTCAATGTGCACCCCATCGTCACGGTCGTCGCCGTCGTGGTCGGCGGAGCGCTGCTGGGCATCGTCGGGGCGCTCATCGCCATCCCCGTCGCCGTGGGCATCGGCATCGTGCTCGACGACACGGTCTTCCCCCGCATCGACCGGGCCTGACCGCGCCTGACCGCCCCGGCAGGCGACACAGCCGATCGCCCGTTCGCCCGGCCGTTCCGCCGGCGGCGGGCATGGCGGCGGGGGCGGTGATCCCGGGTGGTGTAAGCAGGATCCATGCACCTTCGGCGACCACCCGGGACGCCCCGATCGCCGGGGCGGCCGAGCCGGGCGCTGATCGCCGTACCACTCCTGATCATCGTGGCCGTCACCATCGTCGACGTCCTCGCCCCGCCCCAGGTGCACCTCGGCCCCTTCCTCGTCGCCGCTCCCGCCATCACGGCGTCCTTCGCCGGCCCTCGCCTGACGGGGGCCGTCGGGGTGATCGCCGTCGTGGCCCAGTCGGTCGTCGCCGTCATCCGCACCAGCCTCACCGACCTCAACCACACCCTCCAGATCAGCGCCCTGATCCTGATCTCGGTGATCGTCACCCTCTTCGCCCACCGCCGCGAGCGGCACGAGAAGGAGATGACCCAGCTCAGATCGGTCGCGGAGGCGACCCAGGGCGTGGTGATGCGGCCGCTGCCCCGTCGGGTCGGCCCGCTGCGCATCGGGTCCGTGTATCTCGCGGCCGAGGCGGAGGCCCGGATCGGCGGCGATCTGTACGCCGTGGCCCGTACGGCCCACGGCACCCGGCTCGTCATCGGGGACGTGCGCGGCAAGGGCCTGGAGGCCATCGGTGACGCGGCGCTCGTGCTCGGCGCCTTCCGGGCCGCCGCGCACCGGCAGGCCGAGCTGCCGGTGCTGGTCGCCGACCTCGAAGGAGCCCTCTCCTCGGGGCTGAGCGACCCGGGCGCGGCGCGGGAGGGGCGGCCGCACCGGGAGGAGGCGTTCGTCACCGCGGCCGTGCTGGACGTGCCCGACACCGAGCCGGCCCTGCGCTTGGTCAGCTGTGGGCATCCCCCTCCCCTGCTGCTGCGCGACGGCCTGGTCACCGCGCTGGAAGTGGAGCAGCAAGGGCTGCCGCTGGGGCTGACCGAGTTCTCCCTCACCGGCTTCGCCGTGGAGTCCTTCGCCTTCGGGCCCGGCGATCTCGTCCTGCTGTACACGGACGGGGTGATCGAGGCCCGTGATGCCGCCGGGCGGTTCTATCCGCTGGCCGAGCGTCTGGCGTCCTGGCCGGGCGGCAAGCCCGAGGCGCTCCTGCGGTATCTGTGCGAGGACCTGCTCGCCCACTCCGGGGGTTCCCTCGGCGACGACGCGGCCTTGGTCGCCGTCCAGCGCCTGCGCGAACCAGTAAGCCGAGCGACCGGAGGGCCGAACGGCAGATGAGCAGCCACCCGCCTCGGGCGGTCTCCCGCCAGGAGTTCGACACGCTCTTCGACGCCGTTCGCGCGTGGGGGCGCTGGGAAGCGGCGCCCGACCGGGGGGCCTGGAACCGGGTGACGGACGAGCATGTGCGGCGGGCCGTGTCCCTGGTGCGGTCCGGGACCGTGGTACCGATGGGACGGCCGTGGGACACCGCGTCCGGGCCGGACAACGCCAGGCCCGCGCTCCACTACATGTCCGACCTCGGCGACGTCGAGGCCCCCGAACCCGCCACCCACAAGGACTTCCTCGGCGCCGACTACCACGGCAAGAGCGTCAGCCATCTGGACGCGCTGGCCCACGTCGCCTACCGGGGGCGGCTCTACGACGGCGGTGTCGCCCGGGAGCTCGTCGGCGCGGCGGGCGCCCGCTTCGGCGCCGTCCCGGCGCTCGGCCCCCTGGTGACGAGGGGCGTCCTGCTGGATCTGCCCGCCGTCCGGGGGCGTGCCTGGCTGGAGCCCGGGGAGGCCGTGGACGCGGCGGAGCTCGCCGCCGCCGAGGCGGCGCTCGGCGCGCGGATCGGCGAGGGCGACGCGGTGCTGGTGCGCGTCGGCCGGTACCGCCGCCGCGCGGAGCTGGGCCCCTGGGACGCCGACGCGGCCTGCGCGGGCCTCCACGTGGACGCCGTGCCCCTGCTGGCCGAGCGCGGCATCGCGCTGCTCGGCGGCGACGGCGACAGCGACGTACGGCCTTCGCCGGTGGAGGGCGTGCACTCCCCCGTGCACGCCCTCGCCATCGCCGCGATGGGGGTGCCGCTACTGGACAACCTCGATCTGGAGGAGCTCTCGGCGGCCTGCGCGGCGGCGGGACGGTACACGTTCCTGCTGGTCGTGGCGCCGCTGAACATCCCCGGGGGCACGGGCTCGCCCGTCAACCCGGTCGCGGTGCTCTGACCTCCCGCCCCGGAAGCGCTCCCCGGTCTGGACGAAGTTCTAAAATGGAACATCGGTGCACCAGTGAGGGCGGTGATCCGGATGGGGCTCGTGGCGGACGACATCGGCCCCGTGCTCGCCCGGGACCAGTTCCTCCGCGGCGAGTCGGTCGAGGCGGCCGTGCGCGGCCCGATCCTCAACTCCTGGCAGCGTTCGGTGTCCCTGGGGCTCTCCCCGGACGGCTGCGAGCTGCCCTTCCTCCAGGACCTCGACGTCGACGGCCGGCTCGCCCGCGCGGCCGGGCCCGTCATGGACCGGCTGCGGGAGCGGTTCGCGGGGCGGAGCGTGAACGTGTCGCTCGCCGACGGGCGCGGGGCCGTGCTGCAACGCCGCTTCGGCGAGGCCTCGATGGTCGGCCGGCTGCCCGCGATCCAGACCGTGCCGGGCTTCGTGTTCGACGAGAAGTTCGCGGGGACCAACGGCATCGGCCTGGCACTGGCCGAGCGACGGCTGATCCACGTCTACGGCGCCGAGCACTTCGCCGAACGTTCCCAGGCCAACGCGTGCTCCGCGATACCCGTGCGGGACCCGCTCAGCGGGCGCATCGAGGGGGTGCTGTGCCTGGGCTATCCGCACACCGACGTGGATGTGGCCCTGGACATCGTCATGAGCAAGGCGGCGGGGGTCATCGAGCAGCGGCTGCTGGATCAGAGTTCGGCGCGCGAACGCGCCCTGCTCCAGGCGTACCTCGACATCCGGCGCCGACTGCCGTCCGCCGACGGCCGGCCGGGCCGGCCGGTCATGGTCGAGCTGGACTGGCGCGACCGGATGATCCTGGAGGAGCGGGCCACCGAGCTGATCTCCGCCGCCCAGCGGGCCGCCGTCGAGGTGGCCCTGCCCAGCGGCCGGCGGATCACCCTGGTGAGCCGCCCGGTGACGAGCTCCTCCGGCGTGGAGGGCGTCGCCGTCGAGGCGGTCGTACCCACATCGGACATGCGCCTCGCCGTCCCCACCGAGATCACCGCCCCCACCGGAATTGCCACCTCCGCCGAGATCACCGCCCTCACACCGGTCGCCGACGTCAACCCGCTCGCCCGTGCCGTCGCCACGGCCCACCCACCGGGCGCCGCGACGCGGCCGCCCGGCGGCGCGACGGGCGACGGCGCGGGGGCCGACGGGCTCGTGCTCGTGGGCGAGCCGGGGGTGGGCAAGTACGCCGTGGCGGCCCGGCGCCGTCTGGAGCTGCTGTCCGAGGCCAGCACCCGCATCGGCACCACCCTGGACGTGGGCCGCACCGCCCGGGAGCTCGCCGAGATGGCCGTACCGCGCCTGGCCGACTTCGTCACCATCGACCTCCCCGAGGCCGTGCTGCGCGGGGACGAGCCCACCGACCCCACCCGGGACCTCCACCGGACCGTGGTGCACGGCATCCGCGACGACTGCCCGTTCTACCCCGCCGGCGAGCGGGTCCACCTCCAGCCGAGCACGCCCCAGCTGCGCTGTCTGACCAGCGGGCGGACCGTGCTGGTGCCGGATCTCAGGTCCGCCGCCGGCTGGATCGCCCAGAGCCGCGCCAACGCCCAGCGCATCCTCGCCCACAACGTCCACTCCCTCATCGCCGTCCCGCTCCTGGCCCGCGGGATCGCCCTGGGCATCGCGAGCTTCTACCGCGCGCGCGACCCCGCCCCCTTCGGGGACGACGACCGTTCGCTCGCGCAAGAGCTCGCCACCCGCGCCGCCATCTGCATCGACAACGCGCGCCGCTACACCCGCGAGCACGCCATGGTGCTGGCCCTCCAGCACAGCCTGCTGCCGCAGGGCTTCCCCGAGCAGAACGCCGTCGAGGTCGCGCACCGCTACATGCCCGCCGAATCCGGCGTCGGCGGCGACTGGTTCGACGTCATCCCGCTCTCCGGCACCCGCGTCGCCCTCGTCGTCGGGGACGTCGTCGGCCACGGGCTGCACGCCGCCGCGACCATGGGGCGGCTGCGCACCGCCGCGCGCAACTTCGCCGAGCTGGACCTGCCCCCGGACGAGGTCCTCATCCACCTCGACAACCTCGTGGGCCGCCTCGACCGGGAGGAGTGCGGGGACGACCCCTTCTCCGGCATCACCGGCATCATCGGGGCGACCTGCCTGTACGTCATCTACGACCCCACCTCGCAGCGGTGCACCATGGCCCGGGCCGGTCACTGCCCGCCCGCGCTGGTCCGCCCCGACGGCACCGTCACCTTCCCCGACCTGCCCGCCGGACCGCCGCTGGGGCTGGGCGGCCTCCCCTTCGAGACCGCCGAGTTCCAGCTGCCAGAGGGCAGCCAGCTGGTCCTCTACACCGACGGGCTCATCGAGGACCGCGACCGCGACTTCGACACCGCCCTGGAGCAGCTGCGCCGGGCCCTGGCCCACCCGAACCGGCCGCCCGAGGAGACCTGTCAGGCGGTCATGGAGGCCGTCGTCCCCGAGCACCCCGCCGACGACATCGCCCTGCTCGTCGCCCGCACCCACACCCTCGACCCGCACCGCGTCGCCACCTGGGACCTGCCCGCCGACCCCGCGCTCGTCGCCACCGTGCGCGCCGCGGTCGCCCGGCAACTGGTCGCGTGGGGGCTGGACGAGATCTCCTTCGACATCGAACTGCTGCTCAGCGAGCTGGTCACCAACGCCGTCCGCTACGGCGGCGGCCCCATCCAGGTGCGCCTGCTCTACGACCGCACCCTGACCTGCGAGGTCTCCGACACCAGCAGCACCGCTCCGCATCTGCGCCACGCCGCGACCACCGACGAGGGCGGCCGCGGTCTGTTCCTCGTGGCGCGGCTCTCCCAGGCCTGGGGCACCCGCTACACCGTCGAGGGCAAGGTCATCTGGGCCGAGTGCGCGCTGGAGATGCCCGCGGGGAAGGACGGCGAACCCGCCGGGCTCGCCCTGGACGCCTTCGGGTCCCTCGGCTCGTTCGACGACATCCCCGCGATCTGACGGCCCATCCGGCGCCGGGGCCGACGAGGGACGTAGCATGTCGGATATGCGGTATCTCGTCCGCATCCGCGGTCTCAGCAAGCGGTTCGGCGGCACCATCGCCCTGGACGCGGTCGACCTCGACATCCCGGCCGGCGGCGTCCTGGCGCTGCTGGGCCCCAACGGCGCCGGGAAGTCCACCCTCATCAAGGTGCTCGCGGGCGTCCACCACCCGGACGCGGGCGAAGTGACCGTCGCCGGGCATCCGCTGGGCACCGAGGCGGCCCGCCGCGCCATGTCCTTCATCCACCAGGACCTGGGCCTGGTCGAGTGGATGACGGTCGCCGAGAACATCGCCCTGGGCGCCGGCTATCCACGCCGCGCCGGACTGGTCTCCTGGCGGCGCGTCCGCCGGCAGGGCGCCGAGGCCCTCGGCGTCGTCGCCGCGCACCTCGACCCCGACGCCGTCGTCGCCGACCTCACCCGGGCCGAACGCTCCCTGGTGGCCATCGCCCGCGCCCTGTGCGTCCGGGCCGCGCTGATCGTCCTGGACGAGCCGACCGCCAGCCTCCCGGCGGCGGACTGCGCGCGGCTCTTCGCCGTCCTGCGCACCCTGAGCGACCGCGGTCACGCCGTCGTCTTCGTCACCCACCGGCTGGACGAGGTGGGGGAGGTCGCCGACACCTTCGCCGTCCTGCGCGACGGCCGGGTCGCCGGCCACGGCCCGGTCGCCGGCTATCCCACCGCCCGGCTGGTGCGTGACGTCGTCGGCCACGACCCCGGCCGCCACCACGTCCCCGCGCCCGCCACCGGGCCGGTCGTCCTCGGTCTCGACGGCGTCCGCACCGAGCACACCGCGCCCGTGACACTGCGGCTGCGCGCCGGCGAGGCCCTCGGCCTCGTGGGGCTCACCGGCGCCGGACACACGACCCTGGGCCGCGCCCTCGCCGGGGCGCGGCCGGTCCTCGGCGGCCGGATCCGGCTGGCGGGCCGGCCCTACCGCCCGGACTCCGTCGCCCACGCCGTGGCCGCCGGCGTCGGCTTCGTCAGCAGCGACCGGCAGGGGGAGGGCTGCGCCCCCGACCTGACCGTACGGGAGAACTTCCTGGCCAACCCCCGGGCGGGCGGGACGTCCGGCACCCACTGGATCAGCCCCGGGCCCGAGCGCGCCGAGGCCGCCGCGCTGATCGAACGCTTCTCGGTGCGGCCCCGCGGCAGCGAGCGGCCGATCGCCACGCTGTCCGGCGGGAACCAGCAGAAGGTCATGCTCGGCCGGTGGCTGCGGCTGCCCCGGACCCTGCTGATCCTGGAGGAGCCGACGGCCGGGGTGGACGTCGGCGCCAAGGCGGCGGTCCACCGGCTGCTGCGGGAAGCGCTGGCCGACGGGCTGGCCGTGCTGCTCGTCTCCAGCGACTTCGAGGAGGTCGCCGACGTGTGCCACCGTGCGCTCGTCCTCGTCCGCGGCGCCGTGACGGCGGAGCTGGACGGGGCGGCCCTGACCGCCGGCGCGCTCACCCGCGCCGCCTCGGCCATGACACCGCTCACCGGCGACGCCCCCGGCGAGGACGGTCCCGGTGGGGACAACGGCGGGGACGACGGCGGGAGCCACGCCACCGGGGCGCCGGGATGACCCCGCCGGGCCCGGGCCGGCGGCTCCTGGCCGGCCGCCTCGGGCACCTCGGGCACCTCCTCGGCGCCTACGGCCTCCTGACCCTCACCGTCCTGCTGTTCGTCGTCTTCTCCCTCGCCCTGCCGGACACCTTCCCCACGCTCGACAACATCTCCGCCGTCCTGTCCAACCAGTCCATCCCCGCCGCCCTCGCGCTCGGCGCGACGATCCCCATCGCCGCCGGCCGGTTCGACCTGTCCATCGGCTACGGGCTCGGCCTCGCGCACGTCATGACGATGCGGCTCATCGTCACCCAGGGGTGGCCCTGGCCGCTCGCCTGCCTCGTGGTGACCCTCGGCGGCGCGGCCGTCGGCGCCGTCAACGGCGTCGTCGTCGAATACGCGCGGATCGACTCGTTCATCGCCACCCTCGGCACCGGCAGCATCATGTACGCCGTCACCGGCTGGATCACCGACGGCGCCCGGGTCGTCCCCGGCCCGCACGGCCTCCCGGCCGCCTTCACCGACCTCTACGACTCCCGGTTCCTGGGCCTGCCCGTCCCCGCCTTCTACGTCCTCGCGCTCACCGCCGTCCTGTGGCTGTTCCTGGAACGGCTCCCCCTGGGCCGGTACCTGTACGTCATCGGGTCCAACCCCCGCGCGGCCGAGCTCGTGGGCATCCCCTCGCGGCGCTTCGTCATCCACGCCTTCACCGTCTCGGGCCTGGTCGTCGGCGGCGCCGGGGTCCTCCTGGCCGCGCAGCAGCAGATCGGCAACCCCAGCGTCGGCATGGACTACCTGCTGCCCGCCTTCGTCGGCGCGCTGCTCGGCTCCACCGCCATCAGGCCCGGCCGGGCCAACGCCCTGGGCACCCTCGTCGCCGTCACCGTCCTCGCCGTGGGCCTCGCGGGCATCGGCCAGCTCGGCGCCCGCTTCTGGGTCACCCCGCTGTTCAACGGCGGCACCCTGCTCGTCGCCGTCGGCCTGGCCGGCTACGCCGCGCGCCGGCAGCTGCGCCGCCGCCGGGCCGAGCCCTCCGGGGTCACTCCGTGAGAGGCGTCCCCGGTGGGACAGCCTTGGTGCTCGTCCTGCTGCTCCCCGCACTCACCGGCTGCGAGCGGGGCTCCTCCACCCGCCCCGCGCCCCCGCCGCCCCCGAGGACCGCGACCGTCGGCTGCCCCAGCGCCCTGGGCCGGGCCGGAGCGGCCGTCCGGCGGGCCGAGTCGCCCGCCCCCGCCTGGAACGGCCCGACCACCGGCCCCCGGGCGGTCCCCGGCAAGACCCTCGTCTATGTCGCGCAGTCCATGACCAATCCCGGCGTCGCAGGCGCCGCCGCGGGCGTACGGGACGCCGCGCGCGTCATCGGCTGGAACGTGCGGGTGATCGACGGCCAGGGCACCCCGTCCGGCATCCAGGCGGCGTTCAGTCAGGCCGTCACCCTGCGTCCCTCGGGCATCGTCGTCGGCGGCTTCGACCCCCGGCTGACCTCCCGCCAGGTGGCACAGGCCGACGCCGCGCGCATCCCGCTCGTCGGCTGGCACGCGGTCGCCACCCCCGGCCCGAGCGAACGCCCCCGGCTCTTCACCAACATCACCACCAAGGTCGAGGACGTCGCCAGGATCAGCGCGGACTGGGTCGTCGACCACTCGGGGGGCGACGCCGGGGTCGTCGTGTTCACGGACGCCTCGATCCCCTTCGCCCGGCACAAGTCCGACCTCGTCGAGGAGCAGCTCGCCACCTGCCCCGGAGTCCGGCTGCTGGCGGAGGAGAACATCCCCCTGCCGGACACGAGCAGCCGCACCCCTCAGGAGGTCTCCTCGCTCCTCGCCCGCTTCGGGGACGGCTGGACCCACTCCGTCGCCATCAACGACGTCTACTTCGCCGACGCCGCCCCGGCCCTCCGCGCGGCCCGCAAGAAGGGCGCCGGCGCCCCGTACAACATCGGCGCGGGCGACGGCGACCCCTCCGCCTTCCAGCGCGTCGAGAGCCGGCAGTTCCAGGCGGCCACCGTCCCCGAGCCGCTCTCCCAGCAGGGCTGGCAGGCCGTCGACGAGTTCAACCGGGCCTTCTCCGGCGCCCCCGCCAGCGGCTATGTCGCGCCCGTCCACATCGCCACGGCCGCGAACAGCGATGGCGCCACATCCTGGGACCCACCGGGATACCGGGAGGCGTACCGGAGGATCTGGGGCCGGTGACAGGAGACGAGCAGGAACCACGCGAAGGGCGCGGTTCGGCATCACACGATGTGACACCGACCCACCGGGACGGGGATGACCGATCAGGCCATCAGCCGGACTCCGAGGGAGAGTTACGCGGGTCGAAGTCGGCCCACAGCATCTCGGAGTCGTGGACCTCGCCGGTCGGCTTCATACCCAGGGCCCTTGCGATACCGGCCGAAGCTCCATGGCCGGGATGCACATGGGCCACAAACCCGGCGACCCCCTGGGTGCGCAGCCACAGGACCATGGCGGAGGCCCCTTCCTTGCCGTAGCCGACCCCTTGGAAGGCGTGGCCGACCACCCATGCGAGCTCGGCTTCGACGCGGTCGGGGCGGGGACGGTAGAGCGTGGCCTGTACCGTTCCGATCAACTGCCCGTCGGTCCTGCGCAGCATCCAATTCAGCCAACCTTGCCGCCCGTCGGGTGAATGGCCGACGGTCTGCCGCCGATAGCGCTGCTCCAGTTCTTCTCGTGTGGGCGGCGTGCCCCCGATCCACTCATGCAAACGACCATCATTGAGTATCTCCTCAGCTTCATCGGCATGCGCGATCACGAGCGGTTCCAATTGCAAACGTTCCGCTTGAAGTAGGGCGGCAGTCGGCCAGAAGTTGGTTTCAGACATGGGGCGATCTTAACCCCGGCCGGCAAGACCGCGTCTCCGGCCACACTCAAACCAGGCCATCAAAAATGCCGCTGGGTGAAAGCGAATTGATCCTGTTAGCTTAATTCCGTTGTACCGAGCAAAAAAAATGGGCGCGACGCCCGAAAGAGGAGGAAAAGGATGGCGAACGAAACCGAAACGGACATCACCACCCAGAACCCCGATCTTATGCTCGATGCCGAACTGGACGCGGCGGCGCTGGAAGCCGCGCTTCCCACGCTGGCCGAGAAGCTCGGGCTTCTGTCCGCGGATCTCACCGTGGACGAGCGTGCCGTGCTCAGCTCCATCGTGACCTCGGCCAGCCTCCACCTGCGCGAGCTGCAGAAGGACAACGAGGAGGCGCTGTTCATCTTCGCGAAGCCGATCTCGGCGGCCGCCACGCCGGAGATCCGGATGGGTCTGATCGACCTCCCCGAGCAGCTGGGGTTCACCGGAGAGTAAGCACTCGTCGGCGTACAGACACTGATCGCAAGCACCATCGGTAAACACCGGAGAGAAGTCAGGGGATCGAAATATGGCGTCTGCGGAGGAAGCTTCGGCGTTGGCGCAGCGGTTGTCTCAGCTGTCGACGGATCTGACCGCCGCAGAACGGGAGAACCTGAAATTCCTCCTGAGCATGGCCGCTGGCGGTGTGCTCAGCGGCCATGCTCAACAAATACCGGAAGAAATGCGGGAGACCGCCCTCGGGGCCACGCAGCATTCGCTGCCGAAGCTCCTCGCCGGGGCGCGGGAGAAATTCCCCACCGGCGTTGTGTTCTACGGCCGGGCGCCTTTCCTGTCCGATGGGGACCTCGCCGCGCTGGATCATGAATCACGTGCCTGCCGCCCCGGCGCCGAGCGCTTCCTCGACCACTACGTGTCCTCCAGCGCCGCCATGGCCAGGGAAATCTCCATTTCCCAGCCGATCCGCGCGTTTCTCAACGAGAACGTCGGTCCCGTGGCCCCGACGCGCAGGGCGAATTACCTGTACTACGACGAGCCCGGGCTCGGTATCGATCCGCACGTCGACAAGGACGAGTTCTCACTGAACATCCTCACCATGCTTGAGCACCGGGCGAGCAGCCCGCAGCGGTCCGAACTCATCCTTCATCCGCCGGGTCAGGAAGCGATGCACTTCCATCTGCGGGCGGGAGAGTCCCTGGTCTTCTTCGCGGACAGTGTCACGCACCAGCGCACCAGGACCGTCGCGGGCGAGGAGATCCGACTGGTGTCCTTCGGCTACCGCACCCTTGGGGGAACACATGAGTGACACGTCGACCATGGGCCGACGCCTCGCCGGCCTGCACGAGCGGCTCACGCCCGCCGAGCAGGCGAACCTGAAGCTGATCCTTGGGCTGTCCGCAGGACGCCTGGTGGCCGCGACCGAGGCCGAGGCGGCGCCGGGCCGCGAAGCGGTGACCGATGCGCTGGAGATGCTCTGCCCCTACGACGTACCGGACCCGCGCGGGGTGCAATATCGAGGACGCCCCGACTTCCTCACCGACGAATTGCTGGCGTCCTTGATCGAGGAGTCCGGGCACGTCGGCAAGACCGCGGTGCCCTACGACGAGCACTACCTCGGCTACGGCGGACCCGTCGCCGGCCGCCTGGCGACCAGCCGGGAACTGGCCGACCTGGTGGCCTCGGTCGTGCCGAAGGCGGAGGCGACCGGAGTGGCGAGCTATCTGTACTACCGCGACGCCGGCCAGGGCATCATCCCGCACATCGACACCGATATTTTCTCCCTGAACGTGTTGATGATGCTCGCGCACGACATTCCCGACGGGACACCGGAACCCTCGGCGCTGCACATGCACTACGCGGATGGCAGCAAGGAGCGGTTCCAGCTGGAGTCCGGCGAGGTCGTCATCTTCCTGGCCGGCACGCAGGCGCACAGCCGTACGCCGATCCGCCAGGACGAGCGGGTCTCCATCCTCACGTTCGGCTTTATGCCCGAGGGCGCCCCGTTGGAGAACTACAAGCGATGACCGTCGCCCTCGGAATCCACTGCGGACACGAGTCTTCCTGCGCCGTCGTCCGGGACGGTGTCCTGCTGGCCGCGATCCAGCAGGAGCGGGTCACCCGGCGTAAGTACGACGGCCAGGAGGCGCTGACCAACAGGCTCCCGGTCCGGGAGGTACTCGCCGCGGCCGGCCTGACCCTCGAAGACGTCGATGTGATCATCAGCTCCTTCCAGGCCGCGGGTCCTTCCGGTGTGGGCCTGCAACGGCCCCTGGTGTCGGCTTCCTTCGACCTTTTCGACCCGTTCGACGAACGCCACCACGTGGTCTCCCACCACCTGGCGCATGCGGCATCCGCCGTGTACGCGTCGGGCTTCGCGGAAGCGGCCGTGCTGGTCTCGGACAGCGCCGGCACCTCGTCACGGGACGGCGCGGACTTCCACGTCCCGTTCGCGGAATTCTTCCGCACGTATTACAGAGACGCGACGGCCTCCCGGATCTTCACCGAGATGCGTTCCATGTACGCGTTCCGGCAGGGCCGTTTCGAGCTGCTGGAACGGGCGTTCAGCGAACCGCACAACCAGCCCGACGTGTTCGTGCAGAGCGAAGCGAGCCTCTACGACAACGTCGCCCGGTTCCTCTTCCGCAAGGAGCACGCCCACGGCCAGTTGATGGCACTGGCCGCGCTGCCCTTCGACCGGCCCGCCCGGCTCGGCGCCGACGACATCGTCACCCCAGGTCCCCGGCCACGGCTGCGCAATGGCTGGCAGATCCTGGAAGCGACCGCCGACGTCGCACAGAGCGCCGACATCGCGCACGCGGTGCAGGAGGCGTTCAACCGCCTTATCGTCAGCCATGCCGCACACGCCGTCGAACTCAGCGGAATATCCAACCTTTGCTGTGCGGGCGGAGTTTTCCTCAACCTTTCGGGGAACACCGCCATCGGCGCGCTGCCACAGGTGGAGAACCTGTATGTGCCGTCCTGCCCCCACGACGCGGGCATCTCTGTCGGCGCCGCCTACCTCGGTTGGGCCCGTGCCTCGCGGACGCCACCCGTGGCGCCCAGGAAGGTCACTTCCGATTTCCTGGGGCGCGACGCCGAACCGATCACGTCGCAGGACGCGCAGGAGCGGGGATACGCCGTCTCCGCCGTCCACGCGACGGCTGACCTGAGTCGGCGGGCCGCCGAGGTACTGCTGGACGGGGCGATCGTGGTCCGGTACGCGGGCCGGGCCGAATTCGGTCCGCGGGCGCTGGGGAACAGGTCGATTCTGTGCCACCCGGTCGTCTGCACCAACGCCAAGTCGAAACTCAACGGGATCAAGAAGAGGCAGTCGTGGCGACCGGTCGCCCCGATGGTGCGGATCGAGGACCTGGAGACCTACTTCATCGGGCCCGGGGAAGCGCCGTTCATGAACTACGACTTCACGGTCCGCGAGGAATACCGTGACGTGCTCAAAGAGATCGTGCACGACGACGGCTCGGCGCGGGTGCAGACCGTCACGGCCGACGACAACCCCGGGATCCACGACATCCTCACGCACATGGCGGAGATGGGGCAGATCCCGGTCCTGGTCAACACCTCCCTCAATGGGCCCGCCCAGCCGATCATCGACTCCGCGCCGGATGTGCTGGCATTCTCCCGGCACCCGGACATCGGGTTCCTGCTCACCGAGGACGGCCTGTTCGCGTCCCCCTCCCCGCGGAAGATCCCCGTCCGCCGTGCGGACGCGACGGTGATGGCGGTCTTCGGCACGGGCGACAGCGCCCGGTACGTACTGAGCAACGGCGGCGCCCAGGTCCCGGTCGGCCGGGACCTGTTCGTATCCCTGCTGGAGCAGGAGTCCGTGCTGACCGACAGCACCGCCGCCGACGTCGTCGAGTGCCTGCGCACCGGCGTACTGGCGGAAGCCTGAGAACTCAACGCCCGAGAACAGACACCTGAGAAGAGCCCGAGAACGGATGACGACCACCACCGAACCGCTGAGAGGGAACGACTCGCTGGCGGCATCGCTGCCAGTAGCGAACTTCCTCTCCTTTTTCGCCATCGCCGCTGTCGAGTTCTCGGTGCCGTTCGTGGCCGTGGACGCTCTCGGCGCCAACGCGACGATCGTCGCGTTGCTCGGCATCTGCCGCTTCGCCCCCCAGGTGCTGCTCGCCGGCCGGGCGGCCCGGCTCGTCGAACGGTTCGACCAGAGGGCCGTCATGATCGGCTCCGAGCTGCTGCGGGCCATGGCCTTCGCGCTCGCGGCGCTCGGTCTGGCCTTCGCGCCCGGCGTGGCGATCGGCATCTTCTGCCTGGCGAACATCTCCCTGGCCTGCGGCTCCATCCTGACCGCGGTCTCCACCCAGGTACTGATCCCGCGGGCCTTCGCCGACGAAGCCCTTCCGAAGATCTACTCACGTCTCGGCATGGCCGAGTCCTCCGCCGACGCGGCGGCGCCTTTCGTGACCGGCCTCGCCCTGGCCGGGCTCGGGCTGGCACCCACGTTCGGCTCGGCCGCGGCGCTGGCCCTGGCCGCCTGCGGGCTGCTGGCGCGCATCCCGCGCGTGCGCGTACCGAGCGGCAGCACAGCCGACGAGAAGACCGGGGAAGCGAGCACCGCTCCGGCAGACCCGGCGGAAGGCACCGCCCCTGCCGGGAAGAGCACGCTGCGTGACGGTCTGGTCGTCAACTTCCGCACACCGGCGTTGCGCACCGTCACCGTCTGGTCTCTGTCGTACAACTTCGGGCAGTGCGTCATCGAGGCCGTGCTGCTGATCACACTGCTCAAAACCACGCCGCTGACCGCAGCGATGTTCGGCGTCATCCGCAGCTGCGCGGTGCTCTTCGCCGTTCTCGGCGCCTATATGGCCGCCCGGCTTCCACGAGCGCTCCGCGGCGGGCGGGGGACCTCGTTGTTCGGGTGCGGGGCGGTCGGCGCCTACACGGTGATCGGGCTCGGAGCGTACGCGGGCGGCACCAGTGGACTGCTGCTGGTGCTCGCCGGATTCGTCATCGACGAGTTCTGCTCGGGTGTCGTCCTGGTCCGGGTACAGACATTCCGCGCCCGGGCCATCACCGACGCGGAACGGCCCATGGCCACGGCCTCCTACCGCGCCGCGAACCTCACGGCGGTGCCCGTAGGGCTCGCGGTCGGCGGGATCACCGGCGTGCTGATGAGTTCGGCCACCCTGTTGCTGATCATCGGGCTCGCCATGGTCATACCCGCGGTCATGATCTGGTCCCGGCCGGTCCGGGAATCCGAGCCCACCATGGCCTGACCGAGCGCTGCCCCCGTGACACCACCGAATCGAAGGGAAATCGGTGGTGAAGAGTGGCACATCTCCTAGTGGACACCCCTTGAAGGATCGAAAGAGGGTCGGGTTAGCATGTGAGCGCCTCCTAGCTCGAAAGAGAAGCCTGTGACTGTCAACGACGACTCGTTCACAAACTGGAAGAACCGCGAGGAGATCGCGGAGTCGATGATCCCGATCATCGGAAAGCTGCACCGCGAGCGGGACGTCACCGTTCTGGTGCACAGCCGTTCCCTGGTGAACAAGTCGGTGGTCAGCATCCTCAAGACCCACCGATTCGCCCGGCAGATCGCCGGTGAGGAGCTCTCGGTCACCGAGACGCTGCCCTTCCTCCAGGCTCTCACCACGCTCGATCTCGGCCCCTCCCAGATCGACATCGGCATGCTCGCCGCGACGTACAAGTGCGACGACCGCGGCCTGTCGGTGGAGGCGTTCACCGCCGAGGCCGTCGCCGGCGCCACGGGCGCCAACAAGATCGAGTGCCGCGAGGGGCGCGACGTCGTCCTCTACGGCTTCGGCCGCATCGGCCGCCTCGTCGCCCGGCTGCTCATCGAGAAGTCGGGCTCCGGCAACGGTCTGCGCCTGCGCGCCATCGTGGTACGCGGCGGCGGCGACCAGGACATCGTCAAGCGCGCGTCCCTGCTGCGCCGCGACTCGATCCACGGCCAGTTCCAGGGCACGATCACCGTCGACGAGGCGACCGACACGATCCTCGCCAACGGCAACGAGATCAAGGTGATCTACGCCAACGACCCGTCGGAGATCGACTACACGGCGTACGGCATCAAGAACGCCATCCTCATCGACAACACCGGCAAGTGGCGCGACCGCGCGGGCCTGTCGGAGCACCTGCGCCCCGGTATCGACAAGGTCGTCCTCACCGCGCCGGGCAAGGGCGACGTCCCCAACATCGTCCACGGCGTCAACCACGACACGATCAAGCCCGACGAGCAGATCCTGTCCTGCGCGTCCTGCACCACCAACGCGATCGTCCCGCCGCTGAAGGCGATGGACGACGAGTACGGTGTGCTGCGCGGCCACGTGGAGACCGTCCACTCGTTCACCAACGACCAGAACCTGCTGGACAACTACCACAAGGCCGACCGTCGCGGCCGTTCGGCGCCGCTCAACATGGTCATCACGGAGACCGGCGCCGCCTCCGCCGTCGCCAAGGCCCTGCCCGACCTCAAGGCGCCGATCACCGGCTCCTCGATCCGTGTCCCGGTGCCGGACGTCTCGATCGCGATCCTCAGCCTGCGCCTGGGCCGCGAGACCACCCGCGAGGAGGTTCTCGACTACCTCCGCAACGTCTCGCTGACCTCGCCGCTCAAGCGCCAGATCGACTTCACCACGGCGCCGGACGCGGTCTCCAGCGACTTCATCGGCTCGCGCCACGCGTCGATCGTCGACGCCGGTGCCACCAAGGTCGACGGCGACAACGCGATCCTCTACCTCTGGTACGACAACGAGTTCGGCTACTCCTGCCAGGTCATCCGCGTCGTCCAGCACGTCTCCGGGGTGGAGTACCCCACCTACCCGGCTCCGCTGGCCTGATCCCCGGCAGAGCCCGAGCGGCCGTGGCCTCCGCCCGTACAACACGGGCGGAGGCCACGGCCTTTCCTGTGCCATGCAGTACCGAGGGCCGGTCCCAGGACCAGGACCGGGAGGCATCCCTCGAACTGCTCGTCCATCTTGGAGACTCCTTCGTGTCGTTCGCTTCGAGAGCCCGGCCGTCAGGAGAGAACTCCGACGCGGGCGGCGAGCCCGCGTAGTTCGCCGGTGGTCCGTCCCGAGACCAGGAGGCCGGAAACCAGGGACCTCACCGCGGGGCGGGCGTGGGTCTCCTCGGGGGCGTGGTGTTCGGCGGCCAGGAGTGCGCGGGTGCATTCGTCCCGGCGGTTCCACCGGGCGAAGGCGGTGGCGACGTCGGTGTAGTACCGAGCCCGGCGCTCAGTACTGGGCAGGCTCCCGGGCACCACCGCCTTCGCGGCGGCGAGCGCGGCGGCGGGGTCACCGGCGGAGTTCTCGGCCGAGATGAGATGAAGCTGAACCGTGGTGGGGCTGAACCCGCCGCCGTGGTCGCGCAGCACGGCGGCCGGGCCGAGCTGCCGGGCGATGGCCGCCGCCTCCCCCGTCAGCTCCCTCATCCCGGCCGCGTCGCCGGTGCGGGCGGCGGTGTAGGCGGCGGACTGGATGAGCAGGCCTCGCTGGGCCGCCAGCGCCGGCTGCCCGCCCCGGAGGGCGGGGTGGTCGGCGGCCGACAAGGCAATAAGCAGGGCCTGCTCGTGCCATTCGGCCTTGCGCGCCAGCACCGCGAGCTGCCGCGCGGCCTCGGCGACGAGCAGCGGTTCGCCGGTGGCTTCTGCGGTCTGGCGGGCGCGGTCGGCTGCCATCCAGCCGAGCTGCTGCTCGTCCAGCTTGATCAGCATCCGGGTGGCCAAAAGGTAGCTGTGGGCCAGCAGGCCATCGGCGTCTCCGCCGGTGGCGCGGGCGTGGGCCGCGCAGATCAGCCTCGGCAGGCGTGCGGCGAGGCTGCCGTAGTTACAGGCATGGAAGTCGGTGAAGGCGCGGGCCAGGTCGGCACGCAGGACGGCCCGGGACGGTGCGGCGATGTCGGTGTGGAGGCCGAGCATGGCGTCTCGCACGCGCGCGACCAGGACCTTGCCGACGGCAGTGTCGTCGCCGGTGGGCTTCGTGCCGCTCGGCAGGATGGGGGCGCCGACGGCCGCGGCGGCCGTGACCGCAAGGTTGGCCAGCAGCTTCCTGCGCCGCACCGGATCCTCCCCGTCTCCCGGACGAGCCGTCCCCGCCAGCGTAGGGCGCGGAAAGCGCGGATAGGCCGCAGTTGGACCGATCGCGTGCCCGTGCCGGATCTCGGGAGGGGCGGTCAGGCCCAGGGTCTGCGGCCGGAGGCCCAGTGCATCGGCGAAGCGCCGCAGCACGGTGACGTCCGTCAGCGGCGAGATGCCGCGTTCGTAGCGGGAGACCTGGGCGGCGGAGTAGCCGGTCAGCTTCCCCAGCTGGGCCAGCGTCAGCCCCTGCTTCTTGCGCTCCTGCCGGACCAGCTCGCCCAGGCTGCCGTCCACCGCCGGCTGTGCTGCGACCGCGTCCATTCCTGTCCCCCCGCTCGCCGGGAGTGCGCCGCCGCACACCGTAGCGGCACCGGCCGCCCGGGGACAGGTGCTTTGCACCGGATGCAAACGGCGTTGCGGTTCATGACAACGCCCCTGCCGCCGCCGGTGCGGTCGCGGTGTCCTCGAAGGGCGGGCGGCCCGGACGGCGGGCCGCCGCCGCGTATCCGAAGGGGGATGTCAGCGATGACCGTACGCAAGAGGGCCGCCATGGTGGGTCTCGGCGGCCAGGCCACCAGCGACCATCTGCCCGGCCTGGCCCGGTGCCACCTTGCCGAGCTCGCCGCTGTCTGTGACGTGGACGCCGCGCGGGTCGCCGCCGTGGCGGACGAACACCGCGTGCCGGGCTTCACCGACGTCGAGCAGCTGCTGAAGGAAGTACGGCCGGACTTCGTCATCGCCGCGGTGCCGCACCACGCCGGGCAACAGGTCGTCGCCGCGTGCGCCAAGGCGGGAGTGCACGTGATGAAGGAGAAGCCGTTCGCCACCGACCCGCACGAGGCCTCCGAGCTGGCCGCGCTGTGCGGCAAGGCGGGCATCGAGCTGATGGTCACCGTCCAGCGCCGCTTCCACCCCGTCTACCCGGCCGCACTCGCCCTGCTGGGCCAGATTGGGGCCCCCTACCTGGTCGAGGGCCGGTACACGTTCCACTGCCCTGACCCGGCGGCCGGATGGCGCGGGCGGGCGAAGCTCGCGGGCGGCGGGTGTCTGGCCGACATGGGCTACCACCTGATCGACCTGCTCCTGTGGTACCTCGGCCTGCCCGACCGCGTCCTCGCCACCATCTCGGCCACGGCAGTGCCGGGGGCCGAGTACGACGCGGAGGACACCGCCCTGGTGCACCTCGCCTACGACTCGGGGCTGCACGGCTCGCTGCTGGTTTCCCGCTGCGCCGGGCCGAAGACCGAGCGCCTGGCTATCACCGGGCCCCACGGCACCCTCGTCGTCGAGCGCGGCACGGTACGCCTGAGCGATCCGGCGGGGCAGGTGGTCGAGTCGCTGGTGCGCGAGCCTGCCTGGCCGTGCCCGCCCGCCAGGCTGATCGACCGCTTCTGTCGCGTCCTGGACGGTACCGCCGCCAATCCGTCGGGCCCGGCCGAACACCTGCCGCACGCTGTGTTCCTGGCAGCCGCCTACGCCTCCGCCACCACCAACCGTCCCACCGAGCCCAAGGAGTTCCTGGCATGAACGACTCCCCGCTCGCCCTGCTCGGCGGCGAACCTGTCGTCACCGCACCGGGCCCCCACTTCCTCTGGCCTCCCATTGAGGATGCCGACCGGCACGCGATCGCCGCCCAGCTGGAGACGGCCGTCTCCATCCCGGACCGCTCCGGCGTCATCGCCGACCTGGAGAACGCGCTCGCCTCCTACCTCGGCGTCCGGCACGTCGTGACCACCTGCACAGGCACCGCCGCGCTGCACTCGATGTACGTGGCCGCAGGCATCGGCCCCGGCGACGAGGTCATCGTCCCGGCGCTGACTTTCCACGCCACCGCCACCCCGCTGTTCCATCTCGGCGCGTACCCTGTGCTCGCTGATGTCGACGACCGCGGGCAGCTGGACCTGGCGGACGTGGCCCGCCGTATCACCGCTCGGACGAAGGCGGTGGTGGCGGTGCACCTATGGGGGCTGCCGGAGGACCTGGACGCGCTGACGTCGTTCGTTGACGGGCACGAGCTGATGCTGCTGGAGGATGGTTCCCACTCCCACGGCGCCACCTGGAATCACCGGATGACCGGTACTTTCGGTGCCGCCTCGGCGTTCAGTCTCAACGGGCCCAAGCCGCTGTCCGCCGGCGAGGGCGGCTTCGTCGCCACCGACGACACCGAGCTGTACTACCGGGTGCTGCTGCACGGCCAGTACAACAAGCGGTGCCGCCGCGAGATCCCTGCCAGCCACCTGCTCGCCCGTTTCGCCGTCACCGGTATGGGGCTGAAACTGCGCATCCACCCTCTGGCCGCAGCCCTCGCCCGCACCCAGCTCACTCGTTTGGAGGACCACCTGACCGGGCGCCAGGTGGTTGCGGCGCGGATGTGCGCGGCGCTGGAGGATGTGCCCGGCATCCGCGTCCCGGACCTGTCGGTCGCGGCGCGGCCGTCGTGGTACGCGCTGCCGCTGCGCTATGAGCCGGCCGAGCTCGGCGGGCTGCCGATCGAGCGGTTCCTCGACGCCGTCCACGCGGAAGGCGCGACGGAGGCCGACCGACCGGGCTCGACCTGCCCGCTGCACACCCATCCGCTGTTCCGGGCCCCCGGCGCCCTGCTGCCTGGCTACGCTGACCGCCAGGACGCCGTCGTCGGCGGCTTCCCGGCGGCCGAGTACGTGCACGCCACGACGTTCAAGCTGCCGGTGTGGAGCGGCGCCAACGACATCGGCCTCGCCGACGCCTACACCACCGCTATCGCCAAAGTCGCAGCCCACGCGAAGGACCTGTCGTGACCTCCTCCACCGTGACCCCCGCTCTCCTGGACGACCTCACCAGCACAGCCGTGCGCGACGGCGTCGAGAAGGCCGTCGTCGGCGCCGTCATCGCCGACCCGGACGGCCGGGTGCTGTTGCTGCGTCGGCCGGCCGACGACTATCTCGGCGGGCTGTGGGAGCTGCCCTCCGGCGGCGTCGAGCCGGGCGAAACACTCGTCGAGGCCCTGCGGCGCGAGGTCGCCGAGGAGACCGGCCTGACCGTGGCCGACATCGGGAACTACCTCGGCCACTTCGACTACCGCTCCGGCTCGGGCCGCCGCACCCGCCAGTACAACTTCACCACCACCGTCACAGGGCACACGGTGCAGCTCAGCGAACACGACGCCCACCAGTGGGCCGATGACGAACAGCAGACTCAGGCCTCCAGCGCCGTCCAGGCCGTCCTGGGCACCTGGCGCAAGACGGCGGCCTGACCGCACGCGCGAGCGGGCGTAGCCCAAAGCGGAACGTCGACGAGGCTTCACCGTCTCGCGAGCTCTCACGGAACGTCTCACCAACCGTGCGGCCCCCCGGACTATGACGCTCTGACCTGGCATTGAGTTGGAAGCTGGTCATCGACAGCACGAACGCACCCGTCCTCGCGGACTTCTGGGCCGCGGCCCTGGAGTACGAGGTGGAGGACCCCAGCGCTCTCATCGAGCAGCTGCTGGCCGCCGGTCACCTCGGCGAGGAGGCCATGATCGAGAACACCGCGGCCGCAAGAACTTCCGCGGCTACGCCGCGATCCGCCACCCCGAGGACCCGTTCGACGAGACCAGCGGCGTCGGCCGCAGCCGCCGGCAACGAGTTCTGCGCGGCGTAGGCCCGAGGGCCGGTCAGGGGGCCGGTTCGAGGCCCCAGGCGACGGCTCGGCCCGCGGCTGCCACGCGGTTGGGGACGTCGAGTTTGGCGAGGATGTGCTCGATGTGGGTGGCGACGGTGCGTGGGCTGACGTACAGGCGGTCGGCGATCTCGCGGTTGGTGCGGCCCTGGGTGAGTTCCGCCAGTACTTCCAGCTCGCGCGGGGAGAGCGCCGCGGGGCGGGTGACCGTGCGGCACACGACGATCGTGCGGTCTCCCTGGCGGGTCAGGTGCAGTTCGAGCATGCGCTGCCGGTAGGGCACCAGCACCGTGGCCGGCAGGGTGCGTCGTGCCGCCGTCCGCCGCAGCAGGGTGACGAGCGGGGAGCCGGGCTCGGTGAGGCCGGGCAGCGGCTCCCCGCTCAACGGCACCGGAGCCGCTTCTTCCGCGCCTTCGGCGCCGTCGGCGTCCGGCAGGAGGACGGCGCAGGTGTGGCCGGTGCCGCCGGGCCCCTGGGAGCGGTGCCCGGCGAGCGGGTCGGCGACGGCCGCGAGGCACTCGCCGAGCAGGGTCATCACGGCCCGGACGGCCGGCTGGTCGCACCGTGCCCGTGTGGTGCTGACGTTGAGGATGCCCACGTAACGGCCGTCCGCGGTGAACAGGCACTGGGCCACGCCGTCCTGGACGCCCAGGGGTTCGAGGACCTCCTGGAACCCGGTGGAGACCCCTCGCACCGGCGCGGGCACGTCGTGCCACCAACTCGTCGTGCCCGGCGTGTGCCGGATGAGCGCGAAGGCCGGATCGTCGTGCAGACGGGTCTCGATGTAGCGGGTGGTGCGCGCCGGGTAGCTGCCGGCCAGCGTCACATGGCGGCGGAGCAAGGGGTCCCACCGGGACAGTGCCGCGTGGTCGTGGTCGATCAGCGCCGAGAGCGCCGTCAGGACGGCGTCGGCACCGCCCTTCTCCCGCACCGCGTGGCGCGCGGCCTCGCGTACGCCGAGGGCGGCGCCGAGGATGTCCGTCGTGCTCGGCTGTGCTGTCACGGTCGTCGGCGGCTCGGCTGTCATCCGCTCAGAATGATCACCGGGTGTCCGGACGTCAAACGGTGAGTTCGTCATGGACGATGTCGCCGCCGACGACGGTGAACACCACCGGTATGGCGGGGATGTCGTGCGGGTCGGTGGCCAGCAGATCGTCCGCGAGCACGCACAGGTCGGCGACCTTGCCCACCTCCAGGGTGCCCTTCCAGTCCTCGGCGAAGTCCTGCCAGGCCGCGTCGGAGGTGTAGGTGCGCAGGGCCTCGGCGAGCCGGATGCGCTGGTCGGGGCCGCTGACGCGGCCGCTGGCCCTGGACTCGCGCAGCATCATCGTGGAGACGCCCTGCCGCCAGTCGGGGAGGGTGACGGGGGCGTCGGAGCCGCTGGTGACGGTCACGCCGGCGTCGATCGCGTCCCGGTAGGGCCATTCGTACCCCGCCCGCTGCGGGCCGACGAACTCCTCCTCGAGGTCGGCGACGGTCCATTTGATGGTGGGGTTCATATTGACGCCGAAGCCGTGGCGCGCCAGCGTCCGCATGCTGCGGGCGGTGAGGAAGTCGCCGTGGATGACGTAGTGCCGGGCGTCGGGCCGGGGCCGTTCGGCGGCGGCCGCGGCGAAGGCGTCGACGACGGTGTCGATGGCCCGGTCGCCGGTGACATGGACACCGGCCTGGTATCCGGCGGCGTGGGTGTACCGGATCATCTCCGCGATCTGCCCGACGCGTTCCTCGTCGGTGTCCCCGCCGACGCACAGCGAGCCGCAGCCGCCGCCGATGTACGGCTCGTGCATCCAGGCCGTCTTGTTGACCGGGATGCCGTCGGCGAACAGCTTGACGCCGAGGACGGCGAGTCGGCGGGGGTCGGTGGACGGCGGTTCGTCCATGGCCGACAGAGTCCTGACGAAGTCCTCTGCCGTACTGGTCATTCCGGTCGGCAGCAGCAGCACGCCGACGCGGGCGGTCAGTTCGCCGTCGGCGAGGAGGCGACGGTAGACGTCGAGGGTGCTGTGGGCGAGGGCGCCGCGCATCAGGGCGTCGCCGCCCGGGCCGAGGCCGGGCTCGGTGTAGCTGGTGATGCCGAGGCGGGCCAGGGTGCGCAGCGTGGCGCGGATCGCGTCGGCGCGGACCTCCGGGGAGAGCACGGGCAGCGCCTCGTGGACGAGATCCTGGGCACCCTCCTGGAGGAGGCCGGTGGGCTCGCCCGCCGCGTCGGTGACGATGACGCCTCCGGGCGGGACGGGGGTGTCACGGTCCACCCCGGCCCGTGCGAGCGCCGCGGAGTTGACCCAGGTGGCGTGGCCGGTGGCGGAGTACAGCAGGACGGGGTGGTGCGGGCTGACGGCGTCCAGGTCGTGCCTGCCGGGCAGCCGGGAGGGGTCGGCGACGCACTCGGCGAGGTAGCCCGCGTCCCACCCGTGCCCGGTGATCCACTCCCCCGCGGGGGCCGACTCGGCGGCCTTCCGCACGGCCTCGGCCACATCGGTCAGCGACCGTACGGCGGGGTGGGAGACGTCGACGGACAGCGGGGGCCTGGTGAGCCCGAAGGCGCAGCCGTGCAGGTGGGTGTCGTTGATGCCGGGCAGGAGGGTCCCGCCGCCGAGGTCGATGATCCGGGTGGCGGGGCCGGCGTGCGCCATGACCTCGGCCCGGTCGCCGACCGCGCTGATATGGCCGCCGGTGACGGCGAGGGCGGAGGCGACGGTGAAGCGGGAGTCGACGGTGAGGACCGAACCGTTGACGAAGACAAGATCTGCCGGAGCGGCGGGCACAGGGATGTCCTAACTGACAGGGGGTGCTGACGGGGCTCCCGCACGAGCGGGCCGGGAGCCGAGAGCACTGTGCGTCAGGGAGGCGTGCGCGCACATCGGTCATCCAACCGATGCCGGGCTCGTCCGTCGCCCGTCCCTCGCCCGTCCGTCGCCCGTTCATCGCCCGGATGGGTCACGCGGAGTGCATGAGGCCCCGGTCAGCCGGCTGCGGCTGCCGACCGGGGACGGGACGTGGCTGGTGACGCGCTACGCCGACGTGCGGGCGCTGCTGCGCGACCCTCGGCTGCCCTCGGTGGCCCGCCACCCGGTGCCCGAGGCGCTGACCATGATCCCCGCACATCTGCACCCGTGCTTCTTCCGGGGCGTACGGGACGTCGGCGCGCCCCGCCACACCGTGCTGCGCGCGCTGCTCTCGTCCGCGCTGTCCCATCGGTCCGTGGAGCGCCTGGCGGCCCGCACCGGGCGCACCGCCCAGGTGTTGGTTCGTGGCCTGGCCCGGCGGCAACGGGCCGACCTGGACGTCGAGGTGGCGGGGACCGTCCTGCCGGCCGGATCCACGGTCATGCCGGCGCTCGCCTCCGCGAACCGCGATCCGGCGCAGTTCCCCGACCCGGACCGGCCTGATCCCGGGCGGGGGAACCTCCACACGCATCTGGGCTTCGGGCACGGGATGCACCGGTGCCCCGGCGCCGCCCTGGCCCGCAGCCAGGCCCTGATCGCGACCCGGGCCCTGCTCGCGACCCCGCCCGGCCTGGCCTGGCCCTGGAGGACGCCGGCACCGTCTGGCGGACCGCTCACCAGCGCGGCCCCGCCCACCTGCCCGTCGAGTTCAGGGGTGGTGGTGGCCGACCGGGCGTCTGACCGGCCGGTGACGGCTCGTCGCTCAGGTCGCGGGGACGAGCCGGTAGCCCTCGCCGTCGGCGGTGACGTGTCCGGCGGTCGGGGGCGGGAAGTGGGTGCCCAGCAGGAGGGTGTCCGTGCCGGCGAGCGCGGCGAGGAGTTCGCGGCGCGTGCGGACGGCCTGTTCGGGGTCGATGTCGACGCAGCTGGTGATCGCGGGGTGCGCCAGCTGTACGGGGTGGTGGACGCAGTCGCCGGTGATGACGGCCGTCCGTCCGGCGCTGTGGAGTTCCACGGCGACCTGGCCCGGTGTGTGCCCGGGGGTGGGGAGCAGCCGGATCCCGGGGGCGATGTCGGTGGGGCCGTCGCCGGTGTCGGCCAGGTCGATGAGCCCGGCGTCCCGGATCGGGTCGACGGAGTCGCGGAACATCTGGCGGCGGTTCTCGTCCATGCTGTCGGCCTGGTCCGCCCAGTGGTCCCATTCGGTGCGGGAGGTGACGTAGCGGGCGTTGGGGAAGGTGGGGATCCACGTTCCGTCTTCGCCGGTGCGGGTGTTCCAGCCGACGTGGTCGGTGTGGAGGTGGGTGAGGACGACCAGGTCGACGCTCTCGGGCGGGAAGCCGGCGGCGGTGAGCCGCTGGAGGTAGCCGGTGTCCAGTTGGTTCCAGGCGGGGTTGGCGCGGGTCTTGCCGTTGCCGATGCCGGTGTCGACGACGACCTTCAAGCCGCCCGTCTCGAAGGCGAAGCTGTGGCTGGCCAGCCGGAGGGTGCCGTCGGGGGCGGCGAAATCGGGCCGGAGCCAGGGCTCTTCGGTCACGACCGCGGGGGTGGCGGCGGGTAGCAGCCAGGCGCCGGTCTCCGGCAGGAGGGCGATCTCGTCGACGCGGTGCACGACGACGTCTCCCACCGTCCAGGTCTGCTCGGTCTGCTCGGTCCGGTCCATCGGCAAGCCCCTCCGTTGGCTCAAAAGCTCATCCTTTGCGTTAGCTGATCGTATCCCTCACCCTCCACTAACGCAAAGAATCTGCTTTTGGCCGGGAGGCCGGGCGCACCATGATCACCTCAGACGAACACGAAGCCGCCGTGGCCGCCACGGCGCGGCACATCGTATGAGCTGTCCCTCGCCGACGCGGCCGGGCGGCGCCGGGGCCCGTTGCACGGTGTCCCGATGGCCCTCAAGGACCTGATCGACGTGGCCGGGCTGCCGACCACGGCCAGCTCCCGGGTGCGGGAGCACCATGTGGCGGAGCGGGACAGCACCGTAGCCGCCCGCCTCGCGGAGGCCGGCGCGGTCGCCGCCGGGACGGCCACGTTCGCCCTGGGCACGGACACCGGCGGCTCCATCCGGGTCCCGGCGGCGCTGAACGGAGTGGTGGGGCTGAAGCCGACGTACGGGCTCGTCCCCGTCGACGGGGTGGTCCCGCTGTCCTGGTCCCTGGACCACGTCGGCCCTCTCACCCGCGCAACCACTACTTCGAGCGGGTCGCACCCGAGGTCACGGAAGCGGTACGGGCGGCGACAGCCCGTCTCGCGGATCTCGGGGCGCGGCTCGTGGACGTGGAGATCCCCATGGCCGACCACGTCCAGGGCACGCAGTGGGGGCTGATGGTGCCCGAGGCGTCCGCCGTGCACGAGGAGACCCTGCGCACGTCCCCGGAGCTGTACACGCCGGACGTCCGCCTCCTACTGGAGGCCGGCGAGCACGTCCCGGCCGGCGACTACCTGCGGGCCCAGCGCGCCCGCGCCCGCATGCGGCAGGAGTGGGCGCGTCTCTTCGCCGAGGTGGACGTGATCGCGGCGCCGACCGTACCCATAGTCGCGGCCCGCGTCGACCAGCCGGCCGTGGCATGGCCGGACGGCACCATCGAGACCGTGTCCGACGCCTATGTGCGGCTGTCCGCCCCGGCGAACATCACCGGCGCGCCCGCGCTGTCCCTGCCGGTCGGCATCGACGGTGCCGGGCTGCCCATCGGGATGCGGCTCATCGGGCGGCCGTTCGGCGAAGCGACGCTCCTGGGCGTCGGCCGCGCCATCGAGGAAGCCTGCGCGAGTCTCGCGCGACCCGCCCCGCTGGCGGCCTGACCACTCCCCCGGCCCGGTCACCGATCCGACCAGCTCGCGGACTCACGCAATGATTGTGCGTTAAGGTGAGGGGCATGAGCCCCAGACCAGCAGCCCGCCCCGGAGGACGCAGCGCCCGCGTCCAGGAGTCGGTACACCGGGCCGTACGCGAGCTCCAGGCCGAAGGGGTCGCTCTCACTGTGCCGCTCGTGGCGGCACGGGCGGGAGTGACCCCGTCGACCGTCTACCGCCGCTGGGGCGATCTTCAGGAGCTGCTCTCGGACGTGGCGGTCGAGCGGCTGCGCCCCGAGGCTCCCCCGGCGGACCACGGGAACCTGCGCGCGGACCTGGAGCACTGGGCCTCGGCGTTCCTGGAGGAGATGTCGTCCCCGGCCGGCCGGTCCTACGTCCGGGACGCCCTCGCGGGCGACCCGGACGGGCCCAACGCCGGGCAGTGCTCGGCATTCGCGCGCGACCAGGTCGAGGCGATCCTGTCCCGCGCGGCGCGGCGCGGCGAACACGTACCGGACGCCGAGACGGTGATGGACCACGTCGTCGCCCCGATGATGTACCGCGTCCTCTTCCGCCCCGGACCGCTCGACGCGGGCTATGCCCACGAGCTGGTCGCCACCGTCTTCTACCGGCTCATGCCGCTTCCGTGACCGGGGCGCCCCGGTCACGGCGATACGCCGCTGCCGCCTCCTTGTACCGCTGGTGCTCGGCCGCGTGGTCGGGGGCGTGGGAGCCGGTGGTGAAGAAGCGTTCCAGGCCCTGGCCGGCACCGACCGCGAGCGGACCGGAGCGGGCGAACATCACCTCCTCGTAGCGGGCGACGGCGGCGTCCAGGGTGGGCTCCTCGGCCACCGCCCGGGCGAGTTCGGCCGCGTCGAGCAGGGCGAGGTTCGCGCCATTGCCGCCGAAGGGCGACATGAGGTGGGCCGCGTCGCCCACCAGCGTCACCCCGGGAGTGTGCTCCCAGGCGAGCGGGGCGGGCAGGGCGTACAACGGCCGGTTGACGTAGCCGTGGTCGGCGTCGGTGAGGAAGGGCAGCAGTCGCGCGTCCCAGCCGCCGAACTCCGCGAGCAGGAAGTCCCGTACGGCGGCGCCGTCGTCGAGGGCGACGCCCGCGGCGGTGTGCCAGTCGTGTGCGGTGCGCATGCCGATGTAGGCGCGGATGTGGCCGCTGCTGTTGCGCTGGGCGATGATCGCCTGGCCGTCGCCGTTGTTGGCGAACACATGACCGTCGCCGACGAGTCGGGCGATCCCCGGGTGGCGGCGATCGACGTCGTCGAAGCGGACCTCCAGCAGGCAGACGCCGCTGTAGTAGGGGACGGCGTCACTGACGAGCGGCCGTACCCGCGACCAGGCGCCGTCGGCCCCGACCACCAGGTCGGCCTCGGTGTGGCCGCCGCCTTCGAAGGCGAGGCGGTGCACGCCTCCGCCCAGCGGCTCGGCGGCGAGCAGCTTGTGCCCCCACCGGACGGTTCCGGGCGCTACGTGCGCGGCGAGCATCGCGCGCAGCTGACCGCGGTCGATCTCGGGCGCCGCGTCGTCGTCCGGGCCGGGGACGAAGGAGTCGAGCACAGCACCGTGCTGGTCGAGCCGGAGCTTGGCCTGCCCCTCGGGACGGGCGAGCGCGGTGAACGCGTCCATCAGGCCGGCGTCCTCGAGCGCGATCTGCCCGGAGTCGGCGTGCAGGTCGAGGGTGCCGCCGGCGTCACGGGCGTCGGCGGACGCGTCGGCGTCGTACACGGTGACGTCGATGCCGTGCCGCTGGAGGACCCGGGCGCACATCAGGCCGGCGGGCCCGGCGCCGACGACGGCGATGCGTGGTGTGGCCTTGGGCTTCATGAGGAGCTCTCCCCTACTCAGAGTTACTGAACGGGCGGTCAGTAAGCCTTACGCTAGCTGAACGGGCGGTCGGTAAGCAAGAGCTGAACGGGCGGTCGGTAAGAGGGTGGATAGGATGGCGCCGACAAAAGGGGCCGACAAAAGGGAGCGAGGAGCAGGCATGACGTCCGCCAAGTCCGCCAAGGGAAGCGACCGGCGCTCAGGCGCGGAGACGCGTGCGGAGATCCTCCGCGTCGCTCTGAGGCTGTTCACGGAGAAGGGCTACGAGGCGACGTCGACCAGGGACCTCACCGAGGCGCTCGGGCTGACGAAGTCGTCGCTCTACTACCACTTCCGCAACAAGGAGGAGATCGTGTCGAGCCTCCTGACCGCGCGCCGCCACGACCTCGACGACCTCATCGAGTGGATCGCCGCCCAGCCGAGGACGCCCGACCTGCCACGGCGGGCGGCACAGCGCTGGCTCGACTCCACCACCCCGGAACATCTCCAGGCCATGCGCCTCGCGCACGCCAACCAGCCGCTCATCCGGCGGCTCGCGGCCGACGGCAGGGACGTCCGCAGGAGCTTCGACCGCGTCATCGACCTGCTCACCGACGAGGACACGAGCCCGCAGGACCGCATCCTGCTGCACATGTCCTTCGACACGGCCGGCGACTCCGTGTAGCGGGTACGAGTGCGGCCCCGGCATCTGTCGGGGCAGACGCCGGGGCCGGGGTGTACCGCTCAAGCGGCTGTGGGGGTGGTACGGGGGTGGTTACTCATCACTGCCGGAAAGACATCCGGCTCCCCCACGGCCTCCCGGGACATTCGTCCTGCGGGCGGCCGTGGAGGCCGTTCGAGGGCGTGAGCCCCCGTCATCCCGTGACGGTGACGGTGACGGTCATGTTCTCGGAGACGCTCCACCGGCCGTCGGCGCGACCCACGGCGTAGCTGACCCGGACCATGCCGGGCGCGGGCCAGGGGAGGTCGAAGACGGTGCTCGCCCCCACCGCGGAGGCGGCGACGAGCCGGGTGTCGATCAGCGAGGTGCGCAGGATCCCGGTGTCCCAGCGCAACCGCACCTCGTCCCCGGCCGACATGCCCGCGTACGGGCCGACGCGCACGACGAGCCGCGCCACACCGTCGTGTGCGGTGATCGCGCCGTTGCTCGCCCCGTCCACCTCGGGCGGTGCGAGCGGCTTTTCGTCCATCCTTCAGGACCTCCTACGGACGCCGTCGTCCGTCCGCCGGGCGGCGGCGGACCCGGCCCCGGGGCCATCGTCCCCTGCCCGGCCGATCCGTACACGTCCTGTTTGCCCTGAGTTCATGCCCGCGCAAGTGGTGGCGGCGCGACCGGCCCGGCCCCCGCGCCTGTCGCGTACTGCCTATCGCCCCTCGCCTATCGGGAGGTGAGCGCCTTCGCCTCGCGCTCCAGCTGACGCCGCTCCCTCCCCTTCGGGTGGCGCACGACGACGCCGGCCATGCCGCCCGTGCCGGTGATACGGAGGAGCGGGGCGTCCGGGGCGTGGTCGGGAGTGGTCCTGTCCTTGACACCGCCGAGGCCGGGCTCGATGCCGCTGGTCTCGGCGGCCCAGTCGTCGGGTATGACGACGACGCCCGCCATCTGGCCGTGGACTTCGAGGTCAATGGCTCGCGGCGGGCATTCGGCCCGGGTGAAGTCGAGGACGACGCCGCCCATGCCACCGTGGGCGGTCACGCGTGACGGGACCTTCCAGCCGCCCTTGCGGACGACACCGTGCAGACCGCCTTTGAGGATCAGCGGGCGGTCCTCCACGAGCTCCCGCCCCGCACCCGCTATGCCCCGGAGACCCACGCCCTGGAGACCCGCGCCCTGGAGGTCGGTCGTCAGTACGGCCAGCTCGCCGTGGGTCTTCGCGTTGAGCGCCTGCTCAAGCCGTTCGTCCAGCTCGTGGAAGTCGATGCGGCCTTCGGCCGCGGCCTGCTGAAGGCGCTCGACGACCGTCTCGCGGTCGGTGTGGGACGCGCGCTGTTCGCCCCAGGGGGCGGCTTCCGGGAACCCTGCTGTCATGAGTACGAGCCTAGGGACGGCACCTGTCCGGCCGCCCCGGGGAAGCCCCTGGGGGAACCCTGATCCCACCCCTACGGGACGCGTCCGCCGTAGAGTGAGGGCGGCCGGAGGGGGAACGATGGCAAGGGTCCACAGCGAGTTACTCCGCGCGCTGCCCACAGCGCTGAAGGAGCACGCCGCGCGCCGAGGAGGGAACACCGCCTATGAGGACGCACGGCGGAGCGTGACCTACCGGGAGCTGGAGCGGCGCACCGCCCGGCTGGCGGGCCATCTCCAGCGGCTGGGCGTACGACGCGGCGACCGGGTGGCGCTCTGTCTGGGCAACCGGGTGGAACTGGTGGAGAGTTGCCTCGCCGTCGTACGCGCGGGGGCGGTGGGCGTGCTGCTGGACCCCGGCGCGACGGACGCCGAACTGGCCCACCAACTCCGGGACTGCGAGCCCGTCCTGGCCATCACGGAGGCCGTGCCACCACCGGTGACCGGGCACGCCGGCCCGGCCCTCCGTACGGTGGCCGTGGGCGCCGCGGCGACCACGGGTGACGACCCCGCCGTCGCGCTCGCTTTCGAGGACCTCGCGACGACCGACCCCGGGATCCCGCCCCGCGACGACCTCGGCCTCGACGAACCCGCCTGGATCCACTACACCTCGGGCACGACGGGGCGGACCAAGGGCGTGGTGTCCAGCCAGCGTGCCGCGTTGTGGTCGGTGGTGGCGGGGTACGTTCCGCTGTGGGGGCTGGGTCCGCGGGACCGTCTGCTGTGGCCGTTGCCGATGACCCACGCCTACGCGCACTCGCTGTGCCTGACGGGTGTGGTCTCGGTGGGGGCGAGCGCGTACCTCCTCGACCGCGGTGTGAGCCCGGCACACGCTCCGGCCGGTCGACCGTTCACCCTCCTCGCCGGCGTGCCCGCCACATACCGGCTGCTGATGGACGGGACGCGCCGGACGTCCCGGCCGCCGCTGCCCGGCCTGCGCCTGTGCGTGACCGGGGGCGCGCCCTGCCCCGAGGAGCTGCGCGCGGAGGTCGAGGAGCGCCTGGGCGTCCCACTGCTCGACGGCTACGGCAGTACCGAGACGTGCGGAAAGATAGCCATCGCCCCGCTCGCGGCCGCCACGCCCGGCGCGCCGACACCGCCGGTGCCGGTGCCGCTGCCCGGCGTCGACGTGCGGCTGACCGACCCGACGACCGGCGAGGACGTCACCGGCGGGGACGAAGGGGAGATCCGCGTCCGCGGCCCGCATCTGATGATCGGCTACCACGATCGCCCGGACGAGATCGCGCGGGCCCTCGTCGACGGCTGGTACCGCACGGGGGACCTCGGGCGCCGCACCCGGCACGGCGGTCTGCTCGTCACCGGCCGGGTGAAGGAACTGATCATCAGCGGCGGCGAGAACATCAACCCCTCCGAGGTCGAGAACGTACTGCTGCGCTGCCCCGGCGTCGCCGACGCGGCGGTCGTCGGCGGACCGCACGACGTACTGGGCCAGGTACCTGTGGCGTTCGTGGTACCCGGCCCGCAGGGGGTGGACCACGAGGCCGTCCGTCGCGCGTGCCGCCAACATCTGTCGGCCTTCAAGGTTCCCGTCGAGATCCACGAGAGCGCCGCACTGCCCCGTACCGCCTCCGGAAAGACCGAACGGCGGCTGCTGGCCCGGCGATTGGCCGAGCACTCGCCGGAGGCACGCGCGACCGCAACCGCGGCGCTCCTCGCGCGCATGCGACCGCTGCCCGCGCCCGCGCGGTACGAGGCCCTCCTGCGACTGGTCCTGGACGCCCTGGCCGCGACCGGCGGCACACAAGGAGACGTGGCACCGGATCTGCCCTTCACCGCCCTCGCGCTCGACTCCCTCGGGGGCGTACGGCTGCGCGACCGGCTCGGTGCGGCGACCGGTCTGATGTTGCCCGCGACGCTGGTGTTCGACCATCCGACGCCCGCCGCCGTCGCCCGAAGCCTGTACGCCGCCCTTCTCGACGAGCCCACACCCAACGTCAACGCCGACATGACGCCCCGTCAGAGCAGCGACGACAGCGATCCGGTGGCCATCGTCGCGATGGCCTGCCGCTACCCGGGAGCCACGCGCGACGTCACCTCCCCCGAGGACCTGTGGCGGCTGGTCGCGGACGGCACCGACGCGACGTCCGGCTTCCCGTCCGACCGCGGCTGGGACCTGGCCGGGATCTTCGACCCCGACCCCGACCGGCTCGGTACGTCCGTCACCCGCCGGGGAGGATTCCTGCGCGGGGCGGCGGACTTCGACGCGGCGCACTTCGGCATGTCCCCCAGGGAGGCCCTGGCCACGGACCCGCAGCAGCGGCTGTTGCTGGAGGTCTCGTGGGAACTGCTGGAGCGGGCGGGCATCGTCCCGGCCACCGTACGCGGCAGTGACACCGGCGTGTTCGTCGGCGTGATGCACGACGACTACGCGGGCCGTCTCCTGCACCGGGGGCCGCACGAGTTGGAGGCGCATCTCGCGCTGGGGTCGGCGGGCAGCGTGGCGTCCGGGCGTATCGCCTATCAGCTGGGGCTGCGCGGTCCCGCCGTGACCGTGGACACCGCCTGTTCGTCGTCGTTGGTGGCGCTGCACTGGGCGGCCCGGGCGCTGCGGTCGGGCGAGTGCTCGCTGGCCGTCGCCGGAGGAGCGACCGTGATGGCCACGCCGGCGCCGTTCGTGGCCTTCAGCAGGCTGCGCGGTCTGGCACCGGACGGCCGGTGCAAGCCGTTCTCCGCGGCGGCCGACGGCACCGGCTGGTCCGAGGGGGTGGGCCTGGTCCTGCTGGAGCGGCTGTCCGACGCCCGTCGCAACGGTCACCCCGTGCTGGCCGTCCTTCGCGGTTCGGCCGTCGCGTCCGACGGCGCCTCCAACGGGCTCACCGCCCCCAGCGGCCCCGCCCAGCAGCAGGTCGTCCTCCGGGCGTTGGCCGACGCGGGTCTGTCACCGGCCGACATCGACACCGTCGAGACGCACGGAACGGGCACCGCGCTGGGCGACCCCGTGGAGGCCCAGGCACTACTGGCCGTCCACGGGCGCGAACGTCCCCGGGAGCGGCCGCTGTGGCTGGGCGCGCTCAAGTCCGTCATCGGGCACACGCAGGCCGCGGCGGGCGTCGGCGGAGTCATCAAGACCGTCATGGCCATGCGCCACGGGACGCTGCCGCGCATCCTGCACTGCGCACAGCGCTCCCCTCACGTGGACTGGTCCTCGGGACGGGTGCTGCCGCTGACGGAGGACCGGCCCTGGCTGCCGGTGCCGGGCCGTCCCCGGCGTGCCGGGGTTTCCGCGTTCGGGATCGGCGGGACCAACGCCCACGTCGTCCTGGAGGAGGCCGTCCCCGCGACAGCCGCCACCTCCCGGCCCCCGGCGCGGAAACCCGTACCCGCGCTGCTGCTGTCGGGCACGGACGCCGAAACGGTCCGTGCCCAGAGCCGACGGATCGCCGGCCTGCTGCGGCGGGACCCCGAACTGTCGCCGCTGGACGTCGGCTTCTCCCTGGCCACCACCCGCGCCGCGCTCCCCCACCGCGCCGCCGTACCGGCCGGCGACCGTACCGCGCTGCTCGACGCGCTGGACGGCCTGGCGGCGGGCACGATCCGCAGAAGCGTCGTCCAGGCGACCGCCGCGCCCTCGGCCCGGCTCGCCGTGCTCTTTCCCGGCCAGGGGACGCAACACCCGGGCATGGGCCGCGCCCTGCACGACGCGTTCCCCGCCTTCGCCACCGCCTTCGACTCCCTCTGCGAGCGTTTCGACGAGTTGTTCAAGACAGACGAGGCGTTCAAGGAATTCGAGGTGTTCGAGGCCGGCCGGAGTGACTGGAGCGACTGGAAGCTGCCGCCCCTCCGGGATGTGCTGTGGGCGGAGGAAGGTTCCCGGGAGGGCCGGGCGGTCCTCGACCGGACGGACGTCGCCCAAGCGGGCCTGTTCGCCTTCGAAACAGCGCTGTTCCGGCTGCTGGAGTCCTGGGGTGTACGCGCCGACGTCCTCGCCGGGCACTCCTTGGGGGAACTGGTCGCGGCCCATGTGGCGGGCATCCTGACGGAGCACGACGCCGTGGCCCTCGTGGCGGCGCGCGGACGGCTCATGCAGCGGCTCCCCACGGGCGGGGCCATGGTGGCCCTGGAAGCCTCCGAGGACGAAGCCCTGGCCGAACTGGCCGAACTCACCGAACTGTCCGAGGTGGCGGACCGCGTGGCCGTCGCCGCGGTGAACGCACCGCGCTCGGTCGTCGTCTCCGGTGCCGAGGCGGCGGTACTCGCCGTCGCGGACCGCTTCACCGCCCGTGGGCGACGTGCCACCCGGCTGCGGGTCGCCCACGCCTTCCACTCCCCGCTGATGGAACCGGCGCTCACCGCCTTCGGACGGATCACCTCGGGCCTCACCTACCGCGAGCCCCGCATCCCGGTGCTGTCGTCCCTCACCGGGCGCCCTGCCGAAGGGGACGATCTGCGCTCGGCCGCCTACTGGGTACGTCACGCCCGCGAAACCGTACGCTTCGCCGACGTGGTGCGCCGGATCACGCACGACGAACACATCACCGTCCTCGCCGAGCTCGGCCCCGGCGCACCCCTCACCGCGGCGGCGAGGGCCGCATGGACGGAGGAAGCGGCGGAGAACGACCGTCCGCCCGCGAGGGAGCCGGTGTTCACCGCCACCATGCGCCCCGAGGTCCCGGAACCCGTCACACTCCTGTCCGCCGTGGCGCGACTTCACGTGGAGGGCGTCACGGTCGACTGGCACCGGGTGTACGAAGGCAGCGGCGCCCGGCGCGTCGAGCTGCCCACCTACCCGTTCCGGCGACAGCGCTACTGGCTGCCCGACAACGCCGCCCCGCCGACGCCCACTGGGGACGATCCCGGCCATCCGTTGCTCACCGAGACCATCACCCTGGCCGGAACGCGACGCCTGCTGCGCACCGGCCACCTCTCCGGCACGGCCCAGCCATGGCTGCGCGAGCACACCATCGCCGGGCGCGTGCTCGTACCCGCGACGGTGTTCGCCGAAATGGCCCTCCACGCCGGTGACGCCTGCGGGCTCGACGTACTGGAGGACTTCGTCCTGCTGACTCCGCTGGCTCCGCTGGACCTGCCCGGCGCGGACGGCCCGGTTCAGCTCCAGGTCGTGCTCGGCGAGCCGGACTCCGACGGCCGCCGCACGGTGAACGTCCACTCCCGCCCCCACGCTTCGGGCGCGCTCGGTGCCTGGACCCACCACGCGACGGGACGACTCGGGCCCGTCACGGCAGTCACGGCAACCCAGAAAGACAACCCGGAGGGCCATGCCGAGGCATGGCCGCCGATGGGGGCCACGCCCGTGGACCTCACCGGCGCCTACGAGCGACTGGCCGACGCGGGACACGCCTACGGCCCGGCTTTCCGGGGCGTGACGGCCCTGTGGCGGAGGCGCGCGGACGACGGGCCGGGGGACCGGGCCGCGTCGGAAGAGCTGTTCGCCGAGGTGCGGCTGCCCCGGGAGCTGCACCCCGAAGCGCGCCGCTACGGCATCCATCCCGCGCTCCTGGACGCGGCACTGCACGCCCGCCTGCTCGCCACCGCGCCGAAGAAGACCGGCCCCGCGCGTGTCCCCTTCGCCTGGCGCGGCACGGCCGTCCACGCCGTCGGGGCCACGGCGCTGCGCGTCCGCATCCGCAGCACGGGAACGGATACGTTCACCGTGCGCCTCACCGATCCGTCGGGCGCACCGGTGGCCCGGGTGGAGTCCTTGACCACGCGCCCGCTGCCGCCGTCCCTGCCCGACGCCGAGGACAGTGCCGATGAGGGGAAGGGAGCGCTGTACCGCCCCCACTGGGTGCGCCTTCCGGTCGGCGGGGGCGGGCGGGCACCGGTCGTGGGGGTGCCCGACGACCTGGGGCTGGGCGCCCTCTTCCCCGACACCGGTGCCGCCGAGAGCGGCACAGGCTACAGGGCAACGGTCGTCTCGCTGGCCGGCTCGTCGGCGGGCGAGCCGGTCGCGGTCACGCATTCCCTCACCGCGCGGGCCCTGCGGGTGCTGCGCGAGCATCTGTCCCGTCCGGCGGTGCGTGGTGAGCGACTGGTCGTGGTCACGCGTGGGGCCTTCCGCCACGATCCGGGCTCTTCGGATCTGTCGGCGGCGACGGTATGGGGTCTCGTGCGTTCCGCGCAGTCGGAGTATCCGGACCGGCTGGTGGTCGTCGACCTGGACGGGCATCCCTCGTCCGCCGCCCTGCTGCCCGCCGCCATCGCCACCGGCGAACCGCAACTGGCCCTCCACGAAGGCACCGTCCGCGTCCCCCGCCTGGCACTCGCCACGCCTTCCCTCCCCCTGGGAAAGCCACCCCGCGACGGCCTCATGGGCGGCGGCACCGTGCTGATCACGGGAGGCACCGGTGGGCTCGGCGCGCTCCTCGCCCGGCACTTGGCCGGCCGTCATCGGGTCCGGCATCTCGTCCTTGTCAGCCGCCGTGGCCCACGGGCGGCAGGAGTGTCCACGCTACGGGCCGCGCTGGAGCGGAGCGGGGCCCGCGTGGACGTACTCGCCTGCGATGTCGCCGATCCCGCTCAACTGCCGGACCTCGTCGCACGGTACGCCGTCACGCTCACGGCCGTCGTGCACGCGGCCGGTGTGCTGGACGACGGCATCCTGGAGTCCCTCACCCCGGGACGGCTCGAAGCGGTGCTGCGGCCGAAGGCGGACGCGGCGTGGGCCCTCCACGAGGCCACCAGGGAGCTGCCGTTGTCGCGCTTCGTCCTGTTCTCCTCCGCCGCCGGTCTGCTGGGAAACCCGGGGCAGGCCAACTACGCCGCCGCCAACGCCTTTCTCGACGCCCTGTCCCGCCATCGCGCCGCCCTCGGCCTTCCGGCACTGTCCCTCGTCTGGGGGCCGTGGGGCGGGCAGGACGGCATGGCGGCCGCACGAGCCGACCGCCCCGGCGGAGCGGCGGCGGACGGGTTGCTGCGACCGATGGCGCCCGCCCGCGCGCTGGCCCTGTTCGACGCCGCACTGGCCGCGGACGAACCGGTGCTCGCGCCACTTCTGATCGCCCCACCGAGCGCCGACGCCGACGTCCCACCACTCCTGCGGGAGCTACGGCGCCCGGCTCGCCCCACGGCCCACTCCATGCCCGAAGGCGACGGCTCCGACGCGACGGCCGTGACAGCCGTGACAGCCGTGACAGCAACGACATGGCGGTATCGACTCGGTGCGCTGCCGGACGCCGAGCGGGAGCCGGCGCTGCTGGAGCTGGTCCGTGAGGAGATCGCCGAGGTGCTCGCCCATCCGCACGCGTCGGCCGTGGCACCCGACCGGCTCTTCCTGGAGCTGGGCTTCGACTCCCTCACGGGGGTCCTGCTGCGCAACCGCCTGAGCGAGTGCACGGGTCTGCCCTTGGCCGCGACCGTCATCTTCGACCGTCCCAGCGCTCGGGAGCTGGCCGGTCACCTGCACGAGGAACTGCGTCGGGCAGGGGCCTTCTCGCTCCCGCCCTCTTGAGCAGTTCGTTCACGGAGCCGGTGAAGCGACGGCCGTCGACGAGGCGGCAGCCGATGGTCCAGGCGCCGGGGTCGTCCCCCAAGTGGTGGTCGGCCGACTCCGTGATGCCCCGGACCAGCCGCATCGCCCCCTCCTGGTCCTGACGGGTGATCACGCACTGTCCCGGGTACCGTCGCGCGGCACCGGGCAGCCCTGCCGCGTCACGCAGCACGAGATCCGCGGGGTGCGCCAGCTCAAGGATGTCGGCGACGTCGACGCCGCCCTCGGCCACATACGAGAGGGGCGCCGAGAGGGAGAGGTCCCGCTGCAACGGCAGGGTGCGCAGCAGGTGGAGGCCTGTGGGACGGTCGGAAAGGAGCCGGGACCACACGAGCCGGTCCGTCCATTGGGTGGCCACCAGTGCCCGCAGCTCCTCCGGACACCGCGGGTGGGTCACGAGCTCGGGTGCCTGTCGGCGCAGCTCCGGGTTGTCGGCGTCCACCGCCCGCCGGACGGCGTCCCAGTCGATCGTGATCCACCGCTGGTCGGGCTCGGGGTCGGGTTCCGCGGCGTATTCGCCGAAGAGGTGGTCGCGGCGCCGCCGGTCGTCCGCGAGGGCGTCGCGCAACGCCCGCGCGGTGCCCTCGCGCGTGGAGGTCTCGAAGGCCGGACGCACTTCGTCCAGGAGCGCCCGGCCGCCCGCCTCCACCACCTGTGCGAGCAGGTCGAAGCGGTCGCCGCGCGCCAGCAGCAGGCCGGCCGCCAGTTGTTCGCCGGCGTCCAGGTGGACGCGGTCGCGCGCGTAGCCGGGGGCGGGCCAGTCGGGCAGCAGGGCGCGCAGGCGCAGCAGCGGGTGTCCGGCCAGGAGGAAGTCGCGTGGGAAGGGCTCGCCGGCGAAGGGCCAGTCGGCTTCTCCGTCGCGCCAGGCCGTCAGGAACGGCGGCAGGTCGGGGCGGGCGAAGAGTGCCGGGGAGCCGGGGCTGACAAGCGTGGTCCTGCGGGCCCACTCCTGCCGGGGGTCCCACAGCAGGCCCTCGAACTGGTCGCGTCCCCGGTCCGCCCTCTCGCCGTCCTCGGCCGCCGTCTTCGCGTCGCGGCGTATGGCGTGGTTCTTCTCCCACAGGCCCTCGGGCAGCCGGTCGCCCGGCGTGGCGATCAGGCGCAGCCGTGCGGCGACCTCCTTCAGGAGCTGATGAGAGCCCACGTAGTACAGCAGTGAGGGAATCCGGGTGGCGGCAGGCATGCGCCCACGGTAGCCGCGCGGTGCGGCCCCGCCGTGCCCCGGACGGAGCAATCCGCCTGGCGTCGAGCCCCGGACGGGCATAGGTAGGAGGAGGCGGTGAACGGCATGCGGGCCAGGAGGAGCTGTCCGGGATGCAGATCGTGGTCGATCTCAATCGGTGTCAGGGGTACGCCCAGTGCGTGTTCCTCGCTCCTCGGGTGTTCGAGCTGCACGGTGAGGAGGGCCTGCTCTACGTGCCCACAGTGCCGGAGGGCCAGGGCGAGCATGTGCGGCGGGCCGCGGCGGCCTGCCCGGTGCAGGCCATCATGGTCGGGGAGCAGGCGGGTGGTGACGCCGGTGTCCGGTGAGATGAGGGACGGGCGGATCGTCGTCGTCGGGGCTTCGCTGGCCGGGCTGCGCGCGGCCGAAGCGCTCCGGGACGGGGGGTTCGAGGGTGAGCTGACCCTGGTCGGGGACGAGCCGCGGCGGCCCTACGACCGGCCGCCCCTGTCCAAGCAGGTGCTGCTCGGCAAGGCGGGTGCCCAGGAGTGCGGGCTGCCGGCCCGCCGTGAGCTGGACGCGCGGTGGAAGCTCGGCGTGGCCGCCACCGGCCTCGACCCCAACGGCAAGAACGTGCTGCTCGCCGACGGGGAGCGGCTGCCCTTCGACCGGCTGCTGATCGCCACCGGCACCCGCGCCCGGCCCTGGCCGAACCCCGACGAGGCCGCGCTGGAGGGCGTCTTCACGGTCCGTACCAGCGACGACGCGGGCCGTCTCGCCGCGGCCCTGGACGCCGGGCCCCGCCGGGTCCTGGTCATCGGCGCCGGGTTCACCGGCTCGGAGGTCGCCTCCGCCTGCCGGGAACGCGGCCTGGAGGTGACCGTCGCCGAGCGCGGCCGGGCGCCCCTGATCGGCGCGCTGGGCGGCACGGTCGGCGACTGGGCCACGAAGCTCCAGCGGGCGCACGGTGTCGACCTGCGCTGCGGCGTCACGGTCACCGCCCTGACAAGCTCCGGCGGGCGGCTCACCGGCGCCGAGTTCTCCGACGGCAGCCGGATCGAGGCCGACGTCGCCGTGGTCTGTCTGGGCGCGGTCCGCAACACCGAGTGGCTGTCCGACTCCGGCCTGGCGGCCGGCCCCCGGGGGGTGGCCTGCGACGCGGGCTGCCGCGTCTTCACTATGTACGGCATCGTCACGGACGACGTCTTCGTCGCCGGTGACGTGGCCCGCTTCCCCCACCCGCTGTTCGAGTACCAGCTGATCGCTCTGGAACACTGGGGCAACGCCGTGGCGCAGGCCGAGGTGGCCGCCCACAACATGATCAGTCCCGGTCCGCTGCGCCGGCCCCATCTGGCCGTACCGGCCTTCTGGTCCAGCCAGTTCGGCCTCAACATCAAGTCGGTGGGCGTGCCGACCTTCTCCGACCAGGTCGTCCTCGCCCAGGGCTCTACGGACGAACGCCGTCTGGTGGTCGTCTACGGCTATCGCGGGCGTGTCACCGCCGCCGTGACCGTCAACCGGGCCAAGTGGCTGGAGCATTACCAGCGTCTCATCGAGACCGCGGCCCCGTTTCCGCCCGGCCCGGGCGCCGCCGATCACCTCGCGGACGGCGAGCCCGTCCCCTCCGACGTACCCGACCCCCGCGTGCTCACCCACGGCCCGACCGTCGCCCTCACCGGGCACCTGCCCGACCGCCGCCTGACCCTGATCCGGCCCGCCGGCTGACACCAGGAGCCCGTCCATGTCCTCCGAGACCCTCTTCCGCCGGATCACCGACTACGCCGGCCGTCCGGACCCCTACCCCCTTTACGCCGAACTCCGCGAGCACAAGGTGGCGCGGCAGGAGGACGGCAAGTACCTGGTGGGCACGTACCACGAGATCACCGCGCTGCTCCACGACCCGCGGATCAGCTCCGACGTGCGCAACCGCACCGAGCCCGACCCGGACCTCCTGCCGACGGAGGGACTGCCGCCCGCCTTCATCGGGCGCGACGACCCCGAGCACGACCGCCTCCGCCGCCTGGCCATGCGGCCCTTCGGCCCGCCCCACACCCCCGGCCGGGTCGACGCGCTGCGCGGCGACATCACCCGCATCGCCGGGGAGCTGGCGGACGGGCTCCGGGACAAGGAGCGCCTCGACCTCGTCGAGGACTTCGCCTTCCCGCTGCCGGTCACCGTCATCTGCGACCTGCTCGGTGTGCCATCCGAGGACATCCCCCAGGTCCACGCCTGGGCCGACACGGTCGTCTCCGGGCTCGACTTCACTCCCGGAGAGGACCCCGGGCCGCGCCTGCGCGCCGCGCAGGAGGCGCGGACGGCGATGGGCCTGTACCTCGGCGGACTCGCCGAGCAGCGGCGCCGAAACCCCACCGACGACATGCTCTCCGCCCTGGCCAACGAGAGCGGCCCCGACGGACTGCTCACGCAGGAAGAGCTGATGGTCACCACCGTCCTGCTCCTGATCGCCGGCCATGAGACCACCGTCAACCTCATCACCAACGGCATGCTCACCCTCCTCCGCAACCCCGAGGCTCTCAAGCGGCTGCGCGCCGAGCCCGAGCTGATGCCCAGAGCCGTGGAGGAACTGCTGCGTTTCGAACCTCCCGTGCAGTTCCTACCGCAGCGCACCCCGCTGGCCGACATCGAGGTCGCGGGAATCACCATCCCCAAGGGCGTGCCGTTGGTCCTCGTCCTCGCCTCCGGCAGCCGTGACCCGCTGCGCTTCCCGGACGCCGACCGCTTCGTCCCCGACCGCGAGGACAATGTGCACTTCGGCTTCGGCAGCGGCATCCACAACTGCTTCGGCGCGCCCCTGGCCCGCCTGGAGACACAGATCGCCCTCACCACACTCATCAACCGCCTGGACAACCCACGACTGTTGGAGGATCCGCCGGAGTACCGCAGCAGCCCCGTCCTGCGCGGCCCGCGCCACCTGCCGCTCGCGCAGGAGCCGCGCTGACCGGGGTGGTCAGCGCGTGCGCCGGGGCGGGGACGACCGTGTCACCACGCGTTCGTGGGGGCCGAGGCGTCGAAGTAGTGGCCCTTCTCTAGGTCGTCGACGAGCCCCGGGCGCGTCGGCCGCCACCCCAGCAGTTCGCGGGTCAGCGCGCTCGACGCCGGGCTGTCGAGCGCGAGGAAGCTGGCCAGCCAGCCGAAGTGCGCAGCGGCGTCCTCGGGGGCGATGGAGGCCACGGGCAGGCCGAGGTGTCGTCCGGCCACTTCCGCGACGGCGCGCAGGGGCACGGCCTCGTCGGCCACCGCGTGCAGAGTCGAGCCGTCGGGGGCCTTCTCCAGCGCCAGCCGGAACAGGTGGGCGGCGTCGAGCCGGTGTACCGCCGGCCAGCGGGCGGCACCGTCGCCGATGTAGCCGGAGACCCGCTTCTCCCGGGCGATGCCGACCAGCGCGGCCATGAAGCCGTGGTCGCCCGCACCGTAGACGGTCGGCGGCAGGCGCAGGACGCAGGCGCGGACCCCGCGGGAGGCGAGCGAGAGCGCCAGTTCCGCGACGGCGTGCCGGCCTTGCAAGCCGCCGTTGTCGTGCGCCGCCGGGTCCGGGGCGGTGTCGTGCCCGTCCTTCTCGGTGCTCACTCGGCCCGGCGTGACCCCGAGCAGGCCGGAGGCGAGGACGAAGGGCCGGCCGGACCCGGCGAGCGCCGCGCCGAACGCCTCGACGGCGCGCCGGTCCGCCTCGACGGCGCCCGCGAAGTCCCCCGAGAAGGCGATGTCGTGCTTGAAGGCGAGGTGGATGACGCCGTCCGACTCGGCGGCCGCGCTCCGCAGGCCGTGGAGGTCGTCGAGGGTGCCGCGGCGCACCTCGGCCCCGGCGGCGGTGAGGGCGGCGGCCGAGGCGTCGGAACGGGCGAGCCCGACGACCTGGTGGCCCGCGCCGATGAGCTCGGGGACGACGGCGGAACCGATCCAGCCGGAAGCGCCGGTGACGAATACACGCATGAGAAGACCCCCCTGGTGAGTGGCCGCCGGGCCGGTAAGGCCCATGGCGGCGCCACGCTGATGTCAGCCTCTGACATCGACGGTAGCACTCGATGTCAGAAGCTGTCATCACGTAGGATGCGCACATGGGGAGATGGCAGCCGAACGCGCGTGGCCGGCTCGCGGAGGCCGCCATGGAGCTGTTCACCGAGCGGGGTTACGAGCAGACCACCGTGGCCGGGATCGCCCAGCGCGCGGGCCTGACGGAGCGGACGTTCTTCCGGCACTACGCCGACAAGCGCGAGGTCCTGTTCGGTGGTTCGGGCGCGCTGCGGGAGATCATCGCGGGCACCCTCGTCGGCCTCCCGGAGGCCGTGGCGCCGATGCCGGCGATGGGTGCGGCGCTGGAGTCCGTCGCGGCCGAGTTCCATGAAAGCCACGCCTACGCACGACGCCGCCAGGCCGTCATCGCCGCCAACGCGGAGCTCCGGGAACGCGAGCTGATCAAGCTGGCGTCCCTGGCCGCGACCGCCGCCGACGCATTGCGTCAGCGGGGCGTCGGGGAACCGGCGGCGACCCTCGCCGCCGAGGCGGGCATCGCCGTCTTCAAGGTCGCCTTCGAGCGCTGGACCGCCTCGACCGGTCGTCGGCCCCTGTCACAGTTCATCCAGGAGTCGCTCGACGAGCTCAAGGCCGTGACTGCGGGCGCCTGAAGGGCTGCGCCGGGGCTGCCGGCCGCGCTGGGCGCCACCCTGGTACTGCTGTGGTTCCGCCGCCCGGCCCGGCCTGTCACGCCGTCGTCTGTGAACTGATGCGATAGCCCGTGACCAGATCGAGGCTGATGCTGACCGTATGGGTCATGTCGGCGCCGATCCATGGTTCGAGCGCGGCCTGATAGCGCTGCTGGAGGTCCGGATCCCGTACGAGGCGGGCCTCGCCTGTCACCACCACGCTCCACCCGGTGCGTCGCTCGGTGTCGAACTCGTCGGCTTCGTACGCCACCACCGCTCCGTCGCGTGCGGGGCCGAGGAGCGCGGCGCCGGTGTGGGCACGGATGATGACGCGATCGTCGAGGAGGACGTGGTTGACGGGACGGACGGCGGGCAGTGCCCGATGGCTGAAGACCAGCCGGCCGATCTTCGCGCCCTTCAGCAGCCTGAGCGCCTCGTACCGCGGAAGCGGTTCTGTGATACGGGCCATGTCCTCAGTAGACATATCCGCCGAGCGGGTTCCTAGGGCTGAACGGTCCCGGACCGGGGCCCCTCGGGGCGCGTACGTCGGGGCCCACGGCCCTGTCGGCTGCCCGGCGGGGAAGCCGACCATGATCCCGTCATTGTCCTGAAATCATGTGGAGTTGATGGTCCGTGGACGGTATCGGCATGGGAGCGGACGGGAGGACCGAGGAGCGGCGCGCGCCGGTGGCGGCCGGCACGGAGTCCGCGCGGAGTCCCCGGGGCGCGGTGGTGGACTGGCTGACCACCACGGACCACAAGAGGATCGGGACGCTCTATCTGGTGTCGGCGTTCGCCTTTTTCGTCATAGGCGGCCTGATGGCCCTGCTGATGCGCGCCGAACTCGCCCGGCCGGGGACGCAACTCCTGACGAACGAGCAGTTCAACCAAGCCTTCACGATGCACGGGTCGGTGATGCTGCTGCTGTTCGCGATGCCGTTGTTCACGGGGTTCGCCAACTGGCTGATGCCCTTGCAGATCGGCGCGCCGGACGTGGCGTTCCCGCGGCTGAACATGCTCGCCTTCTGGCTCTTTCTCTTCGGTTCGCTGATAGCTGCGGCCGGGTTCCTCACACCGCAGGGGGCCGCGGACTTCGGCTGGTTCGCTTACGCGCCGCTGTCGGACGCGACCCACTCCCCCGGTGTCGGCGCCGATATGTGGATCATGGGGGTGGCGCTGTCGGGATTCGGCAGCATTCTGGGCGCGGTCAATTTCATCACCACCATCGTGGGCATGCGCGCGCCGGGCATGACGATGTTCCGTATGCCGATCTTCACCTGGAACGTGCTGCTGACCGCCGTGCTCATCCTGCTCGTGTTCCCCGTGCTGGCCGCCGCCCTGCTCGCGCTGGAGATGGACCGGAAGTTCGGCTCGCACGTCTTCGACTCCGCCAACGGCGGCGCGCTGCTCTGGCAGCACCTGTTCTGGTTCTTCGGCCACCCCGAGGTGTACGTACTGGCCCTGCCGTTCTTCGGCATCGTCTCGGAGGTCGTGCCGGTGTTCTCCCGGAAGCCGATGTTCGGCTATTGGGGCCTGATCGCGGCGACGATTTCCATCGCGGGCCTGTCGGTGACCGTGTGGGCGCATCACATGTATGTCACCGGTGGTGTGCTCCTGCCGTTCTTCTCCTTCATGACCTTCCTGATCGCGGTCCCGACCGGTGTGAAGTTCTTCAACTGGATCGGCACCATGTGGAAGGGCTCGCTGTCCTTCGAGACCCCGAGGCTCTGGGTCACCGGTTTTCTTCTCACGTTCGTCTTCGGTGGGCTGACGGGCGTGATCCTCGCGGCACCACCGCTCGATTTCCACGTCTCCGACACATATTTCGTCGTGGCCCACTTCCACTACACACTCTTCGGCACCGTGGTGTACGCCATGTTCGCCGGCTTCCACTTCTGGTGGCCGAAGTTCACCGGCAAGATGCTCGACGAGCGGCTCGGCAAGGTCACCTTCTGGACCCTCACCGTTGGCTTTCACACCACGTTCCTGGTGCAGCACTGGCTGGGCGCGGAGGGCATGCCGCGCCGCTACGCGGACTATCTCGCGTCCGACGGTTTCACGACGCTGAACACCGTCTCGTCCATCGGCTCGTTCCTGCTGGGCCTGTCGATCCTGCCGTTCTTCTACAACATCTGGAAGACCGCCAAATACGGCAAGAAGGTCGAGGTCGACGATCCGTGGGGCTACGGCCGCTCGCTGGAGTGGGCGACCTCCTGCCCGCCGCCGCGGCACAACTTCACCACGCTGCCGCGCATCCGCTCCGAATCCCCGGCGTTCGACCTCCACCACCCGGACGTCGCCTCGCACCCCTGACCCCTTCGCGCCCCCGGAGAGCCCCGAAGAGAGAGCCCCGAAGAGGGAGAGAGATGTCGAACCTGGTCCTGGCCCTGGCCGCGGCGGCACTCACCGTCGCCGGCACCGTCTGGTACCTGCCGGCCGCGGCGGAGCTGCGGGCCGGCGCCGACCGGCCGTTCTTCCGGCGCGTCTCGGCGGCCGGGTGCCTCACCGGCTGGACCGCCTGCGCGGGCGCCGTCCTCCTGCTCCTGACCGGGGTTCCCGGGCCCGCCACGGTCGCCGCCGTGGCGGCGGGCGTGACAGCCGCCGGCTGCCTGTACGCGGTGGCCGGCGCGCTACGGCGGCGCGAGCTGAGGGCCTCCGCCCGCGCCTGGACGGAACTGGCCGGCCCCGCGCCCGTCGCGCCGCCGGGGCGCAGCCTCAAGGGCCGCGCGGCACGCCTGGCCGTCGCCTGGTGCCTGTCCGCAGTAGTGCTCGCGTCCACCGGCACGGCACTTCTGTTGATGGCGGCGTCGGGCCGCGCCTGACCGGCGGTTCCGCCCGCGTCGCCTGCCCGGCGCGTGCGTCGTTCAGGCGGCGGGCCCCGTCACGAGCCCGAGCCGGCCGCCTCGCGTACGTCCTCGGCCACGGCCTTGTCCAGCGCAGCCCTGATCAGGCCGGCGGCCAGCGCGGGCGTCTCCTCCCGCTTCACCAGGCGGGCCAGCGAACGGGGATCGGCGGGCAGGCCGAGCCGCTCGGCGCCCTGGAGGGTCTTGGCGTCCAGATAGGGGTGGACCTCCGGCCAGATGCCCTGGACCTCGCGGAGGAAGATGTCGGCACCCGTCGGGCCGATGCCCGGGATCTCCGTGAGCAGCTCGCGCAGCCGGTCGACATCGCCGTCCGCTTCCTTCCGCATGCCCCGCACGTCACCGCCGTAGCGCTCCAGCAACAGTTCGGCGCCGTCCCCCAGTTGGGTCGCGGTGCGCTCGTCGTAACGCCGGTAGCCGCCTTCCCCGAGGGCGTCCACCCGCTCCTGCCAGGTCGCGGAAGCCATCCGGCGGGCGTCCTTCATTCCTGCCCCGGCCAGGGCACGCGCCGTCTCGACGGCGACGGACGCGCGGATCCGGGCGCTCAGCAGCAGGGCCAGTACCAGGAGCCGGTACAAGGGCTGCGGGGTGTCCTTGAGCCGGATGCCCGCCTCCTCGGCGAACGTCTGCCCGTGGGTGCGCAGCAACGTTCGCGCCGTCTCCTTGTCGCTCACGACCGGATGGGCCGTCTCACTCCTTCGGAGGCCGCTGTTTGCGGGGTGAGTCCTCATCGTGTTCGAGCGCCTCGGGTTCGCGCCACTCCTCCGACCGCGTCATGCGGCCCGTGCGGGCCTGGTGCTTCGTCGCCTTCTTCAGCTCGTCGTCCTTCTTGGGACCGTGCTTGCTGCTGCGCTCCATGACCGCGCCGCTCCTTGTCTACGCCCCTGCGTGAAACCCTCCCGCCCCCAGCCTAGGCGGCGCTCGCGCGGGCGGCGCGGCGAGGCTAAGCGCGCCATGGCCGGCTCAGCCGGATCGCGCATTCGAGCATCAGGGCGTGTACGAAGGCTTGGGGCAGGCTGCCGCGCATCTGTCCGAGACCGACGTCGTACTCCTCGGAGTACTCCGAGGAGTACAGGCCCGCCGGTCCGCAAGCGGCGCGGTTCCGCTCGAGCCAGCGGTGCGCTTCGACCTCGTGGCCCTGTTGGTGTTCCGCCAGGGCGACGGCGAATCCGCACAGCAGGAACGCGCCCTCCGCGTCGTTGAGCGGGCGTCCGTCGTGGCGGAAGCGGTAGGCGAAGTGGTCGTGTCCGCCAGCTGTCGGGGGTAGGCGCGCAGGGTGGCGGTGGTCCGTGGGTCGTCCGCGGGCAGGGCGCCGCGGACGGGGGGCAGCAGGGCTCCGTCGAGACCGGGGTCACCCGGAGAGCGCTGCCAGCGGCCCGAAGGGTGGAGGCTGTGCGCGGTGGTATCGGCGATCAGGGCGTCCGCCAGGTCCGTGCAGTGTGCGGTCCGGGCGGCGGACGGACCGGCCTGCGCCATGGCGCGCAGTCCGGCGGCGCAGATCAGCCGGCTGTGGGCCAAAGGCGTCGAGCTGGAACTGTTCGCCGCCCCGGTTTCCCACCAGGTCGTAGCCTCCCGGATAGCCGGGGAGTTCGAGCCGGTGCTGTTCGGGTACCCCGCGTCCGTCGGCGGTGTAGGCGGGGGCCAGACGGGGGCCGTCGTCGCAGGGGGTGGGCCCCGTCGGCGGCGACAGCCTGGCCCGCGATGCACAGGTCGCGGATCCATGCGTACCGGTAGTCGTTGTTGCGTCCCTCTCCGGCGCGCTCGGGCAGGCTGGTCGTGGCCGCCACCATGCCGCCGGACCGGGTGGTGAGTCCCCGCAGGACCGCGTACGACTGACGGGCGCCCCGGGGGCGACGGTGTTCTCCAGGCGGGGCACCGCCCGTTCCCATGCCGCCTCAGTCTCCGCCCAGCAGCGGGAGGCTTCGGGTGCGCGCGGTGAGAGTTCCCGGTCGCTGATCTCGGGCACCAGGTCGTGGTGGGTGCCCGGCTCGACCGTCAGGTCCATGGTCAGCCTGTGGCCCTCCGGGCCTGTGGGGCGTGCGGTCGCGCCGCTCGACCAGCGCATTCGCAGCTCTCCGAGGGACCCGATCCATACCCCGTTGTGTTCGCGGAGCGCCCTCGGCGGACGGCGGCCGAAATCGGCGCGTGGTTCCAGCACCACGGTCAGCCGCGCGCGGTCCGGTGAGGCGAGGATCCGGCGCAGGATCACCGCACGGTGCGGATCGCCAGTGGCGTGGGGCGGGGTGATTTGAGTGAGGCGGAGTGGGTCCGGTTGGAACCGCACCTGCCCGGGAATGTCGGGCGGGGCGGGCGGTGGAAGTGTCACCGCACGGTGATCAACGGGATTCTGTTCCGGTTGCGCACGGGGATTCCCTGGCGGGACTTGCCGTCCCGGTTCGGCAAGTGGCAGACGGTGCACGGCCGTCATCACCGGTGGTCGGCGGACGGTACCTGGGCGAGGGTCCTACGGGGGCTTCAGGTCGTTGCCGACGCGGAGGGGCGGATCGACTGGTCCATGGTCGGTGTGGACTCGACCATCCTGCGGGCCCATCAGTACGCAGCCGGCGCCCGCAAGCGCACCCCGAAAGTCCCGGGCAAACGGACTCGCCCTGCGTGGCACCGGCCGGACGAGGCCCTGGGGCGCCCCGGATCCCGCTCCGGGGCGCCCGTGATCGCCGAGGGGTCATGAACCGTTGATCGTCACGGTGGCTGTGCCGATTTGGCTGGTCACCCCTTGCGGGGAAAGGCACTGGGTTACGTCCGGCTGGGCGTAGGTGAGAACCACCTTGGCGGAGTCGCCCTTGAACTCCCCGTCTGTCACGATCCCGTTGCCGACCAGGATGTTCTGGCCGTCGGCGAAGGTGGCGCCGTAGTTGAGGAGGAGGTTGCTGGTCTGGCCGTTGTTCCAGGTGATGGGGTTGGGGGCCGTGCCGGTGCGCAGTGGCTGGAGGCACGAGAACACGGTCGTGAAGCTGATCACCGTCCTGCCGGTCTTGATCGTGGGATCCGACGACGTGCAGATGGTGTAGAGGTCGTTCTCGACAAAGTGGATGGACCTGGGCTGAATCTTCAGCCCAGGGGAGTAGTTGACCTGGGTCGTCCCGACGCAGGTGACATCCACTACCGCGGCATGCGCCACCGGCGCTACGCCGAGGACCATGGATGCCATCGCCCCCAGCGTCGTGAACAGGGCGAGTATGCTATGCGTTGCCGGATCATTGACGATCAGCCTCCTCGTACGCCGGCGCAAGGCGCCTCACCGGCTGCCGTGGGTAAATCGGATACCCAACGCTGGTTTCGAGCCAGAGTGGCTGCTTGTTTCACCCCAGGCCATAGGTGCAACAGGAGCGCCCACAGCACACCACCCGCGCGTACACGATGCCCACACATAGCAGTTGGGGCAAGTGCGATGCCTGTGACATACGGACACCCGAATGCCGTTCCAGCCGAGCTCACTTTGCGTCGGATGGATCACCAAGCCCACGAGCGACGGAACGTCATGTTCAGCGGGGGGCGCGCCGCAGTCGGGGGATGCGGGACGGTGGCGAGTGCCCGCCGGTTCGCCCGCGACCCGGGGCCTCACCACACGTCGTCACGTCATCGCGCCGACGGGGGCGGTGCGATGATCAACGGGCAGTCGGTGCCGTGGATGAGGGTACGGCTGGTCGAGGCGAGCAGCGCTTCCTTGAGTCCGCTTCTTCTGCGCGTGCCGACCACGAGGCAGCGCGCGTGGCGGGACGACGAGGCGAGCATCGCCGCGGGATCGCCGACGAGGACTTCCTGCCGGACCTCGACGCCCGGGTACCGCTCGCGGTGTCCCGCCAGCGACTCCGAGAGGCGCGCCCGGGCCTCCTCCAGGGCATCGGCCCTCTCCGCGTCCCGGGGCTTGCGGACCAGGATCGCGACCAGGCCGACCCCGCGCAGGAACGCCTCCTCGAAGGCCAGGCCGACGGCGGCCCCCGCCGAGGGCGTGCCGTCCGCCCCGACCGTCACGGGCGCGTCGTCCGGCACGCCGGGGAGCGGCTCCCGCACGAGCACGACCGGACAGGCCGGGTGCCCGGTCAGGGCGTCGGCCTCGTCGCGGGGCGCGAAGAGCGAGTCCGCCACGGCCTGGCGTGGTGTGGGCAGTACGACGAGGCTCGCGGACCGGGCGGCTTCCCGTAGGACCCGGGCGGGCCGCCCGGAGGCCAGCTCGGTGTCGATCTCCAGCTCGCGGTGGTGGCGCAGCGCCTGGTCGCGTGCTTCGCGCAGCAGCGTTTCCCCCCGCGCGTGGAGGTGTGTGGCCCAGGAGTGGGCCCGGCTTCCGGGCTCCGTGTCCGGCAGGGTGCCCGCCACCCCCACCTGGACGTGCAGCAGCCGCAAGGGGAGGCTCCGGAGGGCGGCCTCGTCCGCCGCCCAGCGCACGGCGTGCTCGCTGAGGGGCCGGTCGGAGACCTCCGCGAGAACGGCCTGCCGGCTTCCATTCATCCGGAGACTCCCTCCGGTCTGTCCTGGCCCGCTCTCTCCGCTTCTCTGTTTCCAGCGTGCGGCCTTTACCGGCACCACGCCACGGGGCGGTATGCGAGCCGTGCGCCTGGGCATGCCTATGGCGACGCCCTGACCCTGTCGCGACGGGCTCATGCCGGGGTCCGGTATCGCTGTCGGTACTCACCTGGAGTGCGATGGACACGCTCACGACCGGGACGCTCGCGGTGCCGGGCGCGCGGCTGTACTACGAGGTACGGGGTGCGGGCCCGCCCCTGTTGCTCATCGCCGGTGGCAACAGCGACGCGGCCGTGTTCGAGGACTTGGCCGTCGTACTGGCCGCGCGCTTCCGCGTCGTCAGCTACGACGCCCGCGGCAGCTCCCGCAGCACGCTCGAAGGGCCGCCGATGGAGCAGCGGATCGAGGTGCACGCGGACGACGCGTCCCGTCTGCTGGCGCATCTGTTCCCGGCGGGCGAGCCGGTCCGCGTGTTCGGCAGCTGCCTGGGAGCGCTCGTGGGACTGGAGCTCACATCGCGTCATCCGGGCCGGGTACGGGCGGTGGTGGCTCACGAGCCGCCCGCCCTGGGCCTGCTGCCGGACGCCGGGGAGCAGCTCGCGCTCGTCGACGACGTCCTCCGGACGTTCCATCGCGAGGGCGTGGCGCCGGCGCTGGCGAGGCTCAGCGCGCTCTACGGCGGCCGTCCCGCGCCGGCACTGCCCGAGGAGCGTGACAACACCGTGTTCTTCCTGGCCCATGTCCTGCGTCCGTCCACGCGGTTCGTGCCCGACCCCGCCGCGCTCGCGGCGGTGGCGGACCGGGTCACGATGGCGGGGGGCCACGACTCGCGTACGTATGTCATCCACCGCCCGGCGGTGGCTCTGGCGCACCGGCTGGGGCACCGGCTCGCGCTGTTCCCGGGCGGCCACGCCGGATACGCCGGGCAGCCTGTGGCGTTCGCGGAGCGCCTCGTCGAGGTCTTCGCCGCCCGGCCGGCGGGCGGCGGCGAGGGCGGCGGCTCGGGCCGGGGCGGGACCGGAGGTCCGGGGGCGCGGTCATGCGTATCGTGATGGGGGCGCAGAACTGCGGCTTCGGCCCGGTCGCCGAACTCGCCGCGGTCTCCCGGCTGCTCGCCGGCCACGAGCGGGTGTTCGTGGGTGACGGTGTGGCGGCGTCCTTCGCCCGTGCCGACCCGGACGCCTTCGACGACATCCGGCCGGTGTCCGGGACGGTCGACGCGCTCGTGGAGTCCAGCGATCACGTGGTGTCGGCGATGGACGCCGGCCTGGCCCTGCGGGCCGTGGTGGCGCGGCGGCCGGTGGTCATGGTGGACAGCCTGTTCGGCTTCTGGCAGCTCGGACGGCCACTGGCCCGCATCCGTGACCTCTGCGAGAGCCTGCCGCGCTCCGGGTTCACGGCCGCCGACGCCCATCTCCGTCAACTCTCCTCGCACGAGCGCGTCGTGGCGGCGCATCTGCTCGCCACCGACAGCGTGATACAGAACTTTCCGGGTATCGGCGCGCGCCTTGCCGAGTTCGCCGCGCTCGGATCGGGACCCGCCATGCATCTGACCGGCGCGATCATCGATCACACCGGCCTGCCGGGCGCGTCGGGTGCGGCGCCCCCGGAGTACGACCTGCTGGTCAATGTCGGTGGGTTCAGGAACTTCCTGCTGGATTTCGAGTCGAACAACGACTATCTGTTGCTGCTGGGGCGCCGGCTCGAGGACCTGCCATGCGACTGGCCGCGGTTCCGGCGCGTACTGGTCTGCGGTGGCCCCTTCGCCGGACGGCGGGAGCGGACCGTCTCGTACGCCGGGCGGGAGACCACCTACCGCTGCCTGCCCCAGCGCGAGCTACTGCGGCAGGTCGCGCACACCCCCGCGTACCTGATGGCACCTGGACTGACCGCGCTCCACGAGGCGCTGGCCCTGGACCGGCTGCCGCTGGCACTGCACGAGCAGCACTACGCCCACGTCTTCACCGTGCGGCGCCTCGACGGCACGCTCTTCGGGCGGACCGCCAACCGGTTCTCGGACATCGTGCCGTACGACGACGTACCGGAGGAGGACTTCGCCGGCACCGCGGCCCTGGTGCGGATCGCGGGCCGGATACGGACGGACGAGGACCTCTATGCCGCGTTCCGGCGCTCGTTCAACGAACGCGTCGAGCAGTACCTCTCACTCACGTCGGCACGGCGGCGGCACGGCGTGCGGGAGCTGCGGGACGTTCTCGGCGGGGAGCCCGTCGCCTCCGTGGTGGCCAGGATCTTCGCCCAATGAAGGGGGCAATGCCGTTCAGGTGATCGTGAGCGTCGTAAGCCCCGTCGCACCCGTAAAGCCGGTGGTGAGGCACTCAAGCGCGCTCGGTTGCGCGAGGGTGATGACCTCGACCGCGGTCCGGCCCTTGAACCGGCCCTTGACGACCTTGCCGGTGATCGTGGTGACGACCTGTCCCGCCACCTCCGTACTGCTGCCGCTGATCTCGGCGACGCTCGTGTCGGCGGTGCTCCAGCCGGTGCTCCAGTGGAAGGTCCGCTGCGCCGTGAAGCCCCTGAGAAAGTCGTCGCAGCCGGCGGACAGACCGAACGTCTCCTGGTACGACCCGCTCCTCACCCTCCCTCCCACGTCGACGCACGACACGAACCGTCCGTCGATGGTGACGTCGAAGTGCCGCGGCCGGAAGGTGACTCCGGGGCTGTAGGAGACGGACTCGGTGCCCTGGCACTGGAGGAGGACCGACCGCTGGTCGTGTTCGTGGCCCTGCGCCGAGGCGGACGTCAGGGGCATGGCCACCGCCAGGCCGAGGGCGGCGATCGCCGCCGCCAGGGCACGGGCACGTGAACGCCGACGTGATCTCTCAACAGTCATGGTGCGTGGCATCCCCCGCCCGGACGCCCGCGACACAGGCGCGCGGGAGTGACCGGAGTGCGGGCCGTGTCACCATCAGGCGCGCCGTAGGGGCACGGGCGCCGCCCCCACGGCGTCCCCCGCCCCCGCCACCGGTCACTTCTCGTCGAAGAGGAGCTCCTCGGAGGGGTGGGTCATCTTCACGGTCTCCCCGTTGGTGATCTCGACGATGTTGTGGAGGCCGGTGATGAGGTTGGACGCGTGGTCGCCCGACAGGGTGCGGAACTTGTCCGCGGCGCCGCCCAGGTACGCGGGGAAGCAGGCCAGCGACGTGTTCCCGAGCGACAGGTACTCCTTCAGCCGGCGGAACAGTTTCGGGAGGATGACCACGTCGTCGGTGATCGAGGACATCCCGGTGACCTTCGCTCCGCTGAGCGTCACATCGCCGAGCGAGCCGGCCGTCACGTTCCACACGCCCTTGCCGGGGTCGGCCTTCGCCGCCAGGGCGGCGGCGGTCAGTGCGCGGCGCAGTTCGTCGGGGAAGCCCGAGTAGAAGGTGGGGTAGGCCAGCCCTTCGGCGAGAAGGTGCTGGTTGGCCGTCTTCTCCAGGAGTTTCGGCTTGACCTCGATCTCGTAGCCGCTGGCTCCCGGTGGGACGCCGGGGACGACCAGTGCCACGCAACGGCCGAAGACGTCGCTGCCGCGGGTGAGGATGTAGCCGGGGACGCTGTTGGGAGTCGCGGAGATGGTCTCGCCACCGGTGTCGGGGGCGGGGGTGCGCCGGATGTCGCTGAAGCCGAGCCACGTCAGCAGGGCGTCCGTGGCGGCGTCGGCGAACTTCCTCGGCTGGCGTTCTTCCGTTCCGTAGTTCCCGCTGTAGTGGGTCTCCAGCGCGTCGATGCCCTCGAGTCGCACATCGACGTGCCCGTCCGGCCCCGGCGCCGGCTTGCGGCACCCCCGGACGAGCTTCCACTCGCCGACATAGTCCGGAATGAACGGGATGGTGTCCCCGTCGGGCCGGGTGTGACCCGACAGATGGAAATTTCCCTTGATCAACAGCATGGACATGGCAACTCCCACCGACGCCGGGACAGACCATGCCTCGCGAGGCGATTACGGAGTGGCAAACCGGTTCATCTCCATGCTGCGACCGCCCCCGCGCGACCGCCATCGGAGGCCGGGCGGGGGACGAGGGATCCGGAGTGGTTCCCGCGTCGATCCGGCGTATATCCGCCGTAGAAAGGCGCTCCGTACGTTGATGTCAGTCGCCGGGAAGAAGCCCGGGGCCGCCACCGGAGACGGGGGCGCATCGCACATGGAAATGAAGGAGTCGTCATGAACAACTTCGACGAGCTGTTCGAGCTGGACGTCATCGAGATCGCCGCCACCGGCGAGGACGAGCAGGCCGCGGCGGCCCAGGCCGCGACCGGCTCCTGGCCGTTCTACTGCAAGACCACCATCTGACGGTCGGTCCTGCAGTCTGAACAAATTCACAAGTGAGGCGGCCCGACCCCCAAGGGCCGCCTCGCTCGTTCCCCCGCACTACTTCTGGAGGCTCCCCGTGGCGGCACCCACGGCCCAACCGGGCAGTGACATCCCCGGTCCGTCGACCTTCCGTTGCGCGGACGCCCTGCTCTTCCGCGCCGCGATCCGGCCGCCGGAGCCGTCCGACGGCCCCGAGGAGCCCGGCGACGGCGACCGCGACGGTGCCGGCGAGGCGGAGCTGCGGGACCTGCTGCGCACCGCCGCGGCCGATTCCCGGTTCGGGGAGGCGGTCTCGCTGGCGAGTCCTTCCCTGAGCCGGACCCTCGACGCCGTGCTCGCCGGGGAACCGGTCCGTCTCAAGCAACTGCGCCGCGCGGTACGGGCATTGGCGCGCTACCGGCTGCGGATGTCCGGCCGGGCCACGCCCTTCGGCACGATGGCGGGAGTCGCCGCGATCGGCTTCGCCGAGGAGCCCGGGGCGGTCGAGGCCGGCTGGGGCGAGCGTCACCGCAAGGCGGTGCGGCCCGACATGGGCTGGCTCACCGAGGTGGTGGCGCGGCTGGAGCGTGAGCCGGCCGTGCTGCGACCGCTGCGCGTCACCGTCAACGACCTGTGCTTCGTACGGGGCGACCGGCTGGTCGTCCCCTACGTCCCGGCCCCCGGGGCGGGCAACCGCCCGGCCGCGCAGGAGGTGTCGGTACGGGCCGGCGCCGTGGTGCGCCACGTCCTGCTGCGTGCCGCTCTGCCCGTGCCGTTCGAGGATCTCGTCGCCGACCTCCTCGCCGCCTACCCCGGGGCGCCGGCCGCCACCGTGGAGCGGCACCTCGTCGACCTCATCGGGTCGGAAGTACTGCTGACGGAGCTCCGCCCGCCGCTGGACGGCCCGGATCCGCTCGGCCACGTACTGGACCTGCTGGTCGCGCGGGACCGCACGGCCGCGCCGCTCCCCACCCCCGTGGCGCGGTTCGCCGCCGAGCTGTCGGCGGTCCACGAGGAGCTGGCCGCCTACGCCGCGGCCCCGCTCGGCAGCGGCCGCGAGGCCCGCGACGCCGCCGCCCGCCGGATGGCCGCCCTCCACCCTTCGGACCACCTCCTCCAGGTCGACCTGGGACTCGACGTGGCGGTCCGGCTGCCGCCGGCCGTGCGCGCCGAGGCGGAACGGGCGGCCGAGACCCTGTGGCGACTGGCCGCGGCCCGGCCGGGCCCGGCCCATCTGCGCCAGTACCACCTCGACTTCCTCGAACGGTACGGGGCCGGGCGCGCCGTACCCCTCAAGGAGGTCCTCGACCCCGACATCGGCCTCGGCGGTCCCGCCGGGTACCGGCTGCCCGCCAGCGCGCGGACCCCGCACACGGGGTCGGCGGATCAGCGGGCAGAGCGGGAGCGGGAACAGGACCGGCTGCTGACCGAGCTCGCCCAGGAGGCGTCCGTCAACGGCGAGCGGGAGATCGTCCTGGACGACGCGCTGCTGGAGCGGCTGGCCGCCGGCGGCGGGGACGCGCAGGCGCCGCCGCCGCCGTCCTTCGAGATCCTGGCGCAACTGCTCGCCGACACGCCCGAGGCGCTGGCCGACGGTGACTTCCGGCTGGTGGTCACCGGTGGGGCGCGTACCGCCGGAGCGCACGCGGGGCGCTTCGGGTTCGTGCTGGGCGCCGACGACGAGCAGGTCACCGGGCTGGTGCGGCAGGTGCCCGGGACCGCGCCCGGTGCCGTCGCCGCGCAGCTGAGGTTTCCGCCGCCGCGCGGCGCCACCACCAACGTGGCACTGGTTCCACGCCGTCTGACGCACACCATCACGCTCGGCGCGTTCGCCGATCGCACCGACGGGACGGACCTCGGCGTGTCCGACCTGGCCGTCGTCGCCGACGTCCACCGGCTCGCCGTGGTCGCGCCCCGGCTCGGCAAGGAGGTCGTGCCGGTCGTCCCCAGCATGCTCGCGACGGTGTGGCACGCGCCGAACGCGGCCCGTTTCCTCCACGAGGTGACCCAGAACGGCCTCCCGGCCTGGCCGCGCTGGCGCTGGGGAGCCGCCGACGATCTGCCGTACCTGCCCAGGATCCGGCGCGGACGCACCGTCCTCGCCCCGGCCCGCTGGCGGCCGACGGACCCCGCGCTCTTCGACCGGGCCACCGCGCCCGGCGGCTGGGAGCGGCTCTTCGACGCGTGGCGGTCCCGCTGGCGGGTGCCCGACCGGGTGGAGAGCGTCAGCGGGGACAACCGCATCGCCCTCGACCTGCGCCGCCCCTTCCACCGCGCCCTGCTGCGCGACGAATGGCTGCGCCGCCCGGGCTGCGTCCTTCAGGAGCTGCCGACGGACTGCGGCCACGGTTTCGGCTGGCTGGCCGACGGCACCGAACGGTCCGGCCGGGTCAACGAGATCGCGTTCCCGATGGTCCGGTCGGCCCTGCCGTCCGACGGTCCGGCCGCGTCCTCGCTCCGGCCCGTGCCCGTCCCCGAGCCCCGCCGCGTCCGCGTCGCCCACTCCCCCGGCTCGCGGTGGCTGTACGCCAAGGTGTACTGCTCGGCCGAGCGCCAGGACGAGATCCTCGCCCGGCGGCTTCCCCGGCTGCTGGAGGGGCTGCCAGGTGAGGTCGATCGCTGGTTCTACCTCCGTTACCGCGACCCGGATGCCCATCTGAGGCTGCGTTTCCACGGCGACCCGGCCGTCCTCACGGGCTCCCTGCTGCCCCGGCTGCGTGCCTGGTGCGACGGGCTCGCCGCCGAGGGGCTCGGGGACAGGCTGGTGCTGGACACCTACGATCCCGAACTCGAGCGCTACGGAGGGCCCGCCGCCGCGGCCGCCGCCGAACGCGCCTTCCACGCCGACAGCCTCGCCTGCCGGGAGCAGGTCGAGCTGCTCGACAGCCGTGAGCTGGCCCTGGACAGGACGGTGCTGGGCGCGCTCGGCCACGTGGACCTGGCCTGCCGCGTCGCGGGCACCACGGAGGGCGTCCGGTATCTGCTGGACCGCCCGGTGCCCGTGGGGGCTGCCGAGCCCTCGCGTGCCGCCAAGGACCTGGCGCGGGAGCTGACCGACCCGTTCGGCGACTGGCAGCGGCTGCGCGCCCTGCCCGGCGGCCCGGCGCTGCTCGCGTGCTGGGAGCGCCGTGCCCCCGCCCTGACCGCGTACGGGGAGCTCCTGCGGGAACTCGGCGCCGGTACGGGACCGTTGGGCTCCCTCCTCCACATGCACCACAACCGGCTCACCGGCATCGACCGCTCCGCCGAGGAGCGCTCCTTCGCGCTGGCCGCCGCGGCTCTGCGCAGCCGCCTGGACCGCGATCGCGTACGGCCGGTCCGGTGAACGCGCCCGTGAACACGTCGGTGGACGCGCTGCGCCGGCGGGCCGCCGACGTCGCGGCGACCGTCGCGCTGCGGCTGGCCGATCCCGGTGCCCTCGTGGCCCGGGACGTGTCCGCCTTCCGCGCGGCGAGCCTCAGCGACGGTGCGCCCGGCGTCGCCCTGCTCCACGCCGAGCTGGCGCACACCGACCCGGCCCACCGGGCCGCCGCCCACCGGTGGCTGCGTCATGGCGCCGCCCTCGCCGGACGGGCGGCGTCCCCCGGGCCGCAGGGGCTGTACGGGCCCGTGGCCGCGCTGTCGTTCGCCCTGCACCGGGCGGCGGAGGGGCCGGGGGCGCGGAGCACGGCACGGACCCGGCTCGGGGACCGGGTCGCCGAGATCGCGCGCACCCGGGCCGAGCGCGAGGAGCGACGTCTCCGTGAGGGCCTCGGCTGCACCGCCTTCACCGCGTACGACGTGATCAGCGGGCAGGCCGGGCTCGGCGCGCACCTGCTGGAGCTCGGCGGCCCGGCCGAAGCCGCCGTCGCGCGCCTGGTAGGGGCGCTCACGTCGCTCGCCCGGCCGGTGCGCGTGGACGGCCTGCTGCTGCCCGGCTGGTGGGTGGCGCTCGACGGGGACTCGTACCGGCCGGTGGACCCGGCCCGGGGCCACGCCAACCTGGGCATGGCCCACGGGCTCCCCGGCCCCCTCGCCCTGCTGGCCCTCGCCTGGCGGCAGGGGGTACGGGTGCCGGGGCAGCGAGCCGCGATCACCGGTTTCGCCGATTGGCTGCTCGCGCGGCGCCGTACGGACACGGCGGGCCCCTGGTGGCCCGGCCAGCTGACCGCGGGTCCCGCGCAGTCGCGGCCGGGACGGCCGTCCTGGTGCTACGGCACCCCGGGCATCGCCCGGGCCCTCCAGCTCGCGGGCCTCGCCCTGGGCGTCCCCCGCTGGCAGGAGGCAGGCGTGGGCGCGTTGCGTGCCGCGCTGACCCGCGCCGCGTCGGCGGAGGCGGAGCCGCCGGCCGAGGCCGGGCTCTGCCACGGGCTGGCCGGGCTGCTCCAGATCACCTGGCGCGTCGCCCGCGACAGCGGCGACGCGGAACTCGCCGGGCACCTCCCGGGGCTGGCCGCCCGTCTGCTGGACCTCGTCGACGAGGACCGGCCGTTCGGCTTCGCCGACGCCCCGGGCGAACGCCCGCCCGAGGAGCACCCGGGCGGCTTCCTCACCGGCGCGGCCGGTGCGGCGCTCGCCCTGCACACCTTCGCCACGGACACCGCCCCCGCCACCCGCTGGGACCGCGCGCTCCTGCTGGCCTGACGCCCAGACGAAACCCGGCACCCAGACCGATCCTGACGGCCCGACAGGGTCCTGACCGCCCGACAGAGAGAAGAGATCCATGCACCGGGAGGAACTCACCCGCTGGGTGGGCGACACGGACGCCTTCCTGGACCGGTACTGGCGCACCACGCCGGCCGTCTTCCGGCCCGCGCCCGGCACCGGACCGACCGCCCCGCTCACCCTGGAGGAGATCGACACCGCCATCGCGGGCGGGCTCCTGCGCGTTCCCCACCTCGAACTCGCCCGGGCGGGCGACCCGGTGCACTCCTCCCGCTACACCCGGGCCCGCACCGTCGCGGGGGTCACCACCCCCGGATACGCCGACCCGGACCGCGTACGCGGGCTGCTCGCCGAAGGCGCCACCCTCGTGCTGCGCAACGCCGAGCACTGGCACCCCGCCACCCGTGCGCTGACCCGCGCGCTGGAGGCCGAACTCGGCCGCCGGGTCGAGGCTTTCTTCTTCGTCACCCCGCCCGGGGCACAGGGGCTCGACCTCCACCGCGACGACGCCGACGTCCTGCTGCTCCAGCACACCGGCAGCAAGCACTGGACCGTGCGCGGCGGCCCCACCGGCCCCGACTGGGCGCCGGGCGAGGTCACCGACGGCGGCCCGGCCCTGCTGACCGGCACCCTCGGCCCCGGGGAGGTGCTCTACATCCCCCGCGGCTTCGCCCACGAGGCGGTGGGCGGCGAGGGGCTCTCCTCCCATCTCTCGCTCACGATCCGCGAGGTAGGCACCCAGCAGCTGTTCGCCTCCCTGCAACGTCTGCTGCTCGGTTCGCTGCCGGTGCCCGGCCGTCCGCTGGGCGACGACGATCTGCACGCGGCCGCCGCGTCGCTGCTCGACCGGTTCCGTACCCGGCTGCCGGAGCTGACCGCCGCCGACGTGGTGGAGCACGCGCGCCGCGCGCAACTCGCCGAGGGCACGGTCCCCGGGCTCGGCTCCGATCCGGGCATCGCCGCACTGGCCGCGCGCCTCGGCACCCCGCACGGCTCCCCCGCGACCGCGGTGGTGCGGGAGGGGGGAAACCCGTGAACGAGGTGTACGGGCTCGGTCTGCCCCCGCTGCCCTCGGACCACTATGCGCTGCGCGCGGTCGTGGTCGTCGAGTGCCTCACCGAGAACGGCCTGGCCCTGCGCTACATGTACTCCGGCACCACCAGCTGGGGGGCGCTGGGGATGGTCGAGGCCACGAGGATCCGGCTCGCCGGCGCTCTGGATCCCGAGGCCCCCTGGGAAGGCCCCGAGGAGAAAAGCTGACTTCCTCCGGCTTCCTCCCTCTCGGTGACAAGCCTCCGTATATCGAACGTAGATGGACGGCGCGCACAATCAGCGCATCGAAGCCCTCCACCGAGAGAGCGTCGAAGCCCTCCCCCTAGAGACAGGAACCTCCCGTGTCGCGCACCTCCGTGTCCCGCAAGCGCCGTGCAGCCCTTCTCGCCCCGGCCGCCCTGGTCGCCCTGCTGGCCCTCGCCGGGTCCCTGTCGTCCGCCACCGGCTCCACCGGCGCCGCGCAGGCCACCGCCGAAACCCCCGCCACCCACTTCACTGTGACCGAGGGGAACAACGGCCACCGCCAAGGCGACCACGACCAGACCGAGTACAACACCAAGGCGTGAGGGCCCGACGGCCGCGGCCCGCCCTACACCGTCGCGGGCCGTATGCCGTCGATGAGCGCACGCACCTGCGCGGCCTCGGGCAGCGCGGTGCGGGTGAAGACCTCCAACGCCTCATTGGCCTGGTCCAGGGCCCGGCCGTGGTGCCCGGCACCGAGCGAGACACGGGCCTGGGTCCACAGCGCGTAGCCCCGGTCGCGGTCGCGGCCGGGCACGGTCCGGTAGTAGGCCACCGCCCGGTCCGCCGACTCCAGCGCCTGCTCGACGTCGCCCATGACGCGCAGGGTCTCGGCGCACCGGTACCACGCCTGCGCCTGCTGACCCGGGATTCCCGCCGTCGCGCAGACGTCCAGGCACTCCCGGTAGCCGTCCAGCGCCTCCTGGTACCGGCCCAGTTCGTGCAGGGCCTGGCCGCGCACACACAGCGCGTGGGCCACGCCGTGCTGGTCCGCCATCCCGCGCAGGGCGCTCAGCGCCTCCTCGCAGGCGGGCAACGCCTCCTCGGCCCGGCGGCCGCGGATCCGGGCCAGCGCCGCGTTGAGCGTGGTGATCAGCTCGCCCGAGCGCTGCCCCCACTCCCGGGCCAGCACGAGCGCCTCGTCGAAGAAGCCGGCCGCGTCGTCGTAGCGCTGCTCGAACTGGGCTATCACCCCCAGGTCGTTGTACGCCTGCTGGAGGATGGCCCGGTCGCCGGCCCGGCGGCAGAACTCGGCGGCCCGCTGGGCGTGGGTACGGGCCCGCGTCAGCCGGGTCTCCTGGATCGCCGCGTTACCGCAGATGAAGTGGGCGCGGCCGGCCGCGCGGTGATTGCCCGCCAGAGCGGCGGTCTCCGCCAGCGCCTCGGCGGCGGTGGCCATCTGCGCGTAAGGGACGTCCTGGCCGAACGAGCTCAACGCCACCAGGACGTCGGCGGCCTCCGTCAGCAGCTCCGGCTCGGCGGCCTCCCACCGTCTGACGAGCAACTGGACGGTGTGGAGGGCGCAGTCGAATTCGGTGATCACCCATTCGCGGGCCTCGGCCAGGTCCGTGAAGCGCGGGCCGTCCGGCCGCACGGCACCGGCGGCGATGGTGCTGTGCACCGGATCACCGGGCACCATCCGCCTGAACGCCTCCCCCGCCATCTCCAGCAGGTGGTCGAGCAACCGCCGCTCCACAGCGGAGCCCTCGTCGGACGGGGACGTCCCGGTGGGCGGAGGCAGCTGCCGGGCGAAGTCACGTACCAGATCGTGGTACCGGTACCGGCCCGGTGCCGGCGACTCCAGCAGCGCGGCGTCCACCAACGGCTCCAGCAGGTCCTCCGCCTCCGTCTCGTCCAGGCCCAGCGCGGCGGAGGCCGCGCCCAGCCCGATGTGCGGCCAGGCGACCGACGCCAGCGACCGGAACGCCATCGCCTGCCGGTCGGTCAGCTGGTGGTATCCGAGTTCGAAGGCGGCGGCCACCGCGAGGTCGTCGGCGCGCAGTTCGGCCAGCCGTCGCCGCTCGTCGGCGAGCCGGGCCACCAGGTGCGCCACCGTCCAGCCCGGCCGGGACGACAGCCGGGTGGCCACGATCCGCACCGCCAGGGGCAGGCACGCGCAGGCGACGACCAGCGCCAGCGCGGCCTCCTCCTCCGGGGCGATACGGGACTCGCCCACGATGCGCCGCACCAGGGAAAGCGCCTCCCCGGTGCTGAACTCCGCCAGCCGGACATGGGCACCGCACGGCACATCCACCAGGCGCGCCCGGCTGGTCACCACCACCGCGCAGTGGGCCGCTCCCGGCAGCAACGGTCTGACCTGGGCGGCGTCGCGGGCGTTGTCGAGCAGCAACAGCACCCTGCGGTCGTCGAGAAGGGTGCGGAACATCCGGGACCGGTCCTCCAGCGAGCCGGGGACCTTCCGCCGGGAGACGCCGAGCGCGGTCAGGAAGCTCACCAGAATGGTGCCGGGGTCGGCCGCGTCCGTCCCCGAGCCGCGCAGGTCGGCGTAGAGCTGCCCGTCCGGGAAGTCCCCCTTGACCTGGTGCGCCACCTTCAGGGCCAGGGTGCTCTTGCCGATGCCGCCCATCCCGCTGACGGAGGCGACCGCGAGGGCGGTGCGGTCCGGGTCGGTGAGGGCCCGGCACAGCTCGGCGACCGCCTCGTTCCGGCCGCTGAAGTCGGAGATGTCGGCCGGGAGCTGAGCGGGGCGGGCGAAGTCCGTCGCCCCTGCCTGTCCGGCCGCCGCACCGGCCTCCTGGGGGTGTGCCGCCGGCGCCACGGCCGTCACCGGGGCCGCCGTGGGAACGAGGTCCGGGGCGCAGGCCAGGATCCGTTCGTGGAGGGCGCGCAGTTCGGGCCCGGGATCCAGGCCCAGCTCGTGCGCCAGCACCTCGCGGGCCTTTCCGAACACGGCCAGGGCGTCGGCCTGCCGTCCGGCGGCGTAGAGCGCCCGCATCAGGAATCCGTACGGCCGCTCCCGCAACGGCTGTTCCTGGATGAACGCGGTCAGCTCCGGGACCGACTGGGCGTGCCGGCCCAGCAGCAGATCCAGGTCGAAACGTTCCTCCATCAGGGTCAGCCGTAGCTCGGAGAGCCGGGAGCGCTGCCGGTCGGCGAACGGCCCGGGCACTCCCGCCAGGGGCTCGCCCCGCCACAGGGACACGGCCTCCTTCAGCAGCATGGCGCACTCGTCGTACTTCTCGGCCCCGCGCGCCCGCGCCGCGTCCGCCGCCAGGTGCTCGGCCTCGAAGGCGTCCACCGACAGCGGTTCCTCCGCGAGCCGGTAGCCGTCGCCCACCCTGGCCAGCACCTGCGGATCACAGTCGGCCGATGTCAGCAGTTTGCGCAGCCGCCACACATAGGTGCGCACGATCATCACCGCCGAGTCCGGCGCCGTATCGCCCCACACCCCGCTCACCAGCTCGTGCAACGGCACGGCATGGCCGCGGCGGAGCGCCAGCATCGCGAGGGTCGCCTGCTGCTGCGGCGGCCCACACGGCACGACGGACTCACCATCGCGGATGCCCACGGCTCCGAGCACAGAAAATTCCACAGTCCCCCCACCACCGGCACAAGCCAGATAAAGCTGGGCGCCATGGTAACCAGTGGTTCATATGTATGAACGCCCGTGGGGTGAGGAGGAGGCCGCCCCACACGGACGTGCCGCGCGGGCGCCGACGGGAGATGGTGGTAGCGAGGGACGACGGACATGAGGCGGTGAGCACGATGGAGCGTCCTGTGGTCGTGGGCGTCGACGGGTCGGACGGCAGCCTCGCCGCCCTGGACTGGGCTGTGGAGGAGGCGGCCCGCCTCCGGCTCTCCTTGCGCGTGGTCCACGCGTCGCTGTGGGAGCGCTACGAGGGGTCGATGCCTTCATTTACCGGTCAACGGCCGGAGGAGGAGCTGGCGGAACAGCGCATCATCACCTCGTCCGAGCAGCGGGCCCGGCGGCTCTCCCCGGAGTTGCGGGTGGATGCCGTGACCCTGCCGGACGAAGCGGTGGCGACGCTGGTGAAGGAGTCGCGCGGCGCGGCGGTTCTGGTGACGGGTTCGTCCGGGCGGGGCGCTGTCAAGGGATTCCTGCTGGGCTCCGTGAGCCTCGCGGTGGCGGGACGCGCCGACTGCCCGGTCGTCGTCGTGCGCGGCGAGGAACGCAACATCAAGGGCGTGGGCGACCGGGTCGTCGTCGGCGTGGGCGAGGCGGACGAGGCCGCGGCCGCGGTGCGGTTCGCCCTGCGCGAGGCCGAGGCCCGGGGGTGCGAGCTTCAGGCCGTACGGACCTGGCGCGCCCCCCAGCCGTCGGCGGACCCCCTGATCGTGCTCGATTCCACCGCCGTGGCCTACGAGGAACAGGCCACCGCCGTCCTGGACGAGGTGCTGGAGGAGGCCATGGCCGAGCACCCGACGGTGTCCGTCACCCGTACCGTGCTGGAAGGGCCCCCGCACCGGATGCTGCTCGACCCGGCGGCCGACGCCGACCTGCTCGTACTCGGCGCCACCAGGCGACAGGGCCGGTTCGGCCTGCAACTCGGGCGGGTCAACCACACCGCCCTGCACCGGGCGGCCTGCCCCGTCGCGGTGGTACCGCATCAGTGACCGGCACCGACGAGGACGACGCGCAGGCTGACGTGGTGCGGGCCGGGCTGCCCCCGCTCACTCTCCGTCCGGTGGGGAGTTCTCCTCCCGGAGGACGTCCAGCACCACGGACCCGTCGACCGTCTCATGGCTGACGAGCAGGGAGGCCAGCCGGTCCAGGGCGGCCCGGTGGTCGCGCAGCAGGGTCAGGGCCCGGTCCTCGGAGCGCCGGATCATCCGGGCCACCTCCTCGTCGACGATCCGCTGGGTCTGCTCGGAGTAGGGCCGGCGCAGCAGGTCCTCCGGCGGGGTCTCGCCGAGGAACTGCGGCGTGCCCGAGGCGTAGCCGACCGGGCCGAGGGCCGGGGAGAGGCCGAACTCCCTGACCATGCGGGTGGCGATCTGGGTGGCGCCCGCCAGATCGTTCGCCGCGCCCGTGGAGCCCTCGCCGAAGACGACCAGTTCCGCGGCCCGGCCGCCGAGGCGGACGGCCAGGAGGTCGGTGAGGTAGCTCTCGCTGTAGAGGTGCCGTTCGGCCTCGGGGAGTTGCTCGGTGACGCCGAGCGTCACGCCGGAGGGCAGGATGGTCACCTTGGCGACCGGGTCGGCGTATTCGCACAGGGCGGCGACGAGGGCGTGCCCGGACTCGTGGACCGCGACCGAGTGCCGTTCCTCGGGGAGGAGGGCGTTGGACGTCTCGCGGCGGCCCAGCAGCACCCGGTCCCGGGCGGTGTCGACGTCGTCGGCCGTGATGACGGCGCGGTCCGCGCGTACGGCGTTGATGGCCGCTTCGTTGACGAGGTTGGCGAGGTCCGCTCCGGAGAATCCCGGTGTGGCGCGGGCGACGGTGTCGAGGTCGACGTCCTGGGCGAGCGTCTTGCCGCGGGCGTGGACCGCGAGGATCGCGGCCCGTTCGTTCTGGTTGGGCAGGGGGACGGTCACCTGCCGGTCGAAGCGGCCGGGGCGCAGCAGGGCGGGGTCGAGGGCGTCGGGGCGGTTGGTGGCGGCCAGGACGACGATGCCGCTGCTCTGGTCGAAGCCGTCCATCTCGGCGAGGAGCTGGTTGAGGGTCTGTTCCCTCTCGTCGTTGCCGCCGAGCCGGGTGCCGCCGCCGCGGCGTCCGCCCACGGCGTCGATCTCGTCGATGAAGATGATCGACGGCGCTCGTTTGCGGGCTTCGTCGAAGAGGTCGCGTACGCGTGAGGCGCCGACTCCCACGAACATCTCGACGAAGCCCGAGCCGGTCACCGAGAGGAACGGTACGTCCGCCTCGCCCGCCACGGCACGGGCGAACAGCGTCTTGCCGGTGCCCGGGGGCCCGACCATGATGACGCCGCGCGGTCCCTTGGCCCCGGCGGCGGCGTAGCGGCCGGGATTGCGCAGGAAGTCCACGACCTCGCCGATCTCCTGTTTCACGCCGTCGTAGCCGGCGACGTCGTCGAAGCCCGTGGTTGGCCGCTCGGCCTCGATGATCTTCGCCCGGGAGCGGCCGATGGCGCTGATGCCGCCGGTGAGGGAGCCGGCCGTCCTGCGGATGCTCCACAGGAGGATGCCGATCAGGACGAGGAAGGGCAGCAGGCCCACCAGCAGAGATGTCCAGACGCTGCCGCCGCCGCGCGTGGCCGTGATCGTCACGTGCTGGGCCTGGAGTCGCTGTTCGAGGCCGCCGTTGCCCAGGGCCGTGGGAAGTTGCGTGGTGAACTTCTTTCCGTTCTTGAGCGTGCCGGCGACGGTTCCCTTGTCCCCGACGTCCACCGTGCGGACCTGGCCGGCGTCCACCTTGCCGACGAAGTCGCTGTACGAGAGCGGTGCGGCGGTAGGACCGGAGAGCCCTCGGGCCAGCAGGACCACCAGGAAGAGGTTCAGCAGGATCAGGGGCACCATCCAGCGCCGCCATGGAGACGCGGGAGGCGTAGGGGGCTGGGGGCCCGGCCGGGGTTGCGGCTTGGACGGCTCCCCCGGCGGCCGGGGCCGTGCCGGAGGCGCCAGGTGCCGGTGCGGCAGCCGTATTCGAGTGATCACCGCCTGCTCCTCCCCTGCGAGAGGTATGTGCACGGCGGTCGGCCTCTGACCTGGCCTCTTCCACCCGGCATGCAGGGGTCGCGCCGCTGCACCAGTATGGGTGACAGACCCGGAAAGCACGATCGGCTGGGAGATGCCCATGGTCTCGTCCACGGACCGCCGACCGGTCGTCGTCGGCGTCGATCCCGACCCCGCGAAGCGCATGGCACTCGCCTGGGCGGCCGACGAGGCGGCACGGCGCCGGGTACCGCTCCGCCTGGTCCACGCCGAGGGAACGCCTACGCGCGGCTATCGCAAGCGCGAGGTCCGGCCGTCCTGGGAGGAATGGAACCAGGCACTCCACGCGGCCGGGGAGCATGTGCTCCAGGAGGCGGCGACGTTCGGCGAGAACCGGCAGCCGCAGGTGGAGGTGTCCGGGCTGCTGGCCGAGGGGGACCCGGTGTGGGTGCTGCGCGAGCAGTCGCGGGATGCCGCCGTCGTGGTGGTGGGCTCGCAGCACCTGAGCCGGGTGGAGGAGGTGTTCGGCACCGCTTCGGTCGCCCTGCCCCTGATGGCTCACGCGTCCTGCCCGGTGGTGGTCGTGCCCGAGCCGGAGCACAGCCCACGGCAGCCGCCGTACTTCGTCGTCGGCGTGGACGGCAGTGCCCACTCCGCCGTGGCCCTCGACTTCGCCTTCGAGGAGGCCGCCTTGCACGGGGCCGCGTTGCGGGCGGTGTACGCGTGGTGGCCGGGACGCTTCGAAGTCCAGGACGAGGAGGCCGCCCGGCAGGAGTGCGAGCGCCTGCTCTCCGAGACGGTCGCCGGCCGCACCGCGGCGCACCCCGGGGTGGAGCTCCGGCAAGAACTCCTGGTCGGGCACCCCGTCGAGGCCCTGACCAAGGCGTCTGCCCAGGCCCTGGGCCTGGTGGTGGGCACCCGGGGCCATGGCGGCTTCACCGGCATGCTCCTCGGCTCCGTCAGCCAGGGCGTACTGCATCACGCGCGGTGTCCTGTCATCGCCGTCCCGCACCCGCACCCGCCTGCGGCGCAGTGAGGAGGGGCTCGCCTCGGCGGCCCCGGGCCGCCTCCGCGCGCCTGACCACGCCACGATCCAGTGGCTGACCGAAGCGTCGCGCTCATGACCGCGCCCGGTCCTCCGTCGGCGTGGGAGAACGGATGGCGTCGAGCACCGATGGTGCGGCGAGACCCGGGCGAGTGGACCAGTCGGTCAGTCCCTCGTGCACGCGACGATGTCGTCCAGCACGTCCACGGCGTGGTCCGCGATGAAGGAGACGACGTCCTCGCCGTCGCTGTCACTGAGTTCGAGCAGGAGGCTCCGCACTCCCGGCAGGTGCTCCGCGCACGCCGCCAGCAGGGCCGCGACGATGGAGCGCCCCTCGGGGTCGGAGGGGTCCACGGGCCCACCGGAGAGCTCAGCGTCGTCACCGGGGAATTCGTCGAGGAAGCCGATGCCGGCGATGGTGCCGTCGAGGCGGCGGGCCGCGACGAGAGGCGCCCAGCTCTCGCAGTAGAAGGCCCGGCGCTCCTGGCCCATCGGCGTCGGCGGGGTGGGGCGCGGCCAGGTCCGGGCGTCGAGGAAGTCCCACCACGCCTGCATGACGTCGTCCGGTGACCAGGTGGGCCCCTCGTGCCACTCGATCGCGTAGCCGTGCTCCACAGGGCCGAACGCCCGGGGACGGACCCGGAACGTTCGGGTGCGGTGTTGGTGGCGGAAACCGCGATCGGTCATCCAGCGGTGCGCCGGGGAGCCGGTGACGGCCTTGCCCCACGGACGCAGCCCCATTCCGCTCATCATCCTCGTCACGTAGGTCAGAGCTGCCGATCCCAGGCCGCGCTCCCGCAGCCGTGGGACGATCTCGACGTATGTCCACACCAGACGTTCGTCGAGGAGGACGGGGAGGCGACGAAACCCCACGACCCCCGCCAGCTCCCCCGTCGCACTGTCGCGGATCACTCGTGCACGGCACAGATCGTCGCCGTCCTGCTCGCTGCGCAGCAGTATTCGGCCCTGGCTCGCCGTCATGTCACCCGCGGGCCCCAACGCGGCCAGCACCGCACTCGCCTCCCCCGCGTCATCCGGCCACGGCTCGAACGTCAGCGAAGGGACCACATCGTCTGTTGTACGCATCAGCGCAGCGTAACGTCCTCTGGAAAGCGGCCGTCCGTGCGCCGAGCCCGTCATGGAGGAATCCCGGGCATGGGATTCCTGAGATTCCGGTACGGGTCCGGTGGTTCAGGAGTTGCGGACACACCACCGGGGCGAGGTGGGGGAATTCTGGTACGTGCAGCCCAAAGGTGCGGCAGCGATACCCAAAGGAGAGGCAAGCCGTGCCAGAATCCCGCGATGATCGGATACTCCCGCCGCCAGATCCATCGCGGCGAATGGAGCCCGCCGCAGAAGAGGAAGGCCAAGAAGCGCCGTTGACCGATACCGGGTGCTCTTGAAGCACAGCAGCAGGTGGGCGAGGAAAACGGTCAGCGGTCAGCGAACGTCGCGACGGCGAACGCCAGCCTGCGGTCCAGCCAGGAAGCCTCGATCCGGAATTCCTGGCCCACGGACTGCATGACCCGCTCCTCGCCCGCCAGCCACAGCAGGGTCCGTTCCTTCACCTGGTCATCGTCATACCCGAGGGAAAACGCGGACTCCACCAAATCGCCGAGGAATTTGCCCGCAGCGCGGGCCGCGGCCTCCTTGGGCGCGATGGCAGCCCACTTGTTGCGTCCGACGATTTCCGGGTGGCCCGCCTGTTGAATGCGCCAGGTGTGCCGCAGCAGTTTCCTCGACGGAGGTACGCGACGGATCACCCCGATCTCCCGGCCCTGACCGTCCCGCACGCTGTAGCGGCGATCGTCGCCCTCCGCGGCGCATTCCTCGATCGAGCACAGGACTTGCTGTGCCTCCCGGTCCTCGTACAGCACACGGCCGACGTCACGGACGCCCACGACGCCCGAGCGGAAGAAGGCACAAGGGGCCTTGACCCGGTCCTGACCCTCGCGCCTGGGCACGCGCACGGCATTGGGGCCCAGCACCGGACGCTTACGATGCGGACCGGTCTGCCGCTCCACGATGTCTATCGAGAACTCGTGGACGCCCCGCCAGTCGGTGGCGGCGACCGGTGGCTCACTGTTCCTGTTTCTTCTGAAGATCATTCCCCGACCCTAGACGGACAGCGGCGTCGGGCGTCCCGCGCGGCTCGCCGACTCGCGCCCCACCGTGCACGTCCAGGGGGAAACCCTGACCGGAGGGATCCACCGCCACCCCGCGTTCCGCAACGTCGTCCGCGCATACGCCGAGCTGTACGACATGCAGCATTCCGCCGAGCACAGGGACGTCCTGACCCACCCCTCCCCCACCTCGGGAGAACCCGTCGCCACCTCGTTCCTCACACCCACCACACCCGACGAACTCGTCAAGCGCCGCCGAGCGTTCAAGGTGTGGGCCGAGCACAGCAACGGCATGCTCGGGCGCACGGGCAACCACCTCAACAGCGGCTGATGGCCCTGGCGTCGGCCGAGAGCTGGTTCGCCGAGGCCGACCCGGCCTTCGACGACGTCCACGTGCCGTACGAGCGGTGCTTCCTGCTGGGGGACGTCGAGCGGTGCAATGAGATGTTCGCCCGGACGACGGCCGTCGTGCACATGTCCCACCAGGTCCTCACCCACACGGTGACGCTCCCCGCAGATCCTGCGCAAACTCGGTGCCGCCGGGCTGATGGCCACCCCCACCGGGCTCGACGTCACCGGGCCGGCCGCCACGGACATCGACGCCTACCTCCAGTCGGCGACGCTGACAGGGGCCGAGCGCGTGAAGCTCTTCCGGCTGCTGTGGGACACCTGCGTCTCGGCCTTCTCCGGCCGCCAGGCCCTGTACGAGTACTACTTCTTCGGCGACCCGGTCCGCATGGCCGACGCGTACGTCGCCGGCTACGACCGGGAGCCGCACAAGGCCCGCGTACGGGCCTTCCTCGGCGGATGCGGGGCCGACGGACACGAGGCCGGGGAGGCTCCGGCGTGAGCGCCACGACCCCCCGGCCTCCGACCGGCCATACGTGAAGGTGGCCAGGGGCGGGCCGGCCGACGTCGACCGGGCCGTGGACGCCGCCCGCCCGCACCGCCATCGACTTCCGCTGCTCGGAGACCATCGAGGGCGACGCACGAACTGCGGCGTGGATGTACCGCAAGCCGACCGTCCACGACGTCGCCTTCACCGCGGGGGCCGGACCCCGACGACCACCACGTCGAGATCTACACCTCCCACTACTACACCGGCGACCCCGGCCATGAGACATATCACTGGAACGTCCACGACGACCGTCGGTGCCGGACGGACCGCCGGCGGAGTCGTCCGCCCGGGTGGGAGCGGATGGGCTGGGCTGACGCCACGACGGGCAGGGCGCGTTCGGGCACGGTGCTCCCGCTCCCGTGGCACCCACCCAGGGCGTGACGCCAGAAGCGCGTCATAACTGCTTGCACATGGCGCCACTTTGGCGCCATGATGGCGTTATGGAGGACCTCATGTCCCAGCACCCATCGACGACCCCCGACCCCCTCGCGGCCCTGCCGGTGACCCGCCCCGCGGGCTGCCCCTTCGACCCGCCGGCCGAACTGGCACGGCTGCGCGAGGAGCAGCCGCTGCGCCGGATGCGCTACCCCGACGGCCACGTCGGCTGGCTGGCCACCGGCTACGCCACCGTCCGCGCGATCCTGGCCGACCCCCGCTTCAGCTCCCGTTACGAACTGATGCACCTGCCCCACCCCGGCAGCCCCGCCGAACCGCTGCCGCCCGCCCCGCCCGGCGACATGAGCGGCATCGACGCCCCCGGGCACACCCGCTACCGGCGGCTGCTCATGGGGAAGTTCACCGTCCGCCGGATGCGCGCGCTCACCGAACGCGTCGAGCAGTTCACCACCGACTGCCTCGACGCCATGGAACGGCAAGGGCCGCCGGCCGATCTGGTCGAGGCGTTCGCCCAGCCCGTCCCCGCCCTGGTGATCTGCGAACTGCTGGGCGTGCCCACCGACGGCCGCGACGTATTCCAGCGGCACACTTCCACGGTCACCGACAAGAGCCGCTCCATGAAGGAACAGGCGGCCGCCTACAACGCCCTCCAGGACATCATCCACGAGCTCGCCCAGGCCAAGCGCGCCGCGCCCGCCGACGACCTGCTCAGCGACCTCGCACGCCACGGCGACCTCACCGAAACCGAGCTCGCGGGCATCGGCACCTTCCTCCTCGGCGCCGGCCTCGACACCACCGCCAACATGCTCGCCCACGGCACCTTCGCCCTGCTGAGCAACCCCGGCCAGCTCGCCGCCCTCCGTGCCGACCCCGGCCTGGCCGACCAGGCCGTCGAGGAGCTGATGCGCTACCTCACCATCACCGACACCGGCATCCGCGCCGCCCTGGAGGACGTCGAAGTCGACGGTCACCTCATCAAGGCCGGCGAGACCGTCACCCTCTCCCTCCAGGCCGCCAACCGCGACCCGGCACGCTTCCCCGACCCCGACACCCTCGACATCCGTCGCAGGGCCACCGGCCACCTCGGCTTCGGCCACGGACCCCACCAGTGCCTGGGCCAGCAACTCGCCCGTGTGGAGATGCGCGTCGCCTTCCCCGCCCTCCTCGCCCGCTTTCCCGGCCTGCGCCTGGCCGTCGCGCCCGAGGACGTACCGCTGCGCACCACCTCGAACATCTACGGGGTGCGCCGGCTCCCGGTCACCTGGTAGCCCGGGTCCCGCCCGTCCGGGGTCAGACGACCGCGGTGACGCGCGCCTGGGCGATGAGCCGGTCCAGCAGCGAGAGCAGGCAGCCGCGGACGTCCTCACCGGAGCGGGCGTCGAGCAGGAGGACAGGGGTGTCCGGGTCCCTCAGGTGGAGGGCCGCCCCGATCTCCTCGGTGGTGTAAGGCTGCTCGCCGTCGAAGCAGTTCGCGCCGACGACGAACGGCAGTCCGCGGCTCTCGAAGAAGTCGATGGCGGGGAAGCCGCGGTCCAGCCTCCGGGTGTCGACCAGGACGATCGCCCCGAGCGCCCCGTTCAGCAGGTCGTCCCACATGAACCAGAAGCGTTCCTGGCCCGGGGTGCCGAAGAGGTACAGGACCACTCCGGCGTCGGTGAGGGTGATGCGGCCGAAGTCCATCGCGACCGTGGTCGCCGTCTTGCCCTCGACGCCGTCGAGGTCGTCGACGCCGACACCCGCGGACGTCAGCCGCTCCTCGGTGCGCAGCGGATCGATCTCGGAGATCGCTTCGACCAGAGTCGTCTTGCCGACTCCGAAGCCCCCGGCGATGAGGATCTTGACGGGGGACGCCTCCGGGGCGGCGGTGTCATAGGCGGGCAAGGTTGTCCCTGATTTTCATGAGCAGGTGGACGTTGGAGGTCTCGGAGGCGTCCAGCGGCGGCCGGTGGCGGATCAGGCCGCGCTCCAGCAACTCGCCGAGCAGGACCACCATGGGAGTCAGCCGCATCCGCATCCGGGCGGCGATCTCGGCGACGGCCCGTCCGCTCGGCGGCGGGCACATGGTGAGGATCTCCTGCCACTCCGTGGGCAGGCCGCCGTGACCGTGGCCGACGTCGGCGGTCGCGGTGATCACGGTGTCCATCGTCAGGCCGTGGCGGGACGCGGCCGTACGCCCGTCGGTGAGGGCGTACAGCCGCGTCCGGCGGCGCCGTCCGGGCTGGGGGGCGTCCGGCATTACGCGGTGGGCGCCTGTGAGCGTTCGGGGGTGTCCAGCCATTCGCCGAGGGCCTGCGCGGCGCGGACCGTCTCGCCGCCCAGTTCCCCGAGCCGGGCCTTGCGGGAGGCCACCACGATCAGGGTGCTGCCCGCTCCGCATCCGACGATGCACAGGTACCGCTCGTCCATCTCGACGAGTTGGCGGATCACTCCGCCGCCGTCGATCTCCCTCGAGATGGCCTTCATGGTGGACGCGATGCCGGAGGCCGCCGCGGCCACCCGTTCGGCCTGGTCCCGCTCCAGCATGTAGGCGCTGAGCTTGATCCCGTCGTTGGAGAGGAGTACGGCTCCCTGGATCCCCGCGATCCTGCTCAGGTTGTTGTCCAGGATGCTGTAGATCGCATCGTTCTGTGTCGTCGTCATGGCTGGTCCTGTCGGAGCTCGAGTTCCACTTGCCTGGTGCTGTCTTCGTAGTCCGCCCAGGCGTCGGCCACCTCTTCGGGCGTTGCGGCGTCCCGGCCCACCGGTTCGGCCGCACGCGGCTCGCGGAGCCGCTGGGTCATATGGGTCTGGGGGACGCGCTCGGGGAGGGCCGGCCGCCCGGGGACGTCCCCGGGCATGTCCCCGGAGCCGGACCGGGGCGGTGCCTCCGGCGCCGTGTTCCTGTCCTGCCGCGCCTGCTCCTTGCGCGGGCGGCGCGGCAGTTCCGGAGCGCCGGGAGTGCCGGGAGCGGGGTCGTCCGCCGGATCGCCGGCCCGCTGCCGCGTGACGAGCTTCGGCCGCCGCTCCTCGGCGGGCTGGGGCACGGGCGCGGGCTCCTTGACCGGCTCGGGCACCGCGGTGCCCTCCCGGGCCTCCCGGGTCGGCACGAGGTGCTCACCCGGGACGATCACCACGGCGGACGTCCCGCCGAACGCCGACCGGCGCAGCGTGACCGTCGCCCCGAGCTGGTCGGCGAGGTGGCCGACCACGAACAGGCCGAGCCGGTGGGCGTTCCGGGCCAGTACGGAGTACGGCGGGGCCGAGTGGAGGCGGCCGTTCATCTCCTCGTACCTCTCGGTGGTCACCCGTGGGCCGCGGTCCTCGACCTCGACGCAGAGGCCGTCGCCGACCAGTTCGGCCCGGATGGCGACCCTCGCCGTCGGCGGGGAGAAGCGCGTGGCGTTGTCCAGCAGCTCTGCCAGGAGGTGGCTGAGCTGGCTGATCACGCCGGCCTCGACGCTGGTCTCGTCCATGGCGTGCCGGTCGATGCGCCGGAAGTCCTCGACCTCGGCGGCCGCCTCCCGCAGCAGATCGGCGACGCGCATGGGTTCCATGTGCGGGTCGGGGATCTCGCCGCCCGCCAGGATGAGCAGGTTCTCGATCTGCCGCCGCATGCCCACCGTGAGCTGATCGGACCTCATGAGGTCGGCGAGGAGCGCCTCGTCCTGGCCGAAGGTGTCCTGGATGTGCTCGGTGAGGGCGAGCTGCCGGCTGACCAGGTTCCCGGTCCGCGCGGCGATACCGGAGGCGAACACGCTGAAGCCCTGGCGCTCGTCGGCGAGCTTGCGGTGTCCCTCGACGGACACGGCGACGACGTGGGCGAAGGCGTCGCTGATCCGTCCGACCTCGTCCTGGTCGCCCCTCGGCCGCGGTAGTGCGTCGGCGCCGACGGCCTCTCCGCGCTGGAGGCGGTCCACGACGTCCGGCAGGGTCTTCTCGGCGACCGCGACCGTGCGGTCGTGGAGGGAGCGCAGCCGGCGCAGGACCGAACGCGTGGTGAAGACCACGACGGCGACGACCAGCAGGAGAGCGGCACCGCTGGCGGCCACCAGCAGGACGACCTGATTCTCCAGCTGCGCCGCCCGGTCGTCGGCGTGGGCGAGCAGCTCTTGCAGCTCGCTCTCGTCGAGGGTGTTCAACTGGGCGGAGAAGGTGCTGTAGGCCGCCCGCCAGTCGCTGACGTACGGCGGCAGCACGATGCCGGAGGGGACGTCCTTGTGCTCGGAGACGATCGCCTTCTCGATGCGGGCCTTGGTCTGCCAGGCGTTCGAGGTGAGGATCCGCTGGATGGCGTCCTGGTCGTCGAGGGGCAGATCGAGGGTGACCGTGTCGTACAGGTAGTCGCTCGCGCCGACGGCTTCGACGAATTCGCCGAACCTGGCGGACGTCAGCTTTCCGGAGGGGCCCGCCAGCGCGAGGATGGCGTCCTCGCGAGCCACCGTCTCCGCTGCCGAGAACAGGGCCACGAGCGACGTCGTCTCCTGGGTGAGCGAGCCGTCGTCGACGTGGTTGAAGTCTCCGTAGCAACGGATCGTTCCGCTGATGACGTCGGTGTAGTAGTCGACGGTGTCGTCGGGGTTGCCGTGGCGCGCGTCGGCTCGTTCGCGCTGGGCGCCCAGGTCGGCCAGTCTCTCCGTGACGTCGCGGAGGCGGTCCTTCGCCCGGTCGGAGTGGAGCTGGCCGGGGTCCGACGACTTCAGGAAACCGGCCACGGCCCGGTCGGTCCCGGCCCGGCGGTCACGCAGATCGGCGCCGGACACGGGCATGCCCGACCACCACGCGGCGGTGGTCGCGCGCTCGGCCTGTAGCGCGGTCATGAGCCGGTACAGAGGTACGCCGGTCTGCCGGCCGGCCACCACGTCCTTGCGCAGGTGCTGGGACTCCTGAACCGACCGGTCGGTGCTGATGAGAACCTGGACGCCCATTGCCACGGTGGGCACCACCGCGAGCCAGACGAGCAAGGTACGCAGGCGCACGGTCCGTCGTCGGCTTTTCCGCGCCGACTCGCCAGCCGGCTCGCCCGCCGGTTCGTCCGGGCTTTCGGATCCTGTGGGAGTCATCAGTCCTCGTCAAACACAGCCGACCATTTCGGAGTGGATGCCGATCATAACCAGCCACTTTCCGAAAGGTCGGTGGAGGTTGGCGCACAGGATTGAGCAGGAGTCATTCACGAGAGCTTCATCGCTATTTGTGGTAATTGCCGAGTGTGCCCGGAGATTGACGAAAGCGGGTCCGGCCGACTCCGGACCCGCTCGTGTGAACTACGCGCGTCGCGCTCCGCTGGTGAGGCTTCCCGCCGCTACTGCACGGAGCGGAAGACGGCAAAGGCCTCGTCGCGCCAGACCGCGGCGGCCGCGTCCTCCCCGAGGCTGCCGGAGAAGTTGCCGATCTGGACGGGGCCGCCGTTGTCGAAGGTGTCGCCGTCGAGGAGCGGGCCGCCGCTCGCGCCACCGGAGAGATCGCTGTCACCGTTGCAGGGCCCGCCGCGGCCCAGGATCTGGGGCGGGTTGTCCGGGCCCCAGTAAGGCTCCTTCACGCAGGTGTGGAACTGGTCGGACTTGACGGGTATGCCCGCGATCACCACCCGGTTCGGCAGCGTGGCGGTCCCGAACCGGTAGCCGGAGGAGCCGACCTTGTCCTGGACGTGGGTGCCGTTCTGGGTGTTGAGCGCGAGGAACGCGGAGTCGCTGCTCTGCCGGCCGGCGCTGTCGTTGACCACACCGACGGAGCGGAAGGTCCACTTGCCGTAGGGGGCGTGCTCGGTGCCGTTGGCATCCTTGGAGTAGCCGGGGGTGAACTCGTACTGCGCCTTGGAGTCCACCCGGCCCTGGTCGTCGTGGCGTATGCAGTGCCGCGCCGTGGCGATGACGTCCTTGCTGTCACTGGTGACCACATTTCCCGTGCACGAGGTGACCCACCAGGTGGTGGGGTTCTTCTCGTCGGGCCAGGCGATCCGGATGCGGCCGGTGGTGGCGCGCAGCCGGTTCTCGCCCGGGGAGCCGGCCGCGAACCGGCTCTTCCCGTTCTGCTGTGGCGCGACAGCGGGCGCCTTGGCGGCCCGCCCGGCGCCCGGCTCTGTCGCCCGCGTCGGCTCGGCCGCCGGCTTCCAGTCCGGCAGCTCCCCCGTTGACCGGCGGAAGGTGCCGTTCTTTTCGTGCTCGGTCCAGAAGGCACGCTGCTGGGCGTCGGTGGCCGTGGCCAGGGCCTGGACACCGCCGTCCGCCGCGCGCGGCGCGGACGCGGCGGGAGCTGTGGTCGGGGTGGTGGCGTACACCTGGGCCATGGGGAGAACGGCGGCCAGGCCGGCTGTGGCGAGCGCCAGGGTGACGGCATGTCTGCGCAACGGATGCTCCATCCATCTACGGGTGCGGTTGGTGGTGCCCGGACCGTAGGTGGATGTGTTCAACACGCGATTGACGGACCGATGAACGACCTGCCCTCGGTGGACGCCCGTCGAGATCGCCGGGAGGGCGATCGTGCGGGCGCCCGGTTCGTCCGCCACGCGGAGGGACTCACGATGGCAGGACGCCGGCGGCTCCGAGCGGTCCTCCGCCGCCGGGAGGACCGGCCCCATGGTGCTGGGGCGGGTGGCGGCGCAGCCGGTTCACGTATGTCAGTAGTTGTACGGCCCCAGGTCCACCGGCAGTCGTTGGAGTCCGTAGACCATCGCCAGACCGTGAAAGGGAATCTCGCGCTCGTCGATCGCGAGCCGCATCCGGGGATAGCGCTCGAACAGGGCCTGGTAGGCGATCCGCAGCTCCATGCGCGCCAGTTCCGCGCCGAGACAGCGGTGGGCTCCGTGGCCGAAGGCCACATGACTCTGATCGCCGCGAGCGCCACCGGTCATGGCCGCCGCGGCACCGGCACCGGTGTGACGATTGGCGCGCAGCAGGGAGCACAGAACCACATCGCCCTTGGACACCTGGTGGCCACCGATCTCCACATCTGTAAGGGCGTAGCGAGGGAAGGCCACCTGCACGACGGACAGGTGTCGCAGGAGTTCCTCCGTCAGAGCGCCGACCGTGCGGCCGTCGGCGGCGCGTTCGCGGGCTGCGGGGTCGCGGAGCATGAGGAGCGTGCCGAGTGTGATCATGCCGGCGCTGCTTTCCAGCCCCCCGGTGAGCACACCGTCCGCCAGACCCGCCAGTGTCCGGTCGTCGAGGTCGGCTCCGCGGTTCACCAGTGTGCCCAGCAGACCGCTTCCGGGCTTCCGGCGTTCGTCGGCGATCAGGCGTTCCAGGCGGAGCTGCGAGGACGAGACGGCGCCGAGCTGCACACCCAGCCCTGCGACGATGTCGAAGCGCCGAGTGCTGAGTTGCCGGAACGCGTCGAGGTCCGCGGCGGGAACTCCGAGCAGTTCGCAGATGGTACGTGCCGGGACGGGCCATGCGAAGGTCTCTACGAGGTCCACGGGCTGTGGTGCGGCGGACATGATGTCGAGTTGTTCGGCGACGATGTTCCGGATCACGGGTTCGAGGCGTCGCAGGCCTCGTGCGGTGAACTCGGGAGCGAGCATCTGCCGCATCCTGGTGTGCAGGGGCGGATCGCAGGTCCCCAGTCCGCCCAGCGCGTGATCGGGCAGAGCGGGCGATATGTACTGGAGTCTGGTCAGGTCGTTGCTGAACATCTCTTTGGCCGCGAGGACTTGCCGCACTTCCGCCGGGCCGCTCACCAGCCAGACGCTCGTCCCGAAGAGCAGGGACACCCGGGTCATCTTTTGGGCGGGGCACCCCGGGGGATGCGAGAGAGGCTCCAGGCCGTCGCGTCGGAACAGATCCAGGATCGGCTCGGGCAGCAGGTGCGGGGCCAGGGCGTCGCACCCGCTCCGGCTCCCGCGGCGGAGCCGACGGCGCAGGAGGCACGCCGACAGCCTGCTCGCGAACCCCATAGACGTGCCCCTCGTCGACCCATGGCGGTGCGAGGACATCAGACCATCCGCCTTCCGGCAATCGCCTGTGGAAGCGGGGAAGTTCAGTCTTTGGGGTGGAGATCGGCTCTCGTCGCATGGCGGGCATGGTGTTGGGAAGAAAGGCCGGGGGTCGGTCTGTCATACGCGTCGCGTTGGGGGGTGGGCCGCCATGGCGGTATCCCGTGTTCTGGCCCGTGTCGCCCGCCCGCCGGGCGGTCCCGCGGCTTGCGGCGGCGCCTACCAGGCCTTCCTGGCCCGGGACGAGGACGACGTGCGCAACGCCCAGCGACTGCGGTACCAGGTGTTCGCGGTGGAGCAAGGAGCCCGTCTGCCCTCCGCCGCCGACGGGCTGGACGTGGACGGGTTCGACCGGGTCTGCGATCACCTTCTGGTCCGGGACGAGACGACCGCGGAAGTGGTGGGGGCATATCGCCTGCTGCCCCCGGGAAGATCCGAACAGCTGCTTTCCGAGGAGGGGTTCGAGCTCGACGCCGTCACCTCCCTGTGCGGCGGGCTGGTCGAGATCGGGCGTGCATGCGTGCATCAGAGGCATCGCAACGGCCTGGTGGTGCTGTGCCTGTGGGCGGGCATCCTGCGCTATATGACGGACCGCCGGTTCCGGTGGCTCGGCGGGTGCGCCTCGGTGTCCCTGACCGACGGTGGGGCCCAGGCCTCCGCCGCCTGGCAGACCGTCCGCGCCCGGCATTACGCGCCGGACGCGTACCGGGTGCGCCCCCGGACCCCCTGGATTCCGCAGGATTCCGGCCCGTGCCCGCCCGCCGCGGTGCCGTCGCTGCTGCGCGGTTACCTCACGCTCGGTGCCTGGGTCTGCGGACCGCCGGCGCTGGACAGCGGCTTCCGTACCGCGGATCTGTTCACGCTGTTGGCAGTGGACCGGGTGCCGGCGGGCCGGCTGAACCCGCTGCGGGCCGTGGCGTCATGACCGATTCGCCCGATGCGACCGATGCCGTCGACGGGACCGGCGTTCAGGTGCCCGCCGATCCATGGCGGCCCACGTCGCCGTGCGGCCGCTCGTGCCTGCCCGGCCCGGCGCAGCAGGACCGGGTGGGGCCTCTGCGGCGAATCCTGCGGTTGACGGCGGTGCTGCTGGCCTGCTCGCTGATCGTCGTTCCCGCGCTGTCCTCCGCGGTGGGCCGCCGACCGCGGCTGTGGGTCTTCCGCCGGTGGGTCCGGCTGGTCGTCCGGGCCATGGGCGTGCGGGTGCGCTTCACGCCGTCCCCGGCCGGGCCGCGGGACACGGCGCCCGGCCTATTGGTGATCAACCACACCTCGCTGCTCGACGATCTCGTTCTCGTCGGCTACGACCCCGCCCGGCCGCTGAGCAAGGCGGATGTACGGCGATGGCCGGTCATCGGATGGGCCGCCGCGCTCGGCCGCACTCTGTACATCGACCGTGAACGGCTGTCGGCGCTGCCCGGCGCCGTGGCAGGGGTAACCCGGGCGCTGCGCGCCGGTGACCGGGTGTTCGTCTGTCCCGAGGCGACGACGTGGTGCGGCGTGGCCGGCGGGCCGTACCGGCCGGCGTTCTTCCAGGCCGCCTTGGACGCGGGTGTGCCCGTTCTGCCGGTGGTGCTGCGGTACCGGTCGGGTGGCCGTGCCACCACGGCGGCCGCCCTGGTCGGCCCCATGTCCGTGGTGGAATCGGTGATTCTGCTCATCTCCCAGCGTGGCCTGGTCGTCGAGGTCGAGCGGCTCGCGCCCCTGCCGGTCCGCGCGGGTTCCGATCGGCGGTCCCTGGCACGGGCCGCCGAGCAGGCGGTGGACCGTGCCATACCGGAGGTGCCCCGGCTCCGGAAGCCCGGAAGCCCGTGCCGGCCGGCCGCTCTCGTGGCCACCGACGAGAGGTGAGGCCCATCGCCTGTGGACCTGTTCAGTCTCCCCCGGTCCTCCCGGACCTCGACCGCCCGAGGAATCTCGTCCATGCCCCACAGCCAAGACGGTCACGACCGCATCTACGCACTTCTCGTCCAGGCCCTCGTGGAGAGGATCGGCTGCGCTCCCCAGGAGCTCGGGCCCGGCCGCACCTTCGCCGAGCTCGGGCTCGACTCCGTCTCCATGCTGGAGGTCTCGCTGGTCCTCGCCGAACACGTGCCCGGCGCCGTCACGTTGGAGGACTTCACCATGAGCACGTCCCTCGGCGAAGCAGCCCGGATCATCGGTGCCGGGTCGCACACCGGTACCGACCCGTCGGCCCCGGCGCCGGAGGAGGCCGGAGAGAGCCGGTGAGGCGGACCGCGGACAGCAGGGACGTGGCCGTCACCGGGCTCGGAGCGGTGACTCCGGCCGGTCCGACGGCGCCGGAGACGTGGGCCGGCCTCCTCTCCGGAATCCCGCGCGCGGTGCCCGATCCGCTGCTCGCCGGACTGGCCGTCGACTTCTCCTGCCCGGCCCCCTTCGACGTGTCCGCACGTCTGGGACCGCGCCTCGCCGCCCGGCTCGACCGCTACACGAGCATGGCGGTGAGCGCGGCCCGCGAGGCCGTCGCCGACGCGCGGCTGGACACCTCCCAATGGGACTCCTCCCGCGTCGCCGTCGTCATCGGCACGGCCAGCGCGAGCGCCGAACACCACGAGCGGGTCTACGCGTTGATGGCCGCCGGCACGCCGGAGAAGGTGTCTCCGATGGCGTTGATGCGCAGCATGCCCAACATGTCCGCCGGGGAAATCGGCATCGACCTCGGCGCCCGCGGGCCGAACCTGTCCGTCTCGACCGCCTGTGCCTCCGGCGCCACGGCAGTCGGGCTGGGCTGCGGCCTCGTGCGGTCCGGTGCCTGCGACATCGCGATCGTCGGCGGCAGCGAGTCGATGCGTACGCGCAGCGCTGCCGTGTGTTTCCACCAGATGAGGGCGCTGTCGACCCGCCGGTCCGATCCGAGCGCCGCGTCACGGCCCTTCGATGCCGGGCGCGACGGCTTCGTCCTGGGAGAGGGCGCCGGGGTGCTCGTGCTCGAACGGGCGGCACACGCCGGCGCCCGGGGCGTCTCCCCGTACGCGTACCTCGCCGGGTACGGCGCCTCGTGCGATGCCCACCACATGACGGCACCCCACCCCGGCGGCCGAGGCGCGGCCGAGGCGCTGCGCAGCGCCCTGGCCGACGCCGGTCTCGCCCCGGCCGACATCGGCCACGTGAACGCTCACGGCACCTCGACCAGGGCCAACGACCTCGCCGAATACCGTGCGCTGAGAGCGGTCTTCGGCGAGAAGGCCCCTCCGGTCACCGCGTTGAAGGCAGTCCTGGGGCACGCGGCCGGCGGCTCGGGCGGCATCCAGGCGGTGTGCGCGGCGTTGGTCCTGCGGCACCAGATCATCCCGCCCACCCCCAATCTCGTCGCCTTGGACCCCGCCATTCATCTCGACGTGGTCACCGCGGCACCCCGGCGCACAGCGGTGGGTGCCGTGGTCAGCAATTCCTTCGGCTTCGGAGGCCAGAACGCGGTACTGGCCTTCCGCGCGGCATGACAGCCGCGCCGCCGAGCCGACGGCTCGGCGACGGGGGCCGCTGGTGTGCCCGGCACCCCTGGCGCGTGATCGCCTCATGGCTGCTGGTGCTCGGCACACTGGTCACGCTCAACGCCGTCCGGGGCGGAACGTACCGGGACGACTACTCCTTGCCCGGGTCGTCCGTTCAACGCGGAGCCGACCTGATCACAGCCGCTGCGGACGGCAACCTGCGCGGTGTCGGCTCGCAGCTTGTCGTCCAGGCCCGGACGGGGAAGCTGACGACGCATCGGCAGGCTCTCGACACCGTGGGAGCCACCCTGTCGCATCTCCCCCATGTGCTGTCCGTAACGGCTCCGCTCACCACCCCGGGGGGACTTTCGCAGGACGAAAGGACCGGATACTTCACGGTCCGGCTCGCGGACTTCCCGAGCGCGTACGGCACGTCCTGTCTCACGCGCGTCGAGGAGGCGGTGAAGCCACTGCGCGCCGACGGCCTCACCGTCGAGTACGGAAGTCCGCTCGGAGAGCTGGCGCGTCCCCCGGGAAACGACCGGTTGTCGGAGCTGATCGGTCTCGTGACCGCGGTGGCCGTGCTGATCCTGGGCTTCGGCAGTATCGCGGCGGCCGCGATACCTCTCGTCACCTCGATGCTGGCACTGCTCGTCGGGCTCAGCTCGCTCGGCCTGCTCGCCAACGCGTTCACCTTCGCCACACCGTCCCCGACGGTGGCCACCATGATGGGCCTCGGTGCCGGGCTGGACTACACGCTCTTCCTGACCACACGCCACCGCCGAGTGCTGCGTGGGACCAGTGACCCGGTCGAAGCCGCCGGGGCCGCGATGGCCACCGGCGGACATGCCGTACTGATCGCCGTCGCGGCCGTGATCCTGGCGCTGACCGGTCTGTGCCTCTCCGGCACCGGCTTCATCGCCACGCTCGCGGTCGCTGCCGGAATCACCGTACTGGTGGCCGCCGCTGCCTCGCTCACCCTCGCCCCGGCCCTGTTCGGGCTGCTCGGCCGGAACATCGACCGTTTCCGCCTCGGCCGTCCCGTCGACGAGGCCACCGGCACTGCGGACCTCTGGTACCGATGGTCCCGCGCCCTCGGCCGGCACCCGTGCCGTTTCCTCGCCATCGGTGTCCTCGCGGTGGGGACGCTGAGCATCCCGCTCGCGTCCGTGCGCCTGGGTCACATCGACGCCGGTTCCACACCCGGCCGTTACACCGACAGACGCGCCTACGAGCTCATCGCGAAGAACTTCGGTCCCGGCGCCAACGGCCCGCTGACCGTCGTCGTCGAACTCCGCCCCGCCCGGACCGGCGCGGAACCGAGTCCGTCTGCCGACTCCCTCTCCGCAGCCCTGATACGGACCCCGGGTGTCGCGGCGGTCAGCACGCCGGCGCCCACCGCCGACCGCACCCTCCTCATCGCGACCGTCACTCCGGAGCACGGCCCCCAGGACCGCAGAACCGCCGACCTGCTCCACCGCCTCGACCGCACCGTCCTGCCCAAAGCCCTCGCAGGCACCGGAGCACGCGGTTACATCACCGGCCTCACCGCCGCCCGGCTCACCTTCGCCGACGTGCTGCTCGGGAACCTGCCCACGATCATCGCCTTCGTGACCGGCACGGCCTTCCTCCTGCTCCTCGTCACCTTCCGCGGTCTGCTCGTCGCGGCGAAAGCCGCCCTCCTCAACCTGTTCTCCATCGGCGCGGCCCTCGGAGTGGTCGTCGCCGTCTTCCAGGAGGGCTGGGGCGGCTCCCTCGTCGGCATCACCGAGCCCGTCCCCATCGAGCCCTACGTACCGGTCCTGGTGCTCACCATCGTCTTCGGACTGTCCATGGACTACGAGATCTTCCTGATCGTCCGCATCCGTGAAACCTGGCTTCGCACCGGGGACAACCACGAGAGCGTCGCCACCGGCCTCGCGGCCACCGCTCGCGTCATCACGAGCGCCGCGGTAATCATGACCAGTGTCTTCCTCGCCTTCCTGCTCAGCACCGACGTCGTCATCAAAATGATCGCCCTGGGCCTGGGCGCCAGCGTGATCATCGACGCCACGCTCATGCGCCTGCTCCTCGTGCCGGCCACCATGCACCTGCTCGGGAACGCCAACTGGTGGCTCCCGGACCTCCTACGGAGGAGAAGCGGTCTTGGGGACCGTCGGTACAACCGTCGGCGCCGAGATTGATCACGGTCGGCGGCATTGCCCGGCAGGGTGCGTCCGGACCTGCCGACCAGCCTCGGCGTAGAGACCCTCTCACCACTTTCAGGTGATTGCCGCCGATTGTCGTGATGGGGTGATTTTCCGCCGCTACGGTGATCGGGTCATCGGGGTCCGGGGGGCAGGGGTGGGGTGGGTATGGAGCTGGGGTACTGGCTCGGGCGGGGAGCCGAGGCTTTCCGGGAATGGGCGCGAACGTACGACGAGTTCGCGGCGCATACCGCGATGGCGGTCGACGAAGCGGCCTGTGAGGTGGCATTCGAGGAGCTGACCGCCCGGCTGCGCGGCAGTTACCCCTTCTTCCACCCCTGCTACGCGGGGCAGATACTCAAGCCGCCGCACCCGGTGGCGGTCGCCGGCTATGCGGCCGCCATGCTGGTCAACTCCAACAACCACGCGCTGGACGGCGGTCCGGCGACCTCCGCCATGGAGGAGGAGGTGGTGGAGCAGCTCGCGCAGATGGCCGGTTTCGCGGCCCACCTCGGGCACCTGACCAGCAGCGGCACCCAGGCCAACCTCGAAGCCTTGTTCGTCGCCCGTGAGGCCCGTCCCGGCACGGGGGTCGCCGTCAGCGCCGAGGCGCACTACACCCACGCCCGGATGTGCCATCTGCTGGGCGTCCCCGTGTACACGGTGCCGGTGGACGATCGTGGGCGCATGGACATGGCCGGGCTGGAGCGGCTGCTGTCCACCGGGGTCGCCGGCACGGTCGTCGCCACCACGGGCACGACGGCGCTGGGTGCCGTCGATCCACTGCACCGCATCGTCCCGCTGGCGCGCCGGTACGGGGTGCGCGTCCATGCCGACGCCGCTTATGGCGGCTTCTTCCGGCTACTGGCCGACGGAAGAACCGACAAGGAGCAGGCGCCCGTCGCGCCGGAGACCGGGGACGCCCTGCGGGCGATCGCGCAGTGCGATTCGGTGGTGATCGATCCGCACAAGCACGGTCTGCAGCCGTACGGTTGTGGAGCGGTGTTGTTCGGGGACCCGGACGTCGCCCGGTTCTTCCGGCATGACTCGCCCTACACCTACTTCACCTCCCGCAGACCTCATCTGGGGGAGATCAGCCTCGAATGCTCCCGCTCCGGCGCGGCCGCCGCCGCTCTGTGGCTGACGCTGAAGCTGCTGCCGCTCACCCCTGACGGGCTCGGGGCGGTGCTCGCCGCCGGGCGACGGGCCGCCGTCCGCTGGGCCGGGCTGATCGGCGCCTCTCCGTACCTGGATCCGTACCAGCCTCCCGAGCTCGACATCGTGACGTACTACCCGGCCGCTCCGGGGAGTTCGCCACCTCGCCTGTCCCATGTCGGCAGGGCGAGCGATGAGGTGCTGCACCGGGGGATGAACGCCAAGGAGGACCCCGTCTTCCTCAGCGTCGCCCGTGTCACCGCCGGCGCGTTCACCGCCCGCCACGCCGACGCCGTCGCGGACAGCGACAACACCCACGTATTGCGCAGCGTGCTGATGAAACCGGAGAGCGAGCTGTATCTCGACCGCCTCCACCAGCGGGTGGAGCAGCTGGCCAAGGCATCGTGGCCCGCTCCTCGGAGGTGCGGCCGATGAACAGCGAGACGCCGCCGACGCCTCTGACCCTGGCCACCGACTCGCGCGTCCCCGTGCGGGCGGCGGCCGTTGCCACGACCGCCGATTACGACCGCTACTTCCACATCGCGCGTCAAGCGCCGGACCTGACGTCCTGGACATACGACATGCTCCGGCTCCAGACAGCCGTCCTCGCCGACCTTCCGCACACCGGTCTGGACGACTCCCAGCGTGCCGCCGTCCTGACCGGTCTGTTGCACGCCTCCCACGCCACGCTGGCCGCGTGGCTGCGGTCCACGCCGGGATCCGTACCGGACGGGCCCGCCGACGGCCCGTACGGCGCACTGCGCCGCTGGAAACTCGGCCATCAGCTCTTCCATCTCCTGCTGACCACCATGAACAGCGCCCTCGACGACATCTTGGCCGCAGTGGGCGCGGCACGGTGGGCGTCCGTCCGCCACGGCCTGGAGCGGTTGCGGACGCTGTACGACGCGGCCACCGCCGCCATGGCCTACGCCTCGGACTTCCCCGCCTCCGTCTACGCGAACGACGTACGGCCCACGATGGAGCCGCCGTTCGCCGCACCGGGCTTCTCCGGAACGCTCAATCAGGAGCACCACGTCATGACCGAACGGACGCGCGCCCTCAGGACCGCGCTCGGAAACCTGTCGGCGCCGACGCCCCTCCTCGCCGTGATCCGTCACGAGGAGACCCTGCTGCGGGCGGCACAGCGACGGAACCGGAAGGCGCACGCGGCGATCTGCGAGCGCTGCGTGCCGGACGGCGCCTCGCTCCTGTCGCGGCACACCACCCGGCAGAGGAGCGACCGTGCGACATGTGAGTGAGTGGACGATCCCTGCGTCACGGGCCGTGGGGGACGTCGAGGGCATCGACGCACGGACCGGCCTGCGGCTGCTGGCCGGCCTGGTCGACGAGGTCGTGTGGCTCGACCACTGCCCCGCCGTGAGCGCCTCGTTCCAGCCGGCGCCCGCCTGGCTCCACCACGAACCGGTCTCCGCCTGGGAGCCCTTGCCGGAACCCCCGCCCGGCCAGCAGCCGTGCCCGCCCGACCCACGCCGTGTCTGTGTGTCCTTCGCTCCCGAGCACGGGGACAACGCCCGCACCTGGGCCCGTACGCACGGCTACCGGCTGCTGGCCCCGGACGCCGGTGTCACGGCGTGGGCCGCCGACAAGATCAGCGCCACCCGGCTGTTCGCCGAGGCCGGGGTCCCCGTCCCGCCCTTCCTGGTGATCCCCGCGTCAGGCCGCGAGCCGGCGGAGGCGTACTGGAGCGGCCGGTGGGAGCGGGCCGTCGCCCAGCGGGCGGAGAACAACCTCATCGGCCGCGGGACCGTCCTCGTCGACGGGCCGCCGGGCCTGCGGGCCTGCCTGGACTCCTGGCGGGGCGAACCCGTCAAGCTCAGCCGCTTCGCTCCCGGGATCTCCCTGACCGTCACCGCGTGCGCCGGGCCGGACCGGACCGTCGTCTCGGCGGTCTCCCACCAGCTCGTCGGGCTGCCCGAGCTGGCCGCCTCCTGGGGCGCGCACTGCGGCAACCAGCTCGTCGGCCCGGACGACCTGCCCGAGGGGCTGTACGGGCAGGCCCGAGCGGCCGCGTACCAGGTGGGCGAGGTCCTGCGGGGACGTGGTTTCCGCGGTGTCTTCGGCCTGGACCTGGTGGAGGAGGACGGCCGGCTGCTGGCCGTGGAGGTCAATCCACGCTTCCAGACGGTGGTGTCCCTGGTCCAGGCCGCCGAGGGCGCGGCGGGCCTTCTGCCGTCCCTGGGCCTGCACGTCCTGTCCTTCCTCCTTCCCGCCCTGCCCCCTCCGGCGGCCGGACCGCTGCCGCCCGGCCCGCGCCACAGTCAGCTCGTGGTGCATGCCCGTACGGACGCCGTGGTGCGCCGCCCGCCCCCGACGGGGCGCTACCGCAGGGACGGGCGCGCGGTGACGGGACCGCTTCCCGGGCCGCCCGTGGTGTCCCGGCTGGCCGACGACGAGGTCCTGTGGTGGGCCGTCGCCCGTTCCGGTCCGGTCATCGCGGGCGAGGAGCTGGCGCTCGTCCAGTTCCCGCGGCCGGTCGCGGGGCTGCGGCCCCGTCCGCGACTGCGGCCCGGCGCCTCGGCCTGGCTTGCGGCCCTCGCCCCGGACACGGGGCAGGAGGGATCGCACACCGAGGACGAGCCTCCCCCACTGCGGCTGGACGAACGGCGGATGCGCGAGGCGGGCCGCCACGCCGTCGAACTCGTCATCGACCGGATGACCACCCCCGGCTCCCGGCCGCCCTGCCACGTCCCCTCACCCGGCGCTCTCAGGGCCGCCCTCGACGAGCCCCTCCCCGAGCACGGTACCCACGACCTGCCCGGCCTCCTCGACCACGTCACCGAGCGCGCACTCGCCGAGGCGACCCGGCTGGACCACCCGCGCTGCTTCGCCTTCGTGCCCTCCACCGGCAACTTCCCCGCCGTGCTCGCCGACGCGCTGGCCTCCGCGTACCTCTCCGTCCCCGGCGCCTGGCTCGTCGGAGCGGGCCCCACCCAGATCGAACTGACCACCCTGCGCTGGCTGAAGACGTTCCTGGGCCTCCCGGACGGCCACGGCGGCCTGTTCGTCAGCGGCGGGTCCGTGGCCAACCTGACCTGTCTGGCCGTCGCCCGCGACCACCGCCTCGACGGCCGGCCGCAGCCGCACGCCCGGCTGTACTGCTCCTCCCAGGCTCACCCTTCCGTCGCACAGGCGGCGCACCTCCTGGGCCTCACCCGCGAACAGCTCGCCGTCCTGCCTCCGGACGACGACCTGCGCCTGGACGCCGACGTCCTGGCCGAGCGCGTCGGCCGTGACCGCCGCGCGGGACTGCGCCCCTTCGCCGTCGTCGCCACGCTCGGCACGACCGGCACCGGGGCCGTCGACCCGCTCGGCCGTCTGGCCGATCTGTGCCAGGAGGAAGGCCTGTGGCTGCATGTCGACGGCGCCCATGGCGCGGCCGTCGCCGGCGCCCCACGCGGTCACCATCTGCGGGACGCCCTCGGCCGGGCCGACTCCCTCACCGTCGATCCGCACAAATGGCTGTTCCAGCCCTATGAGATCGGCTGTGTCCTGCTACGGCGCCCCGAACTGCTTTCCGAGACCTTCGGTGTGGCGCGCCACGCCTTGGACCAGGGGTATCTCCGAGCGGCCCATCCGGCCGCCCCGGCATGCGAGGAGGTCAACCTCTCCGACTACGGCCCGCAGCAGAGCCGCGGTCTGCGCGCCCTGAAGCTCTGGCTCTCCCTGAAGACCTTCGGCGCCGGAGCCTTCCGTCAGGCCATCGAGCGGGGAGCGGACCTCGCCGAGTACGCCGCCGGACTCGTCGAGGCCCACCCCGAGCTTGAGCTGGTCACGCCGCCCGGTCTCGCCATCCTCACCTTCCGCTACCGGCCCCGGGACGCGCCCGCGACATGGGACGCCGACGCGGCGCAGGCACACATCAGCCGGAGGGTGTGCGCCGACGGCGGAGCCGTCCTCCTCACCACCACGGTCCGGGGAGCCACCGTGCTCCGCATGTGCACCATCAACCCCACCAGCACCCGTGCCGACGCCGCGTACGTGCTGGACCTGGTCACCCGCTACGGCCGCGACGACATCGGCCCCTGAGTGGCCGCCCGGTCAGACGATCACCAGCTCCGACGGCCCGGTGATCAGCTCCACCCCGTCCTTCGACGCGCACTTCAGCGGATCGAGCGCGACCTGAAGCCCCGGCGAGGCCACCGTCCGCCCCTTGAACTTCCCCTCCACCACCCGGCCCACGATCAGTACGACCGCCTGCCCGGCCACCTGCTGTACGTTCCCCAAGTGGTACACGACCGTCGTCCGCTCCCCGGTGTTCCAGGTGATCCGCTCGGCGGTGGTCGCCTCGGAGAAGAAGCAGCCGTTCCACCCGCCGCCGCTGATCGAGGACTCCCCCGACCGCAGCGCCGGGTCCGTGGAAAGACATCTGTACGCACCGCTGCCGCCGATCCGGGTCCGTTGCGCCGCCAGCGACAGACCGGGTGAGAACGTGATGGTGTTGTTCCCCGCGCAGCTCACGGCAGCACGCGATGCGTGTGCCGAAGGGTGTGCCGAAGCGTCGGGCGCCGCGTTCACCAGCGCGGCCAGCGACGCCGCCACCACACACCCGAGCCTCCTGCCCCATGACAACCGTCCGCCCATGTCTGCCCAACCCCTCCCGTAAAGCCACCGCGTACCGACGGCGGCATCCTTTCGTTCCATCCTCAAACCTGTCCGGCGCACGACCGTTGTCTCCTCCGTTCGTGTCGCCGACCGGTAAGCGTGAAAGCCATGGCAGCGGTGAGCAAACCCAGTAGGCAAAGAGCCGGTTGGGTACCCAGCGGCGTGCCGAGCGCGTCGCAGATCGATGCCCCGCAGCCGCGGGGAGGATGCCCAACCAGGGTGAGTGCGGCTCCTGCCACCGCCGGCCCCGTCGCGCCACCGAGCATGGCGAACGTTGTCGCCGTCGCCGCCGCTTGCGCGGTGCGGTGTGACGCGTGGTCGCGGCTGACGACGGTCATGGCAGAGCCGTTGGTCAGGCCCAGGCCGCATCCCACGAAGGCGCATGCGCCGCTGAGCAACCACAGGGGCGTGGGGTGCCGATGTCCACAGCCGCTGAGGAGCACACCGGCCGCGACGCACAGAAGCCCGGTACGCATGAGGCGTGAGCCGTCACACTGTTCACCGGTCCGCCGGGCGGCCAGGCGCGCGGTGAGAACGGCGGGGACCACGGCCGGCAGGGCGACGACCGCCGCCGAGAGCGGGCTCAGACCGTTTGCGCGGGTGAGAGTGAAGTAAGTGAGGAACGTGAAGGCGGAGTTCGCGCCGAAGAGCGCCAGCAGGACGAGCAGCGCTCGGCGCGTGACGGCCTGCCGCAGCAACCCGGCGTCCAAAGTGCCCTGAGGGTCACGTCGCGTTCGGAGGGTGAGAAGACCGATCAGTGTGACGGTCAGCAGCGCGGTCGCCGCCTGTGCCGGTGCGGAAGCGGTGACCGCCGGAGCGGTCAGCGTGATCAGCGCGGTGATGGCGGCCGCGGTGCACAAGGTGATTCCGGCGATGTCCATGGGCTGCCGAGGCGACGTCGCCGAGGGTCCGGGTTCGCCGAGTGCGTGAAGGGCGCAGCCCGCACTGGCGGTCGCGAGAAGAGTGAGGGCGCCGAAGGCCGCCCGCCAGTCCACCAGGCTGGTGAGCAGACCGCCCAGTACCGGCCCGAGGCAGGAGGCCGCGGCGGCGGTGGAGACCCACCCCGCAACGGCATGCGGCTCGTTTCCCGTTCTCCGGCGCAGGGTGAGCAGAAGGGCGAGGCTGACGGGCGAGAGAGCGGCACCGCCGATGCCCTGGAGCAGTCGAGCGGCGATGAGGACGGCGGCGGTGGTGGCCGCGGTGGCCAGCAGGCTCGCGGCGGCGAAGGTGGACAGGGCGACGAGCAGGATACGGCGCGCACCGTACTGGTCGGCGAAGTGGCTCACCCCGAGTTGCAGAGGGCCACAGGTGAGTTGATATGCGGCGGCGAACCACTGGGTCTGGACGGGCTCCATCTCCAGGTCGGCCGCGACCGCGGGCACGGCCGCCGTGACCGAGGCGATGGCGAGCGCCCCGCAGAGCAGCGCCGCATAGCAGGCGATGGGGGCGAGGCGCGGTACGCGGCCGGGCGTCGCTGTCCAGGCCCGGCGGTCGTCCGGCAGTCCGGGGCTCACAGGTAGTGCCCGTCCGGTCCTACGATGCATGGCTGCCGCCAGGCCGCGGACCGAACGGTGACCATGGGGAACGTGATGCCGGGTGCTCGAGCGTCCGGTGTGCCACGGGCGGGGGTCAGGTGCACATGATGGCCTGTCCTGAGGGCCTCGAACAGCCTTCTGGGGGCGGTGGTCGCCGTGACCAGTAGTGGCACATCAGGGGCTGCCGCGCCGCTCCGGATGCGCGTGCCGCGCCGCGCGGCGTTCCCCGGCAGGCCGGCCAGGCGCGCGGCAAGACGTCGTCGCGGGAGGGGTGGGCTAAGGGCGGTGAGGACGGTGGCGCGCAGTGCGTGGCCCCAGGGCGAGGGCAGCGCGTTGAAGTGGAGCATGGCGGCGGTGAGCCGCATGACGTGGGCGGCGGAGCGACGTCGTTCCTCGGCGTAGGCGTCCAGCAGTACCCCGTGGTGAGGCTCGGTGACCGCTGCCGCGAGGCGCCACCCCAGGCTCATGGCGTCGGCCAGGCCGGTGTTGAGGCCCTGGCCGCCGGTGGGTGGGTGGACGTGGGCGGCGTCGCCCGCCAGTACGACGCGGTGACGCCGGTACCGGGCGGCGTGGCGGTGCTCGCAGCGATAGCGGCTGAGCCACTCGATCTCGCGCAGCGCGAGCTCGCGGCCCGTGATCCGGCACAGCAGCTCCTGCACCCAGGCCGCGTCGCGGGCGTCGTTCTGTGTGTCGTAGGCCTCAAGGCGACGGTAGGGGTAGAGGACGACGCGCCAGCGTCCGTCGCCGAACGGCAGGAGCAGCACCATGCCGTCCGGCCCCCAGTGGCTCCACGGCTGTTGCGGCTCGAAGTCGAGCCGCGCGTCGACCGAGATGACGTCATAGGGGTGCACGGTGCGTGACGCGGCTATGCCCGACAGCCGGCGCACGGTACTCCGGGCGCCGTCGCACCCGGCGATGTAGGCAGCGCATATCCGCCGCACACGCCCCGAACTCCGGACGGTCAGCTCGGCACTTCCCTCGTGCTGCCGCATTCCGACGACTTCCGTCCCGCGCGCGATGAGTGCGCCGTTCTTGAGGGCGTACTCCTCCAACAGCGCTGTGGTCCGGTGCTGGGGCAGAGCGAGCGCATACGGAAAGGAACTGTCCAGCGCGGAGAAAGGCGCGATTGACCTGTCAGAACCCAGGGGATAGTGCCAGTAGCGATGACCGTGGGCGACAAATGGCTCGGCGATTCCGCGCATGTCGAAAAATTCCAGGGTCCGGGAATGCAGCACAAGCGCACGTGTCGCTTGCGGCGGCCGGACATCCCGTTCGAGCACGACGCAGCCGATACCCCGAAGGCCCAGTTCCCCGGCCAACTGCAGACCGACGGGCCCGCCTCCGACCACGGCGACCTGAACCTCATCGGGCAAGGCCGCGACGTCGGTCATACGGTGAATTCCTTCGTCCGTCCTCCCGTTGACCGGTCCAGGCTGACACCCTGCACCGTACGTGTCCAGACCGGCTTGGCCCGCCCGGCGAGATCACGGCCCATAGGATTTTCATAATTACATGTGGCCCGTTGACCATCCGAGTGGCTCCTGCCAAGGTGACCGCGGCACGTTCGCGCACTCCTCGTCCAGCCGAACGGAGAACGATGGGCCATTCCATCGGCGATCACGCGTACGGCGAATGCGGAATCGAATTCCTCCTCGTGGACCGGTCCGGGCCGCAGCAGCGGGTACGCCGGTTCCGGGCGGACGTCCGCCTGCTGATGGACCACCCCGAGGTCTACCGGGACGGTGACAACACCCGCCTGGTCCCGGTGAGTTCGATCAGCAACTCCGTACTGGCCCTCGGTGCCCGGCACACGGCGTCGGAGCCCGAAACCTATGCGCTCGCGCTTGCCGAGCGCTTCCTCACCGCGACCACGCGCGTCCGGAGCGCCGATGTGCGCCTGACCGCCTCCGGGTTCACCCCGCTCCCGTCCGACCGGCCGGCGTCCGTGGCCCAGCACTTCTCCGCACTCCCCCGCCACCAGGATCACGCTCACCTCACGCTCCCGCGCCATGGCGAACCCGTCCTCCGCAGCGGCCTGTTGAACATGGAACTCTTCGCGACCGGCGGCGCGACGTTCACGGGCTTCGCCCGCGACGCCTACACCACCACGCAGACCTTCACCGACCGGGTCTTCGGTGCCCGGTTCAACGTGACCTGGCGGCACTCCGGAACGGACACCGATCACGGCCAGAGCCGTGCCCGCGCCGAACAGGCCGTCGTCGAGGCCTTCAGCGAGCACACCAGCCGCTCCAGTCAGCACACCTTCCACCACCTGGGCGCCGCCGTGCTGGACGCCTGCCCCGAAGTCGCGGAGGTCCGAGTGGAGGGGACCCACCTGACCCGCGGCCTGGTGGACCTGACCCCCTTCGGAGTCGGCAACGAAGGCTGCGTCTACACAGCGGCGGACCACCAGCAGAGCACCGTCACCGTCGACATTCACCGCATCTGAGAACGAGGGACCGAGGAAGGGGACCGCGTGAACACCACAGGATCGCGCAAAGCCCGCAGGCTCGCCGTGACGGTCACCGTCATGGCGGCGGCGCTCACGCCCACAACGCAGACGGCACATGCCGACGACCAGCCGGCCGGCTCTCTCCTGGTGTGCGCCGGCACCGTCGCCGCCTCCTACGCGCCGGGGCTGACCTTCGCGCCGAGAGCCACCTCCGTCACGTCCCGGGCGGTCGTCGGATGCCCTCTCTCGACGGACGGCAGGTTCGCCTCCGCGACCTTCGGCGGAGACTCCGCCGGCATCTTGTCCTGCCTCCTGGGGCCCGCGAGCGGCACCCTTACGTTCCACTGGGGCGACAACAAGGGAAGGGGGAAAGCATCCCCCCACCACCACGGCAGCCCCGGCGGCCCCGGCGACACGACGTCGACCGCCTCGATCCATAGCCTGGCAGCCGTACGCCCGAACGGAAACATCGTCACCGTGAGCACGGGAACCATCACCGACGGCGCCTTCAAGGGGGCGGCAGTCGTCACCGAGGTGACCCTGCTCGCTTCCCGGCAAGCCGCCTGCCTGACCCCCCGGGGCCTCGCCTCCGCCTCCGGCCCCACCACCGTGACCATTACCCGGGTCTGAGAAGACGTCCGTCCTCGGTTTCGTCCCGGCCCACAACGCCACCACCAGGCATCATCCAGCGCAGAACGAGGCCGCCGGCCGTGGATTCGCTGCTACGTGGAACGCAGCCCCGCGTGGCGCCGAAGCCTGCGCAGTCTTCTTGCCGGGCCCGTGCGGAGTCCGCGCACCCTGTCTGGTCCGATTTTCGCGTCGGGCCAGGGCGGCATCGTCAGCGAGTACGGCCACGGGGCACTGGTCAGCGTGATGGTGGCCGCGGGCTGACCCGGGTGGTGCCGCCCCCGTCCGTTCAGAACGCGGAGTTCGCGGACCAGCGCGTCAGCAGGTCCGCGTCCCCGTCCACCCGGAGGGCGTCCCAGTCGTGGCCGAGGCGCCCGTACAGGAACAGCAGCAGGTCCGCGGCGGTTCCCTGGACGGACACGTCGGCGGCCGTGCGCGTGGCTTCCGAGTGCGGGCCCACCTCCACGGTGAAGCCGTCGGGGCCGAGACGGACGAGCCAGTCGCCGTCGCTGTCGGCGCACCGGAAGCGCAGGGTCTCTCCGGCACCGCGCAGCTCGGCCACCTTGGGGGCGAAGAACGCGGCGAAGGGCAGGTTGACGAGGAACTCGTCGACGCCGTCGGTGGCCAGGTCGGGGTCGATCACCGGGCGGAGGCCGAGGGCGCGTTCCGCGTCGGTGCGGTGGACCAGGGTCTCGAACAGCATCCGGCGGATCCAGAACCTGGCGTGCTGGTCGGCTCCCCAGGCCCACATCGGGGCGTCCGGGTCGAGCTCGGCGAAGACGCTCGCGGCCTCGGCGGCGCTGTCCGCCAGCCAGTCCGGGTAACCGTCCTCGCTCGCCGGGAGCCGCAGTTCCACCTCGCGGGTACGCGGCGGCTCCTGAACGCGTCGGCGCAGGAGCACGGAGAACCAGCGCTGCACGCTGCCGGTGTGCTTGACAAGGTCGGCGAGCGTCCAGCCCGGGCAGCCGGGCACCGGGGTGGCGAGGTCGGCGTCCTTGACCGCCGCGACGAACGCGGCGGTCTCGGCGGCGACGGCCTCGCGGTGGACGGCGGGGGCGGACGCCCGGCCCGATCGGTTCGACATGTGTGTTTCGCCGCGCTTCCTGCTGCTCCGGCCCGGCAGCCTTACCCGCGGGGCATCTCGGGGGCAGCCTGCCACAGCGGCTCCGCCGGCTCATGGGCGGGCCGGTCGGCGGGGGGCTGAGCCATGCCTCGGCTCGGATCCGGCTCACGGAGGGAACGGGGTCCGACACCGCCGCATGGGGCACCTGCTGGACGGCTCGAAGCCGACGTACCACCCTCGCGCCGTTGGCCCGTATGGCGGAGCGCGTAAGCGCCCCAAGCATTGGAGCCTCCCTTGCGCGCCGGCATCCTCGCCCCACGGCAGGGCTAGCCGCTGGCCTGGTCGTACCGCACCGCAAACACCGTCGACGGCAACTGCTGCCGGGCGGGAAGCGGCCCGGGAGCCTTTCTTCCGCTTGCGCACCCCGTCCCCAAGGGGGGGCGAGTTCCGGCCGGAGAGGGTGAATCGCGTGATGTGGGTGCCGCGCTTGTCCCATGCTGCCCAACACCCCGTTGGATCCAGCCCCGGCCCCTTGGAAGAACTGGAGTTCGCCGATGCTCCCGCGCCCGTGCGCCCTGTTCGCCCTCGCTCTCCTCCTGGCCGTGGCCACCACCTCGTTCCAGCCGTCGGATGCCGCCCCACCGTGGCGGACGGCCTCCCTGAACTACGACTGCGACTGTGCCGACAACGGTTACGACGACGTGCTCGATCTACGGGGCGCCCCGACGGCAGCACTTCCCGGACACGATAAGGACAACAACCCGATCAACGTCTTCGCCGACCGGGGGGCATGGCACGCCTACGCCCTGCCGACGGCCGACGCCGACGGCTACGGCGGATTCACCGGCCCCCTCTACATCGCGCAGGAGTACCCCTGGTGGCTCAGCACCTCCTTCAGCCGCATCCGGCTGAGCGAGGACGGCCGCGCGCTCGACCTTGCCGGCGGCGGACCGCCGCGCTTCATCTCCCGGCCCGGATCCCTGTTCCAGGCATACGACCTCGGCGGCGGCCTTCGGCTCACCCTTGAGCTTCGGTACGCCACGCACCGCACCGCGCTGGTAGGGGCCGTGGTGCGCAACACCGGCCACATCCCACGCGTCCTCGGCGCCGCCTGGGCCGGAAGTCTGCTGCGGCCTGCCGAGGCACCCATGAGACAGGCGCCGTCGCTGGCCGTCGCGCCCCGGGGCGTCGCCGTCGACTTCGCCAAGGTGCGCGCGGCAGACGACTTCCTCACCGACGGCACAGAACGGTTCGAGGTCCGGCACCGGGACCCGGTGCGCACGACGGTGTCGGGAGACGGGAACTCCTACCGTACGGAACTGGCCGCGCCCTTCACCCTCGCTCCCGGCACGGCACGCTCCCTGGACTGGACCGAGAGCTACACCTTCACCGAGGCCGAGCGCACCGCGGAAGCCGGTGGGGTACGACGGGTGCTCGCCGACCCGGTGCGGACCGTCCGGGCGGCCGACACCCGCTGGCGCGGGTACGTCGACGGCGTGACCGCCGGGGTACCGGCCGGCCGGCGGCGGCTCGCCGTCAAGGCGCTGGAGACGCTGGTGACCAACTGGCGCAGCGCCGCCGGCAGCCTCGCGCACGACGGGATCACGCCGTCCCTCTCGTACAAGTGGTTCGCGGGTGGATTCTGGGCTTGGGACACCTGGAAGCAGGCGGTCGGCACGGCACGCTTCGACACGGGGCTCGCCGAGGCGCAGATCCGCTCGGTGCTCGACCACCAGATACGTCCCGGCTCCACGACCCGCCCGCAGGACGCGGGGATGATCCCGGACGCCGTCTTCTACAACGATCCACAGCGGGGCGGAACCAACTGGAACGAGCGGAACAGCAAGCCGCCGCTAGGCGCCTGGTCGGTGTGGCAGGTCTACGAGCGGAGCGGGAACAAGGACTTCCTGCGGGAGGTGTACCCGAAGCTGGCCGCGTACCAGGAGTGGTGGTATCGCAACCGGGACCACGACCACAACGGGCTCGCGGAGTACGGTGCGACCGTGGACCCTGCCAACGGCTCGCCCGGGGAACAGCGGCTGGCCGCGGCCTGGGAGAGCGGCATGGACAACGCACCCCGGTTCGACACCGCGCTGGGCACCACTACCGTGCCGAATCGGGACGGCTCGGGGCAGGTGATCGGCTACTCGCTGACCCAGGAGTCCGTGGACCTCAATGCCTATCTCGCCGTCGACCAGGAGCATCTGGGCAGGATCGCCGCGGAGCTGGGGAAGCGGGCGGCCGCCGACGACTGGCAGGCCAAGACCGCCGCCACCGGCAGGGCCGTACGGGAAAGGATGTACGACCCGGCGACCGGCTGGTTCTACGACACCGCGCTCGGCTCCGGCACTCGGCTGACGGACCGGGGCAGGGGGATCGAGGGCGCGATCCCCCTGTGGGGTGGCGTCGCGACCCGGCGCAGGCCGCCGCTGTACGCGGACGGCTCCTGGATCCCACCGAGTTCGCCACCGAGATGCCCCTGCCGACGGTCTCCAAGAGCTCGCCGTACTTCGCCGCGCGGCAGTACTGGCGCGGCCCCGTCTGGCTCGACCAGGCGTACTTCGCGATCGCGGGGATGCGTGGTTACGGATTCGGCCGCGGCGCGGACGCACTGGCCACGAGACTGACCGAGAGAGCAACCGGTCTGACCGGCCACGGACCGATCATGGAGAACTACGACCCACTGAGCGGATCCGCCCTCAACTCGCCCAATTTCAGCTGGTCCGCGGCGCTGCTGTTGCCGCTGATCGCGGGGCGATAGCCCGGGACCTCGGCTCTCTCCGTGTCCCTTCACGGTTTCACGCCGCCGGCTTCGGGTGCGCAGGTGGCGCTGCCCGTGCCGACCGGGACGTACCCGGTCAGGAACGTCTCCCTCCGCCTCGCCGTCCGAGGCCGCCCCGACCCGTGGGGGACTCTTCCCACACGATCCAGACCCGGACCTCCCTCCGGCAGCGTGGGATCAAGGCCGTCATCCCCCGAGTCTTCCGACGGGACGCTGCTGTTGGAGCGCTACCCCGCCTTACTGATCGCCCGTGGGCCGGAAGCCGGCCAACCGGTCCCGGACTGACATCCTGCCCGAGCCGGACCTGTTCCTCCTCCACGTTCGAGTACCACGGCCCCGCCCCCTCCTACACCCCCGCGGCCACCATCTCCGAGCCGGCCCGGCCACTGCCCGACGCAGGCTGGAAACACGCCCTCGACGGGTGCTGCATCACGTGGAAGGCTCCCGTCGCCCTTGCCGCCGGCGTACAGGTCGACGCCTTCGCCCCCAGCGGACCAATGGTCCTCTTCCCACCTGGGCGATCTGGGCAGCCACGCGGTCCACCAGCCGGGCTGGGCCCTCCGTCTGTCCACGAGCGCCCTGGCAGCCCTCCTACAAGACTCCACCTTCGAACTGGCTCATGGGCAAGGGCGCCGACCGCCCGCACCGCCGACGCGCTCAGCCGCACTGCCCCCGCCTGCTCCGGACAGCCGCAGGGCACACACCCGCTGGCGAACCCGAACAGAATCCGGCCGTACGGATCAAGAGGTCCTGTCATGCGCGTTGTGGCCAAGTCGGCGTCTCGAGCCTGCCGCGGCAGGCTCGCTGGATCTCCTACAGCCGGGTGACCGCCGACGAATGGGGCTCTTCATCCGGTCGGCAACGACGACATCGACCGCGCCGTGGCGTTCCCGAACAACATCACATCTCCCCCGCCGGGCCGGATCAGATGCATGGCCAAATACCGCCTTGGTGGCAGGTTGGCCGGTTTCAAAACCGTGATGTTGCCGGGGAGTTAACACGGAGACATGATCACTGTTCGTATCAGCCTGATCACTCATCCAGGAGCCGAGAAGTGATACGCAGAACCGCTCTCCGCACCCTCACCACCGTCGCTGTGACCGCGACCCTCGCCCTGCCCCTCACCCAGGGAGTCCAGGCGGCCACCCCGGCCACGACCGCCCCGGCGACCGCCGCCCCCGCCACGATCAACACGGAAGACGACACCCCCTTCCGCTGGATGGAACTGGACGGCCTACGGGCCGACTCGACGACGACGCCAATGTAGCGCCGGGCCGCCCGGCGGCCACCGCGGCCATGATCGGCGACGAGCGCGCCGCCACCGCCATCTCCCGTATTTCCGTGTCTCCTTCCGCATCGCGGCGGCGGCCTTCCTGCCGTCGACACAGCGACGCAGGGCAGCGCGACCAAGGCCCTGAACGGAAGATCGCCGCAAACCCCCTCCATTGCGTCGCGCTCTCGCATGCCCTCGTTTCACGAGATTCACCACAAGGGAGTTGTTCATTCTCATGTACAAACGTCGGAGATTTCTCACCTTCGCCACTGCGGGGGCAGTCATATGCACCGCCGGATTCATCCCGTCGGTCAGCCAGGCCGCCAACAGCGGCGACAGTGAAGAGAAGGGGTCCTACGCCGAAACGCACGGACTGACGGCGGATGACGTCAAGAACATCAACGCACTCAACGAAAGCGCCCTGGCTCTGGGGCAACCCGGCAAGCCTCCGGGGGAATGGCCTCCGAGCGCCGGCCCGTCCTCCCGGACCCCCGGCTCCACCGACGACAGGGAAACCCCTCCGGCCGAGCCGCTCGAAAGGATGCCTGATGCGTACCGGGCCTACGGAGGAAGGGCCACTACGGTCATCAACAACTACATACGCAAGTGGCAGCAGGTCTACAGTCATCGAGGCGGCAAGAAGCAGCAGATGACCGAAGAGCAGCGAGAAAAGCTGTCCTACGGTTGCGTCGGCGTCACCTGGGTAAATTCGGGCCCCTACCCGATGAACAAATTGGCGTTTGCGTTCTTCGACGAGAACAAGTACAGGAACGACCTCAAAAACACCAGCCCCCGACCCGATGAAACGCAGGCAGAGTTCCAGGGTCGCATCGCCAAGGACAGTTTCGACGAGGGGAAGGGTTTCAAGCGGGCGCGTGATGTGGCGTCCATCATGAACAAGGCCCTGGAAAGTGCCCACGACGAGGGGACGTACATCGACAACCTCAAGACGGGGCTCACGAACAGCAATGACGCTCTGCTCCACGATGACAGCCGCTCGAACTTCTACTCGGCACTGAGAAACACACCGTCCTTCAAAGAAAGAGACGGGGGCGACTACGACCCGTCCAAGATGAAGGCGGTGATCTACTCGAAGCACTTCTGGAGCGGGCAGGACCAGCGGGGCCCCTCCGACAGGAGGAAGTACGGCGATCCGGAAGCCTTCCGTCCCGACCAGGGTACCGGCCTGGTCGACATGTCGAAGGACAGAAGCATCCCGCGCAGTCCCGCCAACTCTGGCGAAAGTTGGGTCAATTTCGACTACGGCTGGTTCGGGGCTCAGACGGAAGCGGACGCCGACAGGACGGTATGGACCCACGGCGACCACTATCACGCGCCCAACAGTGGCCTGGGCCCCATGCACGTATACGAGAGCAAGTTCCGGAACTGGTCTGCCGGGTACGCCGACTTCGACCGCGGAACCTACATGATCACGTTCATACCCAAGAGCTGGAACACCGCCCCCGCCAAGGTGCAGCAAGGCTGGCCGTAACAGAACCGGGCAGACGGGCCGGGTCGTCCGGCCCTCCACCGTCCACACCTGCGGAGACGCCCCGGTCCCTCACTTGACGCACGTATGGGCGGACCGGGGATCCAAGCGACGCAGTCGTCCCCTGAAGACGGAGTCAGCCGGCCTTCGGTGCCATCGCTGCCCAATGCAGTTGCTTTATGACGGCCGGTCTGACATAGAGCTGTGTCTCACCGCTTGGGTCTCTGTGAGGTCGACGAGCTCTTGGTGCTCGTCGACCTCGCTCTGGTTGCGCCGCAATCACGCGGGGCGAAGGAACATCACCACGCCGATGCCGATGGTCGCCGCGACCATCAAGGCCGGGCCGAACTGTGGGCGGATGTACGCCACGGCGCCGGCCATGATGGCGGCGAGCAAACCCACGACAGCGATCAGGGCGAGGAGCGTCTGCTCGGTGGTCACGAAGTCCTCCTGCGGGTCGGAAAGCAAAGCCCCTGCGAGGCCTGCCGGAACAGCAGCGGATCGTCGGGTAAGTCGTATGACACGGCAATCCAGGCACCTGGGCCGGTGACGCTGCCGTCGCAGCATGTCCATCCCGCTTAGGGCGGTGACGAGGGCAGGGTCGCCTTCAGCATGGGTCTTCCGGCTCGGCGACTACTCTTCTGCTTATTGGTCTGGTTGAGGACCCAGCGGCCGGGCTCGACCGTGTCCCGTCCGGCGCGAGTCCGCAGCAAGGGCCACCGGTTGGGTTTCTTGACCGCGCGTGGGCAGTTTCGGTTACGGCGGGTCGGGAGCAGGCGGCTTCGTGCCTCTTGACCGGCCTCGGCAAGGGAGCGGGTGAGCCTGGCCGTGGTGGCTCCGAGCTGGGAGGGAACGCTTCGGCGGATGATTCGGACACACTTCAGGCAGGAGACGCGGTCCGTATCCACGGCGGGGTCGGCGAGGGCTGCGTCGTGGGCGAACCGGCGGATCGCGTGGTGGACGGCGAGGTAGGCCCACAGCTCTTGCCGGACGCCTTCCGGCGTCCGGGATTGGATCGGCCCGCCGGGGCCGAGGTGGTTCTTGATCTCATCGAAGGCCGGCCCGATCTCCCAGCATTCGAGATATAGCGCGATGAGCTCGGCCGCCGGGTACTGCCTTGGCGTCGTCGCGCTCGGCTTCCCGGCGTTTGTCCTCGGTGGCGGGTTCGTCCTTGGCGAGCAGGGCGACGGTGCGGCCGTCGGGGAGCGGGCAGTGGTCGGAGATTCCGCCGCGCCACCTGGTCAAGGCCTCGGCCTTGGCGATGTCCTCGCTGCCATCCAGACGGATCCGCTGGAGTTGGGCGGTGCCCTGCTCCTCGCGGTCGGAGGTGAAGAAGAGAGAGGCCGAGTCAGGCGCCCACTTCGGGCCGAGGTCGCGGGCCGTGCCGTCGGTCAGCCTGCGCGGGGATGTGCTGCCGTCGGCGGCGGTGACCCAGACGGACCCGTGCGGACGCCCGCCCCTTCCGCCGTTCGCGACCACTCCGTGGGCGACCAGGCGGCCGTCCGGCGAGATGGCCGGTGCCACGGCGGCGGCAACGTCCACCACCAGTTCGGCGGTGAGCGGGTCGGTCGGTCCGGGAGTCGGCTGCGGTGCGCGGCGCGGCATGCGGACTGCCTTTCGCTCGCCAGTACGGCAAGCGGACATCCTGTCGCACTATCGGGTCGGCGTCAGTCGGAATTCGGAGAACGGGCCGCATGCGAACCTGCCCCGGACGCCCTGCCACAGCCCATGGCACAGAGTGGACATGCACTGGCGGAAGGGCGGTGACCTGCATGCTTGATCATCGCTATGAGTCGGACCATTCTCCCAGAAGGTACGGCTCGATTAACTTCCAATCCACAACCGATAGCTGAACTCGCGTGATGCCAGACGATCTACGGGATCACACTTCGCCACGGGGACGAATCCGTCTATTGATCACGACTCGATATGCGCCCTAGGGCCGTCGCAGGTGTCGCCGTTGCTCGCCGAGTCGGGAAGGTCGAACTGGGTGCCGTCCAGGGCGAGCAGCCCTAGCCCACGCCACCATGCTCCAGGCCTGTCCGGTCCAGCCAGCGGCCCAGCGACCTGCCGGAACAAGGTCTCCAGCACGCCCTCGCCGAGCCGCGCCCTGGCCCGGGACAACGACGATCGGTTGACCCGGGCCAGAACGCCGCTACCCGGAACGCCGTTGGTCGGCACGCACATGACCTTCTCATACGACTCCTGGGCGAACAGGCAAGCGCGAGCACGAAGTAGGCGACCAGCCGAGCCGGAAGCAGACGGCGCCGCTGCTCGGCCCGGCCGTGCTTGACCATCGCCACGTCGACCAGCTCTGGGTGAACACCTTCGTCAAGATCCCGATCCGCACCCGTTGCCCGGCGCTCCACACCTTCACGCATCGGTCAACGGCCCGGGAAGATCAAAAGCAACTGCATTGGCCATCGCTGCCCCCAGGGCCACATGGCAGCCCACGACGGTCCTGGCGTGGTCGTAGGCGATCGTCATCGTCACCCCGCCGATGTGGGCGCGCCCGCCGGTGGCGGTCGAAAGCAGGTCTGCAGGCCCTGGCCGGCGGTGAAGGAGCAGAACGGATCGCGCGAGTACGACAGCGTCATGCAAGCTCGGGCGAGACCGCAGAAGGCGAATGGCTCAGCAATCTCGGTTGAGATCGGCCCGGCTGTCAGAGACATTACGTCGTCAGGTTGGAGGCATGACGAAGGCCCGAGCCGACTTCTGCTTGGGCCCCGCCTGCTTCTTCGCCTGGATCACCGCACAGTCACTGAACAGGAGCCACCCGTGGCCAACACTTGGCAGACCACCCCCGACCCTGTCGAGGATCGAAGCCGGCAGGACCATCCGGATCGCCCCGCGGCCTTCGACGACGCGGCGATACGCCAGGCCCGCAACTCCGCCGCGTTCTGGACCGCAATCGGAAACTCCCGCGGCCACGAGGTGATCCGCCGCCGCAGCTTCCTCGCCGTGCTCGGCGGCGAGCGCGCCGGGACACGCTTCTTGCTGCAGGAACCCGACCCCGACGCGCACGAGCTCGCCGAGCTGACCGAGCTGGCGGTCCGGTCGACCGGACCGGTGGATGCTGAGGATCCGTTCGATTCCACCGACCTGAGTCACCTGGGCATGCGCAACTGGCAGATGCCGATCATGGTGCGCCCGCCCGGTCCTGTCCCCGCCCCCGCGATGGAGGTGATCCGAGTCCGGCGGACGCACGAGCTGCAGACTGCCGAGGAGATCCTGATCGACGGCTTCGAGCTGACCAGATTCACCCCCTACCGTCCCGGCGAGATGTTCCCCACGACGCTGACCGAGCAGCCAGGCGTAGGCGTCTTTCTCGCCGTCCTGGACGGCGAGGCGGTCGGAGCCGGTGTCACCGTCGTCCACGACGGGTTCGGCAGCCACTACTGGGTCGGCACGCCGTCGGCGCACCGCTCCCGCGGCGCCGGGCGGGCCGTCATGCTCGGCTCGCTCGCGCCCATGTCGAACCTTCCGGTGACACTCACTGCCTCACGGCTCGGACGGCCCCTGTACGAGTCGCTGGGCTTCACCGCCGTCACCTCGTCGACCTGGTGGTCCTCACAATGACCACCACCGAGGCGTGACTCAGCGCCCCCGGCCAACCCGGACACCACTTGCAAGGATGGCCCGTGGCCCCCGTCCCGGCGGCCGGGGAGCCGACCGGGCGCCGGGACGGACAACGCCGCGCGGTCCGCGGCCCAGACCTGTTGCCCTCGTCGTCCGCGACAAGCGCACCATCGACGACACGGTGGGCATCCGCGACTGGGCTGACGTCCTCGCCGACCGCGGCTACCTCGGCCGCACCGAAGCACGCCGCTTCAACGCCCTCCTCGACGAGGCGATCGCCTCTGGCCATCGCCTCCCTCAGCGCGCCGACCTCAGCACCCTGGGGTCATCACGCTGAGTAGCCATCATCTGGACTGACACACCGTCGCCAAAGTCAGCATCAGTGCCGCCACAGACCGCTGCCGACCGCCGGAGAGCGCCGAGACCAGATACTCCGTTCACCACCACTGACCTGCGGAAATACAGGCCACCGGCATGACCGTCCGTTACTGGAGGAGCCCCTCGTAAAAATGCTCATCGATCTCCCCGAACGGCAAAGCCGCTGAGATGCCGCAGCCTGACGGCACGGCGGCCTCCCAGCGGCTCTGTCGGGGGCTCGGGCCGAGCAGATGCTCTCAACGGGCGGGCAGGTCAGCTCACCTCTGCGGTGAACGCCTCGTACGCCCGTCGAAGAGGACAAAGCGGACCTCCTCGATGCTCGTCTCCGCTTGTCTCACCGTCTCGACCGCAATACGGGCCACGTCCTCCATCGGCCACCGGTAGACACCCGTCGAGATCGCCGGGAACGCCACCGTCCACGCGCCCATCTCGTCCGCGGCGCGCAAGGACTCCCGGTAGCAGGAGGCCAGCAGCGACTCGTCACCACCAGAAACCTGAAACACCGGGCCCACGGTGTTGAGCGTTTACCCACTGCGTCAGGCAGCGAGCATCAGCGACCGAGCCCCCACGGAGGTCGCCTGCTCGATGCCGGGTCCACGACCACCGATACGGCGTCCGAGACCGGCCTGGCTACGACCCATCCGCGAATCTTGACGCTTTCCTGACGCCCTGCCCCGGGTAGGCGAGGAATCCATTGCTTACGCTGGCTCGGCCGTCCGCATGATGGCCGAATTTCGACCCCCACGGCAGCATCCCAGGAGCACCACATGGCCACGCCGACCGACACGCACACGAGTCGTCTGCGGGGGTGGATGCTGGAGGGTCTCTCCGACATGGGCAAGGGCCGTCCTTCGCAGGCCGCGCCGACGCCCGAGCACGAGGGCCAGCCCTGGTACCGGGTGATGTGCCTGACCGGTGTCGACTATTTCTCGACCCTCGGCTACCAGCCGGGCATCGCCGCCCTGGCCGCCGGGCTGCTCTCCCCTGTCGCGACGGTCGTGCTCGTGATCGTGACGCTGGCCGGCGCGCTGCCCGTCTACCGGCGGGTGGCCGAGGAGAGCCCGCACGGCGAGGGTTCGATCGCGATGCTGTCCCGGCTGCTGTCCTTCTGGAAGGGCAAGCTGTTCGTCCTCACGCTGCTGGGCTTCGCCGCGACCGACTTCCTGATCACGATCACGCTGTCGGCCGCGGACGCCTCCACCCACCTGGTGGAGAACCCCAATCTGGAAGGGGTCCTGCACAACAAGCAGGTGCTGATCACCATGATCCTCATCGCGCTGCTCGGCGCGGTGTTCCTCAAGGGCTTCATGGAGGCGATCGGCGTCGCCGTCGTCCTGGTCACGGTCTACCTCGCGCTCAACGCGGTGGTCGTGGTCACCGGCCTGTGGCACGTCCTCACCGAAGGCCACGTCGTCACCGACTGGACCGCCGCCCTCACCACCGAGCACGGCAACGTCTTCGTCATGATCGGTGTCGCACTGATCGTCTTCCCGAAGCTGGCGCTCGGCCTGTCCGGCTTCGAGACCGGCGTGGCCGTGATGCCGCATGTCAAGGGCGCCCCGGACGACACCGAGGACCGGCCCGCCGGGCGGATTCGCGACACCAAGAAGCTGCTCACGACCGCCGCGGTCATCATGAGCGTCTTCCTGATCCTGACCAGCTTCATCACCACCGTGCTCATCCCGCACAAGGAGTTCGAGTCCGGCGGCAATGCCAGCGGCCGCGCGCTCGCCTACCTGGCGCACGAGTACCTGGGCAACGCCTTCGGCACGGTCTACGACGTCTCGACCATCCTCATCCTGTGGTTCGCGGGTGCCTCCGCCATGGCCGGTCTGCTCAACCTGATGCCGCGCTATCTGCCCAAGTACGGCATGGCCCCGCACTGGGCCCGCGCCGTGCGCCCCATGGTGATCGTCTTCACCCTCGTCGCCTTCCTCGTCACCTGGATCTTCGACGCCGACGTCGACGCCCAGGGCGGTGCCTACGCCACCGGTGTCCTCGTCCTCATCTGCTCCGCCGCCATCGCCGTCACCATCGCCGCCCGCAAGGCCGGCCAGCGCGGCTGGACCATCGCCTTCGGCGTCATCTCGGCCGTCTTCCTCTACACCACCGTCCTCAACGTGATCGAGCGCCCGGACGGCGTGAAGATCGGTGCCTGCTTCACCGCCGGCATCCTCCTCGTCTCCCTCCTCTCCCGCCTCGGCCGCGCCTTCGAACTCCGCGTCACGCATGTGGAACTCGATAAGAAGGCTGAACGGTTCATACGCGACATCTCACAGCGCACGCCGCGCTTCATAGCCAACGAACCCGACGAGCGCGACGCCGCCGAATACCGCGAGAAGATCGAACAGATCCGCGCCGACAACGACATCCCCACCACCGAGGACTTCGTCTTCGTCGAGGTCACGGTCACCGACCCCTCCGAGTTCGAGGCCGGCCTGACCGTACGCGGCGAGATCATGCACGGCCGCTACCGCGTCCTCACGATGGAGAGCTCCTCCGTACCCAACGCCCTCGCGGCCTTCCTCCTCCACGCCCGCGACCTCACCGGCACCCGCCCCCACGTCTTCTTCGAGTGGACCGAGGGCAACCCCTTCACCAACTTCGTCCGCTTCTTCCTCTTCGGCCAGGGCGAGGTCGCTCCGGTCACCCGCGAGATCCTGCGCGAGGCCGAACCGGACCGCGACCACCGCCCCCGCGTCCACGTCGGCTGACCGGCCGTCCACCGCGCCGGCCGGAACCGCGGCGGGCACACCACCACACCCGTGGCCCGACACACCGCGTGGGCGGCGACCGCCCCACGCTGGGGCTGCAACACCGCTGCCACAACTGCTCGGGCGCCGACTCCGGGATCAGGACGGTGACCCGGGTGTCCCATGCGGCTGCCGCCCGATCGTCCACGGAGACAGAGGGAGCTTGATGGCCTGCCCGTTGCGCAACGCCGAGCGGTAGAAGTCGGGCAGGAAGTGGTGATGGACGTCGATCTTCGTCACCTCACACCCCCTCGCCCTCGAAGACGACCCGGCCGCTGTGGATCACCTGGTGGACTCGGCCGAGGGCGGTGATGTCCTGGGCCGGGTTGCCGGAGACGATCAGCAGGTCGGCGAGCTTGCCCGGCTCGACGGTACCGAGGCGGTCGGCGATACCGAGCAGCTCCGCATTGGTCCTCGTCGCCATGGACAGGGCTGCGGGGGCCGCGATGCCCTGGTCGTGGACCATCATCACCAGCTCGTCGCGCAGCTTCCAGCCATGCAGTCCCGGGGAGTGCGCGTCCGAGCCGACTCCGATCCGCACGCCCGCCTCGTAGGCGCGGTGGACCAGGTGGTTGCCGTAGCGCAGGGTGCGGGCGTCCCCGTCGACGGTCGCCCCGAACTGGTGCGCCACCATCGTGGGCACCAGGTAGGTGCCGCGGTCCGCCATGAGGGCGAACAGCTCCTCGGCGGCCGCCTCGTCCTGCGGTTCCTCCGCGCGCAGCACCAGGTGCTCGATGTCGTCGACACCGCGCTCGACCGCCGCCCTGGCGTCCTCGACGGTCTCGGTGTGGGCGGCGACCCGCAGGCCGTGGGCGTGGGCGGCACCGGCGATGGCCTCGGTGAGGCGCCAGGGCATCTTCAGCTCGGGACGGGCCGGGCCGAAGATCGCGTTGTTCGAGATGATGATCTTGACGAGGTCGACACCCGCGGCGGCGAGCTCGTCGACCATCCGGGCGGCCTCCTCGGCCGTCTTCGGCATGCGGGCGCCTTCCCGTACGGCCGCCGGGTCGCTGCCCCAGACGGTGGCGTTGGGGTGGCCCCCCTCGACCTGGAAGCTCGGCCCGCTGGTCAGGATGCGGGCCCCGGTGAGCGTGCCGTTCTCGAAGCCGTCCCGCACGGCGATGCTGTCGTGGAGGAAGTCGCCCAGGCTGCGCTGGGTGGTGACCCCGTACCGAAAGGCCCCCTCGCGGGCCGCGGCGTAGTCGTCGGTGACGGCCCGGCCGCCGAACGGCGGCGAGCTGCGGAACCCCAGACCTCCCAGGTGCACATGGGCGTCGATCAGCCCCGGAAGAACCGCCTTGCCCGCCAGGTCGACCACCGTCGCCCGGTCAGGGACCGGTACGTCGGTCCCGGCGGCGGCGATCCGGCCGCCGGAGACGACGACGGTCGCGCCGACGATCACGGGCCCGCCGGTGCCGTCGATCAGCAAGGCATTGGTGAGCGCGAGGCTCGGTTCGTGCTGGTTCATGCCCTCGAGTCTTCTGCCGGACAAGCCATAACGGAAATCAATGATCCATATGCGTCTATCAGTGCAGCTGATAGCTTTGAGGGTGTGGCCCGTCCTGATCTGAACCTGCTCGTCGCCCTGCAGGCCCTGCTCGAGGAGCGGCACGTCAGCCGCGCGGCCGAGCGGATCGGGGTCAGCCAGCCGGCGGCCAGCGCGATGCTCGCGCGCCTGCGCCGGCACTTCGGTGACGACCTGCTCGTACGCGAGGGCAACCGCTACCGGCTCACCCCTCTCGGGCAGCAGCTGCAGGAACAGACCGGCAGCGTCCTACAGCTCTCCGACCGGCTCTTCGCCACCAAATCCCACTTCGCCCCCGCCACCACCGAGCGGGAGTTCACCCTCCACGTCTCCGACTACGCCATGGCCGTCCTCGGCCCCCGGCTCCTGACCGCCTTCCAGGAGCGGGCACCGCACGCCCGGCTGCGGTTCCGCCAGTTCGGCACCCCCGAAGCCATGCACGGTGAAGCCGGCGCCTCCGCGGCGGACGGGCTGATCGCGCCCCGGGACAGCGGCGTGAGCGGACTGCCGAGCCTGGCGCTCTTCGCCGACGAATGGGTCGTCATCGCCGACCAGCACCACCCCCTCACCCGCGCCGCACCCGGTGCGGACGACATCGGTGAACTGCGGTGGGTGCTGGGGCAGTTCGAGCCGCGCGACTCCCGCTTCATGCTGCACCGCCTCGCCGAAAGCGGCCTCCAGCTGAAGCCCGAAGCCGTCACCGACAGCTTCCTGGCCCTGCCCCTGTACGTGGCCGGCACCGACCGCGTCGCCGTCATCCAGCGACGCCTGACCAGGGCCGTACCCTTCCCGCCGTCCCTGCGCGTGCTCCCCTGCCCCTTCGACGCCGGGCCGGTCAACGAGGCCCTGTGGTGGCATCCCGTCCACACCCACGACACCGGCCACCGCTGGTTCCGCACCCTCATCCACGACACCGCCCGCCGGCTCGAAGCGGAAGAGCCCCTCGTCGGCCAGGCCGGTCGGGTCGGTGTCAGCCCTTGGGCATGAAGGGGGCCGCATAGCGGTCGCCGAAGGCGCCGTTCGGCAGGATCTCCTTGATCCGGGCGAGGTCTTGGCCGGTGAGCGTGACGCCGGTGGCGCCGACGTTCTCCGCCAGGCGCTCGGGGCTGCGCGTGCCGGGGATGGGGACGATGTCATCCCCCTGCGCGAGCAGCCAGGCAAGGGCGAGCTGGGCAGTGGTGATGCCCTTGGACGCGGCCGGCTCGGTGAGGGCGGCGACGGCTTCGACGTTGGCGTCGAAGTTCTCGCCCTGCCAGCGCGGGTCGAGGCGACGCCAGTCGTCCGCGGTGTACTGGTCGGCCGGCTTCATCGCTCCGGTGAGGAAGCCGCGTCCCAGCGGGGAGTAGGGCACGAACCCGATCCCGAGCTCGCGCACGACCGGCAGGACGGAGTCCTCGACGTGCCGTTCGAAGACGGAGTACTCGGTCTGCAGGACCGAGACCGGCTGTACGGCGTGGGCGCGGCGGATGGTCTCGGGGCCGGCCTCGGACAGACCGAAGTAGCGGACCTTGCCCGCCTCGATCAGCTCCTTCACCGTCCCGGCGACCTCCTCGATCGGCACGCCCGGGTCGACGCGGTGCTGGTAGAAGACGTCGATGTGATCGGTGCCGAGGTAGCGCAGGCTGTTGTCGGCGACCTTGCGGATGTTGTCCGGCCGGCTGTTGAGACCGCCGGGGTTGGCGAGGTCGTAGCCGAACTTGGTGGCCAGCACCACCTCGTCGCGGAAGCCCTTGACGGCCTCACCGAGCAGCCGCTCGTTCGAACCGGTGCCGCCACCGTAGACCTCGGCGGTGTCGAACAGCGTCACCCCAAGGTCGTAGGCGCGGCGGATGGTGGCGAGGTTCTCGTCGCGGTTGCTGGGGCCGTAGAACATCGTCATCCCCATCGTGCCCAGCCCCAGGGCGGAGGTGGTCAGGCCCTGGCGGCCGAGGAGGCGCTTGTGCATGGTCATCCGTGGTGCCTTTCTTATGTCTTCATGTCTTCGTCGATGGACGCGATGGCGGCGGGCGGCGGTCAGTGGAAGGGGTAGTGGACCTGGGTGAGCTGCTCGGAGACCGACCACAGGCGTCGGGCGACGTCCAGCTCCTGGGCGGCCTTGTCGGGCTGGACGACGGTGGGGTGGCCCCGGTACTCGCCGAAGCCGTCCGGGCCGATGAACCGGCCGCCCTTCATCCCGGGTGCGGTGGCCGCGTAGAGCTGGTTCCAGGCGCCCTTCTCGACGAGCTGGGCCATCAGCGGATTGGCGATCTTGGAGAAGAAGAACCGCAGGAAGCCGGTCGGGCCGCTGGACTGCAGGTTGGTGCCGGCGTAGCCCGGATGGGCCAGGACGCTGGCCACCGTCGATCCGGCCGCGCGCAGCCGCCGGTCGAGTTCCAGGCCGAACAGGGTGTTGGCGAGCTTGGACTGGGAGTAGTAGGCGCGCAGGGCGTAGTCGCGTTCGCCGTGCAGGTCGTCGAAGAAGACGGTGCCGCCGCGGTGCTCGACGGAGCTGACCGTCACCACGCGGGCGTCGCGGCCCTGGGCGGCGGACTTCTCCAGCCGGCCCAGCAGCAGGCCGGTGAGCGCGAAATGGCCGAGGTGGTTGGTGGCGAACTGCAGCTCGTAGCCCTGCCGCGTGAGCCGGTGCGGGGGCCACATGACGCCCGCGTTGTTCACCAGGACGTCCACCGGCAGGCCGTCGTCGAGGATCTTCTGTGCGAAGGCGGCCACCGAGTCCAGGTCGGACAGATCCAGCAGGCGCAGCTCGACGCTCGCCCCCGGCTGCTCGGCCAGGAGCCGGTCCACAGCGGCGGTGCCGCGGGTACGGTCACGGGCGGTCATCACGACGTGGGCGCCGTGGCGGGCCAGCTCGCGGGCCGTCTGGAAACCCAGGCCGCTGTTGGCCCCGGTCACGACAGCCGTGCGGCCCTTCTGGTCGGGGATGCGGGCGCTGGTCCACTTGGCCATGGGATGAAGCTCCTCAGCAGTGCTCGACGGCTGCAAAGCACCGTCTACGTGCGAAAACACCGGCACGGGGGGAAGTCTCCCGGCGGCTGTCTCCCAGCCTGCTGCGGGCACGAGGAGGTATCCACGGTGCGTTTATCGTCGGTCCGGCAGTGCGTGGATAACCGGGTGCGGACGTACGAAGCTGGTCATGTCAGCGCTTGCGAGCCGGTCCCGCCCCGACCGCCCGCAGCGCCCGCCGTACCGCCAGGGAGCACCGATCATGACCGACCGCCGAGAGCTGGGCCGCTTCCTGCGCGCCCGCCGCGAGGCCCTGCGCCCCGCCGACGTCGGCCTCGTCCCCGGCGGACGGCGCCGCACCCCCGGCCTGCGCCGCGAGGAAGTGGCCATGCTGGCGAACATCTCCACCGACTACTACGAACGCCTCGAACAAGCCCGCGGAGTCAACCCCTCCGAAGCCCTGACCGGCTCCCTCGCCCGCGCCCTGCGCCTGTCCACCGACGAACGCGACCACCTCTACGCCGTCGCCGGCTACCAGCCCCCGCAACACCGCTCCGCCGACGGCTACGCCGACCCCGGGCTGATGCACATCGTCGACGCCCTCACCGAGACCCCCGCGCAGATCGTCGACGAGCTCGGAACGGTGATCGTGCAGAACACCGCGGCCGTCGCCCTGCTGGGACCGCTGGCCAACCGTCCGGGCCGGGAGGGCAACGGCGCCTGGCTCTGGTTCACCCACCCCCAAGGCCGCCGGCTCTACCCGCAGGAGGATCACGAGGTACTCGGCCGTGTCATCGTCGCCGACCTGCGCGCGGCCGTCTTCCGCCACGGCCCCCACCCGGCAGGCGAGCAACTCGTCAACGACCTGCTCGAGCGCAGCGAGGAGTTCTCCGAGATCTGGGAGCTGGGCGAGGTCGCCACCGTCCGCTCCGCCCGCAAGACCCTCCTCCACCCGCACGTCGGCCGCCTCGACCTGCAATGCGATGTCGTCCTGAGCCCCAGCACCGGCAACCGCCTCTTCTTGTACCGGCCCCAGCCCGGCACCGACGCCGCCGAACGCCTGGAATTCCTCCGCGTCCTCGGCCACCAGACCTTCACCACCTGACACCGCCCGCTCAGCCCAGCCTCTCAGGCCCCTGGACGCGCGCCGACGGGGCGCGGGGTGTGCCCGGCCTGGCGGTCCGTCGGGCGGGAGTGTCCGTCAGCCTCGGCGGCATGCCATGAGTGTCATTCGCCGGTGCGTAGCCGCTGTCCACCGAGACTGGTACGCGTTCCCGTACAAGGACGGAGGCGTTCCGGCTACCGCTCCAGCCAAGTCTCTGAGCTGTAGTTACTCGGTTGTCGTCAAGGCCCATTGTCAGTGGCATCCGTCATTATCAACGGCATGACACAGATCGCACCCACCGAGCCGGCCGACGAGCTGCACGACCTTGCCCGCGAGTTTCTGCCGGCCGATGTGGCCGAGCGGTGGATCGGCCTGCTGCGGCCTGGTCTGCGCCTGGCGAAGGCAGACGGGGCCGAACGGGTCGTGGGCCGACTCGGCGGCCTCCCGAGGCTGCCGGAGTACCGGCAGTGGCCCGTCTGGGAGGGGCACGGCCCGCTGTCCTTCATCGCGTCGTTCGACTGCGCCGCCCTGCCGCAGATACTGGACCTGGACTTCCCGGCGGACGGCACCCTGTCGTTCTTCTACTTCGACGGGCAGGCGGACGACGGCGAGGCCGTCGTGTGGCCCGACAACCCCGACACGTGGGCGGGCGCATGCGTCGTATACGTCCCCGCAGGCGTGCCCACGACCGAGCGCCTGACGCCGGAGGGACTGGAGCCGTACGGCGAAGTACCGCTGACCGCCCGCGCCGAGACAACCGTGCCGCACTTCTGGCATCCGATCGTCCACGAGGCATTCGGCACCATGGACGACGACCACCCCGTCTGGGACGACGAGTTCCGGGAGACCGTGTCGGCGTACTCCTGCGGCCCCGAACACCGCGTCGGCGGCCACGCCAGCCCCGTGCAGGACACGGTCGAGTGCGAGGTCGCCCACGCGGTACTGGGCGCGGACGTCTCCTGGGACGACCCCCGCATCAACGAAGAGGCCCGCAACTGGACGCTGCTCGCCCAGTTCGACAGCGATCGCGGCGCGGGCATGAGGTGGGGTGACTGCGGCGTCCTGTACTGGCTCATACGCCCGGAGGACCTTGCGACGCGCCGTTTCGACCGGGCGATGCTGACCTGGCAGTGCTCCTAGCGGTGGTTTGTCAGACCGGGCAGTAGCGGATGAGGTTCCCCCCTCTCTCTGAGCTGCCCGCGGGCGGGGCCGGTTCCTGTTCCGCGGGCAGCAGCTCAACCCGCCGGTCGTTGACTCGCTCGTGGCCCCAGGCCGACTCCGACAGGAAGAACTGCAGCCGCTGTGCCAGCGGCCTCCGCGGCCCCGGAGCAGGCGGACACGGCACACGACGGGTCACCACAGCCTCCGGACGGCGAGGCGACGTTCCTCTGCTACCGGCCTACCGCCACCCTGACCCGCCGTCAACAAACCACCGCTAGGATCAGGGCCGGGGCGTCTTCGATCAGATATTGCACGCACCCCTGTTCGCGTGAAACTCCACGCCGTCGACTTGGCCGCCGCAGGCAGAGGCCGCCTCAACGTTCGACGAAACGAGCGTCCAGGTGAATCGGCCTGGTTCCAGACGCATTCGACACTGCAGGTTGAAGAACGGATCAGTCGGCCCACACCCGCACCAGGCAGCGGCCGGCGTGCAGTGGGGGTGGGTCGGTGAATGAAGTCCTGCCGTGCAGGATGGCCATGTTGTCCACCAGCAGCAGGTCACCGCGGCGGAGCCGCACGCGCAGGGCCATGCGAGGGTCCGCCAAGACCTCGTCGAAGGCGTCCAGAGCGGAAACCTGAGCGGTGGACAGCGGGATTCCGTGCTCTTGCTGGCCGCGGGTGATCCAGTATCGGTTGTACTGCACGTGGAGGCGGCCGGCGCTGCGCCGGAAGACGGGGTAGATGTGTTCGAAGTCCGGCCCGCGGCCGAAGTGGAAGTCCTGGTAGAGGTCAGGCAGGACAGCCGGTCGGGACCTGAGCAGTACGTTGTGTACGGCGTGGCCGCTCACCAGCACCGATTCGCCGCCGTGGCGCGCCGGGCGGATGCACAGCATGCCCAGCAGCCGTGGAGGTCCGGGGAATTTCGCCCGGTCGGTGTGCAGGGCGAGCCCTCTGTCGGGGCGGTGCGGACGTGCCGGGGGTGCGGGGGTGGGGGCCGCAGCCGTCACCAGGTTGTCGCCCGGGTGGTCCGGGTTCACAGGGCGCACGTCGCCCAGCGGTGCCATGAACCGCCGGCACGCCTCGACGCACTCTTCATCGGTCAACGTGTCAAGGCCGAGGCCGCGCACCACGGCCAGCCCGGGACCGTGGCTCAGGCACTGCGCGGCCCGGGCCACGGGATCGGCACTGTCCCGGCCTGAGGGCGCGTCGCCGGTGGCACTCCCGGGCGCCCGGGCGAGCAGCGGAGGGTGTAACGGGACCAGCCAGTCCCGTTCTTCCAGCGTCGCACCCTGCCACGCGGAGGGCCCCACGACCGCAACCGGTGTGTCCATCAGCGGGCTCCTTCCAGTCTTTCGGTCCCTTGTCATCGCCGGTGGATCGGACCAGACATACGTCAGGGTGAGGTCATGTGATCTCCCAATGCCGGATGGCGAGGAAGGCGGCCACGGCACGTTCGATGCGATGCTCGTCGGCCCTGGCAGTCGGGACGACACTGAGGTGGTCGCAGTCGGAGCGGTAGAGAGGATACTCCGCGCCGGCCTGATGTCCGGTGATCACCAAACGGTGCCGCCCCAACCGTTCACTGGAGTCAACGCCTTTACGGGCGATGCGGCCGCCAACCCGCTTGCCCCACAGTTGTTTCCGCAAGTGGGGGACGTCGTAGGCCCCTCGTCGGAAGAGGGCGCCCTCCCTCCCGGAAGGCGGGAAGGCAGGCAGGCGTCTCAGGGGCGGGCCAGTAGGCCCATTGTGCCGAACGCGTGCGACGCCCCGTACTGCTCGTCGCCCCGGAAGGTGGCGACGTAGCCGTTGGTCAGAGCGCCGGCGCTCGCCGTACCCAGGCGGAGGGGTCCGATGCACGCGGCTTCGCCCTCGGCACCGGTGATGGCACGGCAGATCTCGCTGCCGTCGGGGGTCGTGAAATCCACACGCTTACCCCTGAGCGGCTTGCCGGTCTCGGCGTCGTACAGAAAGGCCCTCGCGCCGATGGAGGGCGGGAAGAGGTTGGCGTTCGCGTTCTCGGCGAAGAGGCGCGTCGTATGCGGTTCGTGGGAGCCGTGCTCCCCGTGGGCCGAGGCGGCTTGCGTGCAGGACAGGACCGTCGCGGCGGCGAGGACCGCGGTGCCGAACCAGGACCGTACGGACATGGGTCTCCTTGAAAGGCGGGTTCCGGAGCTGAATGATCTGCTCCTCATACCGTTCGCCTAACGGTGAGATGCGGCGGAGGTTACGGGGCGAACGGACCGGGCGGCGCGGCGTGCGGCAGGCCAACTACATGACTCCGCAGTGGGGTTGACATAACCGATGCCAGTTCTACAGTTCCCTCGTGCTGTATTTGCTGGCGCTGCCCCCAACCGACTCCGTCACCGAGGGCTACCTCCCGGCCGCCGACCGGCTGGGGCTTGACGTCACGCTGCTCACCGACGCACCCGAAGCGCACCGACAGGCCTACGAGGGTCGCGACGGGGACGCGTGGCCCCGGATCGACATCGTCCCCTGCGAGGTACGCGACTTCCGCGAGGTGATCGCCCGCATCGCGGCGCTCGACCGCCGACCGGAGGCCGTGTTCACCAACAGTGACCACCTCCAGGTGCAAGCGGCGCTCGCTGCCGACTGGTTCGGCCTGCCGGGCAAGGGCTGGCGGGCCGCGCTGCTCACCAAGAACAAGGCGCAGATGCGGCGGGCCCTCGCCGAGGCGGGGCTGGAGATCGTATGGAGCGCGGAGTTGGCCCGGACCGGGGACGCGGAGGATGTCCGGCCGCCCTTCCCTTGTGTGGTCAAACCCCGCGAAGGGGTGGCCAGTGAGGACGCCGAGCTGGTCGAGGACCGGGCGGAACTGCTCCGCCACTGCCGGGACGTGTGGTCCCGGCGGCCCGGCCTGCCCTTGGTCGTCGAGGATTACCTGCCGGGGCCGTTGCACACCCTGGAGACCCTGGGGGACGGACGCGTCCTGCACATCCTCGGTTCCTTCCATGAAGTGGATGTCGTGCCACCGCACTTCGTCCTGCGGCGCGCCGATCTGCTGCCTGCGCCGCCCCGGACGCACGTGGAGCAGGTCGTCGCACGGCTCGAGGCCCTCGGTGTCGGGTTCGGCGCCTGCCACACCGAGTTCGTGGTCCAGGGCGAGCGGGTCCGCGTGATCGAAGTGAACTACCGCTCCGCCGGCGACCAGGCCGACCTCGGTCTCGCCGAGGCGCTCGGCATCCCCTTGTTCGAGCACATCCTCGGCACCCACCTCGGCCACCTGCTCCCGGCCGACCTCGGCACACGGAGAGCGGGACGGACGCTCCGTATCGAGACCGTGCATGCCGAGCGCGCCGGAGCCCTCACGTCCGCACCGGGGCCCGCGGAGTGGGACCGGGACGGGGTGCGGCTGATCTACCGGCCGCAGCGCAAGATCGGCGAGGATCACCCCCTTCACCACTCCGACCGCGACCACCTCGGCGTCATGCGGGCCACCGGACCCGACCAGGACCGGATCGGACGTGTCGTGGCAGCGTTCCTCGCCGCCCATCGCTGGGAGATCGCGTGACGGCGGAGGAGGACGAAATCCTCACCCGGGCCCTCGGCGCCCTGCTGCGGGAAGACCCGTATGACCTGCGCCCCGGGGCGGTCGTCGAGCGACGGCCCGACGGCGACTGGCTCGTCCTTCCCAAGGTGGACATTCCCATACGTCCCGACGGCTTCCAGTGCGAGATCCGGGTTCGCCCGGTCCCCGGCCTCGGTGCCGTACTGGACCGGCTGCGCGAGGGCGTGGCCGAGCGGGATCTGCCGGGTTTCGACGCCTTCCGCGCCGAATGCGACCAGGCTGTGGCCATGGTCCGGTTGCAGCGGCGGGAGCGGTCGCGCGTGGTCGAGAGGCTGGCCGAGGAGCACGGGCCCGTGGAGGAGTGGACGGGGGTGCGGGGTTCCCTCGCATTCGAGGCGCTGGCCGCCTTCCGGGACCACCCGGTCTACCCCACCGGTCGAGTGCGCAACGGTCTCGACGAGCGCCAACTCCTCTCATACGCACCGGAATTCCGGCCCGCATTCGGCCTGCGCTGGCTCGTTCTGCCACGTGACGCGCTGGCCCTCGGACGGCGGGCCCGGCTGCCGCGCTGGTGGCCGACGCCTGCCTCCCTCGGCCTGGCCCGGTCCGGCGACGGGTACCTGGCGCTGCCCGTTCACCCGCTCACCGCCGAGGGCCCCCTCGCCAAAGCCGTCACCGCCGCCGGTCTCGGCGGCAGCGCGCGGCTGGCCGAGACGACGTGGCCGGCCGTGGTCCCCACGCTGTCCATGCGGACCGTCGCCGTTGTCGACGACCCCGGCGTCCACATCAAACTCCCCCTGGCCACGTCCACCTTGGGACTACTCAACCGGCGCACCATCAAACCGGGTGTCCTGCCCAACGGCGAGTGCGGGCAGCGACTGGTGGCGGAGATCGCCGCTCGAGAGCCCTGCTTCGCCGACGCCGTGCTGCTCACCGATGAACGCACCCACCTCGGCGCGGGCCACGAACTGCTCGCCGCGCTGGTCCGCCGCTACCCGTCCGGCCTCGACGACGCCCGTGTGGTGCCGGTCGCCGCCCTGCTGGCCACCTGCCCCGACGGCCGTCCCGTCGTCGACGTCCTCGCCGAATGCCATTACGGGGGCTCGGCGGTCGCGCTGCTCGACGCCTACCTCCGGCTGCTGCTGGACTGGCACACCACCCTCTTCTCCTATGGCATCGCGCTGGAATCGCACCAGCAGAACACCTCGATCGTCCTCGACAGCCACGGCGGCCTCCCCCGGATGCGGCTGCTGCTCAAAGACAACGACGGGCCACGCGTGCACCCTGCGCGCCTTGCCGCACGGATCGGCGGGGCGGCAGCCGCCGGTCTGCTGGGCTTCACCGACCCCCGAGTCCTCGTCACCGACGACGGCCCGCTGGCCGATCTGTTCACGACCGTGCCCGTCCATCTGTGTGCGGCTGCCCTTGCCTTCGAACTGGCCGAACGCGGCCGGGCCCCGTTGGACACCTGGCTGGGGCTCCTCCGGGACCGGCTCACCGAAGCCGTCGACCGGCTTCCCGCAGGACCGGCCGCGGTGCTGCGCGCCCGGGTGCTCAAGGCGCCCCGGCTGCCGATCAAAGCGATGGTCACCGCCGGAACGCTGTTCAGCAAGGACCGCTCGGGGGCCGTGGACATCAACAAGTACTACGCCGACGGGCCCAACTACCTGCTCCCCACCGATTCGGGGCGGCCGGCATGACCACCGTCCCCCAGCCTGCCGGTGCACGCCGGCAACATCGTCAGCCACACCCTGCTCAACTGCCTCCACGAAGTCTCCGGCCCCGGACGGCAGACTGCGATCGCCGGGCACGGCGGACACCTGCTGCTGTGGCAACCCGGTACCGGGTTGCCACAGCGCGGAAGCCCTTGAGAGCGTTGACGGTTCGTTCGGCTTCGTTCTGGCGGGCATAGCGGGCCCGGTCGCAGCCGGTGGGGCGACCGCCGCGGCTTCCACGGCGTTGGCGGTTGGCTCGCTGGTCCCGGCGTTCGGGGGTCGTGTGCCGGATCTGTCGTCGCCTCGGGTAACAGCGGTTGCCGCGAGAACTGTTCGCTTTGTCACCGCAGACGTGGTCCCCCGCGCCGGGCAAACGCTGGGCGAGTCCGCGGATGCCCTCTGGCCGGGCGCGGAACCCGGATGCGGTACAGGACCGGAATCATCTGCGGGCGTCACCCCGCTGCCCGGGGATGACCAGGACGGCCAGCGGCCGGCAACCGCCGCCGCTCGCCAGGTGGATCTTGGTGGTGAGCCCGCCGCGTGAGCGGCCGATCGTCTCGTCAGGCCGGTGGTGGGCTGGCCGCCCACGTTGGCCTGGTATCCGCACCGGACGGTGGCGGGCTCCGGCGGCATGCTGATGGGCGCGGCATGATATGGAATCGACGCTGATCACGGACCAGTCGATCCGGCCCTCCGCATCGGCATCGGCTTGGACGTCCCGCAGGGCTCTCTCCCACGTGCCGTCAGCTGACCACCTGTGATGCCGGTCATGGCAGGTCTTCCAGTTCCCGAACCGTGTCGGCAGATCCCGCCAGGGGATACCGGTCCGCTGCCGGAACATGATCCCGTTGATCGCCTTGCGGGCGTGCGGATCGACCATCGCGCTGGTGACTTTCACCAGCGATGGGGCACCCTAGCGGTCATGGCTGAGGGCTTACGGGCGGCCACGAAGCATGCAACACTCGCATTAAAAGATCATTTCAGATGCCGTTCGGAGTCGGCGGATGCACATGATGCTGCAGGCAAGTACGAGCAGACCCTGGTGGAGGTCGGCGCGTCGCTCGTAGCGGGTGCGGAACCGCTTGAACGGGTGCAGCCAGGCGAACGCACGCTCGACGACCCAGCGCACCTTGCCCAGGCCGGAGCCATGGGCGACGCCGCGTCGGGCAATCAGCGGCTTGACGCCGCGCTTCCAAAGTAGGCGGCGGTACTTGTCGAAGTCGTATCCCCGGTCGGCGTACAGGCGCCGGAGCCTATGGCGAGGGCGCCTCCGCAAGCCCCGGATCGGCGGGACCGCGTCCAGCAGCGGCAGGAGTTGGGTGACATCATGGCGATTTCCCCCAGTGAGCGTCACGGCGAGCGGGGTTCCGTGAGAGTCGACGATCAGATGGTGCTTGGAACCGGGGCGGGCGGGAGCGGGCGGCAACAGCGGAGCCACGCGCTCCCACAGGCTATCCGGAACAAGATCAACACGCGCCCAGATAGCCTGCGGCCAAGATCGCCGAGCGACCAGCAGCCCCACTCATCCTGAAAGGAACAGCAAGGCCGACCATGGCCGAGCCGGTTCCCTTCTCAACTGGCCTGCGCCTTGTCAGTACCGCCGACCCCGTTCGCGCAGGCGGCGGTTGCGCGCCGCTCGTCGTCGAGCTTCCTCTTTACGCGCCCGCTCGGCTTGCGCGCGGGCGCGCTCAGCTTCTGCATGCTTCCGCTCGGCTTCCGCACGGGCCTGTCGCCGGGCCTCGGCGTCCGGGTCCTCTGCGGCACGCGGGGTCTGGAAGTTCCTCTGCTCGTCGGACTGCGGAGGAGGCGGCGCGTCCGTCCGCCAGGTATGTCCGCCGGACTGCGGCGTGTCCTGCTCGGCTCGCGCGTACGGTCCAGGAGGAAGCGGTTCATCCGGACTCCCGGCTCGGCCGCCGGCGATCCACCGGCGTAACGCGACGCAGGCGACCAGCGGCCCGAGGAGCAGCGAGAGCAGCCACAGCATGACGACCGTGGACCAGAGGGTGCCGTGGGGCCTGGGGCCTTGCAGAAGCGATCCCAGCAGCACCATCAGCACGAACAGCGCCAGCCAGGTAGCGACGACCACAGCCGCCGCCCGAGCGGCAGCCACCACATACCCCATAGCTCCCCCTCGTGCAGTATCGGCACCGGAGCGCGCCCACAACAGATCGCCTACCGTTGGTCATTACTCCTGACGCAGCAGCACGCTCACCGTGTCCTACCCGCTCGCTGACAGGCTATCTGCGGTTCAAGTTCGCCAGAAGAACACGGGTGAGTGCCGGGCGTCACTGATCTGGGGATACCTCAGCTCCCACCAGACTCGGCACGTGGTGGACACCGACCTAGAGCGTTCAACTTAGCGGCCAGCTCAGGCGCTGACACCTCGATCCGCTGTCGCTCCACCCGCAGCGCGTGTCATATTGAAACGGTCAATAAGGGTCGGGCTGGTGCAAGGATGGGACATGGAGACAACGGAACGCTGTCCACACTGCTCGGGCAAACTCAGGCAAGACGTGGCCGGCGTCCTAGGCTCGCTCGCCGCCACCGCCGCAAGCGAGGTCGCAACCCCCTTCAAAGCGTTTACGAACGCCGTCAAAGACATCCAGGCATCGCGCGGACGCAGTCGCGTCTTGGGCTGGTTCAGGTGTGTCTCGTGTGGCAAGAAGTCCGGCGTCTGTCCCAAGTGCACGCGGGCGTTCCACCTCAGCGTGACAAAGCGCAACACCCTGGTCGACTGCCCGCGTTGCGGCGCTGACCTCTATATCTGATGGCCCTCGGCCCGGGATACCGCTGCCGATATCGGCTTTGAGTTCGACTTGTCCGTGCCGCCGGGCGAGCTCCCGCAGCTGCCCGACCGGCGGCCTGCACCAACCGGTATCGGCGGTCCAGTCGAGAACTGCAGCCTCGACTCGTCGTCGGTGCCAGCTCAGCTTTGCGGTAGTCGACTCAGCGCTTGCTCACATCTGTCTCGCGTCGAGCTGATGGCAGACCCCGGACCCACAACACGTTCAGCCACCCGCACAGCACGACGCACACGTGCCGCCCGGATCCTCATCCAGACGGCGCGTCGCAACAGGACGAGAGTTGCCTGATGCGGCGCCAAGTTCGTCCCGGGCACCGGGGAGCAGGGCAGGAAGTCCGAGAGCCGCGAACCCGGGCGGAGTCACGGTGGGACGATCCCGGCGTGGCTGGCGTGATCACGGCGTCGGAGACGTCCTGGATAGTCCCGTTCACCGGGCTGAGCCCGCTGGCGTTCCGCAAGCTGGTCACCACCGTGCGCAGAGACGCAGCAGGCGGATCTCGCCCGGGCGTCCATGGTCGCTGCCTCTGGAGGACCGGGTCCTCCTAGTGGCCGCCTACTGGCGAACGAACTTTACCTAGCTGCTACAGAACGTCACGGATCAGTAGATATGACATAGCTTCTGACCTTGTTTTTTATGGTCTGAGTCGGTCGCGTTCGGTGATGTTCTCGGGCCGTTCCACGGTTTTGCCCACGTCGTAGCGGGCGGCGGGCCGCCGGTTCTTTGAGCCGAGTGGCCATCCGGGCCCGGGGCGTGAGGGCTTGGGTGCACGGGCGGGGCAGGTGAGGTGCAGGCGGAGGTTTCTGAACCCTCGGCGGACCCGGGCGGGGGTGAGCCGGCCGGGCTCGGCAGGCTTCTCCCAGGGGCGCCATAAGTCAGCGGCAGCCTGCCGCAGGAGCCCAGGGTCTGCTTCATCAGCCGAAAGGTGTGCTCCACGTCGAACCGTCGCAGGAACGCCTGCCAGCGCACGTCGACGGCCTCGCCGCTCAGGCCGGTGGCGGACGACCACAGCCAGACCGGGAGCGGGTCGCCACCGCCGGGCAGGTGGTCAACCTGCAGGCGGATCAACGTACCTTTGATTGCGGGGAGTTCGCGGGTGTGGTCGATCCACGCGGAGCGGGTGGTCAGCCGTGGGTGGATGCGGTCCCAGGCCATCGCGCGGGCGGTGCCGTACCGGTCGGTGACCTGTACGGTGGCCGCGTCCGGCTCGCCCCATATCTCCGGTGCCGCGAAGCGGAACTCTTTGCCGTGCTTGGGCGGGCGTCCGCCCTGCGGCGGTGAGATCCACGGGACCGGGACGGGCTTGCGCATCACCCGGTCCGAGCGCATCCGCCCCAGGTCCTCCACCGGCAGTCCGCGCGGGAGACGGGCCATGCGCGGGGCGTCGTAGCCGGCGTCGAGGACGATGAGGATGTCGCGGTCGCCGACGTGCCAGCGGCCCATCCCGATGAGGTCCTCGGCCACTCGGCGGAGTTGGGCGGCAGTGACCTCCGCGACGTCGTCCTCCGGCCCGAGACGGACGGCGTCCAGGAGCCGGCACCAGGAGGTCCGGCCCGATTCCAGGGCGGCGACGAAGGAGTAGGGCCAGCCGGGGATGAACTGGTCCGAGGACCGGCCAATGCGGCCGTAGACATGGCAGAACAGACGGTCCCGTGGTTCAGCGCGTCGTACATCGCGCCGTGTCCGCGTCGGTGCTCGGCCACCAGCGTGAGGTCCACCGGGGCCGCCATCGGCCCGTCCGCGCACAGCAGCGCGTCGACGAGCTCGAACAGCTCGTCCCCGCGCGCGGTCAGGCAGTCGAATAGGTCGTCCCGGAAGCGTGACACTTGCGCGAACGCTGCCCCGGGACCGGCACCAGGCAGCAGGCTCACCTACACGGCCTTCGTTTTGATCGGTGCACCTTGGTCGGAGCACATGCGCAGGCGCAGGCGCAGTCCGCCTCAACGTCCTGCGAACACCCAGGTGAGTGGCCTAGTTAGAGGTCCATTTCGGCTCATCGGTAGCCTTCGTGTTCATGATGCGCGCCTGGATCCTGCCGATACTGCTGGTGTTCTGCGGCTCAGTCCTTGCAGCCGGGCCGGTCTTCAGCGGGACCCCCGGCACAGCCGCAGCAGTCCTGCTGGTGTTCGTGCTGCTCGCAGGCGTCAACTCGCCCCTGATCTTCCCGAGGTCGATAGGTGCGCTGGAGGCACAACGCCGCAGCGCGGCCGACGGCCGGCCGGTCGTCTTCTGGCGGCCGGGCTGCAAGTACTGCTTCCGACTGCGCATCCGGCTGGGCCGCAGCGCCCGCCGGCTGCACTGGGTCGACATCTGGCGCGACCCGGCTGGAGCGGCAGCGGTGAGGGCGGCCAACGACGGCAACGAGACTGTGCCGACCGTCATCGTGGCGGGTCAGCCGCACACCAACCCCGACCCGGCTTGGGTGCGCGAACAACTCGCCCGCTCCGCATAACCGGAAGCGGAGCCACATCACAGAGACATCCGCATGCCCCGAACGACCGACAGCCGGTATGGCGCCGTCTCAACCTCCGTCTGCACCGTGCAACGCAGACGGGGTTAAAAGACAAGGCTGACCGGCCATGGAGAACCACCAGACGACCGGCTCTGACGGGCCGGATGTCTCAGCGGAAGACGACGGCATTCTCCGCAGCCCACTGCTGGAACGATCTGGCCGAGGATCCGGTGATCCGTGAAACCGTGTCGCGCACCGTCAGCAGCTCGTCATTGACGTCTCCGCCCGTGACATCGAGCACCGCGTCCGCGGCCTCGGCCCCGAAGACCGCGGCCATCTGAGCGTGAGCCTCCTGCCTACTGATCTCGACGAAGGGCATATCCCGCCCGAGTGCTGCCGCGATGGCCTCGACCTGCTGCCGGGCGGTCACCAGCTCCGGGCCGGTCAGGGCATACGTCCGCCCCTGGTGGCCGGGCTCGGTCAGTGCCACCCGCGCCACCGAGGCGATGTCCGCGGGGTGGATCGTGGGCAGCCCGGTGTCCGCATACGGTGCGCGGACCGTCTCGTGGTCGCGGATCGACGCTGCCCACATCAGAGCGTTCGAGGCGAACTGCGTCGGCCGCAGGATGGTCCAGGCCATACCGCTGTCCTTGAGCAGCCGCTCGACCGCCAGGTTCTCGCCAGCGGGGCCCAAGTGCGGATGCGTCTGGACGGTAATGGACGACACCAGCACCACGTGCTCCACACCCGCCAGCCGGGCGGCCTCGATGATGTCGGCATCGGAACCCAGACGCGATACGAGGAACAGGGAACGCACCCCGTCAAGAGCGGGCTTCAGTGACTCCGGCTCCGCAAAGTCACCCTCAACGGCCTCGGCTGTTTCAGGGAACGTGGCCCGTGCGGCGTCACGGGTCAGCCCTCTCAGCGGTCCCGCACCACATGCGTGCAACTCCCTCAGCAGTGCACTTCCTATGTTTCCGGTGGCTCCGGTCACGAGGATCATGAGCGCGTTCTCCTGTCGTCAAGTGATCAACGTGATGACAAACTAAAAGCTCAATCGCACTTCAGGTCAAGGAGGCTCCTGGCTCTTCCCGCTGCCAGGTGCGGCTCGGAAACCCCCGCGCTTCGCGCCGACTGCTTCCCCAACGATCTACCACTGCCCTTGTCGCATACCCCGAGTGACATCGAAACTCACCGACGTTCAGAAACGCGTAGACCCTCTGCTGACATCCGAACTCAGGCTCTGATCCTTCTTCATGGACCAGAACCCACGGATAGTGACGCAGCCATCCGTGTCGAGCTGGGGGCCGCATTGTTCTGCCGCTGATGGAGATCAGGACGCGGCCGGTGCCACGTGAGGCTTCGATGTACAAGGCCGCGGCGCAAACCGGGGCCCGCACCATGACGGTGCGGGCCCCGGTGAGCGAATCACGTCCGGCGATCAGGCAGGGACAATGTTCTCCGCCTGCGGGCCCTTCTGGCCCTGCGTGACGTCGAAGGAGACCCGCTGGCCCTCCTGGAGCTCGCGGAAGCCCTGGGTCGCAATGTTCGAGTAGTGAGCGAAGACGTCGGGACCGCCGCCGTCCTGCTCGATGAAGCCGAAGCCCTTCTCGGCGTTGAACCACTTCACAGTTCCCTGTGCCATGACCTTCTCCTTCTGTAGACAGAGGCCCCATCCGGAGATGCCGGAAAACAGATAATGCGCCTGAGGGGGAAACATTCCCGGCAGGCGCACACAGGTTCATGGGTACCGTAACTGCAACGCCGAGACCGTAGCACGGCCTCTCGGCGGCCCGGAGCGGATCACCGAACCACCGGGCCTTGACGTGATCATTTGCACACCGCTTCCCGGGCCGACGACGAGATCACCCTCGCGCCGGCCACCACCGAGGCGACAGTCTTCGCACCAGGTACGGCGCGCGGGTCGCGGGAATCGCGGGTTCGCTCGATCAGGCAGGCCGACTCCAGGGCGCGCGCCGACTTCGAGACGTACAGCGCCTCCAAGCCGGCATGGTCGGCGAGTCGGCGCCGACTGAGCCGCTCGCCAGCGGGCTGCATGCCGTACAGCGACGCGACCAATGAGTATTGCGCGTGGGTGAGACCCAGCGGAGCCACCGCGCGATCGACCGCGACGCGCCACTTGTTGGCGAGCCGCCATACCAGGAAGCCGGGCGTGGGGCCCGGTGAACCTTTTGAGAGTGACTCTCCGTGCGTAGGTCGCTCTCAGCCCCGGAGCGATAGAAGACGACGTTGCCCGGAACGCTTTGCGTCCCGGGCGGTATGCATGGGCGGCAACCGCCAAGCCCTAGGGCCAGTTGCAGGTCTCAGCCGCCTCAGGCCGTGGCCGTCGGGTTCGCTGATTCGGCGGCACGGCGGTATTCGGCGTTGATGCGCTGGGCTTCTTCGAGCTGGTCTTCGAGGATGACGATGCGGCAGGCGGCCTCGACGGGCGTTCCCTGGTCGACGAGTTCCCGGGCGCGAGCCGCGATGCGCAGCTGGTAGCGGGAGTAGCGGCGGTGGCCGCCCTCGGATCGGAGTGGGGTGATGAGGCGGGCTTCGCCGATGGCGCGCAGGAAGCCAGGGGTGGTGCCGAGCATCTCGGCGGCCCGGCCCATGGTGTAGGCGGGATAGTCGTCGTCATCGAGACGGCCGAACGAGTCGTCTGCTGTCATTGAACCTCTCTATGGAACACGCTGGAGGGGCCCTGGTGCCATTGGCACCAGGGCCCCGAAGGAACTGCTACACCATCTGCCGGCCCTGGTACTGCGCCGGCATCATATTTCCGCCGACCCGACCGAGTTGCTGTCGGGGTGCGGGGATCGCGGTTGCTTGACCGGAGACCACCTCACTATCGATGTCCTGCGGTACCCGGGCTCAGACTTCCACCCGGGCGATCCAGATGGCGCGTGGCTCCTCCGTTTCTTCCCTCTGGGATCAACTGCTTACCAATCGGGGCACTGCGTACTGCTGGTGATGCGAACCTCTCAGCGGCCTGCGACAGCGCCACTCTTCGGCAGCCAGCCTCGTCGCCCGTCCTGCGTTTGCTCTGGCTTGGAACCCCACTGCCGAAGCTCCCGGTGCGCGCGTCCGCAGCCGACGCCTTCACCGAGGTGCTGCTTACTGACTTCACTGCTGGGTACTGCGACCTGCACTTGCGGGTACTGCCACTGCGGTACTGCTTACGGCGGCCCCTGATCACTGCGGGCCACCCGGTCCGGTCGCCAGTCCCGTCGCCGTCCTGCAACAACCCTGGCTTCGGAACTCCACCACCGCACCGTCCTGCGAACTGCAACTGCGTGTACTACTGCCTGCCAGTTCGTCTCTGTCAGGCCCCTTTGATCTCGGCTACGAGAGAAACCATAACCACGCCACAGCCCAATGTCTACTCCAGCCGACATAGATTTCCGGGTGTTCGAAAGAGAGGTAATCCACCTCGAACAGCGATGGAGGGACGGGAGCGAGACGGTCGTCGCCGAGTTGGCGTACCGCCGGCCGGGGGCACAAGCACCGGCAGGCAGGACCGGACATTGACGACCCAGAGACCAGGGCGACCCGGTGGACACGATGAGGCCACCGTCGCCCCCCCCCCCCCCCCCGGACACCCGGCGGCAAGACCGTAAGCGCCCTCCTCGCCCGGTAGCGCCAAGGCGCGGCACCGACCGGATTGACCGGCGACCTCCCAATTGGGTAACGCCTTGGTCAGCGCGGCGGCTCGGCCGCGACGCGGCCGGGCTCACCGCGCTCGCCGACCACCTCACCGCCCACGGCCTGGTCCTGGAGACGCTCACTGGTCCCCTGCCCGGCATCTACGACCCCACCGGTCCGGGGAAGCTGCTGTTCGCGTTCTTCGCCGCGATGGCGGAGACCGAGCGGGAGAACCTCCGCGAGTCCACGCTCGAAGGGCTCGACACCACAGCCCGCAAGGGCAAGCACGGCGGCCGGCCGCCGGTCATCACCGACGACATGCTGCACACCGTGCTGCGACGCCGGGCAATCGGCGAGTCCGTCGAGCAGATCCAGCCCGACCTGATCATCCCCACCGGCAAGCGCAAGGGACAAAGCCCCTCCGTCGCCAGCATCTACCGGACGCTCGCCGAGCACGCCAAGCGCGAGGCGTACCCCGAAGCCGTCGAACAGGCCCACGCCGACTTCGCCGCCCTCCAGGCCGGCGAAGTCCCCGGACCCCGTCTCACTCTCCCTGACCGAGCGTCACTCTGATTACAAAGAGCTACTTGTCGATTCGTGGCAGCTTCGGGAGAACAGGGCCGATCCGCTGGGAACTCATCACCCAGCAGTACGACCCAGGTGATCAAGTATGCGACCGCGATCCGGACCCGGACCGCGTCCACCGAGGCGATCCTGCGCCGCTCCGCCCGCAACGCCTCCTACCCCACCTACGCGGCGACGCTGAAGGTCGGACGCGCGCAGAAGACCATCTTCGTCGCCCGATACCTGCGGCTGCGGGACCTCCAGCGGGAGATCGAGGAGGGCCTGAACGTCGTGGAGTCCTCCAACGGCGCCAACAGCGTGATCGCCTACGGCAAGGGCGAAGAGATCGCCTCGAACCGGCGCGGCCTGACCCCACTGTTCTGGTCGCATGTCCGGCCCTACGGAGAGGTCAACCTCGACATGGACGCCCGCCTGAACCTCGCCGTTGCCGGGGTGCCCGGCACGCGCACCCCGGCAGACGCCGCCGACCAGCCCCGGGCGGAGCAGGGGTGACCCACCCTGAGCGACTTCTCCCAGGCGGACTGGCGGGTGACGCCGAGCACGTTGACGCCCCTCTGCCAGGATTCGTGCTGAGGCGGTTCTCCCCTCACGCATACAGGAGTGGAAAGCCGACCTCGGCCCAAAGGGCACGCGGAGCAGCGGGCCAGTCGGAGGCCGGGTGGTCGTTGGTGGTCCACACCTTCGCGTGGGAGGTGGAGTTGTCGACCGATGGCCAGCCCGGGTCACCAGTCGCTGCGAATTCGGCCCATGCACGCACCATTCGGCGTGCCAGTCCACGGTCCGCGGGGGTGGGTGCGCCCCCGATGAGGAATGCGAGACGGTCGTCATTGAGGTTGCCGAAGGCGAAGGGGATGTCCGCACAGTGCCAGGCCCGCACAACCCCGTCCTCTCCCGCGCGCCGACGATCGAAACGCGATAGGTAAGTCCGGCCTCCGGCTTGGCTGTGAACCTCGGCGAGTCGGTTGCTGTATTCCCCGAACAGCAGATCACCGAAGATGGCGAGGTAGACGTCGAGCACTGGAGCGTGGGGCATCACGGCGCGATAGCCGGCCACCAGGCCGTCGGAGAGGCCGAAGTCTTCGGCGAAGAGAGCCAGCTGTTCATCGGTGGTGATCTTCGCGCTGCTGCCGACGGCATCGAGCAACCAGTATTCCTCCGTGGCGTGGCAGACCAGCAGGTCCACGTCCCGGGCCGCTCCAGTGCTCATCCCCGTGAGCGGATCGGTGCGCAGGACATCACCGTCGAGGACTGGCGCGTAGAGCGAGGGGTCGTAGTGACGGGATCCGGAGGAAGGGTCCCGCCGGTACTGCTCGACCACCCGGTCGGATGCCATGACCAGTGCCTGCGGAGTCGCCGATGTCAGGTCTTCGGGCGTGGCGGGACAGCCCGCCGCCGCGGCGACTTCGCGCGTAGTCGCCGCAGCGATATCGAGCGTGTAGCAAGGGCTGGCGGCGCTGTGGGCGATGGCGCGGTGGAACAGGCCGCGGGCGCGGTCCATGACCATCAGGCAGGCCACCGACGCAGCCCCGGAGGACTGGCCCGCGATCGTGACGTTGTCGGGATCACCACCGAACTCGGCGATGTTCTCACGTACCCAGCGCAGGGCCGCGACCTGGTCGAGCAGCCCCCGGTTGTCCGGGTAGGCGGCTGTCTCCCCACCGGGTACGTGGCCGAAGCCCTCGAAGCCGAGCCGATAGTTGAGGGTGACCAGGACGAGCCCGGCGCCGGCCAGGACAGTCCCGTCGAAGTCGGGCTGGGCCGAGGATCCGAAGGTGTAGGCACCGCCGTGCATCCACACCAGGACGGGAAGACGGCCTCCGTCTGGAACCGGCGTCCACACGTTGACGGTGAGGATGTCCTCCTCGCCTGGTGACCACACGGGCGCGCCGGGCAACTGTGCCGACTGCGGGGCCACCGGGCCGAAGTCCGTACAGTCCCGCGCGCCGGTCCACGCCGGTGCCGGAAGAGGTTCCCGGAACCGGTTGGCACCGAACGGAGGTGCGGCATAGGGGATGCCGAGGACGGCGACGACGTCGGCAGAGGCCCGAAAACCTCGGACCGAACCGCTCGTCGTCTTGAAGACGTCCATGGAGACTGCCTCTCTTGACAGGCCAGATCGCCGGGATGGAGTGAGGGCCAGCCTGAACGTTACTCAGTACGCCAAGTCCAACAACAAGATCGTCGTGATTGGCACACGAGTGATGTCAATGGGGCATGACCCACCGCGTTCCGCGAGGTCGGCCGCGTCATCCGCACCGTCCAGCTGCTGCGCTACCTCTCGGACGCCTCACTGCGTCGGCGGGTGACCGCCGCCACGAACAAGGTCGAGACGTTCAACGGCTTCTCCCGGCCCACATCTCGCCGTACCTGGACGTCGACTTCAGCCCGCTGCGCGGCGATGGTCTGCCCGCCCCGGACGGCTACGGCCAGGCGGCATGATCAGACGAAGCCGGGCGGCACGACAGCGGCGGCCCCGCGGCCGGGCGCTGTCGTGCCATCGGGACGGTCCCCCGTTCCGGCCGCCGTACCGGCGACCGCTGCTGATGGGGTGTGAGGGGGCGGCCCGGTCAGGTGGCGCTGTCCGCCAGGACGATGCGGGCGAGTGCGCCGATCTCCAGCGCGGTCCACAGGGCGCAGTCGGGGCCGAGGGCGATGCCGTGCGGTTCGGAGTGGGGGGTGGGCAGGTCGTGGACGGTGAGGGAGCCGTCGGGGGTGATCGCGCCGACGCGGTTGCGGCCCCATTCGGTGAACCATGCGGTGCCGTTGCCGTCGACGGTGACGGCGTGCGGTCGGGCGGTGCGGTCGGGCGGTGCGGTCGGGCAGCGGGAACTCGGTGATCTGCCCGTCGGGAGTGATCCGTCCGAGCTGCCCGGCGACGATCTCGACGAACCACAGCGCGCCGTCGCGGCCTGCAGCAATCCCGACCGGCGCTGCCGCCTCCGTCGGCAGGGGATGGAGGGTGACCGCACCGTCCATGTCGATCCGTCCGATGGCGTTGGCCTGGTTGAGGGTGAACCACATCCCGCCGTCGTCACCAGCGGTGATCGCTGAGGGAAACGCGCCGGTGACGGGGAGCGGGAACTCGGTGATGTGGCCGTCGACGGTGACGCGGCCGATACGGTCGGCGGCGGTCTCGGTGAACCACAGCGCCCCGTCCGGTCCCGCCGCGATGCCGAACGGCCCGCAGCCGGGCGTGGGCACGCCGAATTCGTCGATCACGCCGTCGGTGGTGATCCGCCCGATCCGGTCCGCCTGGTACTCGGTGAACCACAGCGCGCCGTCGGGGCCGGGTGTGATGACGGTCGGCCCGCAGTCGGGGTCGAGCCGGTGGCTTGTCGGCTCCTCGCCAGGGACGAGCCGGCCGATCCGGCCGCTGTGGACGAGGGTGAACCACAGCGCGCCGTCCGGTCCCGTGGTGAGGGCGTAGGGTCCGGCCGCGCAGTCGGCCACCGCGTGCTCTTCGATGGATACCTGGGTCACATGATTCAAAGAGACTGCCCCAATCCGTGCTCGGTGGCGATGCCTTCGATGTCGGCCGGGGTTCCGGCCATGATGGTGCGGGCGTGTTCGGTGACCAGGTCGGCGGGCCAGTCCCACCATGCGGCGCGCTACGGCCTCTCGATGTCGGCGCCGTCGAAGCGCTGCCGGATCGGTCTGGCCGGGTTGCCGCCGACGATCGTGTAGGGCGGGACGCCGGAGGTGACCATGGCGCCGGCCGCGATGATGGCGCCGTCACCCATCCGTACGCCGGGCATGACGGTCGCCCCGTACCCGAACCAGACGTCATTACCGACGACCGTGTCGCCGCGGCTGGGCATGGCGGTGACGATGTCCAGCGTCTGCTCGGCCCACCGGCCGCCGAACATGGTGAACGGGTATGTCGACACGCCCATCGTGGGGTGTTCGGCGCCGGCTATCAGGAATGTGGCCCCCGAGGCGATGGCGCAGTACTTGCCGATGATGAGACGCTCCGGCCCGTATGCGTAGAGGACGTTGCAGTGCTCGAAGTCCGTGACGCCGTCCGGGGCGTCGTAGTAGGTGTACTCGCCCACGGCGATGTTCGGTGAGGTGACCGGCGGGCTGAGGAACACCACGCGGTCGTGGGCGGGCAGCGGGTGCACGGTGGTCGGGTCAGGGGACGCAAGGAGCACGCCTGGCTGCCCTCCCTCGCCCCGCGCGGCGTGATCGATTTCGGTGACCTCTTCGCGGGTGATCCGGCCTTCGACCTCGCTGCCCCGTGGATACTGCTTCCGGACGGCGCCACTGACCGCTTCTACGGGGCCTACCAGCCGACCCCGGACGCGGCCTTGCGTCGCGCACTCGGCTGGGCGGTGCTGAAAGCCCTCGCCTGCGTCCTCATCGGAGAGGCCGGCGTGCGCGGACGCCCCGGCGGCAAGGCCGCCTGGGGCCCACCGGCTCAAGCCGCGTTGCGACGCCTCGTCGCTCGGCGGTCTCATATGACGTTGCCGCGCAGCAGCGGATCCGATAACGAGACCCAAGACAGCGGCAACGAGAGGTGGGACGGGACAAGGGCTGCGTGGAATGGGCCCAATCCCGGCTGATACGCCGCAGGCACACTTGTCATCGCCGTTCGCGGAACGGTCACAGTGGCTGTTCGCCGAGCCATTTCCCAAATCTTACGTTTCAGGCGTCGGTGCCTTGGCCTGCCTCTTTGAGGTTCGCAAACAGGTAGTCACCCGTAGGGCCCCGGCCACCCGTCCGGGCTCTACGGGCACTGGGCCGTCCTGCCGGCCTCGACCGCGAGCGCGAGGTCGTCCCTCACCAAGCCGGTTCAAAGTTCAGGCCAAAGCCGGTGCAACCCTCGCGTGCGGGTGTAGGCACACGCACTGCCGGAGGGTTAGCTTCGCCAGCATCAGTTACTTCACGGGGGGACCCATGCATCGTCGTCACGTACCGGCAGCCGCGCTCGCGCTCGCCGTAGTCGCCCTGGCTGGCTGCGCCAGCCCGGCATCCAGCGCCACGAAGCCCGCAGAAACGAATCTGCAGCGAGCGCAGCACACTGGCCGTGCCGCAGGAGGCGGGGGACTTCCGACGGGGCCGGGGCCGCAGGCCCGGTACACCGTGCAGGAGCAGCCCACCCCCGGCACCTGCCTCTACCACTACACCACGGCGAAGGAACCGCTGCCGGACCCGGCGTGCACGCCCGGCGCCGTGAGCCCCGCCGTCACGCAGACGAACCTCGCGCAGACGATCTGCAACCCGTCCGGGTACACGAAGGGCATACGCCCGCCGGTCGCGGTCACGGGACCGGAGAAGACCGCGAACGAGGCCTCCTACGGCTACAAGGGGGACCTGCACGACGCCGAGTACGACCACCTCGTCAGCCTCGAGCTCGGCGGCGACCCCAACGACCCCCGCAACCTCTGGGTCGAGCCCCCCTCCCCCAGCCACAAGCCCGGCGGCGGCCCGAACAACCCGAAGGATCAGGTCGAGTCGAAGCTCCACACCGCGATCTGCTCCGGCCAGGTACAGCTCCGCGACGCCCAGCAGGCGATCGCCACGGACTGGACCACGGCCCTCAGCCGCTTCCGAATCAAGTAGACGGGCGCGAATCCCCAGCCCTCGAGCCCTACGGCGTACCGGGGCCGGGGGATGCGGTCGTCGAGCCGGTACTTGCCGCCGGTGCTCCGGCCGGTGGAAGCACCGGGTCGACGAGCGCAGGTCCTGACCGGTGAGCGCATAGGCATGGCCGGTCACGAGCGTTCGGTGAGTTCACCACTTCGTGGCGTGGCTGTCAGGGGTTGGCGGGGTGGGGCGGGGTGACGTTCCCCAATCGTTCCCTGACGCGTCCCTGAGCCGCATCCGCCCCCGACCCCGAGGTCTGGGAACCGCAAGATGCCCGGCAGCCCACTGGCCGCCGGGCGTCAGGCGATGCGCCGCGGGTGTCGGTCTCCCGTTTCGTCGGGTCCGGGGGAGGTGTCGAAGGGTGCGAAGGACCAGTGCTGGGAGTCGGAGTCACCACCTCCGCATTGGGTGGTGTTGACGATGTACAGGCCGGTGCCGGCAGCCAACCGGTCCATGTCCAGGCAGGCGTCGTCGCCGTGGACGGGCTGGTCGTTGCGGAGCCGGAAGGCGTTCTCGCTGACCGGCTGCACGCGCCAGGTCTGGGCGCGGGAGTTGTTGCAGGCCCGTAGGTCGATGCCGAGGAACCCGTCGCTGGGGAGGTTGGCATCCGTCTGGATGCAGAGGCCGGTCGCGGCGTCGCGCATCCGCACGCTCTGCTCGTCGGCCCATTCGGGGATCCACTTCTCCCTGTTGGGCGTGGGCTGGGTGCGGTGCGGGTAGGTGCGCACGCGCATGCCGTCGATCCCCCGGGGTTCGCCGGCCAGCATCCGGCCGGACCGGACGTGCTCCAGACCGACGGGACCCGGGTGGGAGACGGACAGATCGGACGCGAGGGCTTTGTTCCTGGAGTCGGAGCCGGCCGGGGGCGTCAGGAGCCAGTGCTGGCTGTCCACCGCCTTGCAGGTGGTCAACGCGAGGTGGGTGACGTGACGCGGGGTGGTCGACACGCCCACGTCCAGGCACAGCCCGGTCGCGATGCCGCGGATCTGGAACTGCTCGTTGCCGAACGAGAGCAGCCGCCGGCGTTCGAGGCCGCCCAGCCCGCAGTTGAGCATGACGGCTTTGCCGTGGTCCTTGCGGTCCAGCAGGCCGTCGGGACACAGCCCCTTGGGGTTGCGGATGCGGACGGTGTCGGTCCCGTTGAAACGCTGCTCGCGTCTGGGCGAGGGAGCGTGACGGCCCTCCGCTCGAACACCGGCGTCACACGGACCGCCCCCCGCCGTGGGACTGCGCCTTGCACCGGCCCGCGCGGCACGAGCCCGGCGCAGCGTGGCCGCCTCCGTCGCGACGGCTTGGCGGTGGCGCTGAACGCGGGCCTGTTCGATAGGGACCAGCGGATCGTCCGCCGCTGCCTTCGGCTCGGGGAATGCGCGACGGCCCAGCTCCCGCGTCGCGGCGGTGCCGCTCCACCGTTCCCGCGATGGCCGGGTTCACCTCTCGCTGCGGAGCGCCGCCTGAAGCGCGGCGAGCGGGCGGCGGCGCAGGTGACAGGGGTCAGGGCCGGGTCGGCCGGGATGGACTTCGGTGCACGTGCGCGCTCGGCGTTATTGTGGGCGCATGGACGAGAGGCGTGCGCTTCGAGTCGTGGACGTGTTGCGGCAGCGGGGCACGGATGCCCACGTGGCCCGCGAGGGCGTCTACCAGATCGGCGTACGTGTGGTCCTGCACGACGGCCGTGAGGCGGTCTGGGACACCGACGACACCGCCGGCCTGGAAGCCCAGGTCATGCGGGACGGCGTCCTGGTCGGCTTCGTGCCGTGCATCGAAGGCTCCGAGGACTTCGACGACGACCAGACCGTCGACGCGATCGTCCGGGCCGACTACGACCAGCCGATCGCCCGCGAGCGACCCACGGCTCCCCCGCCGTCCGCCCCACTACCCCGGATGGGCGGCCTCTTCCGGCGCTTCCTCGGCGGCTTCCGGGAACGTTGAACACCGGCCGGAGCCGTTCGGCCGCCTCGCCGTCGGGCGGCCGGCCTTCGCTCCCGCCACTGCCCAAGCCGTGATCAAACTCCTCGACCCCGGCGGGACCGGACCGCGGGGATGCCGAGGATGAGCGGCTTGAGGGCGAGACTTTCGTGCATATTCGCACCTGACACGGCGAAGGCGAGCGGGACTCCCTGGGCATCGGACAGCACGTGCAGCTTGCTGCCCTTCTTTCCGCGATCGACCGGGTTCGGCCCCGTCAGAGATCCCCCCCTTTTGGCGCGCACGGAGGCCGCGTCGACGATCGCCGAGGTCCAGTCCACCTCGCCCCGGGCTCCGAGTTCGTCCAGCACCGCCCGATGCAGCCGACGCCACAGGCCGACCCCGGTCCATACCGTGAAGCGACGATGCGCGGTGGCGGAGGACACGCCGAACGTCGGCGGCAGATGACGCCAGGCACAGCCGCGGATCAGCACGTACACCACTGCGGTGAACACGGCCCGCTCGTCACGCGGAGCGGTCCCGCCACCTTGCGGTCGAGCCGCGAACGACAGCAGGAACGGGGCGACCAGCTCCCAGAGCTCATCAGGAACCAGACGCTTCGACAGATCAGCACTCACGGCCGGCACCATGCCGCTCGAACATCAAGTCACGTGGCACAGCCTTCTATGCCTTGACCGATGCGGCCGATCTGGCGGCCTGCTCGATCTTCGCGCAGTAGGCGTCGCGGGCTTCCTGGTCGATCTGCATCTCGTGTTCGGGCCGCATCCCGGTTCGGCCGTCGACGTCTTCGCGCAGGATGTCGGCGTGCCCGGCATGCCGGTTGGTCTCGCCGAGGACGTGGACCATGATGGCGAACAGGTTCGTGTTGGGATAAGGCTCCGGCCACCACGGCACATGACCGGGGGCGTCGAGGGGAAGCTCCTGGATCGTCGCGTCCGAGTGTTCCCACGTACGCCGGTAGAACCCGATGATCTGATCGCGGGTCTCGTCCTCGGTCGCCCACTGATCGCTGCCGTCGGAGTCCTGCCACCGGGACAGCGGTTCCGGGGAAGGGCGGTCGAAGACCTCGCCGAAGTACCTGGCCTCGACGGTGGCCACGTGTTTGACCAGGCCGAGGAGGTTGGTCCCGGTCGCTGTCAAAGGCCGGCGGGCGTCGTATTCGGACAAGCCGTCGAGTTTCCAGAGCAGCGCCTCGCGGTCCCGCCGCAGTCTCCCGTGCAGGTTGTCCTTCGCGAATTCATCGATCATGCGGCATGAGCCTGCCATGGACTACTCGCGGCCTCAAGATCCCGTACGCGGACCGCAACGACCGGAAGAACCGAAGCCCGGCCATGGCCACTGCCCCGAGCTGCCGCAAGAAGCTCGCGAAACTTGCCACGTGAGACAACCTCTAAGCCGCCCTCAACACCTTCGAGATCACCTTCGACGGCCGGCTCTCCGCCGCCCGTCGCTGAATCGCTAACAACTCCAGACCCACCGTTAACTTTACGGCCCCGTACTAGGTCCTGTCCGGAGTCGTGATCACGAGATGGGGACTGAAGTCCACAGATGAGGGGCCGGTTAGGGTCTGTGCCATGTCTGCTGTCACTGAGCCCGCGCCTGCTCATACCTTGCGCCCCGCGACCCGTGTTGACCTGCCTGCGGTACTGGCCCTGCTCGCGGACGAGGACCAGGTGGTAGACCCGGCGACGATTGTGGTGACGGAGGCGTATGAGCGCGCATTTGTGGCGATCGACACGGACCCGCGCAACGAAATGCTGGTCCTGGTGGAGGACGGCGACACGGTGGTGGGATGCCTGCAGGCGACTTACATCCCGGGACTTGGCAAGGGCGGCGCCGAGCGCGCCCTGGTCGAGGCGGTGAGGATCCGCGCAGACCGGCGTGGGGATGGGCTCGGCCGGACCTTGATGGCGCACGCGATCACCAGGGCGCGCTCACGTGGCTGCGTGCTGGTGCAGCTGACCAGCAACAAGCAGCGTGAGGCCGCGCACCGCTTCTATGCGGCACTGGGCTTCGCACGTAGCCATGAAGGGTTCAAGCTCGCGCTTTAGTTGCTGTCGCCTGTCATCAAGCGGGGCGGAGGCTGCGCAACCAGATGACCGCGCCGCGCGGATGAAGCCCCGCCATGTAGCTGTCCGGCCTTTTATCGAAGCGCGTGGCCAGCCCCTCTCCAGTCCTTGATCTTGTTGATGTGCCGCTCCACGGTGTTGCGCTCCTTGTACAACTCGGCGTCGTGCGAGACCGGACGCCCGCCTCTCGATCCCTTCTTCCGGCTGGCCGCCTGGTCGGCCTTCTCCGGGATCACCGCCTTGATCTTCCGTTTCCGCAGGTGGGCGCGGTTGGCGCGGGAGGAGGCGGGAGGAGTACGCCTTGTCGCCGGCCACCACGCCGGGCCGGGTGCGCGGGCGCCCGACCGGCCCGCGCACCCGCACCCCGGCCAGCACTGCGGAAAACTGCGGGCTGTCGGCGGCCTGCCGGGGGTGACCACGAACGACAACGGGTGGCGGCCCGGCGGTGGATCCAGCGTTCGCCGTTGATGGCGCCTCGGCAGGGCAGCCGGCGGTTGCCCCGGTGGACGAGCCAGGCGGATCTACGGCGTCGGCTCCAACACCGACACCGCCCGCTACCGCCTCCTCCTCGCCGACCACCTCCACGTGCCCGTCGACTATGTCCAGGGCCACGTCATCGGCGAACACAGCGACGCCGCCGTCATCTGCGCCTCCTCCATCCGGGTCGCCGACCCGCCCGCCGCCGTGCCCGTACAGCACATCCGCGCAGCACTGGCCGCCTGTCCCCGCCTCATCAACGCCGGGGCCGGCTGGCCGGGCCCCGACTTCACTGGAATTTCAGCCCGCGCTGCCAGAGTGACGTCGGCACCAGGACGGCAATATGGGATGGCCCCGTGCTGCGTTGGCCGGCCCTTGGGAACGATTTCAGTGACCTACAAGGGTGAGCGTTCTGTGCCTGTTGGAGGTGCTCTGCCCGTCTGCGTGATCTGGAGGTCACCAGGATGATCGAGACGCTGATCATCGAGACTGTCGACCGTCAGCCAATTCCCCGGTCCTGTGCGCAAGTAATTCTCCGGGTGTGGGCATGTGTTGATGCCCACGCGGCCTTTTTACCGGTGTCCCCGGCGGCTGCTCCGGGCCGCCAGTCCGGCCGGTAGCCGGCTCTGTTCATGAAGAGCTGGTGGCTGTTGTTGATGAGGCGGTCGAGGAGGGACTCGGCGACCACGGGGTTGAGGAAGAGCGGATACCAGGCTTGCGGGGCCCGGTCGGGGGTCAGGATCAGCGAGCGCCCGGCGCGTTCGGTGATCAGCCCGTAGGGGTCGTTCGGCCTGAGGCGGGGTGAGCTCGCGCATGGCCGGGTCGTCCAGGATGAGGATGTCGGGACGGGCGAGTTCACGCAGGCGCCGTTCCCAGCAGGAACTTCTGCGGCCACGTCAGCCGACGAGTTCATCCAGAACGCAGACGCCAGAAATCACCACACGACTGACACCATTCTGCGATCCAATCCACACCTTCACCTCTTTTCAGTCGGTTCATCACGGCCTTTTAGGATCCATCTCATTCCAAGGAGATGCATGAGAATCACACGGGTCGGCCTCCTGGCAGCGGCGGCGGCGCTGCTGCTCGCACCGATCGCGCCCACGCCCGCCTCGGCCTCCGGCCCGGTCTCCGCCCCGGCTCCACAAGCGAAGGCGGTGGCCGACCGGCCGGACTTCCAGCTTCCCTTTCCCTGCGACAGCACGATCGAGCTGAAGACCTACCGGGGCCATAACCCGGACGACAAAAAGATCGACATGTACCGGCAGGGCATGCGGGAGGGAAGCCCCGTCCTGGCCTCAGCCGACGGCTACGTGCACGAGAACTTCTCGCCGGGCGGGCTGGAGATCCGGCACGGCGGCGGATGGTTCACCACGTACATGCACATGACCGGCGTCGCGAAGGCCGGCACGTGGGTCAAGCGCGGCGACGTGGTCGGCTACATGGGGGATGTCGGCTCGGAAGGCAAGCCGCACCTGCACTACGAGCAGCTCTACAACCCCGACAGCGACCAGGACGCCGACAACCAGCACATCGTCAACCCCGTCCTTCAGGGGCGGGGGCCGTTGGTCATGGACCCCGACAACCCGATCACTATGACCAGCACGAACTGCGGTGTGTCCGCCGGCAGCAGCCTGTTCGCCGCGTCTCCGGACCGTTCCGGTGTGTTCCAGTGGTCCGGCAACGGCACCGCGTGGAACAAGGTCGGCGGGGCAGCGGGGACACTGTACGCGGGCGGAGCGGGCCTGTTCGCCACCAACCCCACCAACGGCGACCTCTACAAAATGAACGGCCCCAACAACTGGAGCAAAGTCGGCGGACCCGGCAAGACCTTCGCCGTCACCGGCAACGGCCTCTTCGGGCTCTCACCCGACGGCAACGCCGTCTTCCAATGGTCCGGCAACGGCACCACATGGAACAAAGTCGGCGGAGCGGCGGGGACACTGTACGCAGGCGGAGCGGGCCTGTTCGCCACCAACCCCACCAACGGCGACCTGTACAAAATGAACGGCCCCAACAACTGGAGCAAAGTCGGCGGCGCAGGCCACCAGTTCACCGTCGCCGGAGACGCGTTGTACGGCCTGTCGCCCAATAGCGACGCGGTCTTCAAGTGGAGCGGCAACGGCACTACCTGGCTCAAGGTCGGTGGTCCGGCCTCCTTCATCGCGGGCCGGTAGCCGGCGACGTCACCAGCGGACGGGACCGGGCCGCCTGGGCCGGGCCCGTCCGCTCTTCCCTCTGGAGCCACGTGTTTTCACGCATCACCCTGGCTGCTGCCTTCGTCACGGTCTCACTCGGGATGCTCCCCGCCGTCGCCGCCCCGGCACCCGCCCACCCCTCCTCCTCCGCCTCCGCGAACTCCGCCTCTGCGAACACCGCCTCCACGAACACCGACTCGGTGACCACCGACGCGGTGACCACCGGAGACTTCGTCCGGGTCTACAACCCCGGCACCGGGGAATCACAGCCCTGGTACATCAACGACCACACCTTCATCCGTGACGAGGCCACCGGCACCTGGCACCTGTTCGGCATCACCCACGCCGAACCGGCCGACCCGGCGAACGAGGACTCGTTCGCGCACGCCACGGCACCCAGCCTGCGCGGGCCATGGACCAAGCAACCCATGGCCCTGACGGTCGACTCCTCCTACGGAGAGTCGCACCTGTGGGCACCGCACGTCATCCGCTCCGGCTCCACGTACTACATGTTCTACGCAGGCGGGCAGACCATCGGCGACCCGTCCAGGAGTCAGATCAACCTGGCCACCTCCACCGACCTGATCCACTGGGAACGGCGGCCCGGAGGGCCACTGTTCCGTGACGGACTCGAAGCACGCGACCCGATGGTCGCCCGGGTCGGATCCCAATGGGTCATGTACTACACCGCCACCGAGACGGCCACCGGGGGACGCAACATCGTCGCGTACCGGACGAGTCCGGACCTGATTTCCTGGAGCCCCCGCAAGACCGCGTTCACCGCCCCCGGCGACGGCTGGACCGAATCCCCGTACGTGACACAGCGCAACGGCCTCTGGTACCTGTTCGTCGGCGGTTCCGCACCGGAGGACTATGTCGGGGCCGAGGTGTACGCCAGCTCCGATCCGCTGCACTTCACGGCCACCGGCCAAGTGGGCCGCCTGCCGTCCCACGCCGCCGAAGTCGTCACCGACCGCGACGGGAGTCAATGGCTCAGCAGCGCGGGCTGGGGCACAGGCGGAGTGGACCTGGCACCGCTCACCTGGCGGGCGGGGCCCTACACCCCGCATCAGCTGTACGCACTGAGCCCCGACAAGAGCGCCGTCCGCCAGCGGACGGCCGGAAACTCCTGGACGAGGATCGGCGGACCGGCAGGCACACTGATCGGCGGCGACGGTGGCCTGTTCGCCACCAACCCCACCACCGGCGACATCTACAAGTACAACGGCACCCCGGACAACTGGACCAAGATCGGCGGACCGGGGGCCCAGTTCGTCGTCACCGGCGGCACACTGTACGGGCTCAGCCCGGACAAGAAAGCCGTCTTCCGGTGGACCGGATCAGGGACCACCTGGACGAAGATCGGCGGACCGGCCGCCACGCTGCACGCGGGCGGCGCCGGCCTGTTCGCCACCAACCCGACCACCGGCGACATCTTCAAATACAACGGCACCCCGGACAGCTGGACCAAGGTCGGCGGACCCGGAAAGACCTTCGCGGTCACCAACGAGGCACTGTACGGCCTGTCGCCCAACGGTGGTGCGGTCTTCAAATGGACCGGGTCAGGCACGACCTGGACCAAGGTCGGCGGACCGGCCGGAACCCTCTACGGCGGTGGCGCAGGGTTGTTCGCCACCAACCCCGGCAACGGCGACATCTACAAGTTCAGCGGCATACCGGACAACTGGTCCAAGGCCGGTGGTCCCGGGAAGACCTTCGCGGTCACCGGTGACCGGCTCTACGGGTTGAGCCCCGACCAGAGCGGCATCTTCCAATGGTCCGGGTCGGCGACCTTCCAATGGACCAAGGTCGGCGGGCCCGCCGCGAGCATCGTCACCGAATAGCGATCGCCCCCACACTTCCCCCTTCCCATATCGCACCCCCGCCCCAAGGAGATGCATGAGAATCACATGGGCCGGCTTCCTGGCGGCGGCAGCACTGCTGCTCGCACCGATGACAACCCTCCTGCCCGCCGCCCCGGCGGCGGCCGCGACCATCGCAACAGTCCCGGCGGCGAACACCGAGGTCGCCACCACTCCCCCGTTCCAGCTTCCCATTCCCTGTGGGCAACGGTGGACGACGTCCACGCACGATGGACACGCCAGCCAGTACATGGTCGACATGGTCTCCGTCGGTGGAGCCACCCAGGGCACACCCGCACTGGCCTCGGCAGGCGGACGCGTCGTCACCTCACAGTTCGACAGTCAGGCCGGAAACTTCATCGTGATCGACCACGGCGGCGGCTGGCAGACCCGGTACCTGCACCTGGACCGGCGCGACGTCGCCGTCGGCGACGACGTGGAGCAGGGCCGACCGATCGGCATCGTCGGCAACACCGGCAGCTGGACCACCGGGGCGCACTTGCACTACGAGCAGAAACTGAACGGCTCCGTCGTGCAGGCCACCATTGACGGGCACCTCGTTCCCGTGACATGGGAGTACAACCAGCACTTCGAGACCAGCGGAAACTGTGGCGTGTCAACCGGCAGTAGCCTGTTCGCCCAGTCCCCGGACCGTTCCGGCGTCTTCCAATGGACCGGCAACGGCAGCAGCTGGATCAAGGTCGGTGGACCGGCGGGCAGGCTGTACGCGGGCGGCGCCGGTGTATTCGCCACCAATCCCGACAACGGAGACCTGTACAAGATGAACGGGCCCAACAACTGGAGCAAGGTCGGCGGTCCCGCCAAGGTCTTCGCCGTCACCGGCAACGGCCTGTTCGGGCTCTCACCCGACGGCAGCGCCGTCTTCCAGTGGTCCGGCAACGGCACCACGTGGAACAAGGTCGGCGGGGCCGCCGGCACCCTCTACGGCGGTGGCGCAGGGTTGTTCGCCACGAATCCGAACAACGGGGACCTCTACAAGTTCAACGGGCCCAACAACTGGAGCAAAGTCGGTGGCGCAGGGGCACAGTTCGCCGTCACCGGTGACAGCCTGTTCGGACTCAGCCCCGACAAGAGCGCCGTCTTCCAGTGGTCCGGCAACGGTACCGCGTGGAACAAGGTCGGCGGCGCTGCCGGAACCCTCTACGCAGGTGGAGCCGGCCTGTTCGCCACCAACCCCACCAACGGGGACCTGCACAAAATGAACGGCCCCAACAACTGGAGCAAGATCGGTGGCGCGGGCCGGGACTTCGCCGTCGCCGGAGACGCCCTGTACGGCCTGTCGCCCAACAGCGACGCGGTGTTCCGGTGGACCGGCAACGGGACGGTGTGGCACAAGGTCGGCGGACCCGCGTACTCCATCGCGGGCCGGTAACCGACGTCACTCCAAAGCGGGCGGCAGGTGGCCCACCGGAGCTCTCCTCTGACGCGAGGGTTTCGGTGGTCCGCTCTTCCACGCCGTCGATCGGCGCTTCCGGGCGCTGTCGTTGCAGAGCCCGTACAAGATGCCCTGCGGGCACAGCCGGTCCGACACCTGCCGCGGACCTGGTGGCCGCTTGGGCCAAGGCGGCGCGACGGTGAGGTGGCGGAGGCGATCCTCGTCAGTCGAGCCGATCGACGCGGTGATGCCGGTCCGGGCCTGGGTGTCGATGGCGATGCCGCTGGTGGTCGCCGTCTTCTCCTTGGTCTTGGCCCGGATCCACGGCTGCCGGCGCTTCTTCACCTCGCGCTCAAGGCGCGCGGCGAGGTCCGGGCGGCCCTCCGGGCCGGACATCCGCAGCAGGTCGTACGTTCTCTTCGCGCGCCCGGGCGCAGGGCGGGCAGCGACGCAGTGGTCGTCGCGCCCGCCCCGAGCGCGCACGTCTTCGTCTACGCGGCCGGGGTGAGTTCGGCGCGGCCGAACAGCAGGGCGTAGCCGGTGGGGAGCTGGTGGAGGATGCGGGTGATGAGGTCGGGGCCGGCGTAGGCGGCTACGGCGGAGAAGACGGAGCCGGTGTCCCAGCGGGTGGTGGCCAGGGAGGCGCCGGTGCGGGCGGCGAGGTCCTTGACGAAGGCCCAGCCGGTCAGTGGCTGGGTGTCGGGGATCTGTGCGGTCAGCACGCGTGCGGCTTCCAGGGGCAGGCAGCCGGCCAGGTCGACGCGTTCGTCGCCGGTCAGCCGGCGCCCCAGTCCGGCGAGCACCAGGCGGACGGCTTGGTCGGCTCTCTCGCGAGTGGGGTAGGCGCCCTCGTAGCGGACCTTCTCCAGCATCTGCTCGTATGCCGTCCCGTACTGCTGCTGGGGCAGTGCGTGCCGGTCGGAGATCACGGGGGTGGTTGCCTTTCTTGCTGTGGCCGGTGTGCGGGCACCGGCGTGCGGGATGGTCAGGTGGGCTGGGGACGGCCGAAGAGCAGGTCGTAACCGGCGGGGAGCTGGAGCAGGATCTGGCCCAGCAGGTCCTCGCCGACGGCGTCGGCGACAGTGGACAGCACGGCGCTGACGTCCCAGGCCGCGGTCTGCTCGGTGGCGCCTTCGATCCACGCGGCGGTTGCGCGGACGAACCGCTCCGGAGACAGCGGCTCGGCGCTCTGCAGCGGGTTGAGCAGGATCAGGGCGAACGCCTCAGGCAGGCGCGCCGCCAGCTGGGCGCGGACGCCGCCGACCAGGTGTGCCCCGAGGAGGGCGAGCACCACACGGGCCGCGCGCTCGGCTTCTTCCACAGTGCCGTACTCGCCGCGTTCCTTCACGTGGCCGAGGAACGCTTCGCGTCGCAGAGTCATGTCGGCCGCCACCCCTTTCTGTATCGGACTACTTGGGTGCGGAGAGCGGGGTGAGGGGGAGGTCAGGTGCCCGCCCTCCGCACCCGTCCGGCCGGTGTCAGCCGGAGATCTCTTTGCGGCCGGAGCCGACGCCGATGGAGACCTTGCGGGGCTTGGCGCGCTCGGCGATCGGGATGCGCAGGGTGAGCACGCCCGCGTCGTAGTCGGCCTGGATGTGCTCGGTGTCGAGGGTGTCGGCGAGCACGATCTGGCGGGAGAAGACGCCCAGCGGCCGCTCGGACAGCTCCATCTGCACGTCGTCGGACTTCGCCAGCGGCCGGCGCTCGGCCTTGACGGTGAGCATGTTCCGCTCGACGTCGATGTCGATCGCGTCTGCGGTGACGCCCGGAAGATCGAAGGCCACCACGTACTCGTCGCCCTCGCGGTAGGCGTCCATCGGCATCGCCGATGGCCTCGACCAGGTGCCCGGGCCCATCAGCTGCTGTGTCAGCCGGTCCAGCTCACGGAAGGGGTCAGTGCGCATCAACATCGTGAAAACACCTCCAGCAGGTTCAGGCAGTTGCTGCCAATGCGCCTCACTGCCACCGTTGTAACATGTCATCCAATGGATGACAAGCACGATGTCGTCCATACGACGACAACGAGAGGGAGGTGCCCGTGACCGCAGCCCACCAGCCACCCACGACCAGCACGAATACCCACACCCCCGTGCCGTTCCTCGCCGCCGCAGCGGCCCTGCACGCCATAGACGACGCCCTGCACGACGCCCAGCGAAAGTCCCCGGGCACCCGGGACGCGCCCGGCCCCGGGCCGGAGCAGGCGCTGGCCTCCCTGCTGCTGCTGCGGCAGGTCCGCGAGCAGCTCGCCGGATGGGAAACAGGCCTGATCGAAACGGCCCGCCACGCGGGAGCCAGCTGGGCCGACCTCGCCCACCCCCTCGGCGTCGCCAGCCGCCAGGCCGCCGAACGCCGCTACCTACGCGGCCGCCCCGGCCCCGCCGGAACCACCGGCGAACAACGCGTCCAGGCCACCCGGGAACGTCGCGCCGCCGAACGCACCACCGCCACCTGGGCCCGCCACAACGCCGCCGACCTGCGCCGCCTCGCCGGCCAGATCACCGCCCTCACCGACCTGCCCACCGCGGCCCGCCTCCCGCTCAGCCAGCTCCACACGGCCCTCGGTCACGACGACCCCGCCGCCCTCATCCACCCCCTCAACGCCACCCGCCCCCACCTGACCACCACCCACCCCGACCTCGCCGCCCAACTCGACACCCTCACACCGCCCTGAACCCACCCGATACCCCAAGGCGTGCGCGAGACCACCCACGCCGACGATCAAGGAGCAGGCCAGTGCCCACCAACCTGCTGAGCGAGCACGGCCTCCGGGAACGGCACTGAAGGTGATGAGGTTCGCCTTCAGCCGGGCCCGGCATCGCGGCCATGGCGCGATCCAGGACAGCCGGCTCGGCCGCTACCGCCTGGCGCCACTGCCTCACGGCGGTCTGCTCCGCGGTCTGCTCCGAGCCGCAGGCCGGCCGAGGCTCGCCCGCAACCGCCCTCCACCGGCACCCCGGACGGCAACCGAGGAGAACCGGCGCACCGGCTCGACGACAGCACTGGCACCCGGTAAGGCCCTGGACCGGCCGGGCCACTCCACTCCATAAGACCAGCAAGAGCGCATACGCAACGTGCACGGATCTCCCTACCTGACCACGAGCGGTCGCAACGGGACCGCCCACCCACCATGTCACTGGCCGGGTAGCGGTATCAGTGGCCAGCCATCGCGCAGCTGTGGCTGGCCACCGTAGTTGGCCCCGGTGGACAACTACGGTGCTCAGCTCTCCGCGATCTACTGAGCCCGGATCCAGCCAGTGGCTTCGAGGACTGTGGCAGCGACGTCTGCGGGTGCCAGGTGGGTCGTATCGACGGCGATGTCCGTGATGGCGGCCCGGTCGAGGACGAGGTCGAGTTCTTCGGCTCGTTCGAGGTGCCACGGCAAGGACTCGGTGTCATGGTCGGCCTCGTGCCGTTGGCGGAGTCGGCCATGAATGGTGGGCAGGTCCGCGGTCAGGCGGCACACCTGCAACGACATCCCGAGCGCGGCTTGGTAGGCATTCCGTTCTGCCGCGTTCTCCGCGACGCCGGCCAGCACGAGGTGCCGTACGCCGAAGGACCGGTAGTTGGTGGTCACGGCGCGCAGGTTGCCGAGGAGGAGGCGCTGGTGGAAGGGGTCGTCATCAGGCGGGGGCCATGCTTGGCACAGGCGGTCGAGGTCGATGACGGCGTGGGGGACGCCGGCATCGGCGAGGAGGCCGCTGAGGAGATCGGCGGTCGAGGTCTTGCCGACTCCGACCGTGCCGGTGATCAGCAGGGCGCTCGGCTCGCCGTCGAAGGTGCGGTGATGGGTGGCGGGCATGACGAATCCTGAGGTGCGGGCGTTCGAGCTGGCGGAGGATTGGGGGGCTGGGCTGGAGGCCGGCGGACGAAGGACACGCGAAGCCCACCACCGGGGTCAGCCCCGCCCTGCCGTGCAGAAGATCCTGACAAAAGGTCCAGAGCCGGCCAGGCGGCCAGGCTCGAGGCCTCCCGATCCGGGAGCGGATCGACCGGGCGGCGGGTTTCGGCGTCCACCAGTACGGTGCCGTAGTGGCGACCCTTGCGGGTGGTGTACTCGTCGGCGCCAGCACGCGCGGGGCCGGTTGGCCGGGCTCGGGAGGGGCTTCGACCAGCCGCAGGACCGTGCTCCGGCTGCTGTGACACAGGATGGCTCGGATAGCCTGATCAAGCGGAGCGCGGGCCACGCTGGTGGCCACCAGCGTGAGACCGATCAAGAAATCGCGCAACGCGCGAGGGTGTCGCCGCGTGCCCGTCAGGCATCGAAACGGCCGCGTGCGCTCTCGATGTGACCGAGGTGCTGGTGGGTCCAGCCGCAGATGGCGTCGACCGCGGTGCGCAGGTCCCGGCCCGGATCGGTGAGGGTGTACTCGACTCGCGGCGGCACGGTGGGGTGTACCTTCCGGTCGACCAGGCCGTTGCGCTCCAGCATGCGCAGGTTCTGGGTGAGCATCTTGTGGCTGACACCCTCGACCTCGTTCCGCAGCTCGCTGAAGCGCAGGGTGCGCTCGCCGAGCGCCTCGATGATCAGGAGCGCCCACTTGTTGGCGACGTCCGAGAAGATCTCCCGCGCCAGGGAGTCCGCGCGCCTCAGATCCGCGTCCTCGGGCAGGCCCTTGAGCAGCTGCTTGGTCACCATCGGGTTCCCCAGTCACCGAAAAGTGCGTTCTTCCAGGTCAACCGTCACTCTCCTACAGTTTCCGAGTAACTACAAGAGAGCAGACCGGAAGGGCGAGCACCATGGCCACCATCGATGTCTTCAACTACAACGTGCCGGCCGAGAGCGACTTCGGCTACTCACAGGCGATCAAGTCCGGCGAGCTGATCCACGTCTCCGGACAGCTCTCGTTCGATGAGGAAGGCGAGTTCCTCTACGCGGGCGACTTCGCCGCCCAGCTCAAGCAGACCTACGCCAACATGGACAAGGTCCTGGAGCACTACGGCGCCACCCGGAACCAGGTCGTCTCGCAGACCCTGTACGTGGTGAACCTGCGCCGGAATGCCGCGGCGACGGCGGAGGGCAACCTCGGGTACTTCGGCGACCACCACCCGGCCAGCACGGTCTTGGGCATCACTGAACTGACCTTTCCCGGCCAGGTCATCGAAATCGGCTTCGTCATCGACACAAACCTGCCCGCTTGAGGTCTCCTCCTCGCACGTCCCACAGCCCTCTGGGGGCTCCGTTCGTGGAACAGCCACAATGACTGTTCCACCAACCGCCAGCGAGGCTTGACCGAGCAGGCCGACGACGACATCGATGCCACCTGCCGCATGCTGCGGCTGTGCGCCGAATCGAGCCCAGGCCGGGGAGCATCGACGAGTACTTCGCCGTCGAACAGCCGCTGTTCCGGGTGTTCACCCCCAGGGTCGACCGCTACAGCGGTCTCGATGATCGTGCCGTTGAAGGTCAGACGGTCGACGATCGCCGCGCAGAGTCAAGGATCGGGAAAGGTCTTCGTCCAGCCGCCGAACCACATGCGGCGGGTCGCACGGCTCAACCGGAGTCAGCGGTCGAGGGCACGCAGGTCGTCATCGCACAGGCCGGTCCGGCAGCACGCGGGCAGCCAGTCGGCTGCGATCTCCCGGACTCGTTGCAGGCGAGCCCTGTCGGGCTCCACCACCGTGAGGATCTCGAAGGCGATGCCGGCCCCACCGGACCGATTCGACATCACCTCCTCATAGAGCAGCCACAGACCTTGCACAGCAATGTCCCGGCACAACTCCGGAAGATCGAGTCCTCGTCGAGCGGAGTCCCTGTCCGTGCCCCCACCTGCCACCATGCACTGCAGGAGGTCGAGGAACCACTCGCGCCCCGCCGGTGCGACGTCGTCCGCGAGAGCCGCCAGAACAACCGATGTCACCGCAGGGGCCGGCTCCCACAGGACCGCCGAAGACCAGACATGCTCCTCAAGGCTGACATGGCTCGGTTCCCTCAAGGCTCCCCTGCCCGCAAGCGACAGCAGATCCCGGCCCAGATGCTCTGCCGAGTCGCCGCACCCGCACAGCATGCCCTTCCAGTTCCACTGGGCTATCTCCGTCTCGACCAGTCGCATGGCCACACCCTAAACAGCGCTCGCGAAGCCCAACGACACGTCCATTGCCGTCAAAACTTACGTACGACTCGGAGCTGGTGGCTCGGCGACTGCCATCCGAACTCGCTGACCCTCGCTGTCCCTAGAAGTGAACGGAGCCCCTCGCCCCGCGAACGCGGAGTGGAGCGTCCGTCGGAGTGGTGGGGTTCCCCTGGCCCAGGGGTTGGTAGTGCTGGATACTGTTGAGCCGACCGGTGAGTCCGGCAGTCGGCGGCGAAGAGCGCGTAGCCGCCACCAGCCCACCGCCGACTCCGGCGTAGCGGCTGTTCGCGAGGGGCTGGGACGGCTGCCGGGCAGTCAGGTTACTTACCGCTGTCTTCGGCGAGGGTGTGGGCGACCAGTGCGTTGGCGTGGCCGTGCTCGGTCTTGAGCCAGGAGACGAGCTCCATGTGCTTGGTCAGGGGCGAGCGGGCTCGCGGCCGGTGGCGATGGCTTCGCCATACGCGGCAAGGGTGCGGTATGGGTGGATCGGCCGTCGTCGAGGTGTCATGGGGACTCGTCGGCTTTTGCGTCCCAGCACTCGCCGGCGTGGTGGATGAGTGCGTTGGTGAGATCGAAGCGCTGCTGCTCTGTCATCGGGCCCAGGACGCACAGGGGGACGTTTCCTTTTTTCCCGCGGGGAGCTGGCTCGAGGTCGTACCATCCCGCCGGGCGGGCCATGGGGACCACGGTGTCGGCCGTGAAGCGGACGTGGAGTCCGGTATAGCGGTGCCGCGTCCGGGCCTGGATATTCGTGAGTGATACTTCCCCGACCTGTTCCCAGGCGACGGTGCGGCGGAACGCGTCGGTGGTGGTGATCCCGTCGGGGCCGACGCTCAGCGACCAGCCGGACCGCTTGCGATGGACGCGAAAGTCCTTCACCGCATGCCACGTGTGGACCAGCACGAAGGGGAAGCACAGCAGCGCGCAGATACCCGCAACGACTCCCAGGACTAATGCCAGAACCCAGGGGCTGTTGCTTTTGTCGACCCCTTCCGACACCAGCGGCGCGCTTGTCCTGCGGCAGGCCCGCCCGAGGCGCACACCGTCACCCCGCGCCTCGACGTCCTCGCCTCGCGCCAGGGTCGACGCCGTCCCCCGCCGCTCGTGAGCGGCTTGCCGAGAACGGCTTGGTCCCGGGTAGTACGGCTCAAGAGCCGCCCGTGAGCCGTCGCCCATGGCCACGGTGATTCGCCGTGGAACCGGAGCCCTCGGGTCCGCCGTGGCGGAGGTGGGAGGAGATCGATCCGGACGAGGCAGCGGCCCGCGGCATCTACGCGCCGGTCCCTGGCCTGTCCGACGGCGCGCCCGGTGCGGTCGTCATCGCGCCCGGGGACACCCGCAGCATGCTGCTGATCCCGGAGAAAGGCGGCGGCTACTACTGCGGCCTCAACGGGGCGGACTGCCCCAACATGGCCTGCGAGGCATGCGGCCTCCCCGTGGCGAGCAGGATCGACGGCTGCTCGCTCTGGCAGGCGGTGCGGCTCGCCCCGACCGCCGTGCGCTGCCTCCCCGCCGACGACACCGGTCCCCCACCGCTGTCCTGGGCGGAACTGATGGCGCAGGGGAAGGGCACGCCCCCGTTCGAGCCGATCGCCACCTGGGGATCGCGGCTGGGGTCGAGCCACTGGTGGTCCTGGAGCCCCCCGGTGGGAGGCGGCGGCCGGACGGGCGCTTGCCCACCTGCCAGCGGCATCCGAGGTGGACGCCGCGGCTGGCGGCGGACTTCGTCGGTGCGGAAACGGGCCGGGCACAGCGGGGCGACGTCGTCGCGGAGGTAGGTGACCAGGGCGCTGCGGCCGTGCTGTCCGCCGTGGCGTTCGTCCATCTCGGAGAACGCGGTGATCATGTCGCGGACGGCGGCGACTTCGGCCATGCCGACGGTGTGGCCGGTGCGGACGGCGGCGGTGCGGGCGGCGATGTCCTGGACGTGCGTCAGGGGCAGGGCTGCGGCGGCCAAGGAACAGGCCGAGGCCGTCAGGAAGCGGCGGCGGTCCAACTCGTACCTGCACATCAGCAGCAGTGCGTCCAGGGGGCAGCCCCGATGGACAGCCCGATGGTGTCACTTTCAGCCCCGGCTCAGGAGAGGAACCCGAGATCGGCAGGGGTCAGGAGCCGGCTCAGGAGCCGGGAGAGCGCGACGGCGGGGTAGCGGGAGGTGTCCCCACGGGGCACGGAGCCGGAGATCCAATGCTCCACGTTGGACTTGTTCGTGCGTAAGCGCGTGCCGCATTCGGCGACGACGCCTCAGACGGCCTTCGTCAGGGCCTCATAGGTAAGGCCGGACTCAGCGACAAGGGCGCTGAGCCGGGGGTTTGGCGTGCGCGTGGTCATGAGCACCTACCCGGATATACACGATATGCCGCTTGGCCCGCCCGCCACCGTACCGCTGTGCGCGGCCTCCCGGTTGACTGTTTATCAGGCCCGATAGCCCGGTCGGTCGGCGTTTGGGCGCCCAGACAGCACTGGGCAAGGACGCCGGAGCATGGCTCGTCGTCCGTGCCGTCCTCGACCCGGAGGTGCGGGGAGGGCAGCTATGGGGCCCGGGTCTTCGGCCTACGTGGCATGCCGCGGCGCGAGCCCATCCCCTCTCGCATGGCCGATCCCGCAGTCTGGCCAACAGCAGCCTTGTTGAGCCAGGCCCTGGGTGCCGGGGAGTGACGAGCGCCCACTGGTTCGCGCCTTCCCCGGAAAGCGGTGACATGTTCAAGCCATAGGTATATGGTTTCGCCCGTTGTTACTCGCGGTCAACCCATGGCCAGCGATTGTTTGTTGCTCTACTCATCGGCGAAGCACTCAACCCCCCTCAGCCCTGCCGACGTGCGCCGAACCCGGTTGTGCACGTCGCAGAAAGGCATGCCCATGTCCCGAATACGGTTCCGGAGACCCACCGTTCTGGCCGCGCTGGCAGGTATCGGCACCTGTCTGGCGACGATCGCCGCGCCGTCCGCCTCCGCCGGCACGCCACCTCAGGCCGGCGCCTGCACGATCGCCTCTGCGGACAAGGAGTCCGAGGCACCGCTCAGTTGTCTCGGCGTCACCGCTTCCCTCGACCGCCTGCCCGCCGTCGGCGAGCAGGCCACCCTCACTGTGGACGTCGCAGCGCGGACCAGCGTCAAGCACGCCGGTCTCTCGGTCCAGCTGCCGCCCGCGCTCCGGATGAACGGCAACGACTCCGGCCTGGCCGCGGGCACGACGGACACCTTCGGCCAGCGCACCAGCCGGGTGCTCGACCTCACCCCCGGCACCCGCACCATCAAGCTCAAGGTGAAGGCCGTCGCCGCCGGACCGGCCCAGATCCAGGCGGACGTCAGCGACATCGACCGGCCCGACCCGCGCCGCGCGGGGCACGACTCGGTGGAGCTCACCATCGGCAGGGCCAACGGTTCCTCCACCAAGGGCATGTCGGTCACCAAGGCCGACACGGCCCCGGTCCAAGGCCCCGGGCCCGGCACCCGGCCGCCGCGCCTCGCCGCCCCCAAGACTCCCGCCCCGGGGCCGGCCGCCACCGCCCCGGCAGCCCCCTCCGCGCAGGTCTGCGTCAGTGGCTCCTACCGCAACCGCTTCCAGTCCGCCGAAGGCGGCAGCTGGAACGGCAAGGCCAACCGGGACGAGCCAGTCAGCAACGCCAACATCACCCTGTGGGGCCAGCCGACCGCTAACAGCGGTACACAGAAGCTCGCCACGGGAATGACCGGCAACGGCGACGGTAGGTTCAACCTCTGCTACACCCCGAGCACCTCCGTCACCTCCAAGCTCTGGGTGGAGTTCCAGACCCAGGCCGGCGGGATGTGGTCGGTGGTCGACGGCAACGGCCGCCTCTACTCCACCGCCACGTACTCGCAGGACAACGTCTCGCGCAGCATCAGTCTGGGCGATGTGTACGCCAACGGCGGCCAGAGCCGTGCGTGGCACGCATTCGACACCCTCAACAAGCTGTGGTGGAACCGTGGTTCCACGACCGGCTGCTGGGCCGGCAGCCAGAGCGACGGCCGCTGCACCCCGATCACGGTGCAGTGGTACCCCGGCTCCACCGACGGCACGTACTGGACCACCAGCGAGGACAAGATCCACCTCGCGGACAATGACCCCGACTCCGAGCACACCACCGTCCACGAAGCCGGCCACGCCCTCATGGGCAAGCTTTACAAAGGCTGGTGGCCGAACGTGACCAACTGCTCGCCCCACTACGTCAACCGCGCTTCCTCCACCAGCTGCGGCTGGACCGAGGGCTTCGCCAACGCGGTGTCGTTCCACACCTTCAACGACACCACCTACTACTGGGGCAACGGCAGTTCCCTGAACCTCGCCAATGACCGCACCACCACCGGCATCGACCAGGGCGACGCCTGCGAGGCCCGCGTCGCCACCGCGCTGCTCGACCTGTGGTCCCAGGTCGACGGCGGCTGGACCAGGAGCAACACCATGATGTCCAAGACCTGGCAGTCCAGCTTCCGCGAGTACTTCCTCACCGACCGGCCCGCTTACGGCCTGGACACCGGCGCCAAGGCCCGGAACATCCTCTACAACCACACCATCCAGTACTGATCCGCGCCGTCGTCCGACACATGGCCCGGGCCGCTCGACGGCCCGGGCCATGGATGCTTGTGCCGCATACCGACGGCGACGGCAAGGAGCCGTGGCTCGGACCGTGCGGGAGGTGCTGGTGGCAGCCCTGGACGGGCCTCCCACAGCCTGTGCCGCGGCCTCAACCCCGTCCTCCAAGACGGCGAAAAGGGCCTTGACGGCTCGAAGGGTACGGAGCCTACGGGGAAGAAAGGGCAGCGCACACCTGGCCAGGGCGGCCAGGGTGGTGGTCGTGGTATCGGCTCATCGCCTTGCGCCTGGCCGCCTGGTTCAGGTGCAGATCCTGGCAGTGGCGGCGTAGGTGGGAAGGGCGGCACCGGTGTTCCTGGCGATTCTAACGACGGGCTACCTGGGGAAGAGGGGTACGCCGGTTGCATTCTCCTGACCTACACCGCCGGCAGCGCCTGACGCCCGCTGGTCGTAGCCGCCGCACAGACGCTGCCGGACAGAGCTGATTCAAAGCCTGAAGGCTGCACCAGCGTGCCGGTCACCACAGCGCGAAGCGTTCTCTACGGGGCCATTGGGCCGGACCGGGGGCGGAATCGGCCGAGCAGCCCCGGCCGCCCACAGGGATCTCTAGCCGACCAGTTGAGCCATGAGATCTCTCGCGGGCCTTGTCGTCGTCGGACAGGCCGACGAGACCGAAGTCGCCGATGCAGAGCGCGGCCCAGCCCTAGCCTGGACACGTCCACGGACAGTCCAGTGGGTCACGAGCGAAGCCAGAAGCGGACGACAGCGAGGGTCACGGTGTCGTTGCGACGCTTGTAGGTCTCCTTGTCGGGCCGGTGGGCCGGCCCGACTGCGCTGCCGCAGCGCGTGCGGTCGGCCCGCTGGTTCTCACGCTCGCCACTGATGCGCTTGATCTGCCGACGCCGCAGGTATCGGCAGTTCCGGTGGGACGAGTACGCGTTGCCGCCGCCCAGGTGATCGGGGCGAGTGCGCGGATGCCCGCCGACCGGGCGCGGGGCACAGAGGCATTCCAGGACCGGAGATCAGGTGTGGGGCATCGCCCCACGGGCCCGGTGTGATGAACACGAGCGGACGCCTATCGCCCTCCCCGCCAGGTGAATCCTGCAGGCAAGACCGCCACGGGAACGTCCCAGGGCCTCATCCGAACGATACTGAGCGGGCCGGCTGCGTCATCCAGAGATACGCGGCGTGTCAGTGCACGCGCCGGCGTCGTGTCCACACTGACTATGCACCAGTCGGTCCGGCCTTCCGTATCGACATCGGCCTGGATACCCCACGTCCGCTACCTCCGCCCTGGTGCGGCGGTCACGCAGGGGGTTACTTCGGCGGAAGCGCGGCAGCGGCTTCCCGGCCCAGGTGCAGCCAGTCGTCCAGGACGTCGTCGTCGAGGACCTCCCCCGCCACCAGCACCCATCCTTTCGAGACCCGGCCGCGGAACTCGTACGGCCGCGCGCCGGGCTGGGCGAGGGCCTGCGGAGTGTCCTCCGGGGCGACGCGCACCAGCAGGTCGTCGCCGACCACACCGACCGCCGTGTTCCCCCGCACCATGAAGACGAGCCCACCGAACATCTTCTTCGCGACAACCGCGTCGGTCTCCTCCAGCAGTTCCCGCACCCGTTCCGCGAGCACCTCGTCATAGGCCATGGCCCTCACGTTACCCACGCGTCACGGCACCCGCTCGTGCAACCCCCACCACAAGCCATATAGGACATTCCTCGCCCTACATCCTCGTTACGGTCGTCTCCAGAAGGCGGAACCCCGCCCAGCCGACCCGCAGCAAGAGGAGAAGACCATGGCCGACACACACGCCGGCAACAGTGCCCTGACCGGCAAGGTCCTGTCGCACGCGATCTGGGCCGAGGACGGAGGCAAGCTCGCGGAGTTCTACGCCGCCGCCCTCGGTGCGCAGGTCTCCGAGCCGTACCGGGACGAGGACGGCAACCCGGCGGCCTTCCCCGTGTGGGTCGGCGACATGATGTACGTCTTCTGGTCCGCGACGTCGTTCAAGGCCCCCACCTGGCCCCAGGACGAACTTCCCTTCCACATGGACATCAGGTTCGACGACGTCGAGGCGGCGGAGAAGCGGCTCCTGGAACTGGGTGCCACCAAGCCCGCCCACCAGCCGGGCGGGGACCACTGGACCGTTCTGCTCGACCCCTCCGGCCAGCCCTTCTGCATCAGCAGCACCCACTGACGACCTCAGCCCCGGCCCCAGCCGCTCACAGCGGCTGCTCTCACCAGGACGGCCGCCCCCGGAGTGCACCCCCGCCCCCACCGGCGGAGAAAGGAACCGCGAGGTGCCCCCGCTCGCACCCTGGTGAAGGCCACACCCCCGGCCATGGAGGATTCATGCCGTTCGCTCCCTGCCTGAGTGTCAAGGACACCGCGGCCAGCATCGCGTTCTACAAACAGCTCGGTTTCGACGCCGATTCCAGCACCGCCCGCCCCGGCGACGACATCCACATGCTGCTCTACCAGGGCGGATTCTGCGCCATGCTCTACAGCAACGCCGACCTGAAGAACTGGCTGCCCGTCCTGGCCGACACCCCCATCGGATTCGCCGGCATGTTCTACCTCGGCGTGGACGACTTCGACGGCGCCCACGACCGCATCTCCCGGCACGCCGAGATCGTCAAGGACATCGACACCGACCACACCGGCCAGCGCATGTTCTACTTCCGCGACCCGGACGGCTACGTCGTCGGCATCAACGACCAGGCCGCCTTCCAGGCCAGCGACCTCGGCAAATACGCCTGAGCCGGGTTCCGGACAACCGAGAGACAACAACCATGAACAGCGACACGTTCGTCCACGCGTGGGCGAACGCCTATAACGACCAGGACTTCCACCGGTTCGGCGAGCTGTACACCGACGACACCACCTACGAGTGCGGGCCCTTCGGGCTCGCCTTCACCGGCCGGGACGCCTTCGTGCGCCACCTACGGGAGTACGCCGGCGCCGTTCCCGACCGCAAGTTCACCATCCGGCGCATCATCGCCGACGGGGACGCCATCGCCGTCGAGTACGGCTTCGCGGGAACCAGCTCCGGGGCACACCCGGGCCTACCTCCGGCGGGAGAGCCGGTCACCGCCGGCTTCTGCTCGGTCCTGCGACTGCGCGGGGACCGGATCGCCTCACAGACCGACTACCTCGGCGGACAATGACCTCCCCCTGAAAGTGCAGACGGAGCTTCGGGTGCCCGCCGGCCCGCAGCCCGGTCGTCCATCACCGCGGCCGCTGGCCGGAAAACCGGCCATGACCAGGCATCTTCAACCACACACACGCTGTCACCAGGACGATGACCGGGCAGCTCGCCCCCGCGGGAGCGCCCCGCGGTCAGCTACGTGACGTAAGGACGCAGGCCAGTCCCCATTCGGTCATATCGATGCTGATGAGACTCGACGATTACCCAGCCTTTCGAGACCGGGCTGCGGAATTCCGGTGCAGCCGGTCGCGCGTGGCGGGCGGCAGCCCGGCCACCACGCACTCCCAGGCGTGAGCGACCATGTCGGTGAGCTCCTCGGCGGGCACCGTGCCGTCGAGGGGGACGGTGATCCAGTGCCAGCGGCGTCCCTCGTACCAGGAGCGGACCCCCTCGTACTGCTCGCGCAGGTGCAGGGCGAGACCGGGTTCGCACTTGAGGGTCACCTGCTCGGGGTGGTCCTTGGTCGCCTCCGCGAGCATGGCGAAGATACTGCCGCCGACTTTGAACACCGGCCGACGAGGGCCGTACGGCTCCTCCTCCACCGCCTCCGGCAACGCGAGCGCGAGCACCGCGACTTCTTCAAGGGGCATGGTTCCGTCCTTCGTGCAGGTGGTGACCGGGGGGGCGGCTCATAGCGGGGGTGTGCGGCTTGCGTTCAGCGGTAGTCGTCGGCGTTCGGGGCGTGCCCGGTGCGCATGAATTCCTGGAAGTAGCGGACGGAGTCGGGGGCCGAGCCGTCGGCGTCGGCGAAGCCGTACTCCTTGGCGAGGGTGCCGACGGACAGTGAGGCGCCGTTGTGGCGGGCGACGTCCGGGTCGGTGGCGAGCGCGGTGACGGCACGGGCGGTGAAGACGGGGGTCTCGGAGATCGCGAACGTAGGGTCCATCTTGCGGCCCTCGCGCCAGTTCTCCTCGGTGATGCGGAACGCGTCGAGCATCGCCTCGGTGCGCATCCAGCCCGGGGCGAGGTTGAGTGCTGTACAGCCGTACTCCTTCATTTCCTCGGCCAGTGCCCACGTCATCCGGAAGGGCGCGAACTTGGCGAGATCGAAGAAGAAGGGGGCACGATAGTTGGCGCGGTTGAACTCCTCGGTCCCGTCCGTGAGCTCCACGACCAGCCCGCCCGGGCGGCGGATCAGCAGGGGCAGGAGGCAGTGACTGGTGACGTAGTACGTCTCGATACCGAGCCGCAGCATGCGCCGACCCTGGTCCAGGTCGCATTCCCACATCTTCTTGCCGCGCTCGACGAGGTGCTCCCCGCCCCAGATGGCGTTCACGAGAATGTCCAGCCGCCCCTGCTCCCGGTCGATGCGCTCGGCCAGCGCCCGCACCTGTTCGGCCTCAAGGTGATCGACCACCGCGGCGATCCCCTCGCCGCCGGCAGCGGTCACCAGCTCGGCGGTCTGCTCCACGGTCTCCGCCGGCCGGCCCGTCTCACTGGCCTTACCCCGACCGGTACGGCCGGTCACGTAGACGGTGGCACCGGCCCGGCCGAGCTCGACCGCGATCGCCCGCGCCCCGCCCCGGCTCGCTCCCGTGACCAGCGCCACCTTCCCGGCCAGCGCCTTCTCCCCACCCACGGCGCTTCCAGTCCTGTTCATGGCGATAACTCCTTTTCATGCAGAAAAGCTGCACGGAAAGCATGGAGGGGATATAGGACGGTAGATGTCCTATATCCCCTCTAGTCTTCGCGTCGGCGACCGGACGACGGAGGTGCGCCTGATATCGCAGTAGTACGCACGTACTGATGTTTCGGAGCAGAGAAAGCCGCATCCGCGCAGTGGCTCTCCCCGCCTACGCCACCCCTCCGGCCCGCCTGGCCCCGGTCAGGGTGTGGTTTCGCTCGCCTGCTGTGGACGGTCGCCGTCCGGCCCAGCCTTCGCAGCTGGCCCACATGGACACAAGCGTAAAGCCCCCTTCGGTCCACCACGACCGGGCCGGCCAGGGGGCGAGCGCCATCAGGACGCCCGGGACGTGCCCGGGACGCGCGGCTGCGCACCCTGCGCCATCACCGAATGAGGAGAACGTCCCGTTCTAGTGGTCGTCGCAACACCCCAGCTCAAGGGGTGCGATGGACTTCAAAATTCGGGAGATCCGGACGGCTCAGGGTCGGAAGACGCTCTCTGCTGAGCGAGCTGAATACTTCCAGCTCGTGAAGCAGGGGTTCAGCAATAGTGCGGCGTGCCGGATCGTCGGTATCAATCCGAAGGCTGGGCGCCGATGGCGTAACGGTCGTAGTGGCGATCGACGACAGAACGCGGCACCACGGGTTCGAACAGCTCGAGCGGTGGTGCCGCCTTCTGGCCCGTCCCGGTACCTGTGTCAGAGCGATCGGATCCACATCGCCGACCGCCTGCTGGAGCGAGCCACCGTCCGTGCGATAGCTGCTGAGCTGAGACGCAGCCCGTCCGCCATCAGCCGGGAGATACGCCGCAACGGCAGGGTCGACCCTCGCGGTGGCCGGCACTACTGCCCCCACTCCGCCCAGGGCGCCAGCTGGTTCTTGGCGTAGGCGGAGTCGGCCCAGACGATGGAGATCTCCGGGCGCAGGAGTGCGAGGCGGAACAGGAGCTCCCGTGCCACGAGTGAGTCCTGGGCTCCGGCATCGGTGACCATGACCAGCAGTACGAGGCTGCGGTGGTCGCAGATGAGGTGCCGCTTCCGGACGTTATCTTGAGCCCGCGCGACGGGCGACCTCCTGACCTGGTGCGATGTGTGGTGGATGGTGTCCTCGACGCTCGCGTCAGCACGGCCCGATGACGGCGGAAGATTTCCTCTTCGGCGTGTCGCCTGGATGTCCTGGCAGGTCGGCGGTGCGTCGTTCCCCGAGCGCCAGAGCGAGGGCTTCGCGCAACTCCCTGTTCTCGGTCTCCAGTTGTTGGTTGCGCCTGGTGGCTGCCTCCGGACGCCGCAGCAGTGAGGTCTCGGACGCCCGTTGCCGGTCGGGAACGGGTCGGGGCGCCGGGATGTGAGGCCGGGCCCGGAGGCGCCCAGGGCGCCCAGGTCGGCATCCGCGCGGGCTGCCTGCCGGTACGCGACACAGGACAGCTCCCCGCTGCTTGCAGGAGGGCCAGCGGCGACGGGCCGCTGGCCCCGGATTCTCGGGTCGGATGGGCCCTCTTGTCCTGGCCGCGCGGCGGGAGGGCCGGATCGTCGGCGGCCGGGCCCAGCTCACGTACTGCACTCTGGACCTCGCGACTCCCCGCCGATCCCGGCCGACAAGCCCGTGCGGCCGCCAGGACCGGGGCGTAGGGGACGATGGCTGTCCCCGGGAGCGCGTTTCACTCTTGCCTCCCCCACCCCACGGGAGCGTGAACTCTCCCCTCAGAGGCGGTGGATGTGCGGCCGGAAAGAGGCCCCTAACCGTCGACTTCAGTGTTCTGGAAGACGACCAGCCCACGAGAGGCTCGCACGGGCTGCAGGTGGCCTTGGACGCGACGGCCGAGCTGCCGCCCAAGTGAGCCGGGCGGTTGGAGGCGGGGCCCTCAGCGATCCTTTGTGGTGGGGGCGTGGGTCTCGTCGGGCTCGCCGGCGGTGAGCGCGCGGGCCACTTCCTGCAGGAGCTGCGCGAACCCCTCCAGGTGCTGGGCGAGTTCGGGGCTTCCTTGGAAGGTGCTGCCGGGTCCGGGGGCGAGGTCGAAGAGCTGGAGGGCGATGCGGCGGGGGGTGTCGGCGGCCAGCTCGATGGTGCTGGTGTGCGCGTCGGCGCTCCGTACGCGCTCGGGCAGGACCTGGGTGCGCTCGAGGACGGTGGCTGCGTCGGTGGGGACGGTGACGCTCAGGGTGTAGCGGGTGGGGGCGGCGGCGACGCGTGCGGCGAGGAAGGCGAGGGGGTCGGTGGCGGGCAACTCGCGGGGGGTGACGCGGTGGCCGGTGGGGGCGGGTTCGGTGAGCCGGTCCACGCGGAAGGTGCGCCAGCCGGTGTGGGTGGTGTCGTAGGCGATCAGGTACCAGCGGTGGCCCGCGACGACCAGGCTGTGCGGCTCGACGCGTCGCGGTGTCGTACCGCCGCTTTTGGACGCGTAGGTGAAGGTGACGATCTCCTGGTCGCGGCAGGCCGCGGCCAGGACGGCCAGCGCGGAGGGGTCGGCCCCGGGTCCTGTGTCCCAGGGGACGGTGGTGGTGGCGGCATGGATCGCGGCGACCTGGTGGCGCAGCCGGACCGGAAGCACCTGCTCCAGCTTGGCCAGGGCGCACACCGCGCTTTCGGCGGCGCCGCTCACGCCACTGGTGGCGGTGCGCAGGGCGGTGGCGATGGCGACGGCTTCCTCGTCGTCCAGGAGCAGCGGCGGCAGGTCGGCCCCGGCGGCCAGGCGGTAGCCGCCGGCGGTGCCGGTGGTGCCCTCGACCGGGTAGCCCAGCGTGCGCAGCCGGTCGATGTCACGCCGGACGGTGCGCAGGGTGACGTCCAGGCGGTCGGCGAGCTCGGCGCCGGTCCAGGTGCGGCGCATCTGGAGCAGGGAGAGCAGGCGAAGCATGCGGGCGGGCAGGTCCTGGGTCATGCCGTCCAGGTTCCCAGGGATTGGTGACGCCAGCTGTCCTAAAGCCGCTCTACGGTCGAAGACGTCCGAGCGGCAAGGAGCCACCTCGGCGGGCGGCAACAGTCCTCTCCCCACGGGAGAAGGCAGCGGCTCTGCCCGGGCAGCCTGTGGCCTCGCCGACGAAGTAAGCCCGTCCGCACCCCGTGGGTGATCGGATGTGCCTCAGATAAGCAGGAGAAGTCATGATTACCGCAGTGAACACGGTTGTGGTCTGGGTGCTGGACCAGGACGCGGCCAAGGCCTTCTTCACCGAGAAGCTCGGCCTGCAAGTGCGCATGGATGTGCCGTCCGGCGATGACCCGCGCTGGCTCACCGTGGGCCCCGAGGACCAGCCAGAGTTGCAGCTCAGCCTCATGGTCCCGGGAGCACCGCGGCAGGATGCCCGGTCCGCCGAGCAGCTGAAGGCGCTGCTTGCCGAGGGTGCGCTCTTCGGCTGCACGTTCACCGTCGAGGACTGCCACGCGGCCGTCAAGGAACTGTCGGCGCGAGGGGTGACCGTTCTCCAGGAGCCGCAACAGAAGCCGTGGGGCATCTCCGCGATCTTCCGCGACGACTTTGGGACCTGCCACGAACTCCTGCAGCCCCAGCACGGCATGCCGGCAGACAGCAGCTCCTGACCATCCCCCCCCCCGGGGGGTACCCTCCAGTCGCAGACGGTCGGCAGGCCCGTGGTCTGTGGGTGCCGTCCGGCCACCTCTGTTCGCCAGGCCGTCCCCCGGTACTTGTCTGTACTGGCGGTACCGGTCAGTGCCGGGCACTCAGGCAGGGTGGAGGCCGGGGTGTCCGGCTTGGGTGATGAGGCTGGCTCCGGTGGCCAGGGGGGGCGCCGGGGCGGGTGACGTAGGCCAGGGTGCGGTAGTCGGCGCGGGCGTAGTCGGGTGTGAGGGTCAGGACGACGTATCCGCGGCGTTTGGCGTAGTAGGACATGTGGGGGTTGGCGGCCAGGAGTTGTGTCAAGTCTTCGGGCTGTTCCATGCCGTCGCCGCCGCTGGAGATGGAGGTGCCCAGGATTTCGACGCCCAGGGTGGGGGATCGGGGGTCGTCGAAGTCTTTTTTGATGTCCATGGCGAGGTGGATGTGGGAGTCGCCGGAGAGGACGATCAGGTTGCTGATGCCCGCGGCCTGGGCGCCGTCGAGGATGCGGGTGCGGGAGGCGGGGTAGCCGTCCCAGGCGTCCATGGACAGGGGCGAGGGGCCGGTGGGGGTGAGTCTGCGCTGGCAGAAGGCCACCTGCTGCGGTACGACGTTCCACACGTTGCCCATGGCCGTCGAGGTGCGGAAGCCGTCCAGCAGCCAGTGTTCCTGCCCCTTGCCGGTCATCGTGCGCGAGGGGTCCTGTGAGGCGGGCCCGGGGTACTGCCAGCCGTCGCCGTAGGCCTGGTCCGAGCGGTACTGGCGGGTGTCCAGCACGTCGAACTGTGCCAGGCGCCCGAAGTGCAGGCGCCGGTAGAGGCGCATGGACGCCTGGTGCGGCCGCTGGGCCTGGCGCAGTGGCATGTTCTCCCAGTACGCCTGGTAGGCGGCTGCTCTGCGTTGCAGGAACCGGCCGCTGTCGTCGCCGTCCTGGGGGATGTCGGCCGCGTAGTTGTTGGAGACTTCGTGATCGTCCCAGGTGACGCACCAGGGGTGGGCGGCATGGGCGGCCTGTAGGTCGGGGTCGGTCTTGGCCAGGGCGTACCGCAGCCGGTAGTCGTCCAGGGATTGCAGCTCGTGGCCGAACACCTCGGGCAGCCGGCTGCCGATGGGGAGCCGGCGCTCTCCGGCCTGCGGGTCGATGGCGTTTTCGTAGATGTAGTCGCCGACGAAGAACACGGCGTCGAGTTCTTCCCGGGCGAGGTGGGCATGGGCGGTGTAATAGCCGCCGTCGTACTGCTGGCACGAGGCCAGCCCCAGCCTCAGCCGGGGAACCTCCGCGCCCGGGGGCGGTGCGGTGCGGGTGCGCCCAACGGGGCTGGACCACGCGCCGGTGTGGAACCGGTACCAGTACTCCCGCCTGGGCTGCAGGCCGCGGACGTCCACATGCACGCTGTGTCCCCACCCGGCCTCGGCCACCGTCACACCGCTGCGCTCGACGTGCCGGAACTGCTCGTCGCGGCCGATCTCCCAGGACACTTCCGTCCTCTGGCCCGGCGGGAGCCCGCCACCGGCTTCGTAGGGACGGGGAGCCAGCCGCGTCCACAGCACCACGGAGTCCGGCAGCGGATCACCCGACGCCACCCCCAGCGTGAAGGGATAGTCGCCCACCTCTCCCCCGCGCCGGCGTGCAGCGCGAGCATGCGGCATCCCGGCGAAAGCCGCTGCCGAGGCTCCCGCCGCCAGCGTCAGGAACCGCCGCCGTGCATGCACCCCGCCCCCGCCCGCCTCACCACGTCCTTGTTCTCGCACCAACGCGCTCATCCCCTCCAGGCTCCGTTCCGACACTGGCCGGGAACTACCCATCTCCGTACTACACGCCCCGGCTGCACATGAGCGCATCAGTGCGCACCCCGGCGCACAGCTGTGGCGGTGCTCCCAGGTCACCCGGCTGTGGGGGCGCCACTGTCATCACCCGCACCAGCCACAGGCCACTAACTGCACCGAATCCCCTGACCTGTGACAGTCGGTGGTGGTTGACAGAACCGTTCAGGAGAGCGCCGGGACTGGACTCGTGTGGGGACGGGGCAGAACCTTCTCGCCGAAGCAGCGTGCCGTCTCCTGAGCTTGGCATTTATGGTCTGAGTAGGTTTCGTTCGGTGATGCTTTCTGGTCGTTTTACGGTCTTGCCCACGTCGTAGCGGATGGCGCGCCGGTTCCCCGAGCCGGGTGGCCGTCCTGGCCCGGGTTTTGAGGGTTTGGGTGCGCGGGCCGGACAGACGAGGTGCGGGCGGAGGTTCCTGAACCCCCGGCGGACCCGGGCCAGGGTGAGCCGGCCCGAGCCCGGCCGAGACCGACCACACGGGCCAGCGCATGTTCTACTTCCGCGACCCGGACGGCTACGTCGTCGGCATCAACGACCAGGCCGCCTTCCAGGCCAGCGACCTCGGCAAATACGCCTGAGCCGGGTTCCGGACAACCGAAAGACAAAGACAACAGCCGTGAACAGCGACACGTTCGTCCACGAGTGGGCGAACGCCTACAACGACCAGGACTTCCACCGGTTCGGTGAGCTGTACACCGACGACACCACCTACGAGTGCGGGCCCTTCGGGCTCGCCTTCATCGGCCGGGCCCCCTTCGCTCGGCAGACAATGATCTCCACCAAGTGAGAGGCTTACGGCCCGGGGCATTTTCCCGCTCCTGCGCAAGCGCGTGCTCCGCACCTGAGGCAGGCATACGGCGTCTCTGCCCATACGACGCGGACCGGCTCCTGATCCCGTCACCGTCCTGGCACTACTGCATATTGCCCAAGGCAGGCCCGTGGAAGGCAGGGCCGCCGAACAGGCGCACCGCTTGATACATGGTCTGTGCGGCTCCCTGGCAGTCGGGCAGTGGCCCCGGCTGGTCGTCGCAGATGCGCTCCATCTCTTCGAGGAAGCGGTTGTCGATGGCCAGACGGCGGTTCTCGGTGGGGTCCAGGGGGCGCAGGCCTTTCGGGCCGGGGCTGCCGTAGTTGTGGTAGCCGAAGTCGTGCATGACGCAGGCGCCCCGGAAGAACGCGGCCCAGGCGGTGGGGGTGGGGGGGAGAGCAGCCGTCGGTGGACCAGTCGAAGGGGGCCTCGTGTTTCCGGGCGGAGACGGCGAATTCCCGGTAGGTCTGGGACATCAAGGCGTCCGCCCGCTCGAGGACCGTGTAGTCGGGTGCCTGTGCCGGTGAGGGCACCAAGTAGGACGCCGGCACGGCCGGCGCTGCCGCCGCCTGGGCCAGTGACGCTCCGGTCAGCAGAGTTGCGGTCAGAGCGAGAGTGGCTGCGAGGCGCGAGGCTGCGGTCCGGTGGGCACGGTGCATGGACTTCCGTTCCACGGGGCTGCGCGGGGCCGGTGCGTGGACGGCGCGCCGTGTGAACGCGGAGCCCCCGCAGGCCGGAGTGACACACGCTTCACCCTGCCCGCCGGCCTCTCATCGGAACCGGCGCGTGGAAGCAAGCACAGGAGTCCGCTGTGGTACAGCCGCCCCTCCTGAGCACGAGGGCCCCCGGTACTGGCTCACCGTGCACAGGAACGGCACGGCCCGGGACGAGGGCCTCACCGGATTGATCAGCTACTCCTGGCAGGGCGTGGTGGACGGCCTGCCGCGCAGCACCCCGACCGGCTGCACAGGCTCCACCGCGGTCTCAAGCTGAACACATAGACTTGACAGACATCCCATGAGCTGGAGAGTCAAACGGCGAGCGCTTGAGCCCAGGAGGACCACGCAGTCCCCTTCCCAGCGGCAGCCCGTCGTTCAGCTCGAACGGATGCCCTAGTCTCGACGGATGACGCTCTACTTCGACCCGGTGGCCATCCTCGGCAACGACCGCGATGCATTTCGGGGCCGTTGGGAAGACCGGCTGTGGCTCAATGTCCCCGGGCCCTTCTACGGCGGGGAGACCGACACCTGCTGGACGGGACGGCTCTCGGCGCCCGCCCATGTCCTCTATGGAGGCAAGTACCTCAGCGAGTACGTCTATCGCCAGCCCAGTACGCCTGCGGACACGGCTCTGCTGGTCGAGGCGGCAGACAATGACCCGTTCCTCGGGTACGGCTGTGATGGCGACTCGCGATGGACACCGGAAGCGGTCCGGGAGTGGTGGCGTAACCGCAGCCAGGTCGTGCAGTACCTCTCCGAGCAGCAGAGCAAATGGGATGAGAGCGATGCGCGGGCAGGCCAGGGCATCGCCGCTGCCGTCCGCGACTTCGAGCTCTACATCGCCGGTGACCTGGCAACTGACCTGCGGATCTACCTCTACTGGCTGGAAGAGCGGCGGTCCCCCACACCCGTTGACCGGTTGCCCGAGCTGTAGCGTCAGGCGGCGAGTGTGTGGGCTCGCTGGGACCAAGCTGTCGTCTCGTCGTACGGTGTACCGGTTTTGAGACAGCCGTGCAGGATACCGACGAGCCGGTTGGCGAGTTGGCGCAGAGCGGCATTGAATTCGATGCCGCGAGCTCGTTGCTTCTCCTAGTAGGCCCTGGCTCCGGCGGAGACCCGCAGCGCGGAGAATGCCTGGGCGATCAGGGCGTCGATGAGCCGGTCGTTGCGAACGTACCGCGCGGTCACGACCTTCATTCTGCCGGAGGCTCGCGTGATCGGGCTGGTACCTGCATAGTTCTTACGGGCCTTCGCACTGGCGTAGCGGTGCGGGTCGTCACCGAATTCTGCGAGGACCCGGGCGCTGAGTATCGGGCCCAGTCCGGGCTGGGAGCGGATGATCTCAGCGTCGGAGTGTCGGCCGAAGTAGTCCTCGACCTGCCCGTACAGAAAGCTGACCTGCTCGTTCAAGGTGACCAGCAGCGCGACAAGAGCGCGCACCGAGTCGGCGTAGGCCGCGGTCACAGCGGCGGGCTGTCCCAGATGTTCGGCACGCAGTACGGCCTGGATCTTGGTGGCCTTGTCGGCGATGTTGCGCCGGCGGGCGCGCTTGAGGGCCGCACTGATCTGCGTGGTCGTCAGCTTCGCCGCGGCAACGGGATCAGGCGCCTTGGCCAGCAGTTCCAAGACGTCGGGGGCGTCCAGACCCTCGAACGCCTCCAGGGCGGCGGGGAAGTAGTCGAGCAGGGCGTGCCGAAGCCGCTGCATGGTGCGGGTCCGCTCCCAGATCAGGGTCTTGTGGATGCGCGTCACCACCTTGACCGCTTCCGCGTCGGCAGTGTCCCCGGAAACCGGGCGCGAGGAAGACCTGGCCAACCGGGACTCCGCCACCAACGCGTTCGAGACGTGGTGTGCGGCGCAGAAACCGCACCGCCCGCCACGGCGTCCGCACGGCCTGCGGCACAGGAGCCCTCCGCGGCCATTGGTATCCGCAGCTTCCCCCGTCAAGTGCGGCCGGGTCGTCTTCGACCTGGGAGGGGATTCGGCCACCCTCGTCTCGGCGACACCCGACGGGGGCCGGCGGATGCGGGTGTGGTCGCAGGACGTCTGGATCCGCGTCGACTTCGTCGTGGGCACGGCGACGACATCGGTGTTCGTCACCTGAAACGGACACCCCCGCAGGTGCAGACCGCGCAGAACCGACACGGCCGGCCCCCCGCCGCGACACGATCGCGCCTGCCCCGCCGCGCCCCGCGCCTGCGGGATGCTGGAAGCCCGCCGCCGGAAAGCCCCGGCAGGCGGCCCGGCACCAGGAAGGCACGCACTGCCATGAACAACGGCCCCAGCGAACCGGCGGCCACCGGCGCACGGGGCGTGGCCCCCGGCTCTGGGCGGCTGTGCCTGGTCACCGGCGCGACCGGGTACATCGGCGGCCGCCTCGTCCCCGAACTCCTCGCCGCCGGATACCGCGTGCGCTGCCTGGCCCGCACGCCCGACAAGCTCCGCGACCATCCCTGGGTCGGCGAGGCCGAGGTGGTGCAGGGAGACGTCACCGACCCCGGATCGGTCGCCGCCGCCCTGGAGGGGGTCGACATCGCCTACTACCTCGTCCACGCCCTCGGCACCGGCCGCCACTTCGAGGCCACCGACCGCCGAGCCGCCCAGAACTTCGCCGAGCGCGCCGAGACCGCCGGGGTACGCCGCCTGGTCTACCTCGGCGGCCTGCTCCCGGCCGGGGTGCCCGAGCGGGAACTGTCGCCCCACCTGCGCTCGCGAGCGGAGGTCGGCCGCATCCTGCTGGCCAGTCGCGTGCCTACCGCCGTCCTGCGCGCCGCGGTCGTCATCGGCTCCGGCTCGGCCTCCTTCGAGATGCTGCGCTACTTGACCGAACGCCTGCCGGTCATGGTCACCCCCAGCTGGATCCGCACCCGCATCCAGCCGATCGCCGTCCGCGACGTGCTGCGCTACCTCGTGGGCGCCGCCGGGCTGCCACCCGCCATCGACCGCGCCTTCGACATCGGCGGCCCCGACGTCGTCACCTACCGCGACATGATGCGCACGTACGCGCAGGTGGCCGGGCTGCCCCGGCGCCTGATCCTCACACTGCCCGTGCTCACCCCGCGGCTGTCCAGCTACTGGGTCGGTCTGGTCACCCCTGTCCCCGCCGGCATCGCCCGGCCGCTGACGGAGTCCCTGCGCCACGAGGTGGTCTGCCGCGACCACGACATCGCCCGGTACGTCCCCGATCCGCCCGGCCATCCCTACGGTCTGGCCAAGGCGATCGAACTGGCCCTGCGCCGGGTCCAGCAGGCCCAGGTCACCACGCGCTGGTCGTCCGCCGCCGTACCCGGCGCCCCCAGCGATCCGCTGCCCACCGACCCGAGGTGGGCGGGCGGCAGCCTCTACACGGACGAGCGGCAAATCGCCGTCCCGGCCTCGCGCGCGGCGCTGTGGCAGGTCATCGAGGGCATCGGCGGCGTCAACGGCTGGTACTCCATGCCGCTCGCCTGGGCAGCGCGCGGCTGGCTGGACCGCTTCGCCGGCGGCGTCGGGCTCGGCCGCGGCCGCCGCGACAACCGCTACCTGCGGATCGGCGACTCCCTCGACTTCTGGCGCGTCGAGGCCCTGGACCGCGGCAGCCTGCTGCGGCTTCGCGCGGAGATGCGCATGCCCGGCCTGGGCTGGCTGGAAATGTACGCCGAGGACGCCCCGGACAGTGCGGAAGGTGAACCCGGGGCCCGCTCCCGCTACCGCCAGCGTGCCGTGTACCACCCCCACGGCCTGCTCGGTCACCTCTACTGGTGGGCCGTGAGCCCCTTCCACGCCGCCGTCTTCGGCGGCATGGCCCGCAACATCGCCCGCGCCGCCGCCCGACAGCCCGATCCCGGCCCCGGCGCCGGGTCCCGTCCGCGGTGACCAGGACCGGGTGGATGACGGGCCCTGGCCGGCCCGCGCACCCTCGCGGGGTAGCCGGATCATCGGCCGCAAAAAAGCAACGGATATCGCTGGCCTGCACCGATTCCGGGGGCCCGGGCAGTGGTCGACTTGCCCTTGACCGGGAACCGCTGCCCGTCGGAGGAGGACAGCGTGCCGCCGCCGAAGGCGCGGGTGAGCGGGAGGCGGTGGTGGTAGTTGACCACCGCGACGTTCGCTGCAGCCAGGGTCTCCTCGCGCAGGTACCACTCCTGGGTCCAGGCCAGGATGTCGTAGGAGATCGAGCACGCCTCCGCCATCCGCACCAGGCCCAGGTTCGTCGCGTTCGCGATCAGCACGGCTGTGCTGGGTGCCCAGCGCGGCCTCGGCAGTAGCGAGCCGATCGTACGCGGCGGCCTGGGACCAGCGGAAACTGTGGTGTGTCAACCGGCAGTAGCCTGTTCGCCCAGTCCCCGGACCGTTCCAGCGTCTTCCAATGGACCGGCAACGGCAGCAGCTGGATCAAGGTCGGTGGACCGGCAGGCAGGCTGTACGCGGGCGGCGCCGGTGTATTCGTCACCAACCCCGACAACGGGGACCTGTTCAAAATGAACGGGCCCAACAACTGGAGCAAGGTCGGTGGCGCGGGCCGGGACTTCGCCGTCGCCGGAGACGCACTGTACGGCCTGTCGCCCAACAGCGACGCGGTGTTCCGGTGGACCGGTAACGGGACGGTGTGGCACAAGGTCGGCGGACCCGCGTACTCCATCGCGGGCCGGTAGCTGACGTCACCCCAAGCGGCCCACCGGAGTCTCCTCTGACACGAGGGTTTCGGTGGGCCGCTCCGGGACTGCGTCAGCGACGTCCAAGCCCCGGTCAAGGAGTTCGCTCTGATCGAGGACGCCGGTGGACGAGGGAGGCGAGGCCGCCGATGACGATCAGTCCGGGCTGGATCAGGAGCAGCATGACGAGCAGAGCGAGCGTGGACAACGAGAAGTCCCCTTCGGGACGGGCATTCGCCAGATTCCAGGGACTTGCCGGTCGTCGGCCCCTGCGCGCACCAGTCCGGCCGTGGCCGTGGCTGGTGCGCTGCCGGTCACGTCACCAGCGGTCGATGCCCATGGTCCGTGCCGCGTCGTGAACGGCCACGTAGTGATAGGGCGTCATACCCGACCTCTTGATCGGGGCGTTCTTGTCCTTGGCCCGGAACTCGTCACGCGAACAGGCGAGCAGGTTGGTGCCATAGCCGGCCGGCACGTCGCCCGTGCCGTGTATGGGGTGCGACTTCGCGGCAGTGTCGCTGCCGGCCTTGGCGAGGATGCTTCGGGCCTGATTGTACGCGGCGGCCTTGATCCTGGTCGGGTTCGCCAGAGTGCTGGTATCCGTCGCGACGGAGCGCACCCTGCAATGCACGGTGGCGGCCTGGTCGCTCCGGTCGCCGGTCGCGCCGGCGGTCGGTGAGGCAGTGGCGAGGGTCGCGGCCGCTGCTGCCACGGCCAGTCCGGTGCGCATGGCCAACTTCATGACTGGAGGTCCTTTCCGGTCGATCGAGGGGGCACGAGTTCCTGACGATCGCGCGTTGGTCCCGTCACGGGGACGCCCGAGAGGAACTCCCGCATCTCTGAGGCAAGTTGATGCCAGTTACTGCCATCGAAGCTACACCTGATGTCATTCACTGTCATCACGTAGAATTCCAGACATGGGGAGATGGGAGCCGAACGCGCGCGGGCGCCTGGCCAATGCCGCGCTGGAGCTCTACCACGAGCACGGCTTCGAGCAGACCACCGTGATGGAGATCGCCAAACGGGCCGGCCTGACGGAGCGGACCTTCTTCCGGCACTACGCCGACAAGCGCGAAGTGCTGTTCGCCGGCGCCCCCGCGATGAGAGAACTGTTCGTGGCGGCGGTCACCGACGCGCCGCCGTCCGCGCCACCGGTCGACGCGCTGGCGGCGGGGCTCGACGCGGTCTGCGAAATGTTCGTCGGCCGCCGGGAGTACGCGCGGAAGCGACAAGCCGTGATCATGGCGAACGCGGAACTCCACGAGCGGGAGCTGGTCAAGCTCGCCACGCTGTCGGCCGCGGTCGCCGAGGCCCTGCGTCGGCGCGGCGTCACGGAGCCGACCGCGAGCCTTACCGCCGAAGCGGGGATCGCCGTCTTCAAGATCGGCTTCGAACGCTGGGTCGCGGAAGCAGAGGAACGCGAGATGACGCAAGTGATGCGGGAAACGCTGGACCAGCTCAAAAATCTCACCACAAGTGACTAGATTCCGCCCCTGGGACACCGACGGCCCGGGCGCCCCGGCCGCCGAGAACCGACGGGCGGACCGGACCCCGCGGAGCAGGTGGATCCGTCAGGGACGGAGCCGCGTTCGCGAGATGTGCTCGCTTCATTGCCCGGTGGCTCACGAACCGGCACGCTGAGGACACACCGCCGCTTGCCATGTCGAGGGAGCCGATCCCGGTGGACCCGTATGTCCGGACGGCCGGTCTCGACGAAGCCGATCTCGCCCTGATCAACGATGCCCTGTCCCTCGTCCGGTCGGCCGACGTACGTGCGGTCGTACGGGACTTGCTGCCCCGGGTCACGAAGGAGGAACAGGAATCCGTGGCCACGCGCTGCGACGTGGCCCACGCCGCCGCGCTGGTCTTTCCGCCGTCGCTAGACGGGCTGATAGCGAGGCTTCGGGCCGACGGCTTCACGGTGGGCGAAGTCGTCCCCAGCGTGGTGGTACGGGAACGGCTGAGCCGGCGATACGGCATGCCGGCCGTCGCCTTGGAGGTCACGATCCTGCACGTACGGGTGCCTGCCGGCGGTCAAGGCCCATGTGAGATCGAGCTCTTCGTCCTGGAGGCGCCGCCGGGCACGGAGCTGCGCGGGATAGCCGTCAGGGAACGGAAGGAACGCAACGAGTCCCATCTCGCACTGGAGGTGAGGGCGGCGCCCGACGACGTAATCATGGCGCGGTTGCACACGCTCCTGACCGGTCACGGCGGACTGGCCGCTGACGGCGGCGGGTACAACTCACAGGAGGCCTGCACCGTGTTGTACTTCCTCAGCACCGCAATCGACGGCCGTGACGTGCGCTCCACGAGCGGCCGGGGGCATCCTGGGCGTCTGGAGCTACGGGCCCTCGGCCACCATCCCGCGATCCTGGCCGCTCATCGGGGCGACGGCCGGACGAATCGGCGAAACGCCGACCGGAGCCGATGACTGGGACCCACCGCCCGACGGCAATCCGCCCAACGCCCTGCGACGGGGCTGACGAGCAGTACCGGCAGAGGGCAGGATCCCCACATGGCGGTCACGGTCCATGACTATCTCGTCGCCCCCTCGTGCCCCACCACGGGGGGGACGCGTCCGTACGACACTGCCGGAGGTCTTCGCCGCGGCCGTCGCCGCGCGCGGTGACGCTCCGGCCGTCGTGGGCCACGGCACACCCCGGTCCTGGGCGCGGGGGCAGTCCGAATCGCGAGCCCTGACCGCGGGTTTGCAGGCCCGTGGCATCGGGGTGGGCGACGTCGTCGCCGTTCACCCGCTGAACGGCTGGGAATTCCTGGTCGCCCACACCGCGGTGGCCGAGGCCGGTGCGGTGCTGCTGCCGCTCCATCTCGCCTACGGCGAGGCGGGACCTGCTGACGACTGATGCGCCGGGCATCGGCCCGCGCACTCGTCCTGCCCGCCGGATACCGGCAGGTGGACGGTAGGGAACTGGGCGAGCGGCTGCTGCCCCAGCACGCCCTCATCAGTTTCGACTTCGCCGTCGTCGAAGAATGCGGCCGCTACAAGGAGTGCCCCGAATTCAGCCGCGCCTACAACGCCCGGGTCTTCGACATCGAGTACGAAAAGAAGGACTTCACCGCTGCCTGCCAGGCATGGGGAAAGGAGCTGTCCATCACCCTCCATGACCGGGAGGTCAGCCCCGCCGGTAAGCGCGGCTACGTCTACGAGTCCTGCTGAGAACCCGCTCCTGCCGCGGAAGCGCGGGGTGCGCCGCCTCCGGCCATGTACTGAGCCGCCCCATGTCCAAACGACCAGTCGGCCGAGGTGTTCTCGGCCAGGGTGATCAGTACGTTCCGGGGCTCGGTCCCCGCGTACTCGTGGGCGAGCTCGGCGATGCGCCGGTACAGCGCTTGCTTCCGCGCCGCCGTGCGTCCGGAGCGCAGCGTGATCGCGACGTACACGATTCCGTCGTCGCGGTCGGCGCCGAGGTAATGGCCGTAGCGCAGGACGCTGGTGGTGCCGTCGTGCCCGGTCAGGATCTGGAACAGGTCCTCCGGCGGGATGCCCAGCGTCTCCTGGAGGGCTTGGTGCACGGCGCGGCCGAGTGCGTCGAGGCGGGGACGGTCGGCGCCTATCGCGTCGATGCGAACGAAGGGCATGTCGGCTGTCTCCTCCGGATCGGTGAGGGAATGTCGGATCGGCGGCGGCAGGGCGGGGGCCCCGTTGCGATCACTGCGCAGTGTACATACCAGTAGGTACAGGAGCGCGCCCGCACCCGCTTCTCCCGGGCAGCCCGCTGATCCCGACGGGCAGCGGCTCCCGGACTCAGGCGGACAGCGCGGCGGCCGCCGCCGACAGGTCATCGTTGTGGCCGGTGACGTCCCGCTCGGTCAACAGGCGCAACCGGTCCGCCTGCACGCCGAGGTCGTCCAGAGGGGCGTCCACATTGCCCCGTGCCCGTGTGGCGCGCCACAGCGCCACCCGGAAGCCGACGCCGCGCGGCAGCTCGCCGAACAGCTCCGGCAGCCAAACGCGCAGCAGGCCGTGAGTCCACACGTTGTCGCCCCCGGCGCCGGTCCGCCACGCGGTCCCGAGGACGGGCCCGAGGCCGTTGTCCTGGATGCCGACGGCGAAGATGTCGGCGGCCGATTAGGACAGCTCATCGGGATCAGGACCTTCGAGCCCGTATAGCGCGGCAGTCCGGTGGTGATCGCTTCGGGGTCGGTGAGCGGGAATCCCTGCGAGTAAGTACACCTCGCCGGTCTCCACCGCGGCGCGGATCGAGCTCGCCCGGCGGCACCTCGCTGGTTCGAGTGGTCAGGTTCGTTCCCGGTCCGGGAACGGAGGAGTCGCCCACGCCGTGACGGCGGCGTTGAGGAAGAGCCCGGTCGGTGTCAGTGGCAGCACGTACGGTCTGTGCATGGTTGATCAATGGGCAGGGATCCGCGAACGCGTCGCGGCGTTGAGCGTTCAGTCGGCCGGTAATGAAGTGTTCGGGGCGCTCGGGCACGGCTGGGTCCTGGAGGAGCCGCTCGCTGAGGATGGTCTCGCTGAGCTGGAAGAGCAGATAGGCGTGAGGCTGCCGGAGGAGTACCGCACCTTCCTTCTCCACGTAGCCGCCGGCGGCGCCGGCCCCGCTTACGGCCTGTTTCCCGTGCGGCGTACGCAAGGCCGGTGGCGATGGGAAGGCGACGGCGTCGACCTGGCCGATCTCTCCCTGCTCGCCGAGCCATTCCCTGAACAGGGCCCGGACCCCAAAGCCCTCGAAGAACTCCTCGCCCAGCGCCCGGAGGAAGAGGACTTCGACGAGATCGAGGACTTCGACGACGCCGTCGAAGCCTGGGATGAGCAGTGGGACGCCGTCATGTTCGCGCCCGAACGCACCGCCGGCGCCATCGTGATCTGCCACCTCGGCTGCGCCCTGCGAGAGTGGCTGATCATCAGCGGCAGCCACCGAGGGACGGTCTGGGCCGACAGCCGGGTGGATGACGTCGACCTCAAGCCGCTCCTTGACGATGATGGCAAGCCGGTCACCTTCGCCCGCTGGTACACCGACTGGCTGGAGCGGGCCGAACGCACGGTAATGGCGACATCGCCGGACGTGTAACGCAGTCCCCGGCCCCACAGTGCTGCACGGGGCCCCGCCCTGAGCGCGCTCCTTGGCCACTGAGTGCCGGACCTGGACATGTGAGCGCCTGGCACCGATGGGCCGGAAGGCGACTCCGTTGGCAGTGCGCCACCTGCCAAGCCCCGGCCCGTCACGCTCGGCGAATGACCCTGCCCGGTATCAGGCCGTTCCGTCCGAGTGCTGCTGGCGATCACCCGAGCACCCGGCTCGGCACGCTCAGGCCGGCCAGCTCAAACGCCCAGTGACACGGGCGCGGGCGTGTAGCTGCTTGGCCCATGCGTGCAAGGGCTCGGCCAGCTCTGCGTTGTCGCCGCGGGCGACGGTCTGGAGGAGCTCGGCGGCGATCGTGGCCTCGCCCGTCCAAGTGGCCGGTGTGCCGAGTTCGGGGAAGGCGGTGCGGACGCGGCGGGCGAGGTCGGGCTGGTGGAGGCCGTAGGCGTAGAGGGTGGCCTGGTCGTAGCCGTAGGGGGCGCGGCCCCAGCTTTCCCTGCCCTCACCGGGGGGAGAGGGCGGCGGCCACGACGGCCCGATGCCCTCCAGATCGGTGAGGTCGTCGAGCACGACCAGCCACGAGTGGGAGGTGACCGCCAGCTGTCTGGCTCTCCTTCTCGGCCGAGAAGCGGGGGCCTTTTGGCGTCGTCCGGTAGTAGGTGGTCGAGTATCTCGGTGACCCGGAGGCGGTGCTGATCGTGGACGACACCGGCTTCCTGAAGAAAGGCAGTGCCTCGGCCGGGGTACAGCGGCAGTAGTCCGGCGCCGCAGGCCAGACGGAGAACTGCCAGGTCGGGAGGTTTCTCGCCTATGCCGCCCATCGTGGCGGGACATCGACCGGCGCCAGTGTCTACCCGCTGCCTGGACCGACGACCGCGACAGCTGCCGCCTCTTGAGGATCTCGGGAGTGCGAGATCCTCAAGAGGGAGGGATCTTACGTCGGCCCGCTGACACCCCGGCGCCGACTGCCGGAGGTGCTCACCGCGACGGCTGAGGCGCAGCGGTGATAGCCGTCGCCTCGTGCTGTGGAAGGCCGGTGATCTGCCGGATCCAGTCGACCAGGCCGGACACGCGGGCGAAGTAGTCCTCGTGTCCTTCTGTATCGCACTCGGACGTGCCGACGCTTCCGCTGGTGAGTCCGACGAGTTCAAGTCGGCCGTGGTTCTTGTGCATCAGAGGGCCGCCGGAGTCTCCATAGCAGGTGGCCTTGTGGTTCCGTATCAGGGTGCAGACATGAATGCCGCGATTGATACCGGGGCTTCGGTAGCAGTGGGTGCCCTCCCGCTGCGTGATCTGTTGCAGCGTCTCGGGGAGGGTTTTTCCCTGTTCGTTCGTGAGGCCCCATCCGGTGGTGATCAGGCGTCCGGGGTAGCGCACCAGCCGGTTGCTCGGCAGGGCGATGGGCCGGATGGCCCGGGTGAGGGTGACGGGCTGTTCGAGTCGCAACAGCGCCGCGTCGTACTGAATGGGGTCCGACTCGCGGAAGTCGGGGTGGCGGATGGTCTGGGCGACGCCGATGCTGCCCGAGGTGCTGGTCTTGCGAGTGATGGTGCCCAGCTGGACGCGGATGGTGGTCTTCTTTCCGATGCAGTGCCCGGCGGTGATCACCCATTGTCGGTCCAGCAAGGATCCCGCGCACGCCCCTCTGAACCGTCCGTCGGGCCCGACGAGTTGGACCTGGGCCATCCACGGGTAAGCGGCGGCATCCGTCACCGGGGAGCCCCCGATGATCGGGTTGGGCGCCGTGGCGGCCGCCGACGCGGTCGACACCGTGCCGGACATCATTGCCAACACCGCTCCGAGCAGGGCGAGAACCTCTGTCCACCGCCCGTGCGCGGTGCCCGGCCACAATCGGTTCAACTGTTACCCCCGGTTGGTCGACGAGCTGTGAGGTGATCTTCCCCCACGTCAACGGTGATCCTTCCCCCACGGCAGGGGCGTCGAACAAAAATCGCGCAATCGACCAGCGGGCGTGACACCATGCGCCGATGCCCTTCCCGCACCCCGACGGCGTCTACGCGATCGCCACCATGTACTCCGTGCCCGATGACGCCTGGCACCTGGAACTGGACCGCGTCGCCGAGCAGCGAAACCTCCTGACCGCGATCGTGCCCGCCGAGGACCCGGCCCGGGAACCCATCGTGTGTTTCAACCCCCACGCGCGGCACTTGGACGTCCCGAACGAGGTCATGCGCTGGTTCATGGACCAGGTCGAGGAGGAGATCCGCGCGTCCCGCGACTGGATGCGGCTGCGGCCCGAGCTCGTCGAGGTCATATACCGGCTCCGCCAGGAGTACCTGGGCGTCATTGATGACGACTCCTTCTCCCACGTCCTGGCGAAGGCGCGCGCCACAGTTCCCGAGGCGGACCTTCCCGCCGTTCTCAAGGCCGCCTTCGGTCGGAGGCCGCACGGTACGACCGTCCAAGGGGATAGAACCTAGAGATAGCCGCCTCGCTCGCCAGGACACGACTCGGCAGGAGTCGGGTCCTGGCTGGGGAAGAAGCCCGCTGGGTCGCGGTCTTCCGCTGGCGCAAGGAACTCGGCTTCTGGCCAAGAGTGCCCTTCCGGCTGGAACAGCCATACGTGCAGGAGCGCGCCCGAGGTGTCTCGCAGTTCACTGACAAGTTCAGTAAGTGTGCCCGCACCACGCACAGAGTGACGGACCGGCATCCCCTCGACTGCTGGTGTGGCATAGGGGGCGACGCCCTCTTCGTAAATTCCTCTGAGAAACGGATCTGCTTGGCAGAGTTCAGCCATCGAGACGAGTGTGCGGTTTTCCCTGTGCAGGGAAAGGGCTACGCGTAGACCCCCGACCAGGAAGGGCGCCCACCGATCCTCCCAGTTGACGAGCGTTTCACTCCTCGCTTCCTCATTGAAGAGCATCCATTGCGGAGTGTTGTGCGGCATTTGCCCACGCGGGAAAAATTGGGCCATATTCCAATTGTAGGCCAGGACATTATAGGCCACATCCGTGATGCATGCCATGAGAGGCAAGGCGTCGAGAACCTGTTTCCAGCTTCCCGCCACCGAAGGCAACTGAAGCATCTCGGGCGGTTGCTCGCTTCGCGCGAAGGCGTAGAATATCTTCCATTCGCGCGCCGTCAATCCCAGAATTTTGGCGACTTCCCTCAGGTATTCATGTGATGGGTTAACCAAAACCCCACGCTCCAGCTTCCCATACGTTCCGGCGGTCCGCATGAGAAGTTTATCCATGTGCTCCTGGGAAATCCCGGGCGTTTTCCTTCCTCTCGGATCTCTCCGCTTGAACCCCAGACTCTCCGGGTTGATCATTTCCCGCCGGGAGATCAGGAGTCGGCGCAGGGCCTCGGCATCCATCGAACCAGCACCCTTCTTCTAGTGGCCGGACTTTTTCAGGTTCAGGAATTACCCGAAAAAGCCTAACCCTGGAAAACCGTCGAAGGACAGACCAGGATCGGGCATCGAAGCCACTCCTCGAGCACAGAAGTGGCGCACAGCAGACGTTGTGGCAGGCGCGGGGGACCTGCCCTAGCGCCGCACAGAGACCCTCCGACCCTCCCGAACGGCTCACGTACGACTGCCCAGATTCGGTCACGCCTGCCCCGAACGCTCTGGCCACCCAGAGTCCGTCGGCTTGAAACCGGAGCTGCGGGAACGGAAGAAGCAGCACCACAACTCAAAGACATCGCGGAAGGAAACCTCCAAGACATTCCGGCTCCTCGGCGACCCCCTTGAGCCGCCGCACTCGAAACGATCGAGCCGGATCATCGCACGGAATCGACGAACACCTACCGCGCCAAAAACTGGATGGGAGATCCCGATGCTGAAGAACTCCAGGTTCCTTTCGGGAATCAGTGGACTGGCACTGGCGGCCGCAAGCCTGATGGGGAGCGCCTCCGTCGCCAGCGCCGCCGACGCAAGTCCACAGAAGTCAGAACAGATCAAGTCCTGCTTCGACCATTCGCACACCTACTACAAGGAAACCGGCGAGTACCTCTCCGGAATGGGCACGACCACAAGCAATTGCGCGAACATAAACATCAAGCCCAAGACCACCCGCGACGTGATGGTCTGCTTCTACCCGAAGAACAGGGATCCTTTTTGCCAGGATCACTACACGACCGCTAAAGCGAATGAGTGGACTTCGATCGCCTTCGATGTCCTGGATGGCAGTGACTTCAGATTTCTGTTCAACTCCTCCGCTCAATCCGATGGATGGTGGGCCGCGTGATGCCCACCCGCTGCGCGTCTGACAGCCAGAGAGCCTGAAGTCCAGTCGCCGGCAGGAAAAGCGAATGCGGCCCGCGCGATCCGCGCGGGCCCTTTCTCTTGCCTTCACCGCCGGCGCTTCACGAGGCGCCGGGCCGACGCCGGCCGCGCGCCGCGACGGCCAGGAGCCGACCGGGTTCGCCGCCGTGTTCGAGAGCCTGATGTCCGGCCGCGCCCAGAACCTCCCGGCCGCTGACGGCGACGTCCTGGACCAGTGGCCGGGCCATCGCGACCACCGTCTCCCCGAACCTGCCCGCACCCGTCCAGGCGGGGACTGTGCCGCGCCGCGCGGCCATCACCCACCGCTTCCGCACGCGCGCTTACGATTCCGCTCCCCGTGGGCATTCGATCGGACGGATACGCAATACCCGTGACCAGCCTGCTCGGTGCCGCGTTTACCCGAGCATGGGCACCCTCCACCGCCGGGCCGTCACCGGCGTCGTCCTCGCCGCAGTCCTTGGCGCGCCGCTCGCCTTCGCCGCCCCCGCTGCCGCGCTCCCCACCCCGCACTTTCGGTGCCCGAACGGCACTGTCCTCGGTGAGGCGAACCGCGGCACATGGACCGCGCACGCCTGCCACGACCGGCACGGCCACGAGGTCGCCCCGATCCCCATCAGCGCCGAGGAGTACAAGGCCGCGATCGCGGCCGGCAACCGCAACGTCTTCATCTGACCCGTCCCGCGCCGAGGACGCCCCGCCCGGATTGGATCACTGGGAGCGCGTGGCCCTGGGCCCGGAGCCCTTCCCTGAGCATCCCGCCAGGACGCCCCTGGAAGGGTGGTCTAGCCGCAGGAATGGGGGCTGCGGTCAGCTACACACGCTGTAGAGCATGGGCTCTTACACGTCCTCGGTATTGAACACGAAGATTGCGCCCGAGGTGGGGACACGGATCGCGCACGGGCCATCATCAGTCAGTGGCTCGTAGCTCTCCCACGGGCATCCGGCTTCGCTCAGCGCCCGTAGGACCTCGCTGTACGTGGGACGACCGGGAAACGTCTCTGCCCGGCCCGGCTCCCGCGACGGCCATTCCATCGTGGGTCAGTCCGTCTGGACGACGACCGAATAGATCAACTGGCAGTGGGCTTGACAGGTGCCGAGCTCCAGGCAGCCGTACGCATACAGGTATGGCAGCCGTCGGGTCCGGTCGAGGAGCCCCGCGCCCAGGGAGGGCCCAACACCTCGGTGACTTCCTTGAGGTGGGCGCCTACGCGCGCCGCGCCAATGCGGCCGGTCTGGGCGAAGGGCATAAGAATGTCCAGAACATGCACACGGTGCAGACTTTCATGACGATATCCGCCTGGTCCAATTGCAGTGATGACACGGCGCCGAACCGTCGGAGGCTCTGGGCGCGCACCGGCAGCTCATCCCGGGCCGCGTCGCCGGCCGCGGTCGGCAAGTCCTCGATGTCCTCGTCGCCGAGCCGAGTGCCCAGGATGGTGTGCCAGGCCTGGAGGGTACCCCCCCACCGTGCTCGCCAGCGGGCTCCTCTACCTGGGCTCGGATTACGGCGGCCGCTGCGTCACCTACGGCGAGCGCTGCTCGCAGGTGCCCGACGAATGGACGTACGCGACCCGACCGTCGCCGTGTCGGCCGGCTGCGGGCCCCTGGCCGCCGGCGCGCCGGGACACCGGCGATGGATACGTAGACCTTCCCGCGCCCCGCGACCGGCACCGGAATCCCGAACAGAAAATCAGCTGTCTTCCCCGGCCTGTGGTTCGCGAGGAACTCGTAGAAGCCGCGAGCCTCACCCAATGAGCCCGGAGAAGTCGAAGCTCAGGACTGGCAGGTCCGTTTCGGGCAGGGCCGCACTGGCCCCGATGGACCTTGGCACGGCCGTCGCCTTCGAGCTGCTCTCCAGCAGACTCCACCACCTCATCGCCGCCCGCGAAGCCCAGCCCTGACCACCCCCTTGCTCGTCTGCAAACCCCGGCCGTCGGCCCGGCCGGAGATACCGCAGAACCGGCTACCGCTTGATCGTTTCCGGCCGCAACGCAAGCTCTCGATCGGGTGACGGGACACGACAGGGTGAATCGCACAGCGACCCACAGGCGCCCATCCCAGCAACGCCGGGCCCGTTGACCCGTCATCGAATTTCCGCACGACAAAGCGCCCTCGGAAGGCCGTGACCACACCCGTCCGAGGGCCGTTTTCCCGATCACTCGTCCGACCCGCTCGTCAACGAGGAGGCGAAGTGCATCACCACCAGAACCGGTCCACAAATGCCACGGGGGTGCGGTTGCGAATCGAACATGACCAGACAGGACCCGCCTGCCGCCACGCCGGGACGGCCCCGGGGAGGCGAGCGTGAGGAAGTCGCCCCGCTACCGGCTCGTGGTCGACGTGATGGTGCTCATGGTCCGCGATGACGGACGGGTCCTGCTGCTCCGCCGGGCCGGGAACGTCTACGCCTCCGGGCTGCTCTGCCCGCCCAGCGGCCACCTGGAACACGGCGAACCAATCACCGCCGGCGCCCTGCGCGAGGTCGCCGAGGAGGTCGGGGTCACGATCGCGCCCCGGGATCTGGAGTTCTGTCACGCCATCCACCACCGCAGCCCCGAAGGCGAGGGCCGCATGGGGATGGTGTTCACCGCGCAGCGGTGGACGGGCGAGCCGACCAACCGAGAACCGGAGAAGTGCTCCGGCCTGGTGTGGGCGGACCCCGCACGACCACCCGCGGACTGCGTGCCCTACACCGCCGCCGTCCTGACGCGCTTCTGCGCCGGGGACCTGCTGTCCGAGCACGGCTGGCACACCACGGCAGGAGGCACGGCATGAAGCTGAGGACGACAACAGCTCCCGCCGAGCCGGCAGGCTCGGAGTCGGAGGAACTGCTGTTCGGCGGCCCCCTTCTCTACAACGCCCGGTGGGCCGACCACGACAAGGCGTTCTTCGAGATGTCGCTGTGGACCATGGCGGTGCAGATGCCCCGCCTGGTCGCCTTCACCGTCCGCCTGGCCTGGCGCGCAGACCGCCGCTCCCTGTGGACCGTCGGCACCGGAGAACTCGCCCGCGGGGTCAGCCAGGCCATCAGCCTCATCGCCGTCAACGCCGTCCTGGCCACCGTCCTCGCAGCCGGCACCATCGGCCACCGCGTCCAGGCCGCGATCCCCGCCATGATCGGCGTCGCGATCACCGGAATCCTCGGCGCCCTCGCCACCGCCGCCTCCACCACCGGCACCGGCCGCCTGGAGCCCAAGGTCGAACGCGTCGCCACCGAGATGTACCTCGCCCACGTCGCCCGAGTCGAACTCGCCGCCATCGAGGACGCCGACTTCAACCGGCTCATGGACTCCGCCCAGTACGGAGCCGGAGCGGCCCGCCGCATGGTCAACGTCTGCACCGGCGTCGTCGGCAGCCTCGTGAGCTTCGTCGCCGCCGCCGGCGTCCTCACCATCCTGCACCCCGCCCTGCTGCCCCTGCTGATCCTCATGACGGTGCCGCGCTCGTGGGCCTCCCTGCGCAACGCCCGGGCCCGCTACGCCAGCTACCTCAAGTGGATGCAGCACTCCCGCGCCGGACGCCTGCTGAGCCAGACCCTCACGCGCACCGGCCCAGCGCCGGAAATCCGCGTCCACGACGTCGGCCCGTTCCTGCTGCACCACTTCCGCGGCATGTCCGAGGCATCCGAAGCCGAACAGTCCCGCCTCTCCGCCGACCGCGCCCGCATCCGCCTGATCGCCTCCGCGATGACCGGCATCGCCGCCGCCCTCACCTACGCCGCCCTCGGCGGGCTGCTCGCCACCGGCGTGATGTCCCTGTCCGTCGCCGGCACCGCCGTCCTGGCCATCCGCAGCGGCGGACAGAGCCTGACCACCCTCGTCCTCCAGGTCAACAACCTCTACGAAGAGGCCTGCTACGTCCAGGACCTCGAACGGCTCTTCGCCGAGGCGACGAAATACGCCATCCCGACCGGCGGCACCCCCGTACCGGACGACCTGTCGCTGATCCGCTTCGAGAACGTCACCTTCCACTACCCCGAAGACGCCGACGACCCGAAGGAAGCGGATCCCAGGGAGCGGCGGCCGGCACTGAGCGAGGTCACCCTCGACATCCCCATCGGCAAGATCGTCGCCCTGGTCGGGGAGAACGGCTCCGGGAAGACGACCGTGTCCAAACTGCTGGCGGGCCTGTACCAGCCGGATGACGGCAGCATCCAGTGGGACGGCGTCGACGCCCGCGCCCTGGACCGCAAGCAATTGTGGTCCAGGATCGGCATGGTCAGCCAGGACTTCCACCGCTGGCCCTTCACCTGCCGCATGAACATCGCCATCGGACGTCCCGGACGTCCCATCGGCCAGCCGGCTGTGGAAGAAGCCGCCGCATACGCGGGCGCCGACAAGGTCGTAGAGGACCTGCCGCGGGGCTGGGACACACTGCTGTCCAAGGGCTACAAGGGCGGGCACCAGATCTCCGGCGGGCAATGGCAGCGCCTGGGGATCGCACGAGCACGCTACCGCGATGCGCAGATCCTGATCGTCGACGAGCCGACCTCGGCGCTCGACGCGAAGGCGGAGCTGGAGGTCTTCGAGCAGATCCGCAAACTCGCCGACGGCGGACAGACCGTCATCCTGATCACCCACCGCCTCGCCTCCGTCCGCCACGCCGACCTCATCCACGTCCTCGATCAAGGCGAACTGGCCGAGTCCGGCACCTTCGAGGAGCTCCTGCACAAGCCGGCCGCCGGCGTCTTCCGCGAGCTGTACGAAATGCAGCGCGCCCAGTTCCAGGACACCGCGCTGCCAGGCCAGCGCCAGCCGGCCGACGCTGCGGAAAGGAGCGATGCCCGGTGAGCAACGCCCCGGCGGAGAAGAGCCTGTGGCGGCACCCGGATTTCGTGCGCTACTGGTCGGCGTGCGCGGTCGACATCGCGGGCAGCGGCGTCACGGCGGTGGCGCTCCCGCTGATCGCCGTCGTCTCCCTGCACGCCACCGTGTGGCAGGTGTCGCTGCTGTCGTTCGCCGAGCGGCTGCCGCCGCTGCTCGTGGCCCTTCCCGCCGGGGCCCTTGCCGACCGGCACCGCAAACGGCCCCTGATGATTGGCGCGGTACTCGCGTGCGGCACCGCATTCGCCGCCGTCCCGATCGCCGACGCCGCCGACTGCCTGACGCTTGAGCTGCTGTACGCGGTGGCGCTGGTGACCTCGGCCGCCAGCCTCATCGGATCCACACCACGCATCAGCTACCTGCCCTCCCTACTCCCTCGCGAGCAGCTGCTGGAGGCGAACGCGAAGGTCGGCGCCGTCGCCTCCCTCGCCGACAGTGCCGGAGCCCAGCTCGGCGGAGCGATCGTCGCCGCCCTCGGAGCCGCCCGCGCCGTCTATGCCGACGTCGCCTCCTACCTGGCCTGCGCGCTCCTCCTCGGCAGCATCCGCACCCCCGAACCGGCACCCGACCCGTCCACGCGGAAGGGCTCGTTGCGCGCCGAGATCGTGGAGGGAGTCCGGTACGTGGTACGCCATCCGACGATCAGGCCGCTGCTGCTGACCGGCACCGCCTTCACCGCGGTCTTCGCCTTCCTCACCACCTTGTGGACCGTATACCTGCTGCGCGAACTCCACTACGCCGCCACCACCTTGGGCACCCTGCTCAGCGTGGCCGCCCTCGGCGGAGTCGTCGGCGCCCTCGCCGTCCGCCGACTCGTCGAGCGGTACGGACCCATCCGCGTCATGCTCACTGCCCTCGCCATCATCCCGTTCACCGAATTACCCCTGCTGCTCGCCACCCCAGGCCTCACCGGCCAGGCCACCATCGCCGCGGGCATGTTCGTCCAGCTGGCGTGCTCCACCGTGCAGGGCTCCACCCAGCGCAGCATCCGCCAAACCGTGTGCGCCCCCGGTATGCAGGGACGCATGCTCGCCACCGGCCAGTGGATCACCTACGGCACCCGCCCCCTCGCCGCCCTCCTCGCCGGGGCCACCGGCACCTGGCTCGGACTGTGGAACACCCTCGCCCTCGGCACCGCCGCCCTGACCCTCCCCTTCCTGGTGCTCCACACCTCCTCGACCCGCACCCTGCACCACGCTCCCGCCACCCCGACGTCCACCCCCGGACCACCGCACGCTGAAGGAGAACCGGCTTGATAATCGAAGATCCAGACGCCGCCTCCAGCGGACGAGCGCCTGCTCAGCGCGACGGCGACTTCCTCGCGCACCGCCGTACCTGTTGTGTACGCCGGGGTGGTACGTTCCGCACCCGACGCGTCGGTGCAGGAAGTCCGTTTCCCTTGCGCAGTACGACGCTCCCGTCGGGAAAATCACGCGCCTGCCGCGCGACAGTCAGTGCCACGCGTCGCATCTTCCGCGACGGATTGCTCTCCTGGCCTGTGGCGAAATCGTGTGCACCACCTCGGCCAGGCTCAATCGGATCCCCCGGCCGGATCTCCGCACGCCGACGTCGTGCCGGTGCGACGAACGGTGTGCGGAGAGGATTATTTCGCGTCCTGTGGCAGTCAGCCTTGACAGATTGTCGCCGAAGTTTGACCGTCTTCTAGGCTGGCGCAGTGACTGATGAGCAGGAGCGGGTGCTGCCGTCGGGAGTGTGGGCCACGGCGGTGGGGGTGGCCAGGGTGCGGGCGCTGGAGACCGAGCGTGGGAACGCGCTGTTCCGTGACCCACTGGCACAGGCCTTCGCCACCGCCGGCGGCCTGTGGCCCTCCTCGCCGCCGCCCGATGACGAGGCCGCGCGACGCCGTCGACTGGCCGTGTCGTTCTCCATCGTCATCAGGACGAAGTTCCTCGACGACCTCTTGCGGCAGGCCTCCGCGTCCGGGGTCCGGCAGGTCGTGCTGCTCGGCGCCGGCATGGACAGCCGGGCCTTCCGGATGGACTGGCCCGAGGGCACCCGGCTGTTCGAGGTCGACACCGCCGCGCCACTGGACTTCAAGGCTTCGGTGCTGCGCCAGGAGCGGGCGGTCGCACGCTGCGAGCGGATTCCCGTCGCGGTGAATCTGCTGGAGGACCGGCCAGGCGCCCTGGCCGCCGCTGGGCACGACCCGGCCGTGCCCACCGTGTTGAGCGTTTACCCACTGTTCACGCAGCGAGCGTCAGCGCCCGAGCCCCCAACGGGAGAGGGAGTGCGGTCACCTGTCCGTCGTCGAGCATGAGCTCGGCGGTGTTCGTTGCCGGGTCCACGACCACCGACACTGTGCCGTGGCCCGGACGTGAGTGAGAGCCGTCGAAGTGCAGCTCGGCCAAGCGGACCCGGGCGGGAAAGCCCTTTCCGTACTCGAACCGCACGCCCCTCTTGCCGACGAACACCCTGACACCCCAGGTGATCAGCTTCTCGCGGCGCTCCACCGGGGACACCGAGTCCCCCACGGGGCTGGGCTTGCGAGGGTCAGTGCCCCAGCGCCGCCTAGGCCGCCACGATGACGAGGCCGAGCAACAGGTTGACGACCCCCTCCGCGACTGCCATCCGCCGGGACGCGCCCGCCCGGATCGCGCCGAGAGTCGCCCAGACGACCTGCTGGGCCACCGCCACGGCCAGAGCCAGCCAGGCCGTGCCGGACCGGTCCACCCCGAGCAGCGGGCCGATCGCCACCGCCACCGCGGGCAGCACCGCGGCCTCCACGATCGACCACTCGTGTCCCGCGACCCGCCGCGCCTCCCGGTGGTCAAGGGGTCTGCCGATGACCGCTCGCCGGCGACCTGCGCGTACACGTGCGCCGCCCAGAACACCACGCCCGTGACCAGCAGCAGCACGATCAGCTGAAGCCGCGGGAAACCACCGACGCTACCGGCCGTGGCCACCACGGACGCCGCGAGCAACGAGCCGTACACCGCGCCCGTGTAGTCCGTCCGAGCGGAAGGGCGCCGCTCCTCGTGCGAGGGTTGCCCGCTCGGGGCCGAAGAACTGCTCACCGACCCACCATGATGGACCGAATCGCAATGTGCCGGTCAGCGGCGCCGGGCGTACAGGTGACCCCGGGCCGGCATGGCATACAAAGGGTTCGCTCGACGACGGACGCGGCACGCCGTCACCAGTCGATGTGCGCTTCCATCCAGTCGGCCAGCCGTCCTCGTCGTACGCGGAGGGCAATTCGGGGCCGCAGGAGAGGGGGTGGGGATCTCTGCAGGTGGGTGAGGTATCCGTAGGGGCCGTTGTCGGCTGCCGGGGCGAGGGTCGGGGTGATTTTGTCGGGTCATGTGAGGGTCTGGCCCAGGTTGTGTGACGTGGTCACGGAGCGTCAGGCCAGAAGGACTCGGAGACGGCCAACTGGCCCGCGCCCCGGCAGATGGGAGATACACCGCCGGCCTGCCCCTCCTGGTGGGGCGCGAGCGCTTCGGTGCTCCTGTTTCAGGATCAGGCCCGGCGAGTCACATGATCCATGATCACCTCGCCCGCGGCATTCCAGCGCTTTCTCGTCATCTCCCGGCCGTTCTCGTCGAGAACGACCAACTCCGACAGCCGGCCGTTGGCGTGCCAGTACCGCCACTCACCTACCGCGGCACCCATGGCGGTCACGCCCTCGGCCCGCTTGGTCCCGTCCGGCCACCACTCCTGCTGCCGCCCGTGCTCGATGCCCAAGAAGTAGGTGCCGAGCAGCAAGGTGTGCCCGTTGTCCACGAGTTCCTCGACTTCGCCGGTGAAGAGTTCCCCTTCGTAGCAGGTGCGCCCGTACTCGTCCAAGTAGGTCTGATCGCATTTGATGCGTACCGCCCGCACTGAGGTCGACGTCGCCCTGAGCGGTTTCACCGGCGGCTCGGCACCACCGCGAGCCTCGGTGGCCCTGGGCCCTGACTCGCGCGCGGCGGCGCGCTGCTGGCGGGCTTCGATCTTGCGCGTGAGCTCTGCGTGCCAGCGCGCGGCGTTGCTCCCGTCCAGTTGTCCGGCGAAGGCGGCACGGGCGGCGTCAACGAGTTCGGGAGGGGCCCCCGGACCATACTTGGCGATCTCCCACAGTGCGTCATCCGTTTCCATGTCGAGCCCGGTGTGGGTCCGCAAACCCTGGCCGCTCAGCACCTCTTCCAGCACAGTGACGAAAATCCTCGTCAACTGGTCGTCGGTCGGCCGATCACGGCGCATGGATCCACCCCTCCCTGGGGCGAACGAACCGCCCCATCCCTGTACGACGCCCGGCGCGATCCGGCGGGTTCCCGCCGCCGGGCAACCGCAGCGCAGCGCCTGATGGGTTCACCAGCCGGTGGTTGGGTCCAGCCATTCGATTGCTTTGCCGACTTGGTATGCCAGGTGCTCTTCAGGCTTGTGGTCGAGGATCGCGCGAGCCAGCGGCTCCAGACCCAGGGTACGCGGCCAGATCCGGGTCCGACGCATCTGCTCCCGGTCGGCGCCGGCCCGCCTCGGGTCCCACTGCTGCGCGAACAGCCATGCCGTGTCGAGCGCGGGGTCGAAGATCGGGGCCCGGTCCCAGCCCAGCACACTGACCAGCCCCCTCCGCCCGTCCCACAGGAGGTTGTCGGCGTCGAGCCTGCCGTGCACCAGGCAGGGCTCCGGCACGAGCAGGCGCGCCACGCGAACCGCGGCGGTCCCGGGCAACAGCAGCACGTCGTGCGAGGGGCGACGCCGGACACGCGCCCCGTGCCACCGCGCAGGGTGACGCGCGCTGGACGTTGGCGGGGTTTGGAGAGCGTCTGAAACTGGTCGGTCGGGCCACCCGGGCGGCTGACAGTCGGCGGCCGTGTCGCAATCGTGGTCGTGGCTCGGCGAGTTGCTGTTCCCGTCGCTGCCCCAGGTGGAGGTCCTCGGTGTCGAAGCGTCCGATGCGGTGGTGCGGATCGCGGCGCGCGTGGCTGCTCCGGGCGCGTCCTGCCCGACTGCGGGGCGTGGTCAGAGCGGGTCCAGAGCTCCTACCTGTGCTATCCGTCGGACCTGCCCAGCTGCGGGCGGCCGGTGACCGTTGTCTTGCGGGTGCGCCGCTTCGTTTGCCCGGCCGCCGAGTGCCGGCGGCGGACGTTCGTCGAACAGGCCGACGGCCTGACGCGCCGCCACCGGCAGGTCACCGAGCGGCAGCGTTCATCGGTCGCCGGACTGGGTCTGGCACTGGCCGGGCGAGCCGGTGCTCGGATGGCCGCGCTGCTGGGCATCCGGGACAGCCGGAGCACGCTGCTGCGGCGGGTGATGGAGCTGCCCGATCCGCCTGTCGGGGCCCCGGTGGCGGTCGGGGTCGACGACTTCGCGCTGCGCAAGGGCCAGACCTACGGCACGGTGATCACGAACGCGGTCGCCCACGAGATCCTGGTCGCCCGGGACCGCGCCAGCACCGCGCCTGCCTGCGCGTTCCCGAGTCCGGGTCAGAGCCCGAACCCCAGTGGGAGACCCCTGCCCGCCGAGCGGTCCAACCACGCCCTCGCCCACGAGCTCCTGAACGGTGGCATGAGCCAACGGGCCGTCGCGAAGCACCTGGGCTGGAGTCGCAAAGCCGGGAACGCGGGCCCCGCTGAGCCAGGCCCCACTCAGCCGGGTCCCGCTCAGCCGGACGCCGCGGCCAGTCCGAGGGCGGCCTGGAGCCGTCCCAGCATCCCGGGCGCGGGCGGGCGGTCCGCCTCCTTGGTGTGTTCGCGGGTGCGCATCAGGCTGGCCAGCATCTCCGCCACCTGCTCCTCGTGGGTGGAGTAGTTCGCGCGGGCGAGCAGGCGGTGGATGAGTTGTGGGTCCAAGTCGCTCAGGAGCCGATGGAGCTGGCCGTCGTGCTCGGTCACCGAGTGGTGGTTGAAGAGGATGTGGCTGATCTCGTGGAGCACGATGTGCTCTTGGTGCAGGCGGGTGGTGTGCTCCTCGTAGAAGATGTGGTCGTCGGTCGCGGTGGCGAGCCACAGACCGAAAGCACCCGCGCGGACGGCCTGCATCGGCATCGGGTGGAGGTGCAAGGGGCGTCCACGCAGGGCGCGGACATGACGGCAGAGGGCTTCGACGGAGAACGGGCGGGGCGGGCCGACCCGGTCCAGTACGTCCTGACAACATCGGCGCAGATCGACGATGGGCTGAGACATGGCTGCTTCCCGTCCCCCGAGTCCTGGGCAGCGGTGGTAGAGGGCGTGCGCGCGCGGAGGCATCGGTTCTCCCGGCCTGTGGGAGCGAACGCGGTGCGCGGGACGGAGCCGACTGGGCTCACCTGCCGCCCGGCGGTGCCTTCGTCCCGGTGTCGTCGTCATCGATGGGCGAGAGATTCTGGACCTTGCGCGCCTCGTTGACCATGACGATGAGCGCGTCGAGGCTCGCCGGGGAGAGCCCCTCGGCGCGCAGCGCGAGGTTGCGCACCTTGGCGTCGCGCAGCGCGACGGCCAGGGCCAGCTGGGCGTCGATCCGTTCGGCCGCCTCGTCGTTGAGGAAGTACTCCGGGGGCACCCCGAAGAACTCGGCCAGGACGTCCAGTTGTTCCAGGGTGACGTTGCGCTTCTTCCCGGTGGCCAGTTCCCACAGGTACGTGCCGGAGATGGTGCCGCCGGTCTTCTCGGATATCTCCTTGGCGAGCCGGCTGTACCCGGGGCGTCGGCGCTCGTCCGGGTAGATCGTGGCGATCAGCTTGTTGAGCCGCTGGTCGAACTTGCGCACAAGGGGCCGTCCGGGCCGGTCCGGTGCCGTTTCGCTGCCGCCCATGCTCTGTTCTCCGTCTTCGCTGGTGGCCGGCCGACCGCTCCGGCCCGCTGCCGCAGGTGTCCGTTGTCCGGAAAACCATCCACCCATCCGCCACTGTTGACAATCGCGTCTTTGGACAGCGTACGCTCAAGCTCCGCATCATCCGCTGAAGTGGACAGTGAACGTGGAGGCTTCCGGCCGTGCCCAGTGGGCCGCGGGTGGGACGAAGGGGAGTGTTCATGGGCCGCGATATGTCCTTCCGTGTACTCGGGCCACTCGAAGTGGCGGTCGGCGGCAGAAAGGTCCCGATACCCGGCGGCAGGCCGCGCAGCCTGCTCGCCGCTCTCCTGGTGAACGCGGGGGACACTCTCACCCCCGAGGACCTCGTCCACTCGGTGTGGGGCGACTCCCTTCCCCGGCAGCCGCGTCCGGCGCTGCACACGGCGATGACCCGGTTGCGGCAGGGGCTGGACGGCGGTGGCGCGGACCTGTCACGGCTGCTGCACACCTCGGCCGGCGGATACCGCCTCGACGTGCCGCCGGATTCCCTCGACCTCCACCGCTTCCGGCGGTTGACACGGCGGGCGCGCGCCGCCGGCCGCGTCGGGGACCTGGAGAGCGAGCGGACCCTGCTGGCCGACGCCCTGCCGCTGTGGCGCGGACGGCCCCTCGCCGACGTGCGGTCCGAGGAGTTGTACCGCGACGTGGTGCAGGGGCTCACGGAGGAATGGATCAGGGCGCGGGAGCGGTACCACGACGTGTGCCTGGCGCTGGGCCGCCATGACGAGATCGTCGCCGACCTGCGCACGCTCACCGCCAAGTACCCCTTCCACGAACGGCTCTGGCACCAGCTGATGCTCGCCCTCTACCGCTGCGGGCGCCGGGGCGAGGCCCTGGAGGTGTACGCCCAGGTGCGGGGCTTCTTCCGGGACGAGCTCGGCGTCGACCCCGGCGCGGAGCTCCACCGGCTCCACCTCGCCATGCTCCGCACCGACGGCAGCCTCCTGGCGTGCGGCGCCTGACCGCCGCCTCCGCCGGCGCACCACCAGGACGGTGACCGTGCCGAGCAGCAGCACACCGGCGGTCACGCCGAGTGCCCCGGCCCCGCCGAGCCGGGCCGCGAGGCGCCCGTACGACGCCCCGGCCGCGTACCCCGCGCCCGCCTCGGCGCTCGCCCAGAGAGTCGCCGCCACCAGGCTGTACGGGGCGAGCCGCCGGTAGCGCAGCCCGGCCGCGCCGGCCAGGTACGGCGCGAACGTGCGCACCACCGGTACGAACCGGCAGACGAGCAGAGCCGGTCCGCCGCGGCGCCGGATCAGGCCGGTCACCCGTTCCCGGGCCGCGGCCGGCGCCCGGCGCCCCAGCCGGCCGTGCAGCAGCCCGTCCGAGAGCCGCCGCCCCGTGCGCTGGGCCGCCAGGTCGCCGGTCACCACGCCGGCGACGGCCGTCGCGATCACCAGGGGCAGGTGCAGCACCCCCGCTCGGGCCAGCGCGCCCGCGCACACCAGCAGGCTGAGCGTGGGCACGAACGAGCCGAGGAACAGGACCGATTCGAGGAGCACCAGGCCGGCCAGGGTGGCGTACGCCGCCGACGGCGGTACGCCCGTGAGGAGTTCGGTGGGCAGCCGCATCAGACCGCGTCCGCGGGCCGGCCCGGCCGCTCGGGGGTCCGCAGGTGCCACACCCGGGCCGGCGGCAGGTTGCGCCACACCACGCTCTGCCGCCCGCCGTGCTGCCGGGCGAACGCGTCGAGGACGGCGCCCACCTCACGGTGCCGGGCGGACTCGGCGCGACTGCTGAAGGCGGAGCGCAGGGCGTGGGTGCCGAGGTAGGCGAAGAAGGTGAGGTGCCCCCCGGGGACCAGCACGGACAGGTAGCGGTCCAGGATCGAACACACGACGGCCGGGTCGAAGTTGGTGAACGGCAGGCACGAGACGATGACGTCGTAGTCGCGGTCCAGCGGCATCTCGGTGATCGATCCGGGCAGGATCCTGATCCGGTCCGCCGCCGGCGCGAGCACCGGATCGGTACGCAGCGATCCGGACAGGATCTCCACGAAGCGCGGGTTGATCTCGACGGCGTCCAGCCGGTCGGCCGGGCCGGTGAGCGCGGCCAGCGCCCGTGTCACCGGGCCCGTCCCGGCGCCCACCTCCAGCACCGCCGCGGGGCGCCGCACCATCGACGAGGGCCACATGGGGGCGGCCAGCCGGTCGGCGAGGTGCCTGCTGCTGGGCGCGACGGCTCCGGTGGTGCGGAAGGTGCGGGCGGCCTCGCGCAGGAAGAGGGGCCTCGGGACGGCCGGGGCGAAGAGGGTGGAAGGGGCGGCAGGGGGCTGCGGGCTCACGTGCTTCAGATCCATGCCCCCGACGCTAGGGAGCGGCGCGAACCGTGCCATCGGCTGTCGGTCGGCGTGCACACCGTACGAAAGTAGGGGGTCGTGATCGCCCGTTGACGGATAGGGGAACACCCGTGGACGCCTACGCTTTACCCGTGCTGAGCGCGGACGTTCGGAGATGGCCCTGGTGGGCCGAGGCCCTGTTGGTCGCCCTGGTGGGCGAGTTGTCGGTGCAGACGGCGGTGGTCGGGGCCGACGGCGATCCGCTCGATCCGCGGGTCGCGGTCGCGGCCGTCGCCAGCCTGTCGCTGCTCCTTCGGTACCGGTTGCCCGTCGTCACGGCGGTCGTCGCCACCGCCGCGGCCGCCTGGCTGGGCGACCCGATGCCGCTGCTGATCGCCGTCTTCTACTTCGCCTCCCGTGGCTGGATCGCGGCCGGCGCGCTGTGCGCGGTGGCGGCGCTGGTCGGCAACCACTTCCTCCAGTCCGACGAACTCCTGTGGAGCGTGCGCTCCTACGGCCCGGTCATGCCGTTCGGTCTCGCCCTGGTCCTCGGGATGTGGGCCAGCAGCAGGCGCCGGCTCGTCGCGAGTCTCACCGCGCAGGTGGAGCAGCTCCGCGTGGAGCGCGAACTGCGCGCGGAACAGGCCAGACTGAACGAAAGGGCCCGCATCGCGGCCGAGATGCACGACATCCTCGCCCACCGCCTGAGCCTGATCGCCCTCTACACGGGTGCGCTGCGCCGGCGCGCCCACGAGCTCCCCGAGCCGGTCGCCGAACGCATCGCCCAGTTGCGCACCACCTCCACGGAGGCGCTCGGCGATCTGCGCGACGTCCTGGGGGCGCTCCGCGACCACGAGGGCGAGGGCCCGCGGACGCCGGGCCTGCAGAAGCTGACCGAGCTGATCGACGAGGCCCGGGCGGCGGGCCAGCGGATCGAGGCCGACGTCCGCGGCAGCGCCGACGGCCTTCCGGCCAGCCACCGGCTCGCCGTGCACCGGCTCGTCCAGGAATCCCTCACCAATGCCCGCAAGCACGCGCCGGGGGCCCCCGTGCGGGTCAGTGTGCGGTACGGCCCGCCCCTGTCCACCGTCGAGGTCGGCAACGGCCCGGGGACGGTCCCCCAGGAGACCGTCGTCACCAGCGGATACGGTCTGATCGGACTGGCCGAGCGGGTCGCCGCCCTGAACGGCGGCCTGCGCTACGGGCCGTCCGGCTCCGGCGGCTGGAGCGTCGCCGCGGAGCTCCCCGTGGAACAGGGCGCCGACGCCCGTCCCGCGCGGGGGACGGCATGATACGTACCCTGATCGTCGACGACGACCGTCTGGTCCGCGTCGCCCTCACCGACATCCTCGACGACGACCCGGGCATCACGGTCGTCGCCCAGGCCGGCGACGGGCTGGAAGCCCTGGAGGTGGCCGCCGCGCAGGGCGTCGACGTGGCGCTGATGGACGTGCGGATGCCCCGCCTGGACGGCATCGCCGCCACGCAGCGGCTGCGGGCACTGCCCCGGCCGCCGCAGGTCGTCCTTCTCACCACCTTCGACCTGGACCAGTACGTGTACGACGGGCTCGCCGCGGGCGCCTCGGGTTTCCTCCTCAAGGACGCCGACCCGTCCGACATCGTCCGGGCCGTCCACGTCGTCGCCGAGGGCCAGGCCATGCTCCACCCGGTGGCCGCCCGCCGTCTCGTCGACCGCTACCACCGCTCGGCCGGCGGCCGGACGCAGGCCGCCAGGGCCCGGATCGAGCGGCTGACCCCGCGCGAGCGGGATGTGCTGGAGCTGCTGGCCGACGGGGCGTCGAATGCGGAGATCGCCGCCGTCCTGGGCATGCGGGAGAGCACGGTGAAGGCCCATGTGAGCCGCATCCTGGCCGCACTCGAAGTGGGCAACCGGGTGCAGGCCGCGCTGTGCGTGCGGGACGCGGGAATGCACGGGGGCGACGGCCGGGAATACGGGGGCAACTCCCGGGAATATTGATCGGATCGCCGTGAAAGCGGTCTGAAACCGATGTGTAAGAGGCCGTCCCTAGGGTGGGTTCCACCGGGATCCGAATGGATGGGGATGGTCCATGAAAAGCGCGAAGGAACCGACGGTCTACCAGGACGTGGACGTTATTCGCCGCATTCAGGAGCTCATGGTTCTGTGTTCCTTGCTGCCGCCCGACGGCAAGCTGCGTGAGGTGCTGGAGATGGCTCTGGCAGTTCACGAGGAGCCGCTGCTCGCCCGGATCACCCCCGTCACCAACCTCCACCCCTTCGCCACCAAGTCGTGGCTCGAGAACCTGTGGGACCCGGCCTCGACGACCGAGGCGGAGAAGGAGCTGGTGTCCTGGCAGAACACGAGCGAGAACATGGGGCCGGCCATTCAAGAGCTCAAGAATGCCGAGCAGCAGATGGGCATTCGGCTGGCCGCCGAGAAAGTGTCGTCACAGTAATCCCTATCGGAGGAAATCGTGACCACCAGCCTTCTTCAGCAGGCCGTCGTGGACGCCGAGTTCCGTGCGGCGCTCCGTGCGAACCCGGCCGAGTTCGGTCTGACCGAGGCCGTCCTGCCCGCCTCGGTGGAGCAGCACGACCAGGCGTCCCTGGACTTCTGGACCAAGGACATCGCCGCCACGGAGGCCTACGCCTGCGCCAACAGCTGCAGCTACGGCCCCCTGACCTGGTCGTGCGACGGCAACACCAAGTAAGTGAACGCCGCCGCTAGGCGGCAGTGATCACCTGCTCGACGAACACCGGCTCGATGACGCGGTGGGCCGCCCTCCGGCCGCCCACCGCGTCGTGGTGCCCCGGCCCGGCCACGACGGCTCCTTCCAGATCAGGAGAGAATGAGCATGGGACGCACGGATCCGCTGGACCTCGCGGCACGGGCGAGCAACCTGGCCGAACGGCGGCACGCCGTGGCCGCGCTCGGCGGGCCCGGGGCCGTCCCGGGGGCCGGGGGCACCCTGGACGCGTTCGACCGCTGGAAGATCCGGAACCTGGCGGGCAAGCTCGCCGACAAGTTCCACCAGGAGTCCCTCCACCGGGCGGAACCTCCCCAGCACACCCAGGACGAACTGGTCACCTTGCTCACCGCGTTCCGCCTGCTCGAACGGAACCTGGACAAGGCCGACGACGCCGCGCGCGAGACGCTCCTCGGCCTCCACGAGGCCTGGCTGCCCACCTACGAGGCGGCGCTCGACCACTTCGCGCGGCACCCGGAGGAGACGGCCCTGCGCGGCTCCGACGAGCACTACGGCCGGCTCGCCAAGGCCTGCGAGCCCTTCCTGCTCCACCTGGAGCACACTCTGCGCACGGTGTGCGCCGGCCACCCGGTGCTCCGGACACGGCTGGTGGAGGACCTGCGGGCCTACTTCCTCGACCGGTTCGAGCTCGCCCTGGCCTGGGCCGTGGAGGCGGACGCCAAGGCGCACTGCGCCGAGGCGGGCATCGACGCGGACAGCGCCACCACCGAGGACTACCTGCGCTACCTGGACGAGACGTTCGCCGACCGCGCCGCCTACCACCGCTTCTATCTGAAGTTCCCCGTGCTGGGCCGCTGGCTCGCGCACTCCACCGCACTGCTCGTCGCCCACGGCCGTGAGCTGTTCCAGAGCCTCGCCGAGGACGCCGACGCGATCGCGGACGAGTTCTTCGGGCAGAGGATCGTCGCGTTCACCTCGCTGCGGCTCGGCGACTCGGATCCGCACGCGGGCGGACGCACCGTGGCCCGCGTCACGGCCGAGCTGGCCGACGGCAGCGCACGGGAGTTCTTCCACAAGCCCCGCTCCGTGCGGTCCGAAGCCGCGCTCCAGGACCTGCTCGGCCGCCTGGCCGACGACGGTGTGCTCGGCTTCGCGACCCGCCCGGTGCTGCTGAGGGACGGCTACGGGTACGAGGCGCTGATACCCCCCGGGCGCAACCACGTCGACACACCGGAGGAGGCCGCGCGGATCTACGAGGAACTGGGCGGCTACCTCGCCGTGTTCTACGTCCTGGGCGGCAGCGACCTCCACTTCGAGAACGTCATCATCGCCGACGGGCACGCGTACGTGTGCGACGCCGAGACCCTCCTCGGGGTCCGGCCGCGGGGCCGGGCGCACTCCGAGGGCACCTTGCTGGACTCGGTGTTCAAGACCGGGCTGCTGGAGTGGCCGCGCGCCGACAGGCCGGCCGGGGAAGCCGCCGGCGAGATGAGGATCAGCGGCTACACCGGCGGCGAGGGATACGACATCCCCATGCCGGTGCCCCGCATCAACGAACACCGGCTGACCTTCCGGGCGGCGGTGGAACACCGCACCGGCATCCGCGTCGAGGCCACCGCCTCCAACCGGGTCTTCCTCGACGGCGAGCTCGTCCGGCCCGAGGACCACAGCGAATCGATCAAGAGCGGCTTCAACCGGGTGTACGAGTGGTTCCGGCGCGACCCGGACGCCGCCACCGGCTTCCTCATGACGGTCTTCAGCGCCGTAACGGCCCGCTTCGTCAACTGGGGCACCCAGATCTACGTCCAGCTCCTGAGCGCCGCCCGGCACCCGCGCTGCCTGGCCGAGCCCCTCGAAGTGGACCTCCTGGCCAACACCGTACGGACCTTCCCGCGCACCTGGGATGCCCAAGGGGTGCTCGCCGAACGCGAGGTCGCCTCCCTGTGGCAGCTGGACGTGCCGATCTTCACCGCGACCGCCCACGCCCGGCGGCTGGTGCACGCCCATCGCGAACAGCTCGCCTCGCCCCTGGAGACCTCGCCGATCGAGCTCGCCGCCGACCGCATCGCCAAGCTGTCCGAGCGCAACCGCGAGCAGCAGAACCAGTACATCTCCGCCGGGCTCTCCTCGGCGGAGATCAACAGCCCCTCCTTCGTCGCCACCTCCCTGGAGTACGCGGAACGGATCGGCCGCCGCCTGTGCCGCGAGCTCAAGGACACCGGCGCGCCGTGGACCTCGTACGAACTGTCGGGCGGCCGGCTGGTGGAGGCCGACATCGAGGCCGACCTGTACCAGGGGTCGGCCGGCATCGCCTTCTTCCTGGCCCACCTGGACCGGCTCGCGCCATGCCCCGAGTACCGGACCGCCGCCCGCAGGGCACTCGACCACGCCCTCGCCCACTTGGACACCAAACGCATCGGCGCGTACACCGGGGCCGGCGGCATCGTCTACCTCCTCACCCACCTCGCCGGACTGTGGCAGGAGCCGGCACTCCTCGACCGGGCCGTCCAGCTGAGCGATGAGATCGCCGAGCGCGTCGAGGAGGACCGGCACTTCGATGTCCTCCACGGCGCGGCCGGGCTCATCCCCGTCCTGCTCGGCCTCGCCCGGCAGACCGACGGCCACGGCATCGCGCACGCCCACCGGTGCGCCGAACACCTCCTGCGCCACGCCGTCGACGACGGGACGACGCTGAGCTGGCCGCCCTTCTCGCCCGACGAGGCGTACGCCAACCTCACCGGCTTCTCGCACGGCTCCGGCGGCATCGGCTGGGCCCTCGTCCAGCTGGGCGTGGAGACCGGGCACCCGGAGTACGTGGCCGCCGCCCGCAAGGCCTTCGCCTACGAGAACCGGCACTTCGACACCGCCGAACACGACTGGTACGACCTGCGCACCGACAACGGCGCGGCCGTCAAGGGAGCCCGGCACTTCTCCAACGCCTGGTGCAACGGCGCCGCCGGCATCGGCCTCGCCCGCGTCACCAGCTGGGCCGCGCTCGGGAAGTCCGACGACGAGCTGCTGCTCGACGCCCATCGCGCGCTCAGCGCGACGCTGCGCAACTTCCCCCGGCTGAAGAACCACACCCTGTGCCACGGCACCTCCGGCAACGCGGAACTCCTCCTCCGCTTCGCCGCGCTGCGTGCGGAGCCCGCCTTCCAGCTGGAGGCGAACGTCCAGGTCCAGGCGCTCTGGAGGAGCTTCGAGGACGCCGAGAGCGGCACCGCGGAGCACAGCGCCGACTTCTTCCCCGGGCTGATGCTCGGCATCTCCGGATTCGGCACGCACTTCCTGCGCCTCGCCGCACCCGATCGGATGCCCTCCGCCCTGCTCCTCGAACCGCTGCCGCACCCCGAACCGTGAAGGAGCCGAACCGGCATGCCGCTCAAGTCCTGTGAGGAATTCCTGCACGACGTCCACGACCCCGGCCTGTTCCGGGACGAGTTCAAGGCCGTCACAGCGATCGAGGAAGTCGTCGTCCTCGGACGCCGGCACGGCTACGGCTTCACCGTCGCCGAGTTCCTGGAGAAGGCCCGGGCCTTCGGCGCCCCCGGCGGCGCCCGGCCCCCGGCCGCCCCGGCCGGGACGGGGCCGACGACCGTCGCCCACTACGAGTACGAGCTCGCCAACCTGCCCGGCTTCGCACCCGTGCTGGCCGAGCTGCCCCGTCTGAAGACCATGCCGCCCACCGTCGACCCGGCCCGGTTCGCCGGTGACTTCCGCGCCGAGGACCTGGACTCCACCTCCCGCAACCCCACTGACCCCGGCTACCGAGCCTGGCACCGCAGGCTCGCCGCGGACGGCTGGCGCGACCCCGGCACGCCCGATGCGCCCCGCCGCGACTTCCATCTGGTCAACCTCGACGAGCACGTCGAACACGACGGCTACGAGGAGTACTTCGCGGCCAAGGGCCGGGTGGTGTCCGCCCTGGAGAACGTCTTCGACGGCGAGGTCCGCTGCTCCGGATCCCTGTGGTACCCGCCGAACAGCTACCGGCTGTGGCACACCAACGAGGACGACCCGGGCTGGCGCATGTACGTGGTCGACTTCGACCGACCCTTCGACGACGGCGGGCGGACGTCCTTCTTCCGCTACCTCCACCCGCGTACCCAGGAGCTCGTCACCCTGACCGAACGCCCCAGGACCGTGCGGTTCTTCAAGGTCTCCCAGGACCCGGAACAACTGCTCTGGCACTGCATCGTCAACCCGACCGACCGGCACCGCTGGAGCTTCGGCTTCGTCGTCCCGGAGAACTGGATGGACGGAGTCCGCCGCAGCGGCTGACCGGCACCGGGAACGGCGCCGGGAACGGAGGAACGATGTTCGGAGCAGGACAGCGGGCGGTGCGCCGGCCCCAACCGGCCGGCGCACCGCCGGACGCGCCGGTGGTCCCCCCGGCCGTGCGCGCGCGGGGCGTGGTCAAGTCGTACGGCGGGCGGGAGGCCGTGCGAGGCATCGACCTGACCGTGGCCCAGGGGGAGACCTTCGCCTTCCTCGGACCGAACGGGGCGGGCAAGACCACCACCATCCGGATGCTGTGCACCCTCGCGGCACCGTCCGCGGGCAGCATCGAGATCGCCGGCCACGACACCCGCACCGCGCCCCGCCAGGTGCGGCGCAGCCTCGGCCTGGTCTTCCAGGAGACCACCCTGGACCCGGAGCTGACGGCCGAGGAGAACCTGCGCTTCCACGCCGACCTGTACGCCCTGCCGGCGGCCGGTCTCGGCGAGCGGATCGACGCCATGCTGGGCCTGCTAGGGCTGCGCGAACGCCGCAGTTCCCTGGTGCGCACGTTCTCCGGCGGCATGCAGCGCCGCCTGGAGATAGCCCGCGGCCTCATGCACCGGCCCCGTCTGCTCTTCCTCGACGAGCCGACCATCGGTCTCGACCCGCAGACCCGGGCCCAGGTGTGGACGCACCTGGCCGAGGTCCGCCGCCGCGAGGGCACCACGGTCTTCCTCACCACGCACTACCTGGACGAGGCCGAACAGTGCGACCGGATAGCCATCATCGACGAGGGCCGGATCGTCGCCGAGGGCAGTCCGGACGCCCTGAAGGCCGTCATCGGCTCCGACCGGGTGCTGCTGCGCACGGACGACGACGAGGCCGCGGCCGCGCTGCTGCGCGGACGGTTCGGGCTGGAACCGGCGGTGGCTGACGACGGGATCACCGTACGGGTCCCCGACGGCGCCCGGCTCGTACCGATGGTGTGCGCCGGACTCGACGTCGCCGTCTACGAGGTCGTGGTCAGCCGGCCCAGCCTCGACGACGTCTTCCTCCACTTCACGGGGCGGGGCATCCGTGACGACCGGCCGGCGGGCGGCACCAGCGAGGCGGGAGGCGGATCGTGACGGCGACGTCGGCGGGCGCGGCACCGGGCGCGGGGCGGGAACCTGGCCGGTTCGCCGCCGAATGGCGCGCGGGCGTCATGGTGTGGCGCCGCGAGATGATCCACTTCCTGCGGAACCGGACGGGGATGGCCGTCTCCCTCCTCCAGCCTCTGCTCTTCCTCTACATCCTCGGCATCGGCCTGTCCCGGATGTTCTCCGGGCCCGGCTCGTCCTCCGACTACATGGTGTTCCTCTTCCCCGGCGTGCTGGTGATGGCGGCCCAGGCGCCCGCGATCTCCGTCGGCGCCTCGATCGTGTGGGACCGGGAGAGCGGATTCCTGCGGGAGATGCTGGTGGCGCCGGTCCACCGGAGCACCCTGCTCGTCGGCAAGTGCCTGGGCGGCGCCACCGTGGCGGCCTGCCAAGGAGGGGTGGTGCTGGCCAGCGCGGGGCTGACGGGGATCCCCTACCGGCTCGGGATGTTCGCGGAGCTGCTCGCCGAACTCGTCCTCGCGTCCCTGGCGATGACGGTGATGGGCGCGGTGGTCGCGGTGCGGACTCGCCGGGTACGGACCTTCCACACCGTGCTCACGGTGCTGACGGCGCCCCTGGTCTTCCTCTCCGGGCTGATGTTCCCGGTGAGCGCGATGCCCGGGTGGATGGCGGCCGTCACCGTCTTCAACCCGCTGACGTACGCCGTCGACGCGATGCGCCGCACGGTGCTCTCCCACTACGACGCGCCCGCGGACAGCCGCCTGTTCGACCCGGTCACCTGGGGCGGCCACGCGGTCCCGCCCTTGCTGTCCGTGGCGCTGGTGGCGGCGTTCTGCGCGGTCATGCTGGCGGCGGCCAGCCGCGCCTTCTCACGGACGGAATAGCGGCCTCCGCACACGACCGGACCACAAGGACCACGAGGACCCACGAGAGGAGTCGGAGCATGCGGAAGAACGGAAGAGGTGTCCGCCGGGGCATGCTGTCGCTGGGGGCGGTTCCCCTGGCGGCGGCCATGCTGCTCGGCGGGCAGGCACACCCCGCGGCGGCCTTCGGCACGATCAATGCACTGGGGCAGCACGCCGAACACGAGCGCATCACCCGCGCCGCCTTGGCCTGCCAGTCGGGACAGGGATCCGACGGGTCCTGTTTCGAGCCGCGGTCCCTGGACCAGGTCGCGGGCCACACCGGCACGTTCGGGGCGGTGGGTTCCCCCGACTCTGACGAGATCACCGTCACCGCCGCGCACTGCGACAACGCCGACCACCTGGCCCGGCCCGGCTATCCCATCAGCCGGGAGCAGGCGTCGAGCCAGCTCATATCCTGCGTGACACACCTTCAGTGGCGCTTCGGGAAGGGGACGGACGCCGCCTCCGGCGTGCTCGGCGGCGACGGCGCCGTGGCACCCGCCGAGGTCGACCTCGGCAAGGACTGCGTCTTCATGCTCGGCATCCCCGGGCGCGGCAAGTGCAACGCCATCGAGGGCTTCGGCCGCGCGCTGCACGGGGTGCAGGACTTCTACTCGCACAGCAACTGGACCGACCGGGCCGACCCGGCCCGACCCATCGGCAAGGACAACCCGCCAGGACTGCAACTGGCGGCCCCCTCACCGCTGTTGCAGCTCTCGCGGGGGAAGGCACCGTCACCCGGCGCGATCCCCGAGGAACTCACCACCGGCTGCTTCTCCCTCCTGGGCGGCTGCTCCAGCCGGGTCGACCACGCCGACGTGAACAAGGACACCGGGCTGATCGACCCGGTGACCGGCGCCACCAGCGGCCCGACCACGCCCCGCGGCAAGACGGCCGGCAACTTCGACCGGGCCGTCCAGGGTGCCATCGCGGACACCCGGCGCCAGTGGGCGGACTTCCGCGCCCTCCTGCGGGAGCGCTACGGCAAGGAGCGGGGCGACCGGATCGGCTGCGCCCTGACCCACGACAGCCCGGTCCGCGACTGCCGCTGACGCCCCATCACTTCACTGTCGGTGACGGGCTCGCGGTCCGCTCGGCGAAGGTCCGGGCGATGCCCGGCCAGGCGGCGGCCATGTCGATGAGGAAGACCTTCTCGGCGTCGAGCCCGCCGCCCGCCAGCCCGTGGTGACCGAAACCCGCCTCCTGCTCCGGGCGGCCGGCGAGCCTGGCCGCCCGGGCCGCGGCGATCACACAGGCGAGCTCGGCGGCCGCCGCCCGGGCCCTCGGCACACCCCGGACGGCGACGTACCGCCGGGCGAGCCCGAGGGACCCGGGCGGCACATGCCCCTGGAGGGCGATGATGGCGTCCCGGGTCTCGATGACCTTCCGGTACACGAGCAGGTCCCGGGGCACGAGCGGCCGCAGGAGCTCGGCGACCCTGCCCCGCGGCTCGGTCAGGGCCACTTGCGGCACGGCCACCATCAGGTCGTACCACAGCGGCCACAGCCTCCAGGCCGTACGGGCGTCGGACGCCAGGCGGCGGGCGGCCTCGAAGACCGGCACCAGGATCGCCGCGGCCCGCAGCAACGCGTGCAGCGTCAAGGCGACCGAAAGGTGCGGCAGGGCCGTGTCGTCGCCGACGGCGAGACGGACGCACTGCCCCGCCCAGTACACCCACGCGAACGCGGTCCCGAGCCCGAAGAGCCGGAGCCCGGCGGCGAGGGAGCGGCTCTCCGTACGCCGTCCGTAGTGCCAGCACACGAGCACGCACAGCGTGTTCACCACGAGGTGCACGCCGATGACGATCAGCCAGTAGGCGACGGAGGGCGACGGCCCGCCGGCGACGCGATGTTCGTCATGCGGTCCGGGGTGGCGGTCGAGGAACAGCAGCAGGGCGATGGTGAGGCAGCCGGCCGGGACGAGCACGCGCGGCACGCGGCGGACTCCCGCCGTGGCCAGGAGGAAGTGCAGCACGGCACCGGCCGAGGCGACACCGGTCAGATTCCTGACCTCGGCCAACTCGGCGCTCCGCCCGAACGTCCCGGCCGCCGACCGGGTCACGACGGGCAGATTCAGCGTCATGGCGAGCGCCGCCGTCGCGACCGCGAGCCACAGCGCCCGCTGCGCCGGACACCGCACGGCCCCGCGGGCCCGCAGCAGAACGGCGACCCATAACAGGATCACGCCGGCGGTCTGTGCGTGAGCCTCGATGTCAGCGGACATACAAGGCAGTCCGGTCGAGGAAGCCATGGGCACACATATGACCACACCCTGGCAAACGAACACCCGCACGACAAGGGGTTGCGTGAACGAACAGGCGGAACCTGACACTTGGGCGGGAGCGGGGACCGTCAGGGAGTCGTCATGGAGATCACGTACGCACGGGGGCGGTTGGGTTTGCCCGAGTTGACGACGATCTCGAAGTTCGGCTTGGGCTTGTCGATGGTGACCTTGCCGGGCCGGAGTTCGGCGGAGGAGGTGCCGAGTTGCTCCAGCCAGTGACTGCCATCCTTTCCACCTGCAGATCACCAGTACACCGCTGCCCCGCGCCGAGGGGTTCCCTGCTGAAGCCCAGCAGCGTTCACGCGTCGCCTCGGCCGCCGCCTCGCCCCTCCCGTCGCGTAGAGAACGGTAAGTCGGAGCACAACAAGATCACGTCGAGCACCGCGAAGCAGACAGTCCCCGAACGCAAGCCCCCGGCCGGAACCTGCCCGGCGGGGTCTCAGTGACCATCACCTGTCACATCGATGTCACCAACACCGTTGACGCACCTCGACCCCAAAGGCCCCACCTGCGTGAACGGAAGCGATGTAGACCACGTGGACGTCAGAAGACGGTTTCACCTACCTGTGCCAGGTGGGCTGTAGGGGCTCGGGCCGACAAACACTCTCGGCGGACAAGCGGTCAGTCACGTCACCTGGCGGGCGAACGCCTCGTACGCACGCTCGTCGAAGAGGACGAAGCGGACCTCCTCCACCGACGTCTCCGCCTGCCGCACCGTCCCCACCGCGATGCGCGCCGCGTCCTCCATGGGCCAGCGGTAGACGCCCGTGGAGATGGCCGGGAAGGCGACCGAGCGAGCGCCCAGCTCGTCCGCGACCCGCAGGGACTCCCGGTAACAGGAGGCGAGCAGCGACTCGTCGCCGCCGGAAACCTGGAACACCGGGCCCACCGTGTGGATCACCCACCGCGCGGGCAGCCGGCCCGCCGGGGTGGCCACCGCCTGGCCCGTGGGGAGGCCCTTGCCGTAGTGGGCGGCGCGCAGGGCGCGGCAGGCGGCGAGGATGTCGGGGCCGCCCGCTCGGTGGATGGCGCCGTCGACGCCGCCGCCTCCGAGCAGGGAGGAGTTCGCCGCGTTGACGATGGCGTCGACGTGCTGCACGGTGATGTCGCCCTGGACACAGGTGATGGTGGTCATGGCACCGTATTCAGCCACATTCCACCGGTAAGGGGTACTCCTGCCTGCGGTTTCCCCGGGAGATCGCCGAGATCCGCCCGTTCGAGAAGCGGAAACCGGGCAACCTGTCAGCGGGCCCGTGCCTCCTTCTGTTGTGTGCGGCCGCACCGCCACGCACGACGAGGCGGCGGGCCTCATCGACTTCATCGCGTACGGCACGCGGGAAAACGAGGGATACATGGGCGTGGGAGGAAGGGCGGCACTCCGGGCGGGGGTGGGGCGGGGGCGTGGTGCCGAGCTGATGATGCTGGGCTTCGCGGTGCTGCTCACCGTGTTCGGTTATGCCTCCGTGGGGCTGGCCGTCGACGGCCATGTGCCCGAGGCGCTGCCGGGGTACGCTCTCGGGCTGTCGGCGGCCGCCGCGGTCGCGCACGCCGTGGTGCGGGTGTTCGCGCCGTACGCGGACCCGCTGATCCTGCCGATCGCGATCGGGCTGAGCGGGCTGGGGCTGGTGCTGATCCACCGGCTGGACATCTCGTACGCCCTGCGCTGGCACTCCGAGCCGTTCGAGGGGAACCAGCTGCTGTGGAGCGGCGTCGGTCTCGCCGTCTGCCTGGGCGTCGTGGCGCTGCTGAAGGACCACCGGCTGCTCCAGCGGTACACCTACATCATGGTGTTCGCGGCGCTGGTGCTGCTGATGGCGCCGGCGTTCTTCGGCGCGGACGCCTACGGCGCCAAGCGGTGGATCAAGCTGGGCGCGCTGTCGTTCCAGCCGGGCGAGTTCGTCAAGATCGCCATCGCGGTGTTCTTCGCGGGGTACCTGACCGTGCACAAGGACGCGCTGGCGCTGGCGGGCCGACGGGTGATGGGGTTCCAGCTGCCGAGCGGGCGGCAGTTCGGGCCGATCGCCGGGGTATGGGTGCTGAGCCTGCTGGTCCTGATCTTCGAGCGGGACCTCGGTACGTCGCTCATCTTCTTCGGGCTCTTCGTGATCATGCTCTATGTGGCCACCGAACGCACCAGCTGGGTGCTGACGGGGCTGCTGATGTTCGCTGTCGGAGCGGTCGTGGTGGCGTCCTTCGAGCCGCATGTGCACGGCCGTGTCGCCGCCTGGCTCCATCCGATGGACTACTACAAGGTGCCCCGGCCGCCCGGGATCGTCTCGGACCAGGCCGCACAGGCCCTGTTCAGCTTCGGCAGTGGCGGCGTCCTGGGCACCGGGCTGGGGCGGGGGCACTCCGACCTCATCAAGTTCGCCGGGCGCAGCGACTTCATCCTCACCACGGTCGGCGAGGAGCTCGGGCTCGTCGGCATGATGGCCCTGTTCCTGCTGTTCGCGCTGCTGATCGAGCGGGGTCTGCGGACCGCGCTCGACTCCCGCGACCCGTTCGGGAAGCTGCTGGCCACGGGGCTTTCGGGGGCGCTGGCCCTTCAGGTGTTCGTGGTCTCCGGAGGCGTGATGGGCCTCATTCCGCTGACCGGCAAGGCGCTGCCCTTCCTCGCCTCCGGCGGTTCCTCGCAGGTGGCCACGTGGATACTCATCGCGCTGCTGCTCAGGATCAGCGATTCCGCGCGCAGGCCCGACCCCGGAGCTGCGGCCGGGGCGGACGATCAGGCCACCCAGTTGATCCGGCGTTAGCAGGGCTTGGTCAGGTTCGGTTGCCGGTGGCGGGTCCTGATGATCGGTTGTTCCGTTGATCGGTTGTGACACCTGAGGAGCCGGCCCTTGCGCTCGAAGTGCCTATTCGCTGATCGAATGGCCGGGAACGGCTCTGGGTCGGACGCAAGCCCGGTGGGACCATGAGCATGCCAATGAGTGGGCATCGATCACCTCGATGACTTACAGGGGGAACTATGCGGATACGTACCCGTATACGCACGACCTCGGCTGCGCTCGCCGTTGCCGCAGCCGGCCTCACGTTCACCACAGTCGGAACCGGATCCGCCAATGCGGCAAGCTGCCCCTCAGGTGGCCAGGTGCTCGGGGATATTCAGAGCATCAAGGTGGGCACACAGACCATCGGCCAGTTCTACCTCGGGTGGAACTGCAGCGGTGCCTACACCGAGGTCAACCTGTGGAACACCAACTACGTCAACAACTGGAAGTTCGGCCAGGTCGACGTGAAGTCCAGCTCGAACAGCTCCACGAACCAGAACAGGCCGGTGCTGAACAACGGCACGTACTGGTTTGACGCCGGGTACATTCCTGTGACTGGCGTGACGAACAACCGCGAGTACACCGGCAACTGGAACTTCACCGCCAATGGGCACTCATGCTCCGGCCAGACCTCGACGTGGAACTTCTCCTACGGCGGCATAAGCACCACCAACAACCACGAGTCCTCGAACTGCAACTGACGCTCCCAGCATGTTGCCGCCGGATGTCCGCGAGTGGTTCACCGGGGCCCTGGGATCTCAGGGCCCCGGTGTGAACGGCTGCGTGTGGCGTCAGCGTGCGAACTTTTCGATGGCCGCTGGGGTGACGGGGGTGAAGAAGTTGACAAGGTTACCGTCGGGGTCGCGGAACAGCAGCGACCGGTTGCCCCAGGGCATCGTGGTGGGCTCGGTGACGAAGTCGGTGACGAAGCCGGTCAGGTTCCGGTGAACGCGGTCCACGTCGTCGACGAGGAACTCGGTGATCACGCTGTGGTTGTCCGCCGGGCGGGCAGAGCCCGGGGCGAACAGCGGGACGGTGCGGACGCTCGCGATCGCGAGGGTGGCGCCCGCGCTCTTGAGTTCGGCGAAGTCCTCGGTGGCCCACGTCGCCCGCGCCCCTGTGGCTCGCTCATAGAACTCGACGAGGCGCGCCACGTCGCCGGTGATGATGCGGATCGAGACGAAGTCCATGGGAATCTCCTTGGCTGTGCTGGAGGCGTGCACCGCGCAGGCTAGGAGAAATAGTGGACAGAATCGGTCCTCTATTCGCCTTAGGGTGCGAACATGCCTCGACCAACCGCCCGCGTGCTGACACTTCTGGAGCTGCTGCAGTCGGGCGGCACCCGGACCGTGGCCGAACTCGCCGACCGGCTCGGCGTCGAAGGGCGCACCGTGCGACGGTATGTGGATCAGCTGATCGACCTGGACGTGCCCGTGGAATCGGTGCGCGGCCGCTACGGCGGGTACCGGCTCGCCCCCGGGTACCGTTTGCCTCCGCTCATGCTCAGCGACGACGAGGCGCTGGCCGTGCTGCTCGGCCTGGTCGCCGGCCGCCGGGCAGGGCTGACGACGACGCAGCACACGGCAAGCGAGACGGCATCGGCCAAGATCCGGCGGGTGCTGCCCAAGCACATCGCCCGCCGGCTCGACACACTCCTGGAAGCTCTCGCCTTCACGGATCGGCCCGGCGATTACGACACCCCGGACAGTGGGATCCTGCTCACCATCGCCGATGCGGTGCGCCACCGCCGGCCGGTCTCGATCCGCTACACCGACCGCGACGGACGGCGCAGCGAACGCACGCTGCACACGTACGGGATCGTCGCCCATGCGGGCCGGTGGTACGTCACGGGCAAGGACGCCCAAATCGGCGAGGACCGAACCTTCCGGCTCGATCGCATCGCAGACGCGCGGCCCCTGCCCGGATCGTTCGAAGCGCCCGTGGCTCCGGATCCGGCACAGCGCGTGTTGTCAGGGTTCGCCACGGCTGAGTACCGGCATGAGGTGATCTTGCGGATCCACGGGACAGTTGAGCAGATCCGCGCCCACCTTCCCGCCAGTGTTGCGAGCCTGGAGGAGTACGCGCCCGTGGCAGGCGAGGACCGGGCGACCGAGCGCTGGCTGCGCGTCGAACTGCGGGCCGAGCGGCTTGAGTGGTTGCCTCCGGTACTCGCCTCACTCGACCGGCCGTTCGTCATCGAGCGCCCCGATGAACTGCGCGACCTCGTCACCGCGCTCGCCGATCGCCTCGCGTCCTACGCCCATCAAGCCCGTCAAACCCATCAAACCCGTCAAGCCTGACAGCGAGAAACCGATGTCATGAGACGGCACAGCCGGCCCGGATCAGGCCTCCTCGCCGCCGTCCTTCGCCCACAGGGAACGGACGTGCCCGAGGTGACGCGTCATGCACGCCTCGGCGCCCTCGGCGTCCCCGGCCAGCATCACGTCGAGGAGCTCCAGGTGCTCCTCGGCCGAGTGGATGAGCTCGCCGCGCTCGTCCAGTGCGTCCAGGCCGTACAGGCGCGAGCGCTTGCGGAGGTCGCCGACGGTCTCGACGAGGCGCTCGTTGCCGGACAGGGTCAGCAGCGCGAGGTGGAACTGCCGGTCGGCCTCCAGATAGCCGATGAGGTCGTGGTCGCGCGCGGCGCGCACGATCTCCTCGGCGACCGGGCGAAGCGCCTCCAGGTCCTCGCGGGCGGCGGTGCGGGTGACCCGGCCGACCGTGGGGACCTCGATCAGCGTGCGGATCTCGGTGTACTGGTCCAGGTCCCGCTCGTTGACCTCGGTCACCCGGAAGCCCTTGTTGCGGACCGGCTCGACGAGGCCCTCGCGGGCCAGGTCGAGCATGGCCTCCCGCACGGGCGTGGCGGAGACGCCGAAGTCCTCCGCGAGCCCCGGCGCCGAGTAGACCTGGCCGGGGCGGAGTTCGCCGGAGATCAGCGCGGCCCGCAGGGCGTGGGCCACCTGGTCGCGCAGCCGCTCGGTCGCGGTGATGAGGTTGCGCTGTTTCAGGTGTCCCATGGTGTCCCGACTCCTTTTCACCCTGCGGTCCGGACCATCCAGCGTACAATGTCACATTGCGTTACGGCGTCAGGGTGTACGTCCGGCTCGACGTGTAGAACTCCAGAGCCGCGCGGCCCTGTTCGCGCGGGCCGTGACCGGACGCCTTCGCGCCGCCGAAGGGCAGGTGGAAGTCGACTCCGGTGGACGGGGCGTTGACGCGGATCATGCCCGTGTCCAGGCGGTCCAGGGCGTCGAGCGTCACGGCGAGGTCCCCGGTGTGGACCGAGGTGACCAGCCCGTGGGGGACGGAGTTCGCGATCCGCACCGCCTCCGCCACGTCGTCCGCCGGCAGGAGAACGGCGATCGGGCCGAAGACCTCCTCGCTCAGCAGCCGGTGACCCTCCGGCACCTTCTCGGCGAGGGTGGGGGCCACGTACCAGCCCGGGCCGTCGGGAGCACTCCCCGCCGCGACGGCACAGAGGCCTTCCCGGGCCCGCTCGAAGCGGGTGCGCGCCTGCTCCGAGACGAGCGGCCCGCACACCGTCGCCGGGTCCGCCGGATCGCCCACCGGCAGCGCGTGCAGCGCCTCGGCCAAGGCCTCGCGCAGCGGCTCCCGGGCGGCGCCGACGGCGATCACCCTGCTGGTGGCGGTGCACTTCTGGCCCGCGTACCCGGCGATCGCGGCGGCGATGTGGCCGGCGGCCCGTTCGATGTCGGCGCCGGGCAGGACGAGGGCCGCGTTGAGGCCGCCCATCTCGGCCTGGACGGGGACGCCGCGGGCGGTGGCCGCGCGGACGACCGCGGTGCCGACGGCCGTGGAGCCGGTGAAGGAGACGGCGTCGGCGGTGGTGACGAGGGCCTCGCCCTCCTCGGCGCCGCCGGGGACGAGCGTGAACACCCCGTCCGGCAGCGCCTCCTGGACGATGCCGGCCAGGCGCCGGGCGCACGCCGTGGCCTCGGGGGCGGGCTTGAGGACGACGGCGTTGCCCGTGGCCAGCGCCGGGGCGGCCTTCCAGGACGGAATGGCGAGGGGGAAGTTCCAGGGGGTGATCAGACCGGCGACGCCGTGCGGGCGGCGGCGGGTGAGCAGCAGCCCGGGGCCGGCGGCCGTCTCGTGGACGGCTCCCGTGGGCTCGTAGGGGGCCTGGGCGTAGTACCGCCAGATCGCGGCGGTACGGGCCACTTCGGCGCGCGCTTCGGCGACCGGCTTGCCCACCTCCCGTACGGCGAGCGCGGCCAGTTCCCCGGCGGCGGCCTCGACGGCGGCGGCAACGGCCGTGAGCGCCGACGAACGGGCGGCCGCGCCGCCGAGCAGCCATTCCGGCTGGGCGGCGCGCGCCCGTTCGACGGCCGCCACGATGCCGGACGCTCCGGACGCCGGGAACTCGGCGACGACGTCGGAGGGGTCGGCCGGGTTGCGGGAGACGAGGGACGTCATAGCAGGAAGCCTCCGGGGAACGGGTCGTCCGGGTCGAGGAAGTACTGGGCCGTGCCGGTGATCCAGGCCCGGCCGGTGATGGTGGGGACGACCGCGGGCACCCCGCCCACCTCCGTCTCCCCCACCAGACGGCCGGTGAAGCGCGTACCGATGAAGGACTCGTTGACGAAGTCGCGGCCGAGCGGCAGCAGCCCCCGGGCGTGCAGCTGCGCCATCCGGGCGGAGGTTCCGGTGCCGCAGGGGGAACGGTCGAACCACCCCGGGTGGATGGCCATCGCGTGCCGCGAGTGATGGGCGTCGGAGCCGGGCGCGGCGAGGTAGACGTGTTTGAGGCCGCTGATGCCGGGGTCCTCGGGGTGGACGGGCCGGTCCGGCGAGGCGTTGACGGCGGCCATGACGGCGAGTCCGGCGGCGAGCAGGTCGTCCTTGCGGGACCGGTCGAAGGGCAGGCCCAGCGCGTCCAGCTCGACGAAGGCGTAGAAGTTGCCGCCGAAGGCGAGGTCGTATGTCACCGTGCCGTACCCGGGCACGTCCACCTTGCGGTCCAGACCGAGGCAGAAGGCGGGCACGTTGGTGATCGTCGCGGACCGCGCGGCGCCGTCCTCGACCCGTACGTCGACGGTGACGAGGCCGGCCGGGGCGTCGAGGCGCACGGTGGTGACGGGCTCGGTGACGGGCACCATGCCGGTCTCGACGAGGACGGTGGCGACGCCGATGGTGCCGTGCCCGCACATGGGCAGCACGCCGGACACCTCGATGAACAGGACGCCGTAGTCGGCGTCGGGGCGGGTGGGGGGCTGGAGGATCGCGCCGCTCATGGAGGCGTGGCCGCGCGGCTCGGTCATCAGGAGCGTCCGGAGGTGGTCCAGGTGCTCGATGAAGTGGAGCCGGCGTTCGGCCATGGTGGCACCGGGAATCACCCCGACGCCGCCGGTGATGACGCGGGTGGGCATGCCCTCGGTGTGCGAGTCGACGGCGTGGAAGACGTGACGGGTGCGCACGGACGTCCTTTCTGCGGTGGGGGCCTCAGGGGTCAGCGGTGTCCGTCGGCGAGGGCCTTCTCGGTGGCGGCGCGCACGGCCGCCTCGACCGCGCCGGTCAGCGGCAGGCGGGGGTGGCGGGTGGGGCCGCCGTGGCGTCCGGCGATGTCCATGGACAGCTTGATCGCCTGGACGAACTCGGTCCGGGAGTCCCAGCGCAGCAGCGGGTGCAGGGCCCGGTACAGCGGCAGGGCCGTGGTCAGGTCCCCGGCGACGGCGGCGCGGTAGAGCTCGGCGCAGGCGGCGGGGAGGGCGTTGGGGTAGCCGGCGACCCAGCCGACGGCCCCCGCGACGGCGAGTTCGAGGAGGACGTCGTCGGCGCCGATGAGCAGGTCGAGTCCGGGGGCGAGCTCGGCGAGCTCGTAGGCGCGCCGGACGTCGCCGGAGAACTCCTTGACGGCCACGATGTGACCGTCCGCGTGCAGCCGGGCGAGCAGGGCGGGGGTGAGGTCGACCTTGGTGTCGATGGGGTTGTTGTAGGCGACGACGGGTATGCCGGCCCCGGCGACCTCGGCGTAGTGGGCGCGTACGGCGTCCTCGTCGGCCCGGTAGGCGTTCGGGGGCAGCAGCAGGACGGATCCGCAGCCCGCCTCGGCGGCCTGGTCGGCCCAGCGGCGTGCCTCGGCGCCGCCGTAGGCGGCGACGCCGGGCATCACCCGGGCGCCGTCGCCGGCCGCCTCGACGGCGGTGCGGACGACGCGGGCGCGCTCGTCGGGGGTGAGGGTCTGGTACTCGCCGAGGGAGCCGTTGGGCACGACGCCGTCGCAGCCGTTGTCGAGGAGCCAGCGCACGTGTTCGGCGTAGGCGTCGTGGTCGACGGACAAGTCGTCGCGCAGCGGGAGTGCGGTGGCGACCATGATGCCGCGCCAGGGGTGGGTGGAGGTCCAGGAGTTGACGGTCATGGTGCGGTGGGCCTTTCTGTGTTCGACTCTATGTTCGGCTGATCGACGGATGTATCGGTGGGTAGGGAGCCGAGGGCCCCGAGTGGTACGGGTACGGCCAGTGGCCTGCGCTCGGCGGACGGCGGCACGGTCCCCTCCGCCGTGCCCTCCGTCGCCAGGCAGGCCACGGCCGCCCCGCACATCCGCCCCTGGCACCAGCCCATACCGGCGCGGGTGAGGAGCTTGACGGTGCGGGCATCGTGGGCGCCGAGGTCGCACACCGCCTCGCGGACGCGGCCGGCGGTGACCTCCTCGCAGCGGCAGACTTCGGTGTTGTCGGTGAGCCACCGCGTCCAGCCCCGGCCGGGGGCGTGGGCGGCGGCCATGGCCTCGGCGAAGACGCGCAGCCGGGCCCGCTCGCGGCGCAGCCGCCGCAGCCGGGTGCCGCCCGTGAGCGGGGGGCGGCCGCCGAGGCGGGCGGCGACGGCGAGGCTGGCCAGCTCGCCCTCGGTGCGGGCCAGTTCCCAGCCGCCGACGCCGCCGGTCTCGCCCGCGGCCCACAGGCCGGGGACGGAGGTGCGCTGGAAGCCGTCCAGGACGAGCGCGGTGGTGCCGTCGGGGGTGCGGCGGGTGGCGCAGCCGAGGGTGGTGGCCAGTTCGATCCGGGGTACGAGCCCGTGGCCGACGGCCAGCGCGTCGCAGGCGACGCGGCGGCCGGTGCCGGGCAGCGGCCGCCAGTGGCGGTCGACGCGGGCGATGGTGACGGCCTCCACACGGTCGGTGCCGTGCACCTGGGTGACGGTGCTGCGGGTGTGCACGGGGACGCGGTGGCGCAGCAGCGCCGTGCCGTGGGTGGCCGCTTCGAGGAGCTTGTGGGGGTTGGTGGCGAGGGCGCGGGGGTGGCGGGCGTAGCCGACGTAGCCGGAGGCTTCGACGACGGCGGGGACGTCCGCCCCGGCGGCGGCGAGCGAGGTGGCGACGGCGAGCAGCAGCGGCCCGCTGCCGGCGACGACGACGCGTCTGCCGGGCAGGACGAGCCCGGATTTGAGCATCGCCTGGGCTCCGCCCGCGCCCACGACGCCGGGCAGGGTCCAGCCGGGGAAGGGGAGTTGCCGTTCGTAGGCGCCGGTGGCGAGCAGCACGGCGCGGGCCCGTACGGTCACCGGTTCGTCGGCTTCGCCGTCGGCGCCGGTGAGGGCGTGCACGGTCCAGCGGTTCTCGGCCTCGCGGGTGACGGTCCACACGTGGTGTCCGGCGAGGTGGGTGACGCCGCCGTCGGCGAGGCGGTCGCGGAGCCGGGCGAAGGCGGGCCAGTCGTGGTGGAGGGCCTGCGGGCGGGTAGCGCCGAGGGCGGGGTCGGGGTGGCGGAAGTACTGGCCGCCGGTGTGCGCGGCGGAGTCCAGCAGGGCGACGGACAGGCCCGCTTCGTCGGCGGCGACGGCTCCGGCGAGGCCGGCGGGCCCGGCACCGATGACGGCGAGGTCGTACGCCTCGGACGGCGCGGACCGCCCGGACGGAGAGGGCTTCCCGGACGGCACGGCCTTCCCGGACGGCGAGGTCGGCTCAGACGGCGAGGTCGGCACGGCCGTGTCCCTCCTGGGTGGTGACGCGGTCGCCGGGGCGGGCGGGCACGAGGCAGGCGCGGCGGTTGGGGCGGCCGTTGACGGTGGCGAGGCAGTCGTAGCACTGCCCGATGCCGCAGAACGCGCCGCGCGGGCGCCCGCCTTCGCGGGTGGTGCGCCAGGCGAGGATGCCCGCCGCCCAGAGTGCGGCGGCGACGGTCTGGCCGGGCAGGGCGGGAACGGCGCGACCGTCGAAGGTGATGGCGAACGACGGACCGAGGTCCGCCCCGACCAGGTCGGCGGGGGTACGGGCCACTGCGGGCCTCCTCTCGGGGGTGGGTGGGGCGGGTGGGAGCCGAGCCCTGTATGGCCGGACGGCGGTCGACGAGGGTCGGCCACCACACTTCAAACGGCGGGAGCGAAGCGGCCGGGCCGGAACGGCCCGGCATCGAGCGGCGGCTCGGCGCCCGTCAGGAGGCGGGCGATGATCAGGCCGGTGGCCGGGGCGAGGCCGATGCCGGCGCCTTCGTGGCCGCAGGCGTGCAGCAACCCGGGGACGCGTGGGTCGGCCCCGATGGCGGGCAGGTGGTCGGGCAGGTACGGGCGGAATCCCGCGTACGTCCGCATCGCCCGCACCCCGGCCAGGACCGGGAACAGGGCGGTGGCCCGGGCCGCGAGGAAGCGGAGCGCCTCGACGGACAGAGTGCGGTCGAAGCCGACTCGTTCGCGGCTGGCGCCGATGAGGACCGGGCCCGCCGGCGTGCCTTCGACGACCGCCGAGGTCTGGAGCGCCGCCGAGTCGCTGGCGACGTCGGCGACGTAGTCCGCCGCGTACACCTTGTGCCGCACCAGGCGCGGCAGCGGTTCGGTGACGAGCACGAAGCCGCGGCGGGGCAGGAGGGGCAGGTCGGTGCCGGCGAGGCGGGCGAGTTCGCCGCCCCACGCGCCGGCCGCGTTCACGACGAGCGGGGCGCGCACGGTGCCGGCCGGGGTGCGGACGCCGCACACCCCGCCGTCCGGGCCGGTGAGGATCTCGGTGACCTCCTCGCCGGTGCGCACCCGGGCGCCCGAGGCGCGCAGCAGGTGGGCGGCGGCGAGGGCGGGCTGGACCTGGGCGTCCTGGGGGTAGTGGAAGCCGCCGGCGAGGCCCGGGGCCAGGTGCGGCTCCAGGTAGGCCAGGCGGTCCGCGGGTATCTCGTGGGCGGTGACGCCCGCCGTCGTCTGCGCCGCGGCGAAGTCCCGCAGCGCCTTCATTCCGGCGTCGGCGGAGGCGACGACCAGGCCGCCCTTGGGCTCGTACTCGACGCGTTCCGGGAGCCGTTGCGACAGGTCGTGCCACAATCGGGCGGACAGCAGGGCGAGTTCGAGTTCGGGGCCGGGTTCCTTGTCGGAGACCAGCAGATTGCCCTCGCCCGCCCCCGTGGTCCCGCCCGCGACGGGACCACGGTCGAGCACGGTGACGGAGAGGCCGTGGCGGGCGGCGTAGTAGGCACAGGCCGCGCCGACCACGCCCGCTCCGACGACGATGAGGTCCGGGGAGTCGCTCATGAACACGGCAGTAATATTTCACATTGCACTGCCGGTGCCAAGGCCTTGCCCAGGCATTTCCGCCAAGGCCTCACCCGCGCCATCCCGGGATCATCCCTGGGTCAACTCCCCCATCCACGCCTCGATTCCGTCCGGTGTGCGCGGCAGCGCCCCCGACATCAGCCGCGCCCCCTCGGCCGTGATCACCAGGTCGTCCTCGATCCGCACCCCGATGCCGCGCAGTTCGGGCGGCAGTGTCTCGTCGTCGGGCTGGAGGTAGAGCCCGGGTTCGACGGTGAGCACCTGCCCCTCCTCCAGAACGCCGTCGAGGTAGGCGTCGGCCCGGGCCTGGGCGCAGTCGTGGACGTCCAGGCCGAGCATGTGGCCGCTGCTGCAGAGGGTGTAACGGCGATGGAGGTCGCTCTCGGCCCCGGTCAGTACGCCCCACTCCACGAGGCCTTCCGAGATGACCCGCATGGCGGCCCGGTGGAAGTCGCGGAAGCTCGCGCCCGGTTTGAGGGCGGCGATGCCCGCCTCCTGTGCGGCGAGGACCAGCTCGTACACCTGGCGCTGGACAGGCGAGAAGCGGCCGGAGAGCGGCAGGGTGCGGGTGATGTCGGCGGTGTAGAGGGTGTCCGTCTCCACGCCGGCGTCCAGCAGGAGCAGTTCACGGGGGTCGAGGGGGCCGTCGTTGCGTATCCAGTGCAGGACGCACGCGTGGGCTCCGGAAGCGGCGATGGTCTCGTAGCCGGTGCCGTTGCCCTCGGCGCGGGCGCGCAGGCCGAAGACGCCCTCGATCCACCGCTCGCCGCGGGGGTGGGACAGCGCGCGCGGCAACGCCCGGACGACGTCCTCGAATCCGGCGGTGGTGTGGTCCACGGCCAGTTGGAGCTGTTCGACCTCCCAGGCGTCCTTGACCAGGCGCAGCTCGCTGAGGACGGAGGCGAGTCCGGCGTCGGTGGACGCGTCGCGGCCGGGCGGCAGCCGGCCGGGCTCGTCGAGGTGGACACAGCGGATGCCGGTCATGCGCTCGGCCTCGGCCAGGTCGGGGCGCCGGCCGACCCAGAACTCGCCGTAGCGGCGGTCCCGGTAGAACTCATCGCCCGTGCGCGGCGAGCGGGGCCGCACATGGAGGACGGCTTCGTGGCCGTGCGGGCCGGTGGGCTCCATGACCAGTACGTGGCCCGCCTGTTCCTCGCCTGTCAGCCCGGTGAGCCAGACGTACGCGCTGTGCGGCCGGAAGCGGTGGTCGCAGTCGTTGGACCGGACCTTCAGCCGTCCGGCGGGGACGATCAGCCGCTCGCCGGGGAAGCGCGCGGACAACCGGGCGCGGCGGGCGGCGGCGAGGTCCGCGACGGGCAGCCGGATGTCGCCCGGCAGCGGGGTGGCCGCCCAGCCGCCCGCCATGAAGCGCTCCAGCTCAGGCGATACGGGAAGGTCGTGACTGACGGTCCGGAGCGCGGTGGGCGCGGGTTCGTGCATGAACTCCTCCTCGGACACGGATATGTAACGGAGTAGCTGACATCTTGTCAGTGCAATTTCACATTACTACGTTACGCATCACATGGCGCCTCACCGGTCCCCCACGTACCGCCTGTCACAAGGCGGTTGATGCCCGGTGGGTCGTCGACCTCCGGCGTGCGCGCCGTCTTCCACCGCGCGCCGTCGCTCCACACCTCCCACACCTCCCACACAGGAGTCATCGGTGTTCCATTCCGCCACCGTGCGCAGATCCCTGCTCACCACCGCGATAGCGCTGACCCTCACCGCCACGGCCGTCCAGACGGGCTACGCGGTCTCCTCACCCACCCCCGCGCGGGCCGCCGCCACCTCCGGCGCCCCCGCCTCGGCCGTACGGTCCGACGCCCGTACGCCCAACCCCTTCGACGAGGTCACCCACCTCGCCAAGGCCCCCCGCCCCACCACGCCTTCGGCCACCGCGCCGGGCGGCCTGACCGACGGGCGCGTGCCCGGCCCGCAGCCGGGCGGGAAGGCCGAGAAGGGCAAGGACGGCAAGAGCCCGGCACCGTCCGTCGCCCCGCGCGTCACCCTCGGCGGCACGAGCGTTCCCTGCACCCTCGACGGCGTCAGCCGGCTCGACCCCGAGCGGTTCGCCGACTTCCTCATGGACCCGGCCGTCACCTCCGACGGCTGTCTGCGCCAGATCCTGTGGACATGGGACCAGCGGCTGGTCCCCGTCTTCTCACGGGAGAACGTCCGCGCCGTCGCCCAGCGCGCGGAGCGCTACGGCTACTGGCACGACGGGAAGAACACCTCCCACCTGCTGGAGATGTTCACCTACCTCCACGCGGCGGCCTACCACGACTTCTCGCACGACGAGATCGACCTCTCGGACGCGCCGACCGTGGAGGCCGTCCGCCGCGCCATCTACTACTACGGCAGCGGCTCCCACACCTTCGACGCCACCCGCACCAACGGCGAGACCCTGCGCGAGGCCCTCTACGCCGCCAGCACGCCGCAGCTGCGCCAGTACCAGCTGCCGCTGATGAAGCGGGTGCTGGCCATGATGGACGCCTCCCACCCCGACACCGCGAAGGACCCGGGCTGGGGCGGTGCCGCGCTCGGCGCGCTGTCCGTGGGCTACCTGGGCGTGTACAACGACGACCCAGCCTTCGACGCGGCCGTCGCCGCCGACCCCGCCTACCGGTCCGCCCTCAAGGCCTTCGCCGGATACACCCACCTGAAGGGCACGGACAACGCCTGGGTCGTGCGCGACGCGCTCAACGAATACGGCCGGCTCAGCCAGGTCGACGCGGTGAAGAGCGAGATCACAGCCTCCCTGGGCGGGGTCCTGGACACCGTCGTCCGCAACTTCGGCCAGGGCAGCGAGCCGTGGGGCAAGACGGTCGGCTGGCTCAACACCCTGGGCCTGTGCAAGCAGTACGGGGTCTGCAAGGAGGACATCGAGCGCCGCCTCTTCCCGTCCGCCTACACCTACGACAACGGCGGCATCAAGGTCCGCACCGCGCTCGACCGGGCCACCGTCGACCGGCTGTACTACGCGAGCAAGCAGGTCAAGTCACAGTTCCACCGCGTGCTGGGCACCGAGCGGCCGCTGGCCGGCGACACCAACTCCACGCTGAACATCGTGCTGTACGCCTCCCGCGCGGACTACGAGATCTACCACCCGCTCCTGACGGGCATGAGCACCAACAACGGCGGCATCTACATCGAGAACGGCGCCACCTTCTACACCTACGAGCGCCGTGTGCCGCAGGACTCCACGCTCACCCTCGAAGAGCTCTTCCGTCACGAGTACACCCACTACCTCAACGGCCGCTGGGCCGTGCCCGGCAGCTTCGGCGAGGGCCCCTGGTACCAGAACGACCGCACCACCGCCATGGACGAGGGCACCGCCGAGTTCTTCGCCGGCTCGACCCGCGACGGCGGCATCAAGGTCCGCAAGTCGCTGGTGCAGGGCATCATCAACGACACGGCCGGCGGCAAGCCCCGCATGACCGTCGACCAGCTGCTGCACGCCCAGTACGACCGCGACGGCTTCCGCTTCTACAACTACGCGGGCACGTTCTTCGAGTACCTGTGGACCGAGCGGCCCTCGCTGCTGCGCGAGATGTACGACCACCTGCGGGCGAACGACGTGGCGGGCTACGACGCCTGGCGCGACCGCATGAGCCGCGACGGGTCCGTGCAGCGCGGCTACGACACCTTCCTCGACCGGCAGATCGGCAAGGTCAAGGACCTGTACGTGCCGTCCACCACGTTCACCCCCGTGAACCGGCTGCGCGACGCCTCGGCCACGGCCGTCCGCTCGTCCTTCGCCGCCGCGACGGGCCAGGCACCCGACTGCCGGGCCGCGGGCTCCCCCGACCGGCCGCGGTTCGTCTGCACCGGCCGGATCACCGCGAACCTGAACAGCCCGGGCGACGCCGACGCCGTCTTCAAGGACATGTCCGGGACGGTCGACTACTTCGTCCTCGAGCGCGCCAAGGCGGCATCCACCAACCTCGCCGACATGAACTGCTCCTTCGGCACGGTCGACCTGTGGCCGGGCCGCCCCGCGGGCACGGCGGACTACAGCTGTGAGGGACCGCTGCGCGGCTGACCCACCCGGGTGACGTCGCCCCCTGCCGGGCCGGGGGCGACGTCCGGACGTCTTCCTCCGGAACGGGAATAGCCGCATGCTTTTCGGTATTTCATGGGACGGTACGCGCGGTACGGATCCGCGCGGGGGTTCCCGGACGGAGAAAGGGACGATGACATGCCGCTGAAGGGTGAGTACGAGCCGAGCCCGGCCAAGTGGGTGCGGGACCAGGTCGAACTGATCGAGAGCTCCGGGGGCGCCGAGGGAACGACCCTGCGGGGTATCCCGGTCATCCTCCTGACGACCCTGGGCGCGAAGAGCGGCAAGCTCCGCAAGACGCCGCTGATGCGGGTGGAGCACGAGGGCGTGTACGCCGCCGTCGCCTCGAAGGGCGGCTCCCCCAAGCACCCGGTCTGGTACCACAACCTCGTCGCCGACCCCCGGGTGGAGTTGCGGGACGGCACGCTGCACCAGGACATGACGGCCCGTGAGGTCACCGGCGAGGAGCGGGCCCTGTGGCGGGCGCGGGCGGTCGAGGTGTGGCCGGACTACGCCGACTATCAGGAGAAGACCTCCCGGGAGATCCCCGTCTTCGTCCTGGAGCCCTCCCTCATCGCGCACTGACGCTCCTCCCGGCGGCGGGAGCGGTACCCGGCTCGGGTGTGGCATGGGACCGGGGTGTCCGGGCAGACGCACGACGAACTGTCGTCCAGGCTCACCCGGAGGAGATTCCATGCTGCTCGCCCACCCTGCTGTGCTCGACGAGCTCGTCCGGCGGTACTCAGCGCTCGAGCGCGCACTGGCATCGGGTGCCGAGGACCCCGCGACCCGGCGGCGGCTGGAGGACGTCGTCTACACCCTGTGCGTGTCGACGGGCACCCGTGACGTCGACGCGGCCCTGGCCGCCGCGCGACGCCGGGTGCCCGGAGCGGGCCGGGCGGCGGACTGACCCCCGCCGCCGTCGGCGCCGTGCTAGCAGGCCTGGACGTACCAGACCGGCGCCCAGTCCCCGTTGACCGGGCCGTAGGGGGCCGGCGGAGTGGTGTAGACCAGATTGCGGCTCTTGCCGTACATCCGGGCGCGGGTGCCGCTGGACTGGTTGTTCTGCCAGGAACCGCCGCTGTTCCAGCCGTCCGGGATCTCCTGCTGGACACCGCACTTGGAGATGTTCCACTGGTCCCCGGTGCGGTTGGCGCCCTTCCAGCCGCAGAAGTACAGATACGGGCAGTCCGCCCAGAAGGCCGCCAGGGCGCTCGCGGGGGCGGAGCGGTCCAGCACGCCGTTCAGCTCCCGCGCGTACGTCTCGCCGGGCACCGTGACGAGGATGGTGCCGCCCTTCACGGCGATCTTGTTGAGCGCGATCCGGTGGCCGCCCGTCGCGTCGAGGTACGCGGCGACGCGCTGCTGGAGCCCGGCCGTCTGGGCGGCCGTCAGGCCGGCGCGGACGGCCTGGTCCGCGAAGGCGGACCGCGTGTCGGCGGCGCTGTTCGTCGGCACGATGGCGGCGGACAGTCCGGCGAAGGCCACGGCCGCGGCGAGCGCGGCTCTGTGGGATGTGCGCATGGGTCCTCCAACCGAGGGACGGGTGTGCGCGTGCGGGGCGGGTGCCCCTTGCTGCCTACCGCAGCGGACGCGCGCGTGGCCAGGGCGGGGACCGGCCGGGGCGGGCAAACACGCCAGGTGTCCACCAGGGTTCATGCGGCGCACCCCGGGTGACGGCGGCGGCAAGTCGGCCGGATCGCCGCGCGGGAGGCGGTCACGGGCGGTCGTGATCGCGGTCGCCCGTCCTCCCGGCCGTCCCGGCCACGTCCGCCAGGTGGTCGTCGAGGGTCCGGCGGGGCAGCCAGCCCTGGGCGCGTGCCTTACCGGTGTCCAGGACGACCGGGTGGGCGAGCTGGTCCACGGCGTAGCGCGAGAGTGCGGCCTCGGCGTCCGGGCGCAGCCGCGCGGCCGCCTCGGCGGCGCGGGCGGCGGACCGGGCCAGGCCCAGCGGCAGATGACGGATCCGGGCCCGGACGCCATGGGCCCGCAGCACCCGGCGCAGGGCCGCGTCGCGGCCGTGGGCGACGGCGTCGGCGATGTTGTAGGCGCCCGGCGGCCAGCCGGGGGCGGCGAGCGCGGCGTCGGCGAGGTTCTCCACCGCCGTCAGGCTCAGCGGTACGTCCGGGCCGGGCAGCAGGAGCGTGCCGGCGCGGACGCGGGAGCGCAGCCGGGGCAACAGGTGGGGGTCCCCCGGTCCGTAGACGGCCCGGGGGCGCAGGACGACCGCGCCGGCGTCCAGGGCGAGGCGCTCGCCGGCGGCCTTGGTGCGGCCGTAGGCGTTGAGCTGGCCGGAGACCGGGTGGTCCTCGCGGACCAGGGAGCGGTCGGCGCGGGGGTCGTAGACGCTGGCGCTGCTGATCCAGACGACAGGGCGCCCGGCGGCGGCGTCCATCAGGCGGGCGGTGCCGTCGACGTTGACGGCGCGCATCAGGGCCTCGGCGCGGGAGCCGGGGGCGGGGTCGCCGACGGCGGCCGCGCAGTGGACGATCACGTCGGCGCCCGCGAGGCCGGGCGCCTCGCGCGCGGCGTCCCAGGGGACGTGCCGGCCGACGGGGCCGGGGCGGCGCCCCACGCACACCACGTCCGCGAACCGGGCCGCGGCGAGGGCGATGTGGGAGCCGCAGAAGCCGCTCGCCCCGGTGACGGCGATACGGAGCGGCGGCGGTGCCGGGCTCATGCCGGCTCCGGCGCGGGGGTCGCGCCCGGCCGGACGACCAGCGAGCGCCAGCCGGGCAGTGCGGCCCGGCGGTCGGCGCGGGCGCGGACGACGACGGGGCGGTAGGGGGCGAGGGCGTTCAGGAAGTCCTCCAGCTGGGCGGTGGCGAGCCGGGCCCCGGGGCAGGCGTGCGGTCCTGCGCCGAAGACGAGTTGGGACAGGGCGGGTTCGGCCGGGTGGCGGCAGTCGGGGTCGTCGGTGTGCGCGCGGACGGCGTGACGGGCGACGAGCAGCAGCCGGTCGCCCGCCCGTACGGGCCGGCCGCCCAGGGTGCCCGGCTCGGCGGCGACGCGGGGCAGCAGCGGGGACGGCGCGGTGACGCGCAGCAGCTCCCGGGCCAGGGCGGGGCGCGACGTGTCGTCGGCGGCCCGGTCCCACCAGCCGGCGTCCGCGCACCAGGCGGCGGCGCGGGGCAGCGCGGCGACGACGGTGGTGACGGAGGCGACGGCGAGCATCGCCCGCGCGGCGGCGTCCTCGGCCCGGTCGCGGCCGGGTTCGTGGAGCACGTCGCGCAGCCGCCGCGCGGCGTCCACGGCGGCGGTCCGGGAACGGGCCCAGGGCCGGGGCAGGGATGGGAGGTGTTCCCGTACGGCCGCCGCGGCGGCATCGGCGGCGGCGTCGGCGAGCCGCAGCGGGTCGGCGTCCACTCCCAGCAGGGCACAGGCCGTGATTCCGGCGGCTTCCCGGGCCAGGGCCACGAGGTCGACGTCCCGCCCCTCGGCCAGCGGGGCGAGGCCACGCGCGAGCGTGTCCTGCCACAGCGGCCGTAGGCGGGCCACGCCCGCGGCGGACAGGCCGTCGGCGAGCCCTCGCCGCGCGGCGCGGTGGGCCGCGCCCTGCTGGTCGAACAGGACGCCGCCGGTGGGGGCCGCATCGCCCGGGTCCAGGGCGGACCGCGCGGCCCGCCCGGTCGTCCCGGCGGCCGTCCGGTCCAGCGGCAGGCGGGTCAGCGCGTGCCGCAGGGCGTCGGCGTCGTGGACGAGCACGGTCCGGCCGATACGGAGGACCGGCTTGTGGCGCGCCACGGCGAGCAGGGCGAAGAGGACGGGGTGCGCGGCTGTGTAAACCCGCCGGTCCCGCCTGCGTGCGGCGGCGGTGCGCGCTGAGCGCGCCGGAGGCGCCGAACGGGCGGGCGGGGGCGGGGTGGCGGGCACGGCGGGCCGCGCGGGCGTGCCGGGGCCCGTCGGCGGGCCAGGTGCCGCAGGCGCGCCGAGGGCCGTGGACCCGTCGAGCCCCATGGGTACGCCCGGCTCCACGGGCGTGGCGGAAGCCATGGCCTCGCCAGGGGCCCGAGGCGGTACGGCCGTGGTCGCGGACGGGCTTCCGGCAGCGCCGGGGACCCCGGCGGGCCCCGCCGTCGCCGCAGCGGCGAAGGGGCAGCCTTCCGGCAGCGTCTGTCGTGGCTCCTCGGCCGCGTGGGGCGTGGTGTGCGCTGTCGTCATGTCACGTCTCTCGTCCAGCTTCGGGCTGATGAAGTGGGCCACGAGTCGCACGGCCGCGGGCCGGCTTCCGAGCGCCACGCGCGGGCTCCGCGCCCTGCGCGGCGCGCGGCGCGGACACCGTCGGCGGCATCGCGACACCCCTCGCTCGGCTCCGGCCGACGGCGCCGGCACCGCCCGCCCCGGCCGGGGTGCAACCCCCGACCCTCCCCCAAGGCGGCGCCGTCACCGCACCCCGCCCGTTCCCCGCCCCGCGAGCAACGCCGCCGCCTTCCGTGCGGCGGCCGCGCGGTCCGGTTTGCGGGAGCGGCCCGCGAGCGGGATGTCCGTGAACAGGACCGCGTCGGGGTGGGCCGTGCCCATGCGGGACAGGGGGGCCGCCAGTGCGCCGCGCAGCGCGCTGGGGTCCGTACCCGGCCGGGGCTGGACGAGGGCGGCGAGCCGTTCGTCGCCGTCGGGCGCGGGGACGCCGACGAGCAGGGCGAGTTCGACGCCGGGGATGTGCAGGGCCGGTTCGTAGAGGCCGGGGTAGATGTTCTCGGCGCCGCGCAGGACCATGTCCTTGCTCCTGCCTTCCAGCACGATCCGGCCCGCGTCGATGCGCGCCCGGTCGCCGGTGCGGACCCAGGGGTCGGGGTCCTCGCCGAGGTAGCGGTGGCGGGCGGCGGCGCCGGACAGGAGCAGCTCGCCACCGGTGTCGCAGCGAGCCTCGACGCCGGGCAGCGGGGTGCCCACGATGTCGCCGACGCCCGTGAACGCGGCCTTCTCGGCCTGTTCCACGGCGGCGGCCGGGAAGAGTTCCGTCAGAGCGTAGACGCCCCACGCCTCGGCCGCCCCGGCGCGTTTGACGCGCGTGAGCAGTTCGGCGCTCGCGGGCGCCGAGCCCGTCCAGACGCCGCCCGTGAAGAAGGCGCCGGCGCCGAGCGCGGCGCGCAGTTGCGGGGGCGTCAGATACGTGGCCTGGGGGCGGAGCCGGGCCAGTTGGCGGGCCAGGGTGCGGGGCCGGCGGGCGGGTAGCGCGACCGGGGCGCCCTGGGCCAGGGACGGTACGAGGACGAAGAAGGTACCGCCGAGCACGGGCCGGCCGGGGCGGGGCGCGACGAGTTCGGTGACGGCGCGCATGCCCGCCGCGAGGGAGGAGCGGGTGTGCACCACGGCGCGCGGTCGGGCGGTCGTCCCGGAGGTGAAGACGACGACCGCGTCGCCGTCGTCGTCCGGCCGCGCGGGCAGGGCTGTGCGCGGTGCCGTGAGGTCCAGGGGTGCGGCGCAGCCGGGGAGCCGGGGGCCGAGGGTGGCTACGGGGCCGAGCTCGTCGAGGTCGGGCAGGGCGAGGCGGACGCGGCGTGCCAGGGGACGGGCCCAGCCGGCGACGGCCTGGGCGGTGGCGTCGGCGAGTACGAGGTCGGGCCGGGCCAGGGCGAGGCGGGCGCGCAGTACGTCGGGGCCCGCGCCGGGGTCGAGGACGGCGGCGCGCAGGCCCAGCCGGTCGGCGGCGAGGAGGACGGCGAGGGCGCGGGGGCCGGGGCGTACGGCGACGCCGATGGTGTCGCCGGTGGCGAGGCCCCGGGCGTGCAGGGCGGCGGCGTAGGCGTCGGCGAGTTCGGCGAGGTCGCCCCGGGTGGCGCGGACGCGGATCGCCCCGGTGCGGGTGGTGGTGGTGAGGACGGCGGGGTGGTGGGGGTGGCGGCGCAGGGCGTGGTCGAGGCGGTCGAGCATCAGCGCGGGTCCTCCCCGAGCGGGCCGCAGCCCTTGTCGAGGTACCAGCGGGCGGTGCCGGCGAGGCCGTAGGCGCGCAGGCGCCGGGTGGAGTTCTCCACGACCATGTCCTTGGCGTGGGTGATGGCCGTGGTGTGGCGGCGGACGCGGTTGAGGAAGGCCCGGTCGGTGGGCGAGGGGCGCCGGGGCATGCCGCCGACGGTCAGATAGAGGCCGGCGGTGATGGCCATGTTGTTGCCGGCGTGCATCCGGTAGGGGGCGAGGTAGCCGTGCCGGCGGGCGTGGGCGGGGCGTAGCCGGCCGAAGGCGGCGGCGAGCGCGACGGCGGCGCGGAAGGCGGCGCGGCCGAGGGGGCCGTGTTCGTCGCGGCGGGCGTCGATGCGGCCGCAGACGAGCCCGGGGCCGGGGCGCCGGGTGAGGGCGGCGCGCGCGGCGGCGGTCCAGCCGGGCCGGGGCAGGCAGTCGGCGTCGGTGCGGGCGAGGTAGGCGGCGCCGTGGTCGATGGCGTGGCGGAAGGCGGTGTCGACGGCGCAGCCCACGCCCTTCTCGGGCTCGTCCAGGACGTGGACGGGGAAGGGTGCGCGGGCGGCGAAGTCCCGGGCGATCCGGCCGGTGCCGTCGGTGGAGGCGTTGTCGACGACGACGAGTGTGAAGTCGCGGTCGTGCTGGGCGGCGAGGGCGCGCAGGGTGTCGCCGATGCGGGCCTCTTCCTGGTGGGCGGGGACGACGACCCACAGTTCGGTGGTCACGCGGCCGCCTCCGACTTCTCCCAGACCATGGTCATGACGCTGATGCCGCCGCCGAGGCCGACGAACAGGACGCGGTCGCCGGGGGCCAGCGCGCCGTGGATCCGGTCGAGCTGGACGCCGAGGGTGGCGCTGGCGATGTTGCCGAGTTCGGGCACGGTGAGGACGAGCTTGTCCCGGGGGACGCCGCTGAGCTCGACGAAGCGTTCCAGGTAGGGCAGGGTCACCTGGTGGACGAGGACGTGCCGGTAGTCGTCCCAGTCCAGGCCGGTGCGGTGGCGCACGCGGTCGAGTACGGCGGTGCCGCTCTTCTCGAACACCTCGCGCAGTTCTCGGCCGTCACCGTGGAAGTAGGTGTGCTCCTCCGAGCGCGGGTGGCGGGAGCCGCCGCCGAAGATGCCGCCGACGGACCAGTGTTCGGAGTGGGTCTCGGTGCCGACGTCGAGGATGCCGCCCCGGTCGACCGGCTCGATGACGACGGCGGCGCCGGCGTCCCCGAAGGTGTAGCCGGCGAAGCCGTCGCGGAACTGCTCGGGGCCGGCGGGGGCGCGGCGTATCGCGCGGCTGGGGGTCTCCCCGGTGACCACCAGGGCGCGCCGGGCGCGGCCGGCCAGGATCATGGCGCGGGCCGTGTCGATGCCGTTGAGGAAGCTGTTGCAGGCGTTGCTGACGTCGAGGGCGTGCGCGGTGGAGCCCAGGGCGGCCTGGACGATGTGCGCGGTGGCCGGTTCGGCGACGTCGCGCGTCGCGGAGGCGTATATCAGCAGGTCGATGTCGAGCGGGTGGAGGCCGGCGGAGCGCAGGGCGCGGCGGGCCGCGCCGAGGGCGAGCGTCGAGGAGTACTCGCCGTCGGCCGCGACGCGGCGGGTGACGATGCCGGTGGTCCGCCGGAAGAGCCCCCGGGGCAGCGGGAGCCCGGCGGCACGGGCCACCTCCTCCTGCAACCGCTCGGAGGTCAGGGTCCGTTCGGGCAGGTACGACCCGGTGGCGGTGATGCCGGCCCCGCCCCGGGGCCGGCACACGGTCTTGCTGTTCTCGCACATGCCGTCAAGCTTCCGGCCCCTTCCGGGTGACGGCGTGAGTACGCGTACTCAAGTGCGGCTGAGGAGATCAGGCAGAACGGTGGGCTCCGCTCTGAGCTGCGGATACAGGCGGATACGGGCGGATGCGGACGGGTACAGGACGCGCGCGGGTCAGTCGCAGCGGGACGTGGCGCACAGCTGCCAGCGGTCCGGCCAGTGGGGGGCTCCGCCGCCGGGGGCGTTCTCGGTGATCTGCCAGTAGCGGTCGCGGTTCCATTCGCGGGCGGTCACCTTGAGCCGCTTGTCGGGCAGTTCGGTGACGGTGCTCGGCTGGCTCAGACCGACGTCGGTCTCGGGGACCTTGCCCATGGGGGCCGGCGGCTGCCAGATCCCGTCGTCGGGCGACTGGGTGCGCGACTCCATGCTGCTCTGCGTGGAGCGGGAGGAGGCCATGGCAACGAGTGTGCCGTCGGCGCGGGTGAAGAGCACGAGGAAGCCGTGGTACGGGAACGGGGCCAGGCCGAAGCCCTCGGGGGCGGACCAGGCGCCGCCGTCCGGGCCCTGGACGGAGTGGCAGAACCCGCCGTGGTCGAGCCAGAACAGCTCCAGGCCGCCCGCGGCGTTCTCGGTGGCGGTGAGGAAGGACGCCTTGGGGCCGACGGTGCCGGCGCTGACGCGCTCCCAGGCTCCGTAGGCGCCGCCGGGCTCGCTCTGCGCGCGGTGCCAGACGAAGGGCAGGCCCTGGGTGGCCGTGCTGTCGTAGAACGCCTGGAACTGGTCGACGCGGCCGTCGGACCGGGTCACGGAGACCGGGTCGCCCGACGCGCCTGCGGCCACGCCCCGCGCTCCGTTGTCCATGGCGCAGCCGCTCGTGGCGGCGGCTCGTGGGCCGGGCGGCGCCGCGGGAGCCGGTGGCGCGACCGTCAGGGCTCCGGCGCAGGCGAGGGCCAGGGCGACTACGGCACGTAAGGAACCCGTCAATGATCTCCCCATGGTCAACTCCTACCCCACCAGGGCCACTTCACACGCCAGTTCGCGAAAGACGGGCCGTGGAGCACCCCCGGAACCGCCGTACGGCGCCGGGCGGCAGTTCTGCGGAATGTCCAATTCCTTTGGGAGTCGCTATTTTGACCCCACATCAGGTCCCCTACGGGAACTTTTTATTTTTTACACGTTTTTATTTAGCCTTTTCCCAAAGCGTTAAGGAAGACATATGTCTGGCAGGGTTTCACGCTCGGTGTGGTCGGCCGGTCTCGTCACCGCCACGGTGGCCGCGGGGCTGTTCGCCGCGGCGCCCGCAGGTGCGGTCACGGGCCCTGAGGCCAAGGACGGGGCCTACGCCTACACCGCCAAGCTCGACATCGGCGAGGGCAAGCGGTCCTGTTCGGCCGCGCTGGTCGACGCGCAGTGGGTCGTGACCGCGGCGAGCTGCTTCACCGACACCGCCCAGCAGGCCACCTCCCTGGCGCACGGCAAGCCGTCCGGCAAGACGACCGCCACCGTCGGCCGCGCCGACCTCGGCACCGACGCCGGTCTCGTCACCGAGGTCGTGGAGCTGGTGCCCCAGGCCGGCCGTGACCTGGTCCTGGCCCGGCTGGCCCAGCCGGTGAACAGTGTCGCCCCCGTGGCCCTGGCCGCCACCGCGCCCGCCAAGGGCGAGGTCCTCAAGGCCGTCGGATTCGGCCGGACGAAGACCGAGTGGGTGCCGAACAAGGCGCACACCGCCACGGCCACCGTGGACGGCCTCGCCGCCACCACCGTGAACATCACCGGCAAGAGCCTCGACGACTCGCTGTGCAAGGGCGACATGGGCGCCCCGCTGCTGCGCGAGAAGGACGGCAAGGCCGAGCTGGTCGGTGTCAACGTCGGCTCCTGGCAGGGCGGCTGCCTGGGCGCCGCTCCGGGCGAGACCCGCACCGGCGCGGTCGCCACCCGTACCGACGACCTCGGCGACTGGATCCGCACCACCGTCAAGAGCACCACCAGCCTGGTGGGCGTCGGCTCGGGCCGCTGCCTGGACATGCCCAGCGACAAGGGCACCACCACGCCGCAGCTGTGGAACTGCTGGGGCGGCAACAACCAGAAGTGGACCTACACCGCCGACAAGGAGCTGCGCGTCTTCGGTGACATGTGCCTGGACGCGGCCGGCGGCGGCACGACCGGCGGCACCCCGCTGATCATCTGGTCGTGCAACGGCGGCGCCAACCAGAAGTGGAACCTCAACGACGACGGCAGCATCACCGGCGTCCCCTCCGGCCTCTGCGTGGACGTCTCCCACGAGGCGACCGAGAACGACTCCCCGGTCGGCCTCTGGTACTGCAACGGCGGCAACCACCAGAAGTGGAAGCGCGCCTGACCCGGACCGCGCCGCGGAAACCGCGCCCCCTGTCCGTCCAGTGCACGCCGGACGGACAGGGGGCGCACCCCTTTACGGGCCGGGCCCCTTCACCCACTAGCGCACGGCGGGCGCCGCGCTCCCGGCCTGGGCCGTCTCGATGTCCTCGTGGAGATCGGTGGTCGCCTCGGCGGCGGCCGCCCCGGAGAGCAGCAGGCACACCAGCAGCCCGGCCGCCACGCTCCGCGCCCGGGCGAAGGAGCCCCGCGTGACCGGCGGCGCGGACAGCAGCGCCGCCACCCGGCGGGGCACCGGCCCCGCGGCCGCCGCCAGCGCGCCGGCCGGACGGGCCCGGCCGGTGGGCGCGGCCGAGGCGGCCAGCGCCGCGCGCGCCACGGCCCGGGCCGCCAGCCTGCGGTCGCCGACCGCGGCGGCGGCCGCCTCGTCGGCCCACCGCTCCACCTGGAAGGCCAGCGGTTCGCGCAGGCCGCGCAGCGCGGGGTGCGCGCAGGCGGCGAGCCGCGCGAGCAGCAGCAGAAGGTGGTGCCGGCCCGTCAGATGGGCGCGCTCGTGGGCCAGCAGCACGGCGCGTTCGTCCGCGTCGAGGCCGCGCAGCATGCCGGCGGTGACGACCACGCCGCCCGGCCGGCCGGGCAGGGCGTAGGCGTCGGCCCCCTCGACGGGCAGCACAGTGAGGTCGCCCGCGCGGGAGTGCCCGGCGAGCTCCCGGGCGACCCGGGCCCGCGCGGCACGGTGGCCGTGCAGCACCCGGACGACACCGGCGGCCACCGCCCCGGCGGCCAGGGCCGCCACGACGCCGACGGGCACGGCCGCGGGCGCGAGGCGCTCCAGCAGCGGCACGGACAGATGGCTGAACGACGCCACCACGGGCAGCCGCAGCACCGCCGCGCCCGACAGCAGCGCCAGAGCCGCCCCGGACAGGCAGGCGAGGGTGACGGCGGTGGCGACGAGGAGCAGCGCGGCCGGGCGCGGCGGCAGTGCGGCGGCCAGCCGGCGGGCGGTCGGCACGGCGAGGAAGGGGATGATCAGCGGCGCCCAGACGGCCCAGGTCACGGCAGGTTCCCCGGCTCGGCGGCCTGCTCCAGCAGCTCCCTCAGCACAACCTCGTCGGCGGAGGAGAGCCGGGAGACGAAGCGGGCGAGCACGCCCTGCCGGTCGTCGCCCTTGTCGAGCTCGGTGTGCATACGCTGGGCGGCGAGGGCGGCCCGGTCCTCGACGGCCGGGCTGTAGGCGTACGCGCGACCGGCCCGGACCCGGTCGAGGGTGCCCTTGGCGTGGAGGCGGGCCAGGGTGGTGGCGACCGTGGTGCGCGCGAGCGGCTCGGTGAGCGCGGCCTGGACCTCCGGCGGCGTGAGCGGGCGGTCGGCCGCCCAGAGGACGACCAGTACGGCGGCTTCCAGCTCACCGGCCTGTCGGCGTATGTCCTCGGTCACCGGAACCGTCCTCTCCTCGCGATCGTCTACCGTCGTGTAGACCGTCTATCGGAATGTAGACGATGGCGTGCCCGCAGGCACGCCCGCCCGTCCTCGATTATGGGAGGCCCCGCGCCCCATGCTCGCACCACCCTCCGCCCTTCCGGCCACCCCCGCCCCGGTCGCGTCCGCACCATCGGGCACCTCGCTCGCCTTCGACGGCTCGACGATCGACGGCGGCTGGTACACGGACGTCACCCAGCTGGCACGGCACTCCGGCCACCTGCTCAATGACGTCATGTCCGCGTGGTCCTCCTACGGGCTCGCCCTGTTCGCGCTGCTGATGCTGGTGGTGTGGTGGCGGGCGCGACGCGCGGACGCCGCGACGATGGCCCGCGCCCTGGCCGTGCCCCTCGTGGTCGTCCTCGTCTACGGCGTGGACATGATCCTGAAGTCGGTGGTGCGCGAGGTGCGGCCCTGCCGGTCGATCCCGCACAGCTTCACGCTGGAGTCCTGCCCGGCGCCGTCCGACTGGGCCTTCCCCAGTAATCACACGGTCATCGCTTTCTCCGCCGCCACGGCGCTGCTGCTGCTGGACCGGAAGCTGGGGGTGCTCGCCTTCCTGGCGGCCGTGGCGATGGGCTTCTCCCGGATCTGGGTCGGCGCCCACTATCCGCACGACGTCGCCGCAGGAGCGCTGGTGGGCGTGCTGGTCGCCCTGCCCCTGGCGGCGGCCTCCGGCCGGGCGGCGCCCTGGGTGGAACGCGCCCGCGGCGGCAGGCTGCGCCCGCTGCTGACCGCCGACTGAAGCGGCCGGAAGCAGCCGGAAGCAGCCACCGGCGGCCGTGGTCAGCGATCCCGGGCGTCGACCTGGACGAGGGCGTGGGTGCCGCTGGTCCGCCAGGGCGCCCCGCCGCTCTCCAGCGCGGTCACCGTCGCCCCGTCCAGGCCCGTGATCACATCTGACTTGAGGGTGCGCAGCGCGGCGACCGGCCCCGGGAAATGGGCGGTCCGCCCGGTGAAGGGCGTCGTGGCAGGCCAGTGCCGGTCGCCGACAAGCCTGCGGTAGTTCAGATCGCCCTTCATGACGGTCACCGTCGCCGCCGCGAGCTCGGCGCGCAGATCCCCGGGCATCTCCTCGTACGGCAGGGGGGCGCAGAAGAACGCGTGGGCACGCACTTCGAGTTTCCCGGTGGCCATCGCGCGCCACAGCCGCCCGCCTGCCTGCGCGGCGCTCTTCCCCGGTGCCCGGCGGAGCCGGCGCAGGGCGTCGGCGACGTCGGCCATGGTGGCGTCGGAGACGTAGTACGGGTACGGCTTGACGTGCAGGACGGCACGGTGGGCCCGGCCGCTGCGCAGGAGGTGGTCGAGGAGGACCAGGTCGGGGATGAGCTCCGGGCCGGCGTTGTCCGCGACGAGGTGGACCTCGGCCGGGCGGCCCTCGGGCAGCAGGGACCACAGCAGGGCGCTGTCGTCCGCGACGAGGGCCGGGTCGCTGCCGGTGGCGGCCATGTCGCCGGCGGTGATGCGGAAGCCCAGGTCGGCGCGGTTGCCCCAGAGCGCGGCCCGCAGCAGGGCCGCGTCGCGCGCGGCGGGGTCCGCCTCCTCCAGCTCGTCGAGGACGGCCAGCGCGTCGTCGACCGCCGGGCCGGCGAGCTCCGCGTGCTTGAACGGGGCGAAGGGGTCCACGCCCTGCCAGGGGCCGGGCGCGAAGTAGCCGACGGCGTCGAGGAGCCTGCGGTAGAAGTAGCTCTCGGCCCACAGGAACGGCGCGGCGAACCACGAGGTGCCGAGGTGGCCCCGGTCCCAGTCCCGCCACCGGTCGTGGTCGTGGGCGCCGGCGGGCAGCGGCTCGATCACTCCGTCGGCGAGCCCGGTGAGCAGGGCGTCGAGGGCCCGGTGCTGGTCCGGCCCGTAGGGGGAGGCGTCGCGCAGCCGCTGGACGAGCGCGGGGTGGCGCTTGGCCCACACCTCCCACGCGAACGAGCCGGGCTCGTCGCTGCGGATCACGGGGGCGTCGTCGGGTGCGGGCATGGCCTTCACTTCTCCTCCACGGTGCGGCTGCTCCGCACCGTACCCGGCGGCGGGTCCGCCGGGCCCGGCGCGTCAGGCCCTACGAGGCGTCAGGAGAGGACGCCGCGTCACTTGAGGGCGCTGCGCTTCTTCCACTGGTCCCAGTTCTCCTGCCAGACCTCAAGACCGTTGCCGACGTCCGTGATCTTGGTGCTGTCGGTGTTCTTGACCTCGACGGTGGAGCCGATCAGCAGGAAGTCGTAGATCTTCTTGGCGTCGCTCGTGGTCATGCCGAAGCAGCCGTGGCTGTTGTTCTCCACGCCGATGGAGTTGTTCCAGGGCGCGGAGTGGAGGAAGGTGCCGGAGGCGGTCAGGTGGGTGACCCACTTGGAGTCGAGCATCCACTGATTGCCGTAGCCGATGGTGGCGGAGTCCATGGTCTCCGCGGCGTTCTTGCTGCGCACGGTGTGGATGCCGCCCCGGGTGGGGTCCGTCGGGGAGCCGGCGGAGCCCATGATGTGGCCGACCTCGTTGCCGTTCTCGTACATCGTCAGCTTGTGGGCGGCGACGTCGATGACGGCCTTGTGGTCGGCGCCTATGGTGAAGCCGAAGTCGTAGTTCCGGGCGAACCAGCCGCCCTCGCCGGAGTCGACGCCGGAGAGGTTGCCCTTCACGGAGACCTTGGTGCCGGTGGGCCAGTAGTCCTTGGGCCGCCAGTCGATGCGGTCCTGGCCCGACCAGTCCTTGACCCAGCCCCAGGCGCCCTCCACCTTCGGCTGGGTGGTGACGGTCAGGGACTTCTCTATCGCGGCCCGCTTGTCCTTGTCGACGGGGTGGTCGAAGAGGATGGAGACCGGCATGCCCGTGCCGACGGTCGCGCCGTTGCCCGGGGTGTTGGTGAGCTTGTTGACCTTCTCCGCCTGCTCGGTGGTGAAGGTCGCGGAGGCGGTGGACTCCTTGCCCTTGCCGCTCTTGCCGCCCTTGGCCTTGGTGTGCACGGTGTAGGTGGCGCCGGGGGCGGCGTTGCCGGCCGAGGTCCAGGAGGCGCCGTCACCGGAGAGGCTGCCCTCGACCTTGTTGCCCTTGGCGTCCTTCACCTCCACCTCGGTGAGCCGCCCGCTGTCGGCCTTCACCGAGATCGGCGAGCCGAGCTTGACGGCCGTCCCGCTGCCGGGGGTGATGGTCACCTTGGCCTCCGCCCCGGCGTCGGCCCCGGAACCGGAGCCGCCCGAGCAGGCGGTGAGGACGAGGGAGCCCATGAGGGCGGAGGCCCACAGGGTGGAGCGACGGCCCGTTCCGACGTGCACGTGAATCAACCTTTCTCGCACTTTCTCGCAGTGACAGACACCTCTACAGATGATCTGCACGCTTGTACGGTTGCACGGAGAAACGAAACATTTGCGCGATACAGCCAGTAGGCGGCCGGACGCCCTGTTCGTACGTCACCTCACGGGACGTCACGACCCCCGGGCGCCCCGGAATCCCCGCGCCGAAACCTCCGCCCGGCGCCCACAACCCGATCGACGGATCCCGCGCCGAACCGCTCCCCGGCCGCTGACCGGACGCGTACCGTCCGGTCGTGAACGGTGTGTGCGGAGGACGCCCGGAGCTCACCGAGGGGGACGGGGACATGACCACTGAACACGAGGGGGCCACCGGAGCCGGGCCGGGCGGCGGGCGGTTGCCCCGCCGTGACGTCCTGCGGTACGGGGCGGCGGGCGCGGCCGGGGTCGGCGCCGCCGGTCTCGCCGGGCCCGCCGGCGCTTCCGCCGTCCCGCGCGGCGGCGGGAGCGCACGACGCGGCGGCCGCCGGGTGGCCGTGCTGGGCGCGGGAGTCGGCGGGCTGACCGCCGCGCACGAGCTCGCCGAGCGCGGCTTCGAGGTGACCGTGGTCGAGCGCCGCGCCGTCGCCGGCGGCAAGGCCCGTTCCCTGTACGTCCCGCACACCGGCACCGGAGGCCGCCGCGACCTGCCCGGCGAGCACGGCCATCGCGGGGTCTTCGGCTTCTACCACAACCTCCCCGACACCCTCCGGCGGATCCCGCTGCCCGGCGGCGGCACCGTCTTCGGCCGGCTCACACCGGTGACCTGGATCGAGCTCGCCCGCACCGGGAACCGCCCGGACATCCCCCTCCCCGTCAGACCCGGCTCGCTCTCCCTGTCCGGCGCGCCGCTGCTCGTCGCCACGCTCGGCGGGCTGCTCGCGGAGGGCCTGCGGCTGCCGCCGTGGGAGGCGGCCCACTTCGCCCGGCTGGCCGTGACGCTGTTCACCAGCTGCGACGAGCGCCGCTTCGGCCAGTGGGAACACCTGGCCTGGTGGGACTACATCCAGGCTGACCGCATGTCCGAGGACTATCAACGGCTGCTCGGCGGCGGGGTACAGCTGCTCCAGGCCCTGCGGCCCCCGACCGCCAGCGCCCGCACCTGCGGCCAGGGCCTGGAGGCCATCTTCTACGACGTGCTCGGGCTCGGCAGCGACGGGCCCGCCGACCGTATCTTCGCCGGTCCCACCAGCGAGGAGTGGATCGACCCCTGGGTCGCGCACCTGCGCTCCCTCGGCGTCCGGTTCGCCTTCGGCCGGACGGTGGAGCATCTGGAGTGCCGCGCCGGACGCGTCGTCTCCGCCACCGCCCACGACCACCGGGGGACGACGGAACGCATCGACGCGGACTGGTTCGTGGCGGCGGTCCCCGCCGACCGGGCCGTACGACTGTGGGACGCCGCCCTGCGCGCCGCAGACCCCCGGCTCGCGGCCATGGACGGGCTGCGGCACACCTGGTGCAACGGCATCCAGTACTTCCTACGGGAGCCGGCGCCGGTCATCGCCGGGCACATCGTGCACGTCGACTCCCCGTGGAAGCTGGTGTCGATCAGCCAGTCGAAGCTCTGGCGCGCGCCGTACGCGCGGACATGGGGCGACGGCCAGGTGCGGGAGTCGCTGTCCGTGGAGGTCTCCGACTGGGAGACGCCGGGCATCCTCTACGGCAGGCCCGCCCGGCACTGCACCCGCGAGGAGGTCGCCCGGGAGGTGTGGGCGCAGATGCGGGCCCACCTCGGCCGGGCCGGCCGGTCCGTCCTGGACGGCTCCCTGCTGCACTCGTGGTACCTGGACGAGGCGATCACCGAGGGCCCGGACGGGCTGCGCGAGGACGACCCGTACCTCCTCAACAGCACCGGTTCCTGGGAGCTGCGCCCGGAGGCCGTGACCGCCGTCGGGAATCTGTTCCTCGCCGCGGACTACGTCCGGACGTACGCCAATGTCGACTTCACCTCGATGGAGACGGCCAACGAGGCGGGCCGGCGGGCGGCTTCCGGGGTGCTGGCCGCCGCCGGGGCCTCGGAGGCGCCCGAGGTGCGGACGTTCCGGGGCTACGAGGCGCCGGAGTTCGCCGTGCTCAAGCACGAGGACCGGGAGCGCTGGCGGCGCGGGCTGCCGCACGTCCTGGACACCGGGCGCCGGTGACGGCCGGGCCGTGCTCCCCGCGGGCCGGGGCGGGGAGCACGGGCGGTGTCAGCCGAGGCGCGCGGTGACGGCGGCCAGCTTCTCGACGCCGGCGGCGAACTCGTCGGGTGTCAGGGCCTGGAAGGGCAGACGCAGGAAGACCGTGCCGGCGGGCGGGGCGGCGGATCCCGGATAGAACGCCGAGCCCCGGGTCAGGAGCACGCCGTCCGCCTTCGCGGCCGCCAGGAAGGTCGTCTCGTCCGTGGGGACGGGCAGGTGCACGCTGACGTAGTAGCCGCCCTCGGGGACGGCGATCAGCGCGTCGTCCCCGAGGTGCCGGCGGACGGCGGCCACGGCCGCGTCATGACGGGGCTTCAGGAAGCGGCGGGCCCGCTCGATGTTGCCCGTGGCCAGCCCGGCGGCCAGGCTCCGGGCGGCGACGGCCTGGAGCAGGGGCGCGGGCGAGAGGTAGGTGCCCTCGGCGAGGGCGGCGAGCGCGGTCACCGTGGCGGGCTCGGCGATGACGTAGCCGACGCGCAGCCCGGGGCTGAGGATCTTGCTCAGGGAGCCCACGGTCAGTACGCGCCCGCCGGGCGAGAGCTCGGCCAGCGAGGCGGGGGCGGTCCCCTCGAAGCGCAGTTCCCGGTAGGGGATGTCCTCGACGATGACGAAGCCGTGCTCCTCGGCGAGGCTCACCAGTTCGCGGCGCTTGTCCTCGCTGGTGGTGACGCCGCTGGGGTTCTGGAAGTCGGGGATGACGTAGACGAAGGCGGGCGTCCGCTCGGCGAGGCGCTCGCGCAGGACGTCGAGGTCGAGGCCGTCGTGGCGGAGGGGGATGCCCGTCACCCGGGCGCCGTGGCGCTCGAATATCTGCACGGCGCGGTCGTAGGTGGGGGCCTCGACGTGGACGTCCGGCCCGGTGTCGCGCAGGAGGTGGGCGGCGAGCAGGTCGAGGGCCTGGAGGGAGCCGTTGGTGACGAAGATCCGCTCGGGGTCGGCGGCGTGGAACTTCGCGAGCTCCTCGCGCAGGGCGAGGTCGCCGGTGTGGTTGCCGATGGGCGCGTACTGGAAGACGTCGTCCCGCTGATCGGCGAGGACGGCCGCGGCCTGGGCGGCGAGTTCCTGGGCCGGGATGGCCTCACGCGGGGGAATGCCACGGGAGAAGGGGAACATGGGTGCCTCCGTTGTCGGTAGGCGCCCCGAAGGGGCGCGGGACAGCATCGATATGCGGCTACCGCCGCGTGGGCGCGACCGGCCACCACCGGCCCGCAGATGACGCTCAGCGGTGACCGGCCGGTACGACGAGGTCGGGGCCGATGTCCGCGACGCTCTCGACGCCGAGCTGGAGCAGGGTGTCCTCGATCTCGTGGCGCAGCAGCTCCAGCACCGCGCGGACGCCGGCGCGCCCGGCGAGGGCGAGGCCCCAGAGGTAGGGGCGGCCCAGGCACACGGCGTCGGCGCCCAGGGCGAGGGCCTTGACGACGTGGACGCCGGAGCGGATGCCGCCGTCGACGAGGACGACGCCCCGGTCGCCCACGGCGGAGGCGACCTGGTCCAGCGCGACCAGGCTGGGGATCTCGCCGTCGAGCTGGCGGCCGCCGTGGTTGGAGACGATGACGCCCTGGGCGCCGAGGTCGAAGCAGCGGCGGGCGTCCTCGGGGCCGAGGATGCCCTTCACCAGCAGCGGCAGCGTGGTCCGCTCCCGGATCCGGCGCAGGTCGTCCCAGGTGAGGGGGAGCCGGTCGATGCGGGCGTTGGCGGGGATGTCGCCTTCGAGGATGCCCAGGGCCCGCAGGGTGCCGAAGTCGACGAAGGGCGGGGTGCGGAAGCCGGAGCGCAGCGTGGAGACGCGGCGGGCCGCGTGGCTCGCGTCCACGGTGACGACGAGGGCGGACGCCCCGGCCTTCTCCGCGAGGGCGACGGTGGCGGCGATGTCGTCGTCGGAGCGGTAGGCGTAGAGCTGGAACCAGCTTCCGCCGGGCGCGGATTCGGCGATCTCGGGGTAGGCGTAGTGGCTGTCGGTGCTGACTACGGAGATCGTGCCGGCGTCCTCGGCGGCCAGTGCCGTGGCGATCTCGGCGTGTTCGTGGAGCAGCCGCTGGGGGCTGGTGGGGGCGAGCAGTACGGGCAGGGAGAGCTGTTGGCCGAGGACGCCGGTGCGGGTGTCGGGTGCGGTGCCGGCGGTCGCGAGGGCGCGGGGGCGCAGCCATACCCGGTCGAAGGCGGCGGTGTTGGCGCGTACGGTCTCCTGGGTGCCGGCGCCTCCGGCCACATAGGCCCGGATGTCGGCGGAGAGCGTGGCCTCCGCGGCGCGTTCGAAGTCCGGCAGCGTCAGGAGTCCGGCGAGTTCCGTGTGTGCAGCCACTGAATGTCCTCCGGGGAGAAGGGACTTTCTCTGGTCAGCCGAATTGGTCGAAGGCCATCTTCACCACCATGCCCGTCACCACGAGGACGAGGACGGTGCGGACGAATCCGGAGCCCTTCTTGAGCGCCATGCGGGAGCCCAGCAGGGCGCCGGTTATATTGCCGAGCGCCATGCCGAGTCCCAGGGTCCACAGGACGTTTCCCTGGACCGCGAAGACGGCCAGGGCGCCGAGGTTGGAACCGGCGTTGACGACTTTGGCCATGGCGGCGCTCTCGAGGAACTGCTTGGCCAGCAGGGAGGTGAAGAGAATGATGAGGAAGGTGCCCACGCCGGGCCCGAAGAGGCCGTCGTAGAAGCCGATGCCGCAGCCCGCGACGGCGATGACGCCCATGCGGCGGCGGGTGCTCGTGGCCGACTCCAGGCTCTGTACGCCGAAGTTCGGGCGGAAGGCGACGAAGAGGGCGACGGACACCAGCAGCACCATGATGACGGGGCGGAACCAGTCGGTGGGGACGCTGGCGGCGGAGAGCGCGCCGAGCGCCGCCGACGGGACGGCCAGTCCGGCCGCCGGCAGTACGACGGAGCGGTCCAGCGTGGTGCGGCGGGCGTACATGACGGCCGCGGTGGACGTGCCCATGATCGCGGCTATCTTGTTGGTGCCCAGCGCGGTGGCGGGCGGGAACTGCGGGAACGTCAGCAGCAGTACGGGGATGAGCAGCACTCCCCCGCCGCCCACGACGGCGTCCACCCAGCCCGCGGCGCCCGCGGCCAGGAGCAGCCCGGCCACGTCGAACCAGTCCATGTCGTCCTCGATTTCACGTGCCGGAACGATGCCGGGTGCCCGCCGCCGGCCCGGCGGGCGCCTTGATCACACCACGCCCCGGATCTCGGCCATCCTGGGGATCACCCGCGGCCGTCGCATCATGCGCCGGGCCCACAGGGGGGTGGAGCGCAGCGAGTAGAAGCGGCGCAGCCAGCGGTCCGCGCCGTCATAGCGCGGCGCGAACGCCGAACGGCCGTGCGCGGCGACGTGGTTGTCGACGATGACGAGGTCGCCGGGTTCGAGGACGATGTCCTGGCACACGGTCTCCAGCGCCCGCGCGAGGGCCTCCAGGGCGTGGGCGCCCCGGGCGTCGGCGGCGTGGGTGTGGTGGGAGTTGAAGCGCAGGAAGGCCCGGCCGGGGTCGCCGAAGATCACGGGGTGGGGGCCGGCGGCGGGTGGTGGCGCGGTGGCGGCGTCGCGGGTGAAGGACGACGGATAGGCGCTGTGGTAGACGGGCTGTCGCAGCGCCTCGACGTCCTCGGGCGTCAGGTGGGCGATCGCCTCGCGGACGGAGGCGACCCGGGTGGCGGCGACGCCGTCGTGGTCGCGGCGCAGGCAGAGCAGGCCGAGGAAGTCCGGGCGCAGCGGGTGGTGGACGTTCTCGGTGTGGAAGTCGAAGGCCACGGAGCCGCTGTTCTCGATGCGGCTCTCCTCGCCGGGTACGGGGTGGACGTCGTGGATGAGGGCGCCGGATTTCTCGTCCTGGTATCCGACGAGCGAGCCGAGGAGGTCGGCGACGAGGGTGAGGGTCCCGTCGGTCGGGTGGCCGTCGAGGGCGGCGGTGCCGTGGCCGGCGGGGGTGGTGGGTACGTCGCCGACCTCGATGCCGCGCAGCAGGACGTGGCCGTGGGGGGAGGTGCCCTCGGCGAAGTCGAGGAGGGTCTCGCGCAGGGCCGGCGGCAGGTCCAGTTGGAGGAAGGACATGGCGTTGGCGCCGGCGTCGGGGAAGCGGGCGGCTATTTCGGAGAGTGCCCATAACTTCTCCCGGTCCGGCGGGTTCAGCCGGTGGGTCCGTTTTATTTCCGCTACGAGGGCCACGGTGTTTCCTCCAGGCAAGTGCGAACACGGGCGCAGGCGCTTTTCCGGAACACGCCGGGCACAAGGAATGGCGGCGTGGAAAAGGGGAGGAGAAGTGCGGAGAAGATGTGGGGGGATCGGGAATCCGATGGCGGGAAACGTGCGATCACGCTATCCGGGCGGGTCAAATCATGTCAACGAGGGTTTTCGGACAGGGAACGACGGTATTTCCCGAAGCCGCATTTCCCTCACCGCCTCCTCCCCCGCTTCTGGATCATGGCCCTGAGCTGCGGCGTTGACGGAGCGCAACGCGGCGCTCGACCAGGATCCCGGGGCCCGCGGCCGAAGCGTTTCGGCCAGCCACATTTATGGAACGCAAAGTTCCGGCAATGCATTGGTGTTATCACACAAGGTGTGAGGGGTGGGTGTAAGGAACTTGTAACACGGGGTCCCCTGACGTGCCGTCGCACGCGTGGTTGGCTTTCCAAGGTCATCCGCGTTTCCCTTCCCGCCCTTTCTCCAGGGAGTTCCGTGTCCACCGTCTGCCGCCCCGTGCTCTGTCTTCCCGAACACACCGTGACCCTCGACGAGACCGTCTCCCATATGGGCGCACTGCACTCCGGTCATCCGAGGATCGGCACGGCCCTGCGGCTGATGCGCAACACCTCGGTGCGCACCCGGCATCTCATCGACCCTTTCGCGGACGTCATACGCTCCCGGACGTTCGGCGAACGCATGCGGCGCTATGCGGAGGCCGGCACGGATCTGGGCGTAGGGGCCGCCCTGGGCGCGCTCGACGGGGCCGGCACCGTGCCGGAAGAGGTGGACCACCTCGTGCTCGTCTCGTGCACCGGGTATCTGCTGCCGGGGCTCGACGCGCACATCGCGGGCCGGCTGGGGCTGCGCAGGGACGTCCGCCGGCTGGCCTTCACCCAGGTCGGCTGCGCGGGCGGCGCGTACGCGCTGGCGCGGGCCCGGGAGCTGGCGGCCGTCCGCCCGGGGTCCGTCACCCTGGTCGTCGCGGTCGAGCTGTGCTCGCTGTCTTACCAGGCGGGGGACGACAGGATCGCCTCCTTCGTCTCGACCGCGCTCTTCGGCGACGCGGCGGCGGCCTGCGTCGTCCGGGAGGACCGTCCCGGGCTGCGGCTCGACGCCTCCTACGAGGACCTGGCGCCGGACACCCTGGGCCACATCTCCTACGAGGTCGACGAGCTCGGCTTCCACTTCGACACCAACCCGCGGATATCGCGGGTGGTCGCGGAGGCGATGCCCGGCCTCAGACGCTGGCTGGAGGACGAGACGCCCGTGCTCGCGCCGCAGCCCGACTTCCTGATCGGCCACACCGGCGGGCCGCGCATCATGTACGAGGTCAGCAAGGGGCTGGGCCTCCCGCCGGCCATGTTCGAGCTCAGCGAGAACTCCCTCACCCGGCGTGGCAACACCGCGAGCGTCGTCGTCCTCGACGTGCTGGAGCAGACCTTCGACGACCCGCCGCGCGCCGGGGCCCAGGGGCTGGTCGTCGCGTTCGGGCCCGGGGTCACCACGGTGGCCGTGACCGGCACGTGGGTGGCGGCGTAGCAAGAGGGGGCCGCCCTCGCACAGACGCGAGTGCGGCCCCGTTCCGTCCGGTGGCGGGGCTCAGTCCGTGAGGAGCGCCGGGTCGCTGACGCCGGGCTCGCCGTTCTCGACGTGTCCGGCGAACCGGCGCAGGAAGCCGGGGTCCGTCTCGGAGACCACCGTCAGGTCGTACCAGCGCTTGCCGTGGCGCAGGTCCACGGTGTGCGTGACGGTCCGGCCCGCCCGCACGGTGATCGTCTCGGGCTTGCGGCCGTAGGCGTCGGTGACGGTCAGCCGCCGGTCCTTTCCGCCCGGGTTGGTCAGGGTCAGCTCCAGGCGGCCGTGGCGGCCTTCGTGGCGGGCGGTGACCTCGGGGGCGGCGGTGGTGCCGGGGCCCTTGAAGACGCGCAGGAAGCCGTTGGGGCCGTGCACCGACAGGTCGTAGGCGCCCTTGGAGTACGCCGTGTTCCAGGTGTCGGAGATCTTCTTGCCGGCCTCGGCGGTGTACGTCCACGGGCCGTCCGTACGGTTCCCGGAGGTGACCGTGAAGGCGGCCCCGGCGTGCTCGCCCCCGCTGAAGGTGAGGGTGAAGCGCCCTGTCGAGGGGGTCGCGGCGCCGTCCGTCAGGGGCGCGTAGGGCAGCGGCCGGGTGCGCTTGGTGCCCCGCTCCTGCCGGGGCATGGCGGGGCTGGCGGGCGGCTTGGGCACGTAGTCGGGGTGACGCTCGCGGTCCTTGGGGGCATAGCCGTCGGTGTCCGGCAGGTCGGCGGGCTCCGTGTCCTTCAGCCGGAAGTCGAACGCCGAGGTGAGGTCGCCGCAGATGGCGCGGCGCCAGGGCGAGACATTGGGCTCGGCCACCCCGAAGCGGCGCTCCATGAACCGGATGATCGAGGTGTGGTCGAAGGTCTCGGAGCAGACGAAGCCGCCGGTGCTCCACGGGGAGACGACGATCATCGGGACGCGCTGGCCGAGGCCGTAGGGGCCGGCGGCGTAGTGGCCGTTGCCCTTGAAGACGTCGAGGGCGGTGTCGACGGTGGAGAGGCCCTGCGCGGCGGAGGCGGGCGGGAAGGGCGGGGCGACGTGGTCGAAGTAGCCGTCGTTCTCGTCGTAGGTGATGAACAACGCCGTCCTGCTCCACACCTCGGGGTTGGAGGTGAGGGCGTCGAGGACCTGGGAGATGTACCAGGCGCCGTAGTTGACGGGCCAGTTGGGGTGCTCGGAGAAGGCCTCGGGGGCGGCGATCCAGGAGATCTGCGGGAGCCGGCCGGCCTGAACATCGGCCCGGAGGATGTCGAAGTAGCCGTCGCCGTTCTTGACGTCCGTGCCGGTGCGGGCCTTCTCGTGGAGCGGGTCGCCGGGCTTGGCATTGCGGTAGGCGTCGAAGTAGAGGAGGGAGTTGTCGCCGTAGTTGCCGCGGTAGGCGTCGTTGATCCAGCCCCACGATCCGGCCTTGTCCAGGCCGTCGCCCCGGTCCTGGTAGATCTTCCAGGAGATCCCGGCCTTCTCCAGCCGCTCGGGGTAGGTCGTCCAGCCGTAGCCGGCCTCCTCGTTGCCGAGGACCGGGCCGGCGCCCTTGCCGTCGTTGCCGGTGTGGCCCGTCCACATGTAGTAGCGATTGGGGTCGGTGGCTCCGATGAAGGAGCAGTGGTAGGCGTCGCAGACGGTGAAGGCGTCGGCGAGCGCGTAGTGGAAGGGGATGTCCTCGCGCGTCAGGTGCGCCATCGTGCCCGCGGACTTCGCGGGGATCCACCGGTCGTACTTGCCGTTGTTCCAGGCCTTGTGCCCGCCGGCCCAGTCGTGGTTGAGGCCCGCGATGAACTGCATGCCCAGGTCCTCGGCGTCCGGGTGGTAGGGCAGGACGTCCTTGGCGCCGTCGGGCTGGTGGAAGACCGTCTTGCCGTTCTCCAGGAGCATCGGGCGGGGGTCGCCGAAGCCGCGGACGCCCTTGAGGGAGCCGAAGTAGTGATCGAAGGACCGGTTCTCCTGCATCAGGACGACGATGTGCTCGATGTCCTGGATGGTGCCGGAGCGGCGGCGGGCGGGGATGGCGGCGGCCCGGTCGATGCTGCTCGACAGGGCCGCGAAGCCCGCGGTGGCGCCGGCGATCTGGAGGAAGCGCCGTCGATTGAGTTCAGCCATGGGTGAGGGACCTCTTGGGGTGTGAGGACTGGTGGCAGCAGAGTGGTCCAAGAGCATCCAGCGCCGGGGAAGCGGTGGTGTCGCCAGTGTGACGGCGGGTGGTACATGGAGGGAACAGGCGTGCGGGGCCGGAAAACGGCGAGGGGCCGGACACCCGATGGGTGTCCGGCCCCTTGAGCCGTCAGAGGCGGCGGTGGCGGATCAGGCGTCGTCGCCGGTGGCGACGGCCTTCTCGGCCGCGGCCTCCTGCTGGGCGCGGGCCACCCGGCCGCGGACCAGGTACCAGCCGCCGACCAGGGCCGCCACGATGAGCGGCAGGCAGAACACCGTGTCGCGCCCGGCGCCCGGCTCGGCCGCCATCAGGCCCAGCACGACGGCCAGGAAGACCAGCGTGATGATCTGGGTGTACGGGGCCCAGGGGAGCTTGTAGCCGGGGCGGGTGACCCGGCCGTCCTTGGACCGGCGCCAGAAGAGCAGGGAGCAGACCATGATCATGCCCCAGGTGCCGATGATGCCGATGGCGGCGAAGTTCAGCACGATCTCGAAGGCGTCCGCCGGGACGACGAAGTTCAGGCCGACACCCAGGACACAGAAGAACGCGGTGAGCAGGATGCCGCCGTAGGGCACCTGGCCCTTGTTCATCAGGCCCGTGAACTTCGGCGCGGAGCCGGACATCGCCATCGAGCGGAGGATGCGGCCGGTGGAGTACAGGCCGGAGTTCAGGCTGGAGAGCGCCGCGGTGAGGACGACGAGGTTCATCACGCCCGCCGCGCCCGGAATGCCGACCTTCGACAGGACGGTGACGAACGGGCTCTCGCCGGCGTGGTAGGCGGTGTACGGCAGCAGCACCGCGAGCAGGATGACCGAGCCGACGTAGAAGAGGCCGACACGCCACATGATCGAGTTGATCGCCTTCGGCATGATCTTCTCGGGGTTCTTGGTCTCACCCGCGGCGACACCGCACAGCTCGACGGAGGCGTAGGCGAAGACGACACCCTGGATGACGAGCAGCATCGGCATCACACCGGTCGGGAAGACACCGCCGTGGTCGAGGATGTTCGAGATGCCCGGGGTGCTGTTGCCGACCTTGTGGCTGCTGGCCAGCAGGAAGATACCGACGACCATGAAGATCGTGATCGCGGCGACCTTGATGATCGCGAACCAGAACTCCATCTCACCGAAGTACTTCACGGAGATCAGGTTCACCGTGAGGACGACCGCGAGGGCGATCAGCGCGAGCACCCACTGCGGGATGTCGCTGAACATTTTCCAGTAATGGGTATAGGTCGCGACGGCGGTGATATCGGCGATACCGGTCGTGGCCCAGTTCAGGAAGTAGAGCCAGCCCGCGGTGAAGGCGCCCTTCTCCCCCATGAACTCACGCGCGTAGCTGACGAACGCGCCGGAGGACGGGCGGTAGAGGACGAGCTCGCCCAGGGCCCGGACGACGAAGAAGGCGAAGAGGCCACACACCGCGTAGGCGATGAAAAGGGAGGGGCCCGCGCTGTGGAGGCGGCCACCGGCGCCGAGGAAGAGGCCGGTACCGATCGCTCCACCGATCGCGATCATGTTGACGTGGCGGGACTTGAGGTCCTTGCTGTAGCCCGCGTCGCCCGCGTCGACGTGCGTGGACGTCGCGGCGGGAGCCGGGGTGTCGGCCGCAGTGAGGGTGCGGTCACTCATGTATTTCTTCGCCTTCGTTCCGTGGGGGAGGCAGGACCGGGCCGCACGCTGATGTGGGGGTGACCTCCATGCCCGGGGAAAGGCCGCGCACGGCCCTCTCCCCTGCATCGCCGGGGCTTCCCGGCGATGGCCCGGTGTTTCTTCCGGTAACCGGCTGGCGACGCCGGTCCTCGGGGGTGTTTCACGAGGTCATGCGCTGAATGGTGAGAGGCGCGCAAGGATTCCGTCAAGGGTTAACGGAAAGTTGACATTTTCGAAAGCCCGGACTAGGCGGGGCCCAGCCGGGCCCTGTTTTGACTTTCCGCTACGGACCATGGACGGCGAGTGGATATCGCTGCCTATTCCATCCATCCCGCGCGCCACCCGGGCGGGTCGCCCATTCCCCGTCCCCCACGGCGGGTTTAGCGGCCGGCGGCACCCCGGGGGTCCCCTCCGGGGCACCGAAAAGGGGCCCCGGCGATGCCGGGGCCCCTTGTGTCCTTCCACACCCTGGTGACCAGGGTCACATATCACTCAGTGTTCCTCTTCGTTCCCGGATCCATTGCCGCTGATCACGGGGATGTCGTTCACGAGGTGCGAGAGCGGGTCGTCGCCGTCCTGAATGGTGGAGTTGTCCGTGCACTGCTGCTGTTGCTGCGAGGTGAGGACCGGCACGTCCTCGATACCCACGTTGATCAGGAGCAGGAGCGACTGAAGGCCGAGCTTGCCCACGCCGATGCACAGCTTGTCGAGGCTGCCCTGGACGGCGGTCATCTGCGGGCTCTCGTGGCCGCCGGTCACCGTGGCCCCGTGCTCGGTCTCCGACCCGTTGCCGTTCAGCGTGGTCCTGACGTCACGATCGAGCGCCGCGGCCGGGGCGGCGGCGATCCCGACCGCCGTGGCCGTGAGGGCGACCGTCGCGAGTACCTTGTGGAGCACGTCCCTGCCTTTCGGTCGAGTGTTCCTCCCGAGCGGGAGGCGATCTGAGTAACTCCGGCATTTCGGAGAGGTTCCGAGCACTCACTCATTCGCCCCAGTGCCACCCGGGGCGGGGCCCCACTCCTCCTACTAGTGGGCCCGGCGCGCCCCGGGTGCACCTCCCCGCCGCGCCCAAAAATGCCATATATTCGCATATTGACTCTTTGTCATTAGGCTACGAACGCGCGCTTGCCGACCCGCGAAGGACGCCCCCGTGATGCTCCTCCACCGGCCCCGTAAGTCGTTCCTCGTGCGATGTGCCTACGGCACCCCGCGCCGTGCCCTGGGCACGCTCCTCCTGCTGGGGCTGGTCGCCCTGGTCGCGGCGGTGGGGGGCCACGGGGTCGGGGAGCGCCTGGCCCCGGGCGGCTGGACACCGGCCCGGGCGCAGTCCACCCGGGCCGACGCCTTTCTCGCGGAGCGCTTCGGGGCCGGGCAGCCCCATCTCGTCCTGGTCGTCACGGCACCGGGGCCGGTCGACGATCCCGCGGCCGCCCGGGCGGGCCGGGCGCTGACCGAGCGGCTCACCGCCGACCCCCACACCGCCTGGGTGCGCGGCTACTGGCCGCGGGCCCGGCCCGAGCTGCGCAGCCGGGACGGGCGCGCCGCCGTCGTCGGGGTGCGGTTCCACGGGGACGAGCGCGCCGTGCGGTCGGCCGCCAAGGCCGTCACGGCCCGTGAGTCCGGGCGGGCGGGGCCGCTGGAGATCACGGTCGCCGGTGAGGCGGCGCTGTTCGCCGAGATGGAGCGGCTGAGCACCGAGGGCGCCACGGTCGCCGAGATGATCATCGCCCCGCTGGTGCTGCTGATCATGCTGTGGATCTTCGGGAGCCTGGTGGCCGCGCTCCTGCCGGTCGTCGTCGGGGCCTTCGCCGTCGTCACCACCACCGCGCTGCTGCGACTGCTGAGCGAGGTGATGACGGTCTCGGTCTTCGTCCTGAACATCGCCACCGCCCTCGGCTTCGGGCTGGCCGTCGACTACTGCCTGCTGATGGTCAGCCGCTACCGCGAGGAGCTCGCGGCGGGGGCGACGCCCGTACGGGCCGCCGAGCGGGTCCTCGCGACCGCGGGCCGGGCCGTCGCCTTCTCGGCGACCACCGTGGCGGCGGCGCTGGGCGCCCTGCTGGTCTTCCCCCTGCCGCTGACGCGCTCGCTGGCCCTGGGAGGCGCGGCCGTCGCGGTGTGCTCGGCGGCCGGGGCGCTGCTGGTGCTGCCCGCGCTGCTGGTGCTGCTCGGCCCCCGGGTCAACCGCTACGACGTCTTCGCCCGCTGGCGCCGGGGCGGCCGCCGGGCCTTCGCCGAGGGCCGCTGGTACCGGCTGGCCATGTGGGTGACCCGGCGGCCCGCGGCGGTCGCCCTCGGCACGCTGCTGCTGCTCGGGCTGCTGGCGGCGCCCGGGGCGGACGTGCGGTTCGGCATGTACGACGACCGCATTCTCCCGGCGTCCTCACCGGTCGCCCGGGCCTCGCAGCGGCTGCGCGCGGACTTCGACGGCGAGAGCGGCAACGCGGCGAGCGTCGTCCTCCCGGACGTCCGCGTGACGCCCCCGCCGGCCGCCGCCCCGGCCGTGGCGGCCGGAGCGGAAGGCGCGACGGCACCGGAGGGCCCGGCGGCCCCCGAGGACACCGCCCCGGACGCGCCGGCGGGCGCGGCGGGCACCGGCGGCTCGTCCGGGGCGCCCGACGCCTCCACCGCCGCCGTGGACGCCTACGCCGCACGGCTCTCCCGCCTCCCCGGCGTACGGCAGGTGCGGACGGCCACGGGCGTCTACGCCCACGGCCGCCGCTCGGCGGAGCCCGGGCCCTGGGCGGCGGGGTTCACCGGGCCCGCAGGCACCTGGCTGAGCGTGACGCCCGGCGCCTCCTCCGTCCTCTCCCCCGACGGCCGGCTGCTCACGGAGCGGCTGCGCCGGGAGCCCGCGCCCACGGCGGCCCTGGTGGGCGGGCCGGGCGCCCGGCTGACCGACACCGAGGACGCGCTCGGCGACCGGCTGCCCGCGGCCGTCCTGATCACCGTGGCCGCCACCCTGGTGCTGCTGTTCGCCTACACGCGCAGCCTGCTCGTGCCCGTCAAGGCCGTGCTGCTCAACGCGCTGAGCCTGGCGGCGACGTTCGGGATCATTGTCGCCGTCTTCCAGCAGGGCCGGCTCGACGCGCTGCTGGGGCCGTTCGACGGTCCCAGCACCACCGATGTGGTCATCCCCGTGGTGATGTTCTGCACCGCGTTCGGCCTCTCCATGGACTACGAGGTCTTCCTCCTCTCCCGCATCCTCGAGGAGCACCGCCGGGGCAGCCCCACCGACCTCGCGGTCGCCGTCGGGCTCCAGCGCACCGCGCGGCTGTTCACCTCGGCCGCGCTGGTCTTCGCCGTCGTCATGGGCTCCCTCGCCGCCTGCGGCCTCGTCATGCTCCAGCTGATCGGCTTCGGGCTGGCCGTCGCCGTGCTCCTCGACTGCACGCTCGTCCGCGCCCTGCTCGTCCCCGCGATCATGTCGCTGGCCGGCCGTGCCAACTGGTGGCCCGCCACCCGCCACCGCGCCCGCGACCGCTCAGGCCCCGACACGGCGGGCCCGTCCGGCCGCCCGGCGCCGACGCCCGTCGGAGAGGTGTGAACCCGCCCCTCGGCGGCGCGTCACGCCCGCCTGCCGCCCGGAGCGGCCCGGCGGCCGCATACTGCGATCACGGCGCCGGACCGGAACCGGGGCGTCAGGAGGGCCGCGTGTCATGATCAGCACATCGCTCGCCGTGAGCACGACCCGCCGCAGGCTGCTGTACGCGCTGGCGGCCGCCGGCGGCGTCGCCGTGGGGGGAGGGCCGAGGGCTGCGGCGCGGGAGCGGGAGGCCGGAGCCGACGCGGGGAAGGCGCGGGAGATCCGGGCCGAGTTCCTCCACGCCTGGGACGGCTACAAGCGGTTCGCGTGGGGGCACGACGAGGTGCTGCCGGTCTCCGGCGGGCACCGGGAGTTCTTCGCCGCCGGGCACCCGGTCGGGCTGTCGATCGTCGAGGCGCTCGACACCCACTTCCTGATGGGGCTCGACGACGAGGTCGGCCTGTGCCTCGACTGGATCGACGACCGGCTGGACCTCGACATCGACGCCCCCTTCCAGGTCTTCGAGACGACCATCCGGCTGGTCGGCGGGCTGCTCGCGGGGTATCTGGTCACCGGCCGGAGGGCGCTGCTGGAGCTGTGCGCCGATCTGGCGGACCGGCTGCTGCCCGCCTTCACCCGCTCCCCCACCGGCATGCCCTACCGCTTCGTCAACCTCCGTACGGGCGCGGTCTCGGGCCGTACGACGCCGCTGGCCGAGATCGGCACCCACATCCTCGAATTCGGTCTGCTGTCCGAACTCACCGGTGACCCGCGTTATCTGCGGGCCGCCAAGGGGGCGCTGGGCGCGGTGGTACGGCGGCGGTCCTCGCTCGACCTGCTCGCCACCACCATGAACGTGGAGACGGGCGAGTGGGCCGACCGGGCGGCGATCGCCGTCAATCCCCCGGTGGACTCCTTCTACGAGTATCTATGGGGCGCCTGGACGATGTTCCGGGACGAGGACTGCCGGGAGTGGTTCCGGACGCTCACGGCGGCGATCAAAAAGCACCAGTCGGAGCGGTCGGACGGGCTGCTGTGGTTCCGGCAGGTGGACTTCCGCACCGGCGCCCCGCTGGGGCGGCGCCAGTCCTCGCTGGCCGTCGCGGTCCTCCCGGTGGGCGGCGACAACGCCCTGGCAGCGGACTACTACCGCTCCTGGACCGCCGTCCTCGACAAGTACGCCGTCATCCCCGAGGAGATCGACTATCCGGGGCTCAAGGCCACCGACCCCCGCAACGAGCTGCGCCCCGAGTACGCCAACTGCGCCTTCGAGCTGTACTGGCAGACCGGGGACCCCTTCTACCGCACCACGGCGTGGCGCTACTTCCAGAACCTCAGGGCCCACCACCGCGTCCCCGGCGGCTACACCGTCGTCTCCGACGTCACCCGCCGGCCCATGGCCAAGGGCGACCACTGCCCGGCGTACGTCTTCGCCGAGAACTTCAAATGGCTCTACCTCACCTTCTCCGACACCTCCCGCTTCGACTACGCGCGCGGGTACCTGAGCACGGAGGGCAAGCTGCTGCGCGGCGCCCGGCCGCCCGCCCGCTCCCGGCTCGGCTGGCTCTGACGCGAACTTCCGGCTCGAACTCCCGTTTACACGCAACCCTGTTGTGCGCCAAAGCGTCTTGAGTGGTGACAGCTGCCGCCGGGCTCCGGCCGGTGGCACGGGGGAAGCGTGTACGGGGGTACCGCATGACCGAGACAGTGATCGACCCTGCCGGAAAGCAGGAAGCCGCAGCGGAAATCACGCCCTTCCTGGACGCGTTGCGCGTCCCGCCGGTGCTGCGGCCCGGCCGGGCCGAGGCGCTGAGGGGCATCGAGATCGACCAGACCGCCACCTGGGTGCACCTGCACTCGCAGCTGCCGCCCACCCTGGTGTGGACGTACGGGGGCCACTTCCCGGGGCCGACCATCGAGGTCCGGCGGGGCCGCCGGCTCCGCGTCACCTGGAGCAACCGGCTGACGGGCGCGCACCCGGTGACGGCCGTCGAGGCCGTCCCCGTACAGGGCGGGCCCGACCCGGCGGACGAGCCGGGGCGCGGCGGAGCGCTGCCGCTGGCCGAGGTGGCCGCGTTGCCCGCGTGGACGGTCACGCATGTGCACGGCGCGAACTCCGGGGGCGGCAACGACGGCTGGACGGAGAACGCCGTCTCGCCCGGCGACAGCCAGCTCTCCGAATACCCCAACGACCACCGGGCCGTGGCCTGGTGGTACCACGACCACGCGATGGACATCACCCGCTGGAACGTCTTCGCGGGCCTGGCCGGGATGTATCTGGTGCGGGACGACGAGGAGGACGCCCTGCGGCTGCCGCGCGGCGCGTACGAGATCCCGCTGATCGTCCAGGACCGCAACCTCGACCAGGACGACGAGGGCCGGCTGACGGGCGGGCTGCTGCACAAGACCGTCGTCGTGGGCCAGGACGCCGGGGGCAGGAATCTCACCCGGGCGTTCACCGGCCCGTACACGCTGGTCAACGGCGTCATCTGGCCGCATCTGGACGTCGCGGCCCGGTGGTACCGGTTCCGGGTCCTCAACGCCGCCAACGCCCGGACGTATCTGCTCCGGCTGGTCGACGACGAGACCGGCGAGCCGGTGCGCGGCGCGATGTGGCAGATCGGCACGGACGGCGGGCTGCTGCCCCGGCCCGTGGCGCTGGACGAGCCGCTGCCCGTCGCGCCCGCCGAGCGCCTCGACGTACTGATCGACTTCGGCGCGCTGCGCGGCCGCCGGGTCAGGCTGGTCAACGCGGCCGCGGGGGTGCGTTATCCGCAGATCATGCAGTTCCGCGTGGACGAGGAGGAGGTACGGGACCCGTTCACGCTGCCGGAGGTCGTCTCCGCCTCGTTCCGGCGTCTCACTCATGAGACCGTGCCGGAGCACGGCCACCGGCTGCTCGTCCTCACTCCGCCCGGCACGGCCGGCAGCGGCCACCCGGGGCTGTGGGAGATGCATCCGGTGGAGCCCGGGGCGGTGACCGTGCCGGGCGAGGGGGTGATCCAGCTCAAGGGCCCGGACGGCACGGTGCGCACCTACCGGCGGGGCGCCACGGCCTTCGACGACGCGCTGGGCTTCATGGTCGAGCACGGCGCGTGGGAGCAGTGGAGCTTCGTCAACCTGGGCGGCCCGATGCACCCGATGCACATCCATCTGATCGACTTCCAGGTGCTGGGCCGGGAGCTGTATCCGACGGGCGCGGGGAGCGGCTTCGACCAGGCGCTGGGCGGTACGCGCACCCCGCTGGAGTACGGCGGGGCGGCGCCGGTGTCGGACAGCGACGCGGGCTGGAAGGACGTGATCCAGGTGCCGCCGGGTCAGCTGGTGAAGGTCATCGGCCGGTTCGAGGGCGCGAAGGGCCGGTTCATGTACCACTGCCATCTGCTGGAGCACGAGGACATGGGGATGATGCGGCCGTACGTCGTCATGCCGCGCGAGGTGATGGTCTTCCACCACGGCATGGGCGGGGGCCACAACGGGGGCCACGACGGCGGTCATGACGGCGGCGGTGGCCATGACGGCCACGGTGGTCACGGCGGCTGACCGGTGTCGTCCGGCCGGCACCCGTCCCGTGGTGGAAGGCCATCACGGGACGGGTGCCGGCGGCGGTCACTTCGCGGCGGGCAGCGTACCGAGGAAGTCCAGGAGAGCGGCGTTGACCTCGTCGGGGCGCTCCTGCTGCGTCCAGTGGCCGCAGCCCGGCAGGGTCACGCTGCGGTGCAGCTTCGGCACCAGGTGCCCCAGGTTGGCGAGGACCTGGTCCATGCCGGGGAAGGACCGCACCACGTCGCGGTCGCCCGTCACGTACAGCGCGGGCACGTCGACGGCCCGGTTCTGGAAGGGGGCGGTGAGCTCCCAGTTGCGGTCGATGTTGCGGTACCAGTTGAGGCCGCCGGTGAAGGCGTGGTCGCCGTGGTTGGCGTACTCCCGGGCGAAGGTGGCGATGTCGTCCTCGGTGAGCCAGCCGGGGAGCCCGTCGGGCTCGGGCATCGTGTCCAGCAGGGTCTCGCCCTTGGGGACGACCCACGGGCGGGGCGGGTCGGTGACGGGGCTGTCGCCGGAGGCGCCGACGAGCAGCCGGCGGAAGACCGCCGTGGGGTCCGCCGCGAGTTCGGCGTCGGCGCGGCCGGGCTCCTGGAAGTAGATCTGGTAAAAGCCGTCGCCGAGCACCGAGCCGAGGGCGGTCAGCGGCGGCACGGGGCCGCGCGGGACCGGCGGGACGCTCAGGCCCACGACGCCGCGTACGACGTCGGGGCGGAACAGGGCGGTGTGCCAGGCGACGGGGGCACCCCAGTCGTGCCCGACGACCACCGCGCTCTCCTCGCCGAGCGCGTGGATCAGGCCGATGACGTCACCGGTGAGATGGAAGATGCTGTAGGCGTCGATGGCCTCGGGCTGTTCGCTGCGGCCGTAGCCGCGCTGGTCGGGCGCGACCACGCGATAGCCGGCCTCGGCCAGCGGCCCGAACTGGTGGCGCCAGGAGTACCAGCTCTCCGGGAAGCCGTGCAGCAGCAGGACCAGAGGCCCCCGCCCCTGTTCTGCGATGTGCAGCCTGACGCCGTTGACTTCGACAGTGCTGTGCTCGACCGCGCTGGTCACATGCCCTCCTGCGATTCACCTGCGAAACGTGCCGTCTCGGGTCAACGGTAGAGGGAATCCGTCCGTTCCGCCCCGGTGTTCGGGCCCGGGCCGGCCGGTGGGCCCGGGAACTCCCGGGCCCACCGGCCGGAATCGGGCGGGGCTCCGGGCTCAGGACGGGGTGCCTCGGGCGACGAGGGCGCGCACCAGCCGGCAGGTGGTCGCGGAGGGCTCGTGCACCCCGATCTGGGCCGCCGCCGTCCGTATCCTGCCGTCCGTCGCCCGGTCGGGGGTGTAGACGCCGGAGTGCAGCAGGGCGATGGCCAGGCGCATCGCCTTCAGCTGGCGGTTGTACGTCTCGTACCAGTCGCGCGGCTGCCCGGCGGGCAGGCGCTTCTTGGGCAGGGTGGGAAGGCTCGGCAGATTCGGATGCGGATGCGGTGTTGCGACAGCGGCCATGGGCGTCCTCCTCTAGGGGTCGTGGACCCTTTCTCCACACCCCCGATTCTACTGCCGGGCACTGACAATCGCCCCAGCTCAGAAGGGGTTTGCCGGGAGCGGTCCGGCCGCCGCCGGAACCGCTCCCACCGTTTGTCGCCCCCGGCCCGGAGGCCGGGTGCCACCGGCCTACTTGTGCGCTGCCGCCGGGGCGGGCGTGGCGCAGGCGACGTCGGTGCTCGTCTGGTAGACGCCGTCCTTCTTCGCCTGGCCGCCCTGGTACTCGAAGTAGAGGTACGAGTAGAACTCGATCTTCCGGCTGGGGCCGCAGGCCGAGTCGGCAGCGATCTGGTAGGTCAGCTTGGCGGTGCGGGTGGCTCCCGGGAGGATCGGCACGTGGTAGCGCAGGGTGCCGCTCTGGTTGGCCACGTCGCACTGCACGGTGTCGCCGGCGCAGGTCTTGAACGCGTACTTCAGGGCGGGGTCCTGCGTGGTGTTCCAGGTGGGCTGGATCGACTGGTACACGAACTGGGCGTTCGTGGTCTGGTCGTTGGTGAAGGTGAGGGTCACGGTGACCGTGTCCCCGGGCTTGGCGGTCGCCTTGTCGACGGTGACCGTCATGGGCGCGGCGGGGGCCGCGGAGGCCGGCTGGGCCATGCAGGTCAGGCCGGCGGCGAGGGCGAGAGTGGCGGACAGACCGAGGCGTCTGAATCTCTGTGAGCGCATGGCCGAGGACAGTAGACACGCGACCCCGGCCTGACAGCACCCCCGGATGAGGATCAGCCAAGGTTTAGCCCGGCGATGTGACGTACGGTGCTGGTGCGTGGCCCGATGACACATGGGGACAGGTGTGCGAAGTTGGCCGGGATGTGTTGACGGTGCGCGATAACAGGGGCCGGAGCGCGCCAACAATACTTCCGCAACATGCCCCTTTATGTGTTTATGCGCGGAAGTCGTGAATGTTACCGACCGCCCTATTGGGGCGGGCCGCCGGGCGCTGAACACTCGACTCATGCGTCCGCTCGCCGCCGCCCCCGTCGCGATCGTGGGCATCGCCGGAATGTTCCCAGAGGCAAACGATGTCCGGGAGTTCTGGGACAACGTCGTCTCGGGCCGGGACTGTACGGCCGAGGTGCCGCCCGCCTGGTGGAGCCTCGACGACCACTACGACCCGGACCCCTTCGCCCCGGACCGCACCTACGCCCGCCGCGGCGCGTTCCTGACGCCCCCGCTGTTCGACCCGCGCGCGTTCGGGATGACCCCGCGGGCCGTGGACTCCACCGGCCTGGTCCAGCTGCTCGGCATGATGGTGGCCGAGGACGTGCTGAGCGACGCCGGCTGCCCGGGCGCCGCCTGGTACGACCCCGCCCGCACCGGTGTGGTACTCGGCGTGTGCGGCACCAACTCCACCCTGATACCGCTGGCCGCACGGCTGCTGGGCCCCGCCCTCGCCCGGGCCGTCGCGGCGCACGGGGCGCCGGAGGAGGAGGCCCGGCGGATCGTCCGGGCGTATCTGGAGCGCCTGCCCACGTGGACCGAGGACTCCTTCCCGGGGGTGCTGGGGAACGTCGTGGCCGGCCGGATCGCCAACCGCTTCGACCTGGGGGCGGCCAATCACACCGTGGACGCGGCCTGCGCCAGCTCGCTGGCGGCGCTGCGGGCCGCCGTCGACGAGCTGGTCTCCCACCGGGCCGACCTGATGATCACCGGGGGCTGCGACGCCGACAACTCCATCGTCTCGTTCATGTGCTTCAGCAAAACACCCGCGCTCTCCCCGAGCGGCCGGGTGCGTCCCTTCGACGCCGGGGCGGACGGCACCCTGATCGGCGAGGGCGTCGGCATGCTGGCGCTGCGGCGCCTCGCCGACGCCGAACGGGACGGCCAGCGGATCTACGCCGTCCTGCGAGGGCTGGGCGGCTCCAGCGACGGCCGGGGCACCAGCATCTACGCGCCCTGCGGCGACGGACAGCTCGCGGCGCTGCGCCGCGCCTACCGCGACGCGGACTGCCCGCCCCGCTCGGTGGGGCTGATCGAGGCGCACGGCACGGGCACCCCGGCCGGGGACGAGGTGGAACTGGCCGCCCTCAACCGGCTCATGGCCCCCGGCCCGGCGGACGAGGGAACGGCCGGTGAGGAAGCGGGCGGCGACCGGTTCGTCGCCGTCGGCAGCGTCAAGTCGCAGATCGGGCACACCAAGGCGGCGGCCGGGGCCGCCGGGCTCATCAAGGCGGCCCTGGCCCTCCACCACAAGGTGCTGCCGCCCACCCTCCACGTGGAGCGGCCCGGCCCGGAGGCGGCCCGCGCCGACAGCGTCCTGTACCTCAACACCGCCGCGCGCCCCTGGATCCACGACCCGGGGCGGCCGGTCCGCCGGGCGGGGGTGTCCGCCTTCGGGTTCGGCGGGGTCAACTACCACGCCGTACTGGAGGAGCACCGGCCCTCGTCCGGCGCGGAGCCCCCGGCCGGGCACCGCGTCCCCCGGGCCCTGCTGTGGCACGCGCCCGGCCCCGCCGAGCTCCTCGCCCGGCTGGAGCGCGGCGAGGACCCCGACGAGGGGCCCGTCCCGCCCGGGCACGCCCGCCTCGGGTTCGTCGCCGCGGACGCCGCGCACCGGGCCGCGCTCCTGGCCACCGCCGTCGAACAGCTGCGGAACAGCCCCGGCCGCGACGCGTGGCGGCACAAGCGTGGCGTCCACTACCGGCGGACGGCGCTCCCCGAGGGCACCCGCGTGGGCGCGTTGTTCGCCGGGCAGGGCAGCCAGTACGTGGGGATGGGGCTGGGCGCGCTGCTCGCCGTGCCCCCGGTGCGCGCGGCCTTCGACGCGGCGGGCGCGCTCTTCCCGCCCTCGGACACCCTGGCGCGCACGGTGTTCCCGCCGCCGTGCCCGGCCGGTGACGCCCGGCGGGCCGAGGAGCGGCTGCGCCGCACCGCCTACGCCCAGCCCGCCGTCGGCGCGCTGGCGATGGGCCAGTACCGCTTCCTGACGGAGCTGGGCCTCGCCCCGCACGCGGTCCTCGGCCACAGCTTCGGCGAGCTGACGGCGCTGTGGGCGGCCGGCGTCCTGGACGACGCCGCCCTCCCGGCCCTCGCTCGGGCCCGGGGACTGGCGATGGAGGAGGTGACCGAGGGAACGGACCCGGGGTCGCTGGTGGCGGTGCGCGCCCCGGAGGAAAGGGTGCGGGAACTCCTCGCCGCGCACCCGGGGCTGGCGGTGTCCTGCCGCAACGCCCCGGACGAACAGGTCCTCGGCGGCCCCACGCCCCTGCTGGAACGTTTCATGACGCACTGCGCCGAGCTCTCGGTGCCCGTACGGCGGCTGCCGGTCGCCGCCGCCTTCCACACCCCGCTCGTCGCACGGGCCCACGACGCCTTCGCCGCCGCGTGCGCCGCCACGGACTTCGCCGCGCCGCGCCTACGGGTGTACGCGAACACGGCGGGCGCCGCGTACGGGCACGGCCCGGACGCCGACCGCCGGACGCTGGCCGAGCAGCTACGGAATCCGGTGGACTTCGCGGCCCGGGTACGGGAGATGCACGAGGACGGTGTCGGGGTGTTCGTCGAGTTCGGCCCCCGGCGTGTGCTGACCGCGCTCGTGGAGCGCACGCTCGCCGGGCGGCGGGTGGAGACGGTCGCCTGCGACACCGGGCCGGACGCCGACGGCGCGGCCGCCCTCAAGGAGGCGGCGCTCCGGCTCGCCGTGCTCGGCCTCCCGCTTGTCGGGCTCAACCGCTACGACGCGCCGACCACGCCCGGGCGGCCGGCGCCCTCCAAGGTCGCCCGGCGGCTGGAGGGCCCGAACTTCGCCGCCGTGGCATCGCAGCGGGCGGCGGATCGGCGGGCGGGGGAGCCAAAGGCGTCCTGGGGGGCCATGCCCGGGATCACCTCCGGCGCGGCGGTTCCCCCGGCGGACGCGGCGGCCCTGACGCGTGCCGCCGCCGAGCACCTGGCCGCCCACACCCGGTTCCTGGACGGCCAGCTGGCCACCTCCGAGGAGCTGAGCCGGCTGCTGCGCGCGGGCGCGGCGAACGGCGGGGTCGACGGCTCCCTCGCCGCGGCCGTCCGGGCCATCGCGGACCACAACGTGGCAGTGGGGCAGGCGCATACGCACGCGAGCGAGGTCGTCGCCCGGCTGCTCGGCCCCGACACCCCGGACCTCCCCCAGGTCACCGCGCCCGTCACACCGCCCGTCACCGCCCCGGACGCACCGGCTCCGGCACCGGCACCGGACCGCTCCGCCCTCGCCGAACTCGTCGCCGCCCACCGGGACGGCGAGCCCGACCGCCCGGCGACCGGTCGACCGCCGGCCGTCGACCGGGAGGAACTGGACCGGGTCTTCCGCCAGGTGGTCGCCGAGAAGACCGGCTACGACGTCGACATGATCGAGCCGCACCTCTCCGTCCAGGAGGACCTGGGCATCGACTCGCTCAAGCAGGTGGAGATCGCGGCGGAGGTCTGGCGCCGCTACCCGGCGATCACCAGGGAGGAACTCTTCCGGTTCAGCGAGGCCCGGACCGTGGCCGAGCTCAGCGAGATGCTGGAACGTATCCTCGCCGCCCCGGACCGAGCGCTCCGCCACGCCGAGGACGTCCCGCTCGGGCGCGCCTTCCCCGTCCTCCGTCCCTTGCCCGCCGTGGACGTACGGACGGACGCCTACCCGGACCGGCCGTGCGCCGTCCTCCTGGACGACGGCGGCGCGCTCTGCGCGGCGGCGGCCGGGGCGCTCCGGCCGGCGGGCTGGCGCGTCCTCCGGCTGCTGCTACCTGGCGTCAGGACCGGGGCCGGTACGTCGGCGGAGGACGTCCAGGTCCTGGCGGACCTGTCCGAGGAGGCGCTCGTGCGCGGTGTGGACTCGCTGCTGACGGCTGCGGAACGCGTCGACCTGTGCGCGATCGCGATGAGCCGCCCGGCCGGCACGGGGGCCGACGAGGTCATCGCCCGGCTGCGGCACGCCGTCCTCGTCGCCAAGCACCTGTGCCCTCCCCTGAAGGAGTCCGCCGCGCGCGGCACCCGGGCCGCTTTCGTCGCGCTCACCGGGCTGGACGGCCGTCTCGGGTACGCGGGCGCGGGCGGCGACCCGGTGGCGGCGCTGGCCGGGGGCCTCGGCGGCCTCGTCAAGTCCGTGGCGCTGGAGGCCTCCCCGCTCTTCTGCCGCGCGCTGGACGTCGCCCCGGAGCTGTCCGCCGACGCGATCGGCGCGGCGTTCCTGGCTGAGGTCTCCGACTGCGCCACCGACGTCCGCGAGGTCGGCTGGGACGGCACCCTGCGCCGCACCCCTGTGCTGGCCGCCGCCCCGGAGCCGGTCGTGCCCGCGCGACCGGCTCCGGCGGACCTCTCCGCCGACGACCTGCTGCTGGTCACCGGCGGGGCCTCGGGCATCACCGCCTGGTGCGTGGCCGCCCTGGCCGCCGAACGGCCCTGCGGCTTCGTCCTGCTGGGCCGCACCGGGCTCGCCGCCGACCAGGCCGACGAGCCGCCGCGGCAGCGCCGGATCCGGTCCCTGGTCGAGGAGTTGCGCTCCCTGGGCGCCGAGGCCCACTACGTCGCGGCGGACGTCCGCGACGCCACCGCGCTGGCCACGGCCCTGGCCCCGTACGCCGGCCGCGTCACGGGAGTGGTGCACGGGGCCGGGGTGCTCGGGGACTCGACGCTCGGGGAGCTGGCTGCCGAGTCCGTCGCCCGGGTCGTCGACACCAAACTCGCCGGACTGCACAACGTGCTCTCCTGCCTCGACCCGGACCGGCTGCGGCGGCTGGTCCTCTTCGCCTCCGTGTCGGGCTACTGGGGCAATGTGCGGCAGACGGACTACGCCCTGGCCAACGAGGCGCTCACCCGCTACGGCCTGGCCTTCGCGGCGGCGCGCCCCCGCTGCCGGGTGACCCCTGTCGTCTGGGGGCCGTGGGAGGGCGGCATGGCCGCGCGTCTGCGCGAGTTCTTCGTCCAGCAGGGCTTCCCCGTGCTGACGCGGAGCACCGGCTGCGAGCACTTCACCGGCCTGATGGGCCGGGCCCACGTCGACGGGACCGTCGTCATCGGGCCGCTGCGCGCGCCGTTCACGCTCGTCACCGAGCCGCCCGGGGCGGGCCTGGCCGCCCGGCGCGCCCTGGCCGGCCTGGAGACGGAGCGGGCGCTGCGCGACCACCTCTGGTCGGGGGCTCCGCTGCTGCCGCTGACCGCCGCCGTCGGCTGGGGCCTGCACGTCCTGGAACGGTGCCGGGGCGAGGCCGGGCCGGTGACGGAGTGCCGGGACTTCCGCGTCCGGCGGGGCCTGTACCTCGACGGCTCCCAGCCGGGGCACGCCCTGGCCCGGCTGGTGCCGGACCCGGCGGAGCCGGGCGCCGCCGCGGTCACGGTGTGCGCCCTGGACGACGGCAGGGAGACCCAGGTGCTCTACGAGGGCCGCTACCGGGGGTCCGGGCGGGCGCCCGAACCACCCCGCCGGGACGACCTGCCGCCGCGTCCGTATCCGTTCCGGGACGAGCCGCACCCCGTCTACGCGGCGGGCGGCCTCTTCCACGGGCCGTCCCTGCGGGGGCTCGGGGCCGTGCTGGAGGAAGGCCCTGACCGGCTGGTCGTGGGGGCGGCGCTACGGGACCCGGGCCTCGCGCACGGCGCGTACGGGGGGCTGCTGTACAGCCCCTGCCTCGCCGATCTGCTGGTCCAGGCGGGGGCGCTGCTGGGGCTGGCGCGCTTCGGGCACACCCCGGGGCCCGTCGGCGTCGAGCGCGTGGAGTTGTTCGCCCCGCTGCCCGACGGGCGGCCGTTCGTCGTCGTGGCCGAGCTCGGGTCCGTGTCGGCCGTCGACCTGCGGTGCGACGTCACCGCGTGCGACCCGGACGGCCGGGTGCTCCAGCGCTGGACGGGGCTGACGCTGGTCCCCTTCACCGAAGAGGAGCTCCGGGTCCGCCTCACCGCGCCCCGGTCCGCCCCGGGCGCCGGGGCGGCGACGGACGTGACGGACTGACAGGCCGACGGTGAGGACGACGATGGACGGGCTCGGCTTCGACGGCATCCCCCTGGAGCCACCCCACCGGCCGCTCCCGGTCCCCACGGCCCAGGACACCGGCCCGGCGGCCGACACCACCCCGGCCGAGGAGCCGCCCCGCGGGGGCCCGGTGCCACCCCCGGTGCCACCGCCCCCGGCGGCACCGGCACCGGACGGCACGACGGCCCGCGCGGAGGTAGTCCGGCGGCCGGAACCCGACGTCACGACGACCCCCGCGGACGTGGCCCAAACGCTCGCACACACCGTGCAGCAGGCCCACGCCGCGGCGCTCGTCGCCCACCGGGCCATCAGCGCCTGGCAGACCGGCCTCGTCCCGCAGACTCCCGGGGCGCCCGTACCGGCCCCTCACCCGAACAGCGCACCCGACCCGTGGAAGCGATGGGGCGGCCCCGCGCTGGTGCTCCTCGCCGGGGCCCGTGGGCTGGCCGACGCCACGGCACCCCGCCCGTGCCCCGACGCGTTCACCGCGACCTGGCACGATCCGGTGCCGTACGCGCCCACCCCGCTCCGCGCCCACTCGGCACCGGACGGGAGCTGCGAGGTCCTCGACGGCGCGCGCCGCGTCCTCACGCTCCGCGCGACCGACGAGGAGCCGCCACGGCGTCACGTCCCACGGTTCCCGGAGGAGTTCCACCCGCACGCGGTGACGGACGTCCACCGGCTGGCCCGCGCGGAGCTCGACGCGCTCGCCGCCGGGGACGTCGCGGGCGTGTTCGGCCCGGCCCACGACCAGCGCGGCCTGGAGCCGGACGAGCTGCCCGCGCCCTGGCCGGCCCCGCTGCTGGAGGAGATCACGGTCGGTCCGCGCGCGGGCCGGTACGGCCAGGGCCTGCTGACCGCCACGGCGCGGCCGGCCGCCGGGGACGGCGGCCCGAAGTGGCCGTACCCGGTCGCGGCGGCCCTGGAGGCGCTGCGCGTGTACGCCTTCCACCAGGGGCTGCACCTGTGCCTGCCCGGGGCCCGGGTGCTCCCGCTGCCCGGCCGTCCCGTACGCGTCGAGTGGCTGGGCGGCCCGGCCGAGCCGGAAACGGGCGGCGAGCCGTGGCGGCTGACCGTGGAGGTGGCCGAACTCGGGCTGCTGCCGCGCCCGTACGCGGTCGCCGACTGCGAGATCACCTCCGGCGGTCGGGTCGTGGCACGACTGCACGACCTCGGCGCGACGGTACGGGAGCGGCCCGGCGCCGGCCTGATGCCGCACCCGGACCGGGCCGGCTGCCGGAAGACGTCCTCCGGTGCCCGGGCCCGCCTCCACGAGCTGCACATCGCCCAGGGCTCCGAGGGCCACCCGTCGGTGCTCGACGTCCGCTGCGCGGGGATCACCACACCCGTCCGGCCCCGTCTGCCGCGCGCGGGGCTGCGCGCGGTCGACCGGGGCGTCGCCTTCCGCGAGAGCGACGGGCCGGACCGGGCGGGCGCCCGGCTGGTCACCGAGCACGACGTCCCGGCGGACCCCTGGTACTGCCGGGAACACGGCGGCGGCATACCGGCCTTCGCCCTGATGGAGATGGCCCTTCAGCCCCTCGGGCTGCTCGGGGGGCTATCCGGCCTCCTGTGGACGTACCCCGACCAGGCGTTCGTCTGCCGCAATCTGGAGGGCCGGGCACGGCTCACCCGGGCGTGCGACCCGCGCTCGTCGACGGTCGTCCAGGAGTCCGTGCTGCTGTCCGCGGCCGTCCTGCCGGGGGCGGTGATCGACCGGTACCGCTTCTCGCTGAGCACCGGCGGCGAGGTCTTCTTCGAGGGCGAGGCGACGCACGGCTATCTCACGTCCGAGGTCCTCGCCCTGCAACAAGGCCTGGACGGCGGCCGGGAGACACCCCCGTGGCTGGAGCGGCGGCCCGTCGCCCCGGCGGGGACGCGGCGGCTGGACGTACGGCACGACGCCCGGCTCGGGCGGGGCCGGCTGGCGCTGCTGGAGGACGTGGTGCTGGTCCCCGGGGGCGGGGAGCACGGCGCCGGCTATGTGCTGTGCGCCAAGGCGGTGGACCCCGGCGACTGGTTCTTCGGCCGGCACTTCCCCCACGACCCGGTGCTGCCCGGGTCGGTCGGGGTGCAGATGCTCTTCCAGGCCGTGCGGGCCTTCGCGCTGTACACGGGGCTCGCCGGCCGGCCGGGGCCGGGCCCCGACGCCGTACCGGGCGAGGAGCTGCGCTGGGCCTACCGGGGTCAGGTCCTGCGCGGGCACCGGCGGGTGCGCGGCGAGGTCCACATCCGCGAGGTCCGCGCGGCCGGCGGCACGGTGCTGGTGCGCGCCGACGGCAGTGTGTGGCGCGACGGCCTGCGGATCTACCGGGCCGACAACATCGCCGTGGCCCTGCCGGACACCCGCCGGGGCACGCCGTGAGGGGGCGCCGGCCCCGTGGCCGGAGCGCCCCGCCGCCCGCCGGCGGGGCCGTCCTCACTCCACGGCCGGGTGCTCCGCCTCTGTGTGCTCCTCCTCCACCGCCCGGCGCAGCTGGGCGTCCTGGATGAGGCTCGTGGGGTAGAGGGCGCGGCCGAGCGCGCAGTGCTGGGCGTACACGGCGATCAGCTGACGGATCTTCGCGCCGTCGGCCTGGGACGGCACATGGACGGCCTGGACGGGGACGGCCTCGTCGTCGTCCGCACCGGGGAGACCGGCCCACATCTCCTCGGCGGCGCTCATCAGCTCGTCCGCCTCGTCGCGCAGACGGTGCCAGGCGCCGTCCCGCACTGCCTGCTCCATGGCGGAGAGCGAGCCGAGGATGGTGACGTAGTCCTCGGCCAGGCGCTCCTCCTCGGGGGTCGGTTCCAGCGCCTTGACGGCCAACTCGGTTGCGTACACGGACACCTCCACGAAGGGACGGGGGGATCCGGGACCACACGTACGGTCCCGGCCCACGGCATCGTCGCGCCCCGGGTGCGCGGCCGTCACTGTGCACTCTGACCGTGCTGCCATTTATCACCCGCTCGGCCGAGCGCCGGGACGGGAAGGGACGCCGGGGTCCGGCGCGTGACCGGGCGTCGCCCCCGGCGGTATTCCCGCGACAGGGGCGGCGTCCCGCCGGTTGACTGTGCGCCATGCGGATTCCATGGATGCCGAACCGGGCGCCGGTGCCGGTGCGCCCCCGTCGGCGGGCCGTGCCCCGGCTGCTGCTCGTGGCCACCGCCGCGGTCTGCGCCTTCCTGCCGCCGGGGGCGGCGCCGGGCGCCGGGGGGCCGCCCGGGGTCGTCTCGGCGCGGCCGCTGACGGCGCTCGACGAGGCGTTCGGGGCGTACGCCGACCGGGTGCGCGATCCGGGCCACTGGACCGGTGGGGACAGTACGTACTCGGTGCCGACGCCCGCCGGTGAACTGTGGGTCTTCTCGGACACGTTCCTCGGCACGGTGCGGCCCGACGGCTCCCGCTCCCCCGTCGCCGGGGCGGGCGGTACGACGCCGTTCGTCCACAACAGCTTCGTGCTGTGGCCCGCCTCCGGCGCCCCGCGCACGGTGACCGGCCGGGACCGTGCCGGGCGGCCCGACTCCCTGGTGTCGCCGCCGGCCGCGGGCGAGTGGTACTGGGCGCGGGCCGGGATCCCCGACGGCCGGGGCGTCGCGGTCGTCTACGCCCGGTACGCGCGGACCGGCACCGGGCCGCTGGACCTGGCCTGGCGCGGCTCCGTGGTGGCGAGGTTCGGCGAGGGGCAGCTCTCGCGGCCGGAGTCCGTCACACCGCTGCCGTCGTCGGCCGGGATCTCCTGGGGCGCGTGGCTGGCCCGGGAGGGGGACCACACCTATGTCTACGGCACCGAGGCGGCCCCCTCGGGCGGGAGCCACCTCCACCTGGCCCGCGTGGACGGTCCGGGCCTGCGCGGGCCCTGGCGGTACCGGGCCGCCGACGGCTCCTGGTCCCGCGAGGAGTCCCGGGCCGCCCGGCTCACCGGCCCCGGCGGGGCGGCGCTGCGGGTCTCGGACGAACTCAGCGTGGTCCGGCATGGGGCCTGGTACGCCCTGGTCAGCCAGCGGGCGGACGTGCCGTTCAGCGCGGAGCTGCGGCTGGCCTGGGCGCGCTCCCCCGGCGGGCCGTTCACGGCGCCGCGCACGGTGTACACGGCGCCGGAGGCGGGGCCGGGCGGCAGCTACCGGAACCCGAACGTCCTGGCGTACAACCCGCACGAGCACCCGGAGCTGGAGCGCGGCACGGACGAACTGGTCGTCTCCTACAACGTCAACAGCCTCGTCCTCCGGGACGTGATCGACCGGGCGAGCGTCTACCGCCCCCGTTTCCTGCGCATCCGGACCGCCCGTTGACCGGCCGTCAGAGCTCGGCGTCCATGGCCAGCCGCCGTACCCCGGGCAGGTGGTCGTCGAGCTCGCCGGGCTCGAACCGGCACATGCCCACGACGTGCCAGAACTCGCCCGCGATGTCGCCGTCGAACTTGTAGCCCCCCGAGGGGTTCAGCGCGGCCCAGCCGCCCGGGACGGCGATGAGCGTGGCCCGCGCGGCCGGGGCGCCGTCCTCCGGCAGCGACCACAGCCGTACGGTGCCGTCCTCGGCGCCGCTGGCCAGCAGGGAGCCGTCGGGGCTGAAGGCGAGGGTGAGGATCCGGCCCGTGTGCCCGGTCAGCCGGCCGGTCTCGGTTCCCGTCAGGGGGTCCCACAGCAGGATGGTCCGGTCGTCGCCGGCGGTGGCCAGCAGGGAGCGGCTCGGGTGGGCGGCGGCCGTCCACAGCCGTCCCGTGTGGCCCCGCAGCCGGTGCCGGACGGCGCCGTCCTGCCAGACGATGGCCTGCCCGTCCCAGGAGGCGCTGGCCAGCCAGGCGTCGCCGGGGCCGTGGACGACCGCGTACACCCGGTCGGTGTGGCCGGCGAGTTCGGCGACGAGACGGCTCTCGGTGAGGTCCCACAGGCGGACGAACGAGTCGTCGCAGCCGGTGGCCAGCCCCGTGCCGTCCGCGGTGAAGGACAGGGATCGCACCCGGCCCCGGTGCTGGCCGAGAGTGGTCACATGGGCGCCGGTGCCGCGGTACCACAGCCGGACGGTGTCGTCGTCGTTGGCGGTGGCGAGGAACTCGCCGTCGGCGCTGAAGGTCTCGGCCCAGACGTGGTCGGTCTCGGCGTCGATCTCGCGCTGGTACTCGCCGTTCTCGGCGTTCCACACATAGACGTCGCCGTCGCTGCTGGAGGTGGCGAGCAGCGGGCCGCGCGGGCTGAACACGGCGGAGACCAGCCGGTCGTTGTCGCCCGCGAGCTCGCGTACCCGGCGTCCGGTGGCGGGCTCCCAGATCCGGACGACGCCGTCGTTGCCGCAGGCCGCGAGCTGGCCGCCCGAGGCGCTGAAGGCCAGACTGACGACCTTGCGGCCGTGGCCGCGCAGGACGTTGCGGCCCCGGCCGGTGGTGGTGTCCCACAGCCGTACCGAGCCGTCGTTGCCGGCGGACACCAGCAGCGGTCCCGACTCCGGGGCCGCCGGGCCGCCGTGGGGCCGGAAGCGGCAGGCCCACACCGATCCCTGGTGGTCGGCGGGCTGCCGGCGCAGGGGCGCGGCCGTCCAGCCGGCCGCGGGCGGGGCGGCCTGGGTGATCCGCCAGAGCCGGACGGAGCCGTCGCTGCCGCCGGCCGCCAGCATGCCGCCCTCGGGGCCGAAGACCACCTGGTACACGGCCCCGCCGCCGAGCAGCGGGGCACCTGCGGCCTCGCCCGTGCGCGGGTCCCACAGCATGACGTGGCCCTCGGTGTCGCCGCTGGCCAGCAGGGTGCCGGAGGGGTGGAAGTCCAGGGTGTAGACGCGGCCCGGGTGGCCGGTGCAGGTGTGTCGTAGGCGCAGGGTGGCGACGTCCCAGACCCGGACCGTGCCTCCGTCGCCCTCGCCCATGTCGCCGGTGGCGAGCAGGGTGCCGTCGGGGCTGAAGCGGGCGCGGTAGACGGCTCCCCGGTGGCCGTCGAGCTCGCCGAGGAGCCGGCCGGTGCGGGTGTCCCACAGCCGTACGCACGCGGCGGCGTCGCCGGTGGCCAGGACGGTTCCGTCGGGGCTGAACACGGCGGTGTAGACGGGCGCCTTGTGGCCGGGGAGGCGGTGTGTGACGGTCCCGGTGGCGACGTCCCAGAGGGTGACGGTGCCGTCGGCGTCACCGGTGGCCAGCCGCTCCCCGGTGAGGTCCAGGGAGACGGGCCAGACGCCGCCCGCGTGGACCGCGAGCCGGTGGAGGCTCCGGCCGGAGACGGGGTCCCACAGCCGTACGGTGCCGTCCGAGCCGCCCGTGGCGAGCACCCCGCCGCGGAACTTGACGGCGTAGACGCGGCCCGTGTGGCCGTGGAGGGTGCGCAGGGCGGTGCCCGTGGCGGCGTCGCAGACCAGGACGCCGCCGTCCTCGCCGCCGAGGGCGAGGAGTTCGCCGCCGGGGCTGAAGGAGACGGGTTCGGGCAGTCGGCTGGTGCGCGTGTCGAAGCCGTAGGGCACGCCGACCGCCGCGGGCCGGAACCCGGCCTCGGCGGTCAGGCCGGGGGCGACGGCGGCCGCGCGGAGTTCGGGGGTGTCCAGGACGGCCGGTTCGGTGACCGCGTTGATCAGGGCGGCGCGGTGCCAGCTGCCGCCGCCGACCCGGACGCCGCGCAGATCGGTGCCGATGAGCCGGGCCCGGCGCAGGTCGGCGCCGCGGAGGTCGGCGCCGCGCAGGTCGGCGCCGTCGAGGCGGGCGCCGGCGAGGCGGGTGTCGCGCAGGATCGCGCCGGAGAAGTCGGCGCCGGTCAGGCTCGCGTCGGTGAGGTCGGCGCGGGTGAGGTCGACGCCGGAGAAGTCGCGGTAGGACAGGTCCTCCCCGGCGAGGACGGCGCCGCGCAGATCGGTGTGGGCGGGGATCCGCAGCCTGCTGAGGATCTTCATGGCGTTGGCCCTGGCCGTCTCGCCGGCCGCGCCCTCCGCCGCGCCGTCCTCGCCGCCGAGGGCCCGTTCGGCCCACTGCTGGCAGGTGCGGTGGTCGGCGAGGTCGCAGAGGAACTCCACGGCCAGCCGGCTGAAGGGGCGGCGGGCCAGGAGGTCGGCCTCGCCCGTCTCGCCCCGCCCGAGCCGGACCGCGGCCTCGCGGGCCACCAGCCACTCGGCCACGGACCCGTGGATGAACCGGAAGAGTCCGTCGTCGGTGCGGACGAGGAGACTGCCGGATCCGACGGAGTGGGCGGCCTGGGGCACCGACAGCCGGGAGTCGGCGAGTTCGGTGAGGGTCTCGGCCACGTCGTTGAGCTCGTCCAGGCGCAGGGCGCTCTCGCCGCTCTCCCACAGCCGCAGGGCGAGGGTGGTGACGGCCTGCCACAGCTGCGTCAGGTCCAGGCCGGGGGCGCCACCGGGGCCGCCCTGGCCGCGCCGGGCCTCGAAGCGCAGCCAGGAGGTGAAGACCTCCTCGTAGAGCCCGGCGGGGCTCAGCGCCCGGCCGGCGCCCGCGACGGCGCGCAGCCGGTCGTGGTCGAGGTCGGCGACGAAGCTGAGCAGCCGGGGGTTGCGGCACAGGGCCAGCAGGTCGGGGATGCCCTCCAGCAGCCGGAGCCGGCGGTCGGCGGCCTGTGCGTCGCCGTAGCGGTTCACCAGGTAGGAGCGGATCTGCTGGGGGGTGAACTCCTGGACGGCGAGCACCCGGCGCTGTGGGAGCAGCCCGACGCGCTCGCCGAGCGCGGTGAGCACCTGGGCCTGGGAGCGGAAGTGCTGGGTGCGGCTGCTGACGACGATCTTGGCGCTGTCCACGGCGGCGTCGAGGAGTACCTGGAGGTGGTCGGCGGCCCGGTCGTAGGTGACCTGGTTGACGAGTTCGTCGAAGCCGTCGAAGAGCAGGACGATCCGGCCCTGTCCGAGCATGTAGCGGAAGGCGCGCAGGTCGATGGTGTCGACGCCCTGGCCGGCGAGGTGGGCGGCGACGAGCCCGTCGAGGGTGTGGGCCCGGTCGAGCCCGCTGAGCTGGATGAGCACCGGGACCAGGTGGGGCAGTTCGGCGGGGACGCGGCGGGCGATCTCGTGCAGGGCGAAGGTCTTGCCGTGGCCGAAGTCGCCGAGGATCAGCAGGAAGCGGCCGTGGTCGGCGTCGAGGAGGCGCAGCACGTCGTCGACGAGCCCGTCGCGTTCCGTGCCGCCGGGGCGTTCCAGTTCGCGGTAGCGCTGGGGGAGGTAGAGGGAGGGCTGGTACTGGGGGTCGGCGCTCAGTCGATCGGTCTGGGCGGCGACGTAGCCGCGCAGGTCCAGCAGGCCCTGGAACTCGGTGAAGCTGCGGACGAGGACGCCGCGGCGGCGGGCGTGTTCGCGGAGCTCCCGTGGGGGCGGCGGGCCGTCGTGGACGAGTTCGGCGTCGGGGTCGGTGCCGGAGGCGTGGACGTGGTCGATGAAGCTGTCGACGTCCTCGGCGCGTGGGGTGCCGACGAGGGCGCCGACGCGCTGCTGCCGGACGAAGCCGGACTCGGTCCAGGTGACGAGGAGGCCGGGCGGGTCGCCGGGGAGGCGGCGGAGCTGGACGTGTCGGTGGCGGATGCGGCAGACCTCGGCGACGCGGGAGAGCAGGGCCTCCTGGGGGCCTTCGACGGCGCGGGCCTCGTCGGTCGCGCCGGCCGGTGTGTCGGGGGTGGTGGTGGCGGGGTCCTCGGGGGCGGGTGTGACGGGCTGTTCGGGTCCGAAGACGTGATGGGCGCCGCGCCAGCCGATGGTGTAGCGGCGGGGGGCCTCGCCGGGGCTCTCGGGCCAGCGGGTGAGCCCGTCGCGGGTGATCTCCAGGAGGCGGTAGCGGCCGGGGGCGGCGGCGCCGAGGACGGGCAGGTCGCGGCCGGTCAGGGGCAGGACGGCGGCGGTGGCCGCGGCCGTGCCGGTGCCGGTGGGGCGGGCGGTGGTGGCCGGGCCGTGGAGCAGCAGGTGCAGCCGGGGGGCGGTGAGCCGGGTGAGGACGTCGGTGTCGCGCAGGGTCGCGGCGGCGGGGCGCCGGCCGGCCGCCGGGCCGCCGGCGCGGCTGGGGTCGTAGCCCAGGGCGCGGCCGGGCGCGGGGGCCGTGGGGGCGGGGTCCGGGGCGGTGCCGGAGGCGGGTGCGAGGGTGCCGCGGGTCTCCGGGGCGTGGCGGAGGGCGCCGAGGCGCAGCCAGCCCTCGCGTTCGTAGGAGCGCAGGGCCTGGGCGAACCAGGCGGCCTGTTCGGGGCCGAGCAGTCCGTACTGGTCCTCGGGGCGGTGGCTGTGGGCCATGGAGGAGTTGAGGCCGGCGACGACGGTGCGCAGGGCCGGGACGGGGAAGAGGGTCCAGGGCTGGTCGCCGTCGAAGACGGCGTCGAGTCCCTGGTAGAGCTCGCGGAAGAGGCGTGCGTAGTGGCGCCACTTGGGCCAGTAGGGCGGCCGGGGGCGCATCTCGTCGGCCTCGCAGGTGGCGAAGTAGGCGCGGCAGGCGGCCTGGCTGACGTCCTGTCCGCCGGGGACGATCGCGAGCCGGTCGGCCGCGAGGCCGAGGCGGGCGCGCAGGCCGGTGAGGAAGGTCAGGGCCTGGTCGCACTCGCGAGGGCTGCCGGAGGCGGTGAGGTCGCCGGTGACGACGAGGAGGTCGGGGGCGGGGGCTCCGGCGTCGGTGAGTTCCACGAGGTCGCCCCAGACGGCGGCCTGGAGCTCGGCGGGGTCGGCGCCGCGCCCGAAGGAGGGGCCGGCGAGGTGGAGCACGGAGACGGTGTCCCGGGCGCGTTGGCCGGTGGCGCCCTGGGGGTAGCCGGGGGCGGTCGCGGGGCGGCGGCGGCCGGCCCAGCCGGGGCTGCCGGGGCCGGGCCCGGCGGGCGGGACGCTCGGGGCGGGGACGGGGGCGGGGCTCCGGGGGTGGCCGGGAAAACCGGGGTGGCGGTCGGGGCGGGCCCGGCCGTCGAGGGCGTGGCCGACGCGGGTGAGGAGGAGTTCACGGGCGGCGGCGGTGTCGTGGACGCTGACGAGGTCGACGTAGGTGATGGTGGCGAGGAGTCCCTCGACGGGGATGTCCTCCACGCGCACGGTGATCAGTCTGCGCTCGGGGGCGTCGGGGTCGGCGCGCAGCGCGGCCTGCCACTCCATGCGCCCGTAGCGGGAGCGTTCGTAGTTGCGGGAGAGGACGGCGATGACGGCGACGGACTCGCTGACGCCGCGGTCCATGAAGTCGACGAAGTTGGTGCCCGGTACGAAGTCCCAGGCCTGGAGGACGGTCCGGTAGCCGGCCTCCTCCAGGGTCCAGGCTATCCAGGCCGCCCAGCGCTCGTCCGCCGGGGAGTAGCTGATGAAGAAGTCCAACGGCCTTTGTCGTCCGTCGCTTTCCTGGCGTGCCACCATGGGTCCATCCTAGGAACGGACTTCCCCGGGGTCACTGTGTTCGCCATGAACGCTGTGCCATCCTCGGGGCGTGCGTGTCTTACGACGACTGTCCTCGTGGCTGCATCCCCTGGACTGGCTCGCGGGCGGGATCCTGGTCTGTGGTCTGCTGTTCCTGGCGACGGGGCTGCTTCCGGCGGGGTCGGCCGGGGACGCGATGCGGCGGATCGCGCCGTTGCTGGCGTTCCTGGGCACGGTGATCGTGCTGGCCGAACTGACCAGCCGGGCCGAGGTGTTCGACGTGGTCGCCTCGGGGGTGGCGCGGATCGGGCGGGGCAGTTACGCGAGGCTGTTCGTGTTGTGCGTGGTTTTCGCCTCGGTCACTACGATCACGCTCAATCTCGATACGACGGCCGTGCTGCTGACTCCGGTGATGCTGGCGCTGGCGGGCCGGGTGGGGATCGCGGCGGTGCCGCTGGCGATGACGACGGTGTGGCTGGCCAATACGGCGAGTCTGCTGCTGCCGGTGTCGAATCTGACGAATCTGCTGGCGGCGGACCGGGTGGCGCTCTCCCCCATGGGGCTGGCGGAGCGGATGTGGGCGCCCCAACTGGCGTCGGTCGCGGTGACGATGGGGTGTCTGTGGCTGTTCTACTGGCGCCGTGACCGCCGGGGTGCGGAGCGGTACGTTCCGCCGGAGGTCCACCGGCCCGCCGACCGGGTGCTGTTCCGGGTGTGCGCGGTGGCCTGCGCGGGCTTCCTGCTGGCGATCCTGATCGACGCGGTGCCGCTGTGGACGGCGTCGGCGGTGGCGGCCGCGCTCGCCGTGGCGGCCTTCGCGGTACGGCGACGCGCGGCGCTGCGACTGTCGCTGGTGCCGTGGCGGCTGTTGGTCCTGGTGCCGGGGTTGTTCCTGGTGGTGGAGACGGTCAATGTCAACGGGCTGCATGAGCTGCTGGCGCGGGCGGTGGGCACGGACGGCGGTCTGCCGGGGATGCTGCGGGCGGCGGGGGTGGGCGGGGGGCTGGCCAACGCGCTCAACAACCTGCCGGTCTATCTGGCGGGCGAGTCGGCCGTGCCCGTGGGCAATCACGACCAGTTGCTGGCCCTGCTGATCGGCACCAACGTCGGCCCGGTGATCACCCCTTGGGCCTCCCTGGCGACGCTGCTGTGGTTCGAACGCTGCCACGCGCAGGGCGTGCGGGTGTCCCCGGGCCGGTTCATGGGGACGGGCGCGGTGCTGGCCGTGGGTGCGCTGCTGGCGTCCGTCTGTGCGCTGGCCCTGACGGGGTGACCGTCTCGCACCCCTACGGCGTGGGCGCCGTCGTGGGCCGGACCTCCGCGACCAGTTCCAGGAGGTGGGGGAGGACCTCCGGTCGTCCGGCGACGAAGCTGCGGTCGGTGTCGGGGCCGCCGACGCCGCCGTGGAAGGCGCCGCCGTCCAGGGCCCGGATGGCCAGGCCCGCCTCGGCGGCCAGCAGTGCCCCGGCGGGCAGGTCGATGGCCTCGGCGCGGTAGCCGACGAAGCCGTCGATGTCGCCGCGGGCCAGCATCGCCCAGGCCAGCAGGGGCGCCCACAGCTGGAGCACCCGCCGGGAGCGTGCCTCCAGGGCGTCCTTGAGGGCGCGCGCCACCGGGTCCCGGCGGGCGACCGCGTGGCCCTGGGTCCAGGCCAGCAGGGGCCCGGCGGCGGACGGGCGACCCGCGGGCCCGGTCAGCCGGCCGCGCGGCCCGTACGCGCCGAGGCCCGCCGAGGCCGTCCACGTGCGGTCGGTCACCGGGTCGTGCACGACGCCGAGCACCGCCGCCTCGCCGACGCACAGGGCGATGCCGACGGCGTAGGCGGGCAGGCCGATGACGACGTTGTTGCTGCCGTCGAGGGGGTCCACCAGCCAGGTGCGGCCGGTCCGCGCGCCGGGCGCGGCGGGGACGGGGCCCGCCTCCTCGGAGAGGATCCGGTCGCCGGGGAAGCTCTCCCTGAGCCGCCGGACCACCAGGCGCTCGGCCAGCAGGTCGAGTTCGGTGACCACGTCGCCCCGGTCGTCCTTGGCCCGCACGTCGTAGTCGTCGTGGAAGCGCGAGCGCAGCAGCGCGCCCGCCTCCTGGGCGGCGTCCACGGCCACCCGGCGCTCCGCCGCCAGGGACCCCGCCGGCCCGTCAGGGCCCGGGGACCCGGCGCGGCCGTCGTCATCAGCAGTGGTGTCCATCGATCCTCCTCAGGACAGTGCGGGCCGTCCGGGCGGTCTGCGCGGCGTCGCATGTCTGTCGTACCACCCGGTGCGCGGGGCCATGCACCGGTCCGAGGGTGAGGTCGCTGCGCCCGGGCAGGGAGCGGCCGAGCAGCAGGGTGGCCGCGGCGGTGCCCGGGGGGACGACGGTGGCGTGGAACTCCCCCGCGGGGAGCCGGTAGATCCCGCCGGCGACGCCGGTCTCCTCGGGGCCGGGCGTACAGCTCACCAGGCGTGGAGTCGGCCGGATCTCGTCCACCGGCAGGGCGTCGTCCGCCCCGCCGGCCGGGTGGGCGACGGAGGCGGTGCTGTGCACCTCGAAGAGCCGGTGTGTGGGCCGTTCGGGGTCGTCGCGCACCCGGACCCGCAGATTGCCGACCTGCCCGTACAGCACACAGCTGGCCAGGTCCCAGCTGTGCGCGTGCACGGGCGAGGTGGTCAGCCGGGCGTGCGGCGGCTCCGCCATCGCGTCGTCGAAGACGTGGACGCACACCCCCCGGTCGCCCTCGCGCCGCACCGGGAGGCAGAGGAACCCCAGCGGATGGCGGACGGCGCGCAGGGCGCGCCGTCCGGAGGCGATCTCCTCCAGGAGCGTCGCGGCCGCCGCGAACAGCTCGCCGGGCGCCGACCCGTCTCTCGTCCCCCTCGCCATGGCCTGTTCGATGCGGCGGTAGTCCACGGGGCTGCGCACTGGGAGCTCACCTCCGGTACGGGTTCTCCGCGTGCAGGGCCTTGTCGATGATGTCGCCGATGTCACGGTCGGTGTAGGTGGCCGGGAGGTGCAGGCCGAGCCCTTCCAGGAGCCGTTCGACCTCGTCGACCGTGGGCTCGTCGCCGAGCGGGACGGTGCGGGTGAGGTCCAGGGTGTGGGCCTGTTCCCGGCTCTGGTGGAGCTCGGTGACGTAGTAGTCGTAGAGCGGACGGTCTCGCTCCACCAGCAGGTTGACGCGCTGGGGGTCGTCCTGAGTGATGATCAGGCAGGAGCTGGAGAGGTCGAAGCGGAGCGTGGGGACGACGGAGGAGAGATGGACGTCGATCTCCAGGGTGTCGAGGCGCTGCCGGTACCAGCAGGCGGCGAGCACGGTGGCGAGGGACTCCTTGCGGGTCCGGTCGGCGGTCCAGGCCTCCGCGGGCACCGAGTGCAGCCGGTGGGCGAAGGTCTGGCGGAAGCGCGCGTACGCCGCGCAGGCCTGCTCGTCGGCCGGGCTGACGATGTCGATCTTCATCGTGAGGGAGCGGCGCTGCCGCTGGGCCTCGCGGACGCAGACGGGGAGGGTCACGGCGCGCAGATAGGTGCCGGTGCCGCCCTTGAAGATCCAGCGGTCGGTGGTCAGCCGGGCCCGGTCCAGGGCCGTCTCCAGCTCGGCGGCGGACAGCGAGCGCACCATGGTGAGGTCCTCCAGCGCGTGCCGGGTGCCGCTCATGGCCGCGCGGATGTCGGCCGTACGCCGCCGCCGCTCGGTGAGCGTCCCGAGGACCAGCGCGGCCAGGACCAGCAGGACCACCCCGGAGGTGATGTTGTCCTTGACCGGCATGTCGAGGACGTCGAGGGTGCCGATGGCGAGGGCCGCGCCCAGGGCGATGACACCGTCGAGGTTCCTGATGGTCCATGCGACGGCGTTCTCCACGCCCCGCCCCAGCCGTGCCGCAGTGCCCGCCATGGCCCCAGCCTCTCCCCCGGTTACGTCAATCGTAGGAGCCGGGTGCGGCGGGCGGCCAGGCATATACCCGGTGACAGGTACGTTCCGCGCCAGGGCGGCTCCGGTGCGGCGCCGGTGGCGAACCGGCCGGGGACGGGGGCGCGTTGGGCTCAGCCGCCGGTCACCCGCAGGGTCGCGGGCCAGCCGTGGCGGTCGAGGATCCGGTAGAGCTCCTTGATGTCGGTGGGGCGCAGTTTGACGCAGCCGTGGGAGGTGTAGTCGCCGGGACCGTCCCAGCGCTGGTAACCGCCCCGGCCCTGGCCTCCGGAGCGGGTCATCTGGCTGTGGATGAACAGCTCGGTGCGGTCGGTGCCGTCGTGGCAGCGCTTGGTGCCGAGCTCGACGGCGTAGCCCTTGATGAGGTTGCCGTCGTACGCGGTGTGGTGACGGCCCAGGGTGTAGGTGCCGTCGGGCAGCCAGCCCCGGCCGCGCAGGCACTCGTCGGGCACCCTGCCCGAGCCGGCGCGGTAGGTGACGACCGGTCGGCCGTGCCGGACGTAGGTCAGCCGGGAGTCGTCCGGGGTGTGCTTGGTGAACCTCAGGTAGGTGCCGCCCCCGTCGGCCGTCGCCCGGTCCGCCGGGGCGAGCAGGGCCGTGGTGGCGAGCGCGGCGGCCAGCGCGCCGCGCAGGAGGGCGACGCGGAGCGGGGAGGTGGGACGACGTGGCATGAGGAGGTCTCCTTGGAGGTCGGCCGGTGTCACGGGGACGGAAGTGCCCGGTGGGCGCGGAGCGAAGGGGCCGGGGGCGGGGCCCGGGGTTCCCGTCGCGGCCACCCTTACCGCACGGCGCGGGCGCCGGCGGCCTGCTCGTCCCGCTTCACCCGGTCGTGCGAGCCCGTCGGCGGACACCGGACGGACAGGGTGGGGCGAAGATCACAGGCCGGGGCGGGATTCGGCCGGTGGCGCGCTGAGTACGGTGAGCGGGTGCCGAAGCAGAACGTGTTCCCGACCCTGGCGCGCTGGCGGCGCCGGGCCGCCTCCGCGGCCGTCCACCGCGGCGCCCGCTGGGTGCGGGAGGCCGGGGCCGTGACCGCCGAGCGCCCGGGCCCGTACCGCTTCCGGCGGCTCGGCCGGCACTCCCGGCTCGCCTTTCCGCAGGGCACCATCTTCGGGGAGCCGTGGATCGAGATCGGCGAGCATTGCGTCATCGCCCAGGACGTGACGCTCACCGCCGGGATGCTGCCCGGGCTCGACCTGGGGCGGGAGACGATCGTGCGGCTGGGCGACGGCGTGGTGCTGGGGCGCGGCAGCCATGTGATCGCCGACGCGCCGCTGACCATCGGGGACGACTGCTTCTTCGGCCCGGGCGTGTACATCACCACGACCAACCACAGCTACGACGACCCCGATGTGCCCGTCGGCAAGCAGTGGCCGCGCAGCGAGGCCGTGGAGATCGGCTCCGGCAGCTGGCTGGGCACCGGGGTGGTGGTCCTGCCCGGCGCGCGGCTCGGCCGGAACGTGGTCGCCGCGGCGGGCGCCGTCGTGCGGGGCGAGGTGCCCGACCACGCGGTGGTCGCGGGGGCGCCCGCCCGGATCGTACGCACCTGGGACCGGGAGGCGGGCTGGCAGCCGCCGCTGCGCACGCCGGCTCCGGTGCCGGTCCCGGAGGGTGTCACGGCCGAGCAGCTGAAGCGGCTGGCGCCGGACCCGGCGGACGGCGGCTGAGACCGGCGCGCTCACCGGCCCCCGGCCGCCCGCGCTCACCAGGCCACGGGCAGGGTCTCGGGGCCCCTGTTGATGGAACCCCGCCGCCAGCGCATGTCCTTCGGCTCGACGGCCAGGCGCAGCCGGGGGAAGCGGTCCAGCAGGGTGGAGAGCATGACTTCGGCCTCCATCCGCGTCAGCAGCGCGCCCACGCAGTAGTGCGCGCCGTGGCCGAAGGACAGGTTGGGGGCCTCGTCCCGGCCGAGGTCGAGCCGGTCGGGTTCGGTGAAGACCGAGGAGTCCCGGTTGGCGGCCAGGTAGGAGACGTAGACGACATCGCCGTCGCGGATGGTGGTGTCCGAGACGGTCAGGTCGGCGGTGGCGATCCGGGGCAGGCCGACGCCGTTGCGGTGGGGGATGTAGCGCAGCAGCTCCTCCACGGCGCCGGGCAGCAGCTCCGGCTCGGCGCGCAGCCGCTCCAGCTGTTCGGGGTGGGTGAGCAGCGCGTAGACCATGTTGGAGACCTGATTGCGCACCGCGTCCATGCCGTTGAGGACGAGCATGACGGCGAGCGAGACCAGCTCGGCGCGGCTGAGCTCCTCCTGCGCGTGGGCGGCGACCAGGGCACTGAAGAGGTCGTCGCCGGGGTCGGTGAGACGGCGGTCGGCCAGGGCGCGGAAGTAGCCGGCGATCTCGCGTTTGACCGCCTCGCTCTCCGCCTGGGTGTGGTCGCTGGAGAGGATGACGGCGCGCCAGGTCTGGAGCAGATCGATGTCGCGGGTGGGCACGCCGAGCAGATCGCCGATCAGCTGGGCGGGCAGCGGCCCGGTCAGGCACTCCGTCAGATCGGCGGGCGGTCCCAGCCGGGCCATGCGCTCGGTCATCCGGTCCGCGAGCTCCTGGGCCCGGGGGCGCAGGGCGGCCACCCGCTTGCGCCCGAAGGTCTGGGCGACCAGGCGGCGCAGCCGGGTGTGGTCGGGCGCGTCGGTGCGGCCGATGCCGCCGGCGGGGGCCACCACGTGCGGGGTCATGCTGGTGACGGGCCGGTCGACGGTCAGGGCGCGGCTCAGCGTGGGGTCGGAGGCGACGGTCTTGACGTCCTCGTACCGGGTCACCAGCCAGGCGTCCCCCTCGCCGAAGCGCATCCGGACGCGGGCGATGGGCTCCTCCCGCAGCAACCGGTGGAGCAGGGGGTCGAATTCGAGGGCGGGCAGCGGGTCCACGGACCAGTCGTGCACCGCGCCGCCGGTGCGGGGGGCGGGAGCGGCCCCCTCTGCCGGGGACGGCTCCGGGAAGGAAACGGTCATGCTCGTTCACGTCCTCATCTCATGCCGGAGGCCGGCCGGGTCGCCCGACGGAACAGTCCCGGACATACTGGCTATTCCCACCCCGGAAAGGGGCATTCGCCGGGACGGGGAATACACCCACAGGTGTGAGGGGGCGGGCCCGCGCGGGGCCGCCGTAGGACCTCCGGTGTAGGGCTCAGGACCGTTACCCCGGGCGCGGCGGCGATCTAGCCTCGGCTCATGGAATCGACGAACGGCACGTTGAACGAGGCCCTGCGGCGACTGCACCGTTCCGGACCCGAATTCCGGGGTTTTCTGGCCAATCACGGCCCCATGGCCGTCGAGGCGCTGGTCCGGCACGGCCGGGAGAACACCGTCCACCGCTGGCTCGACGGATATACGACCCGGCTGGAGGAGGTGCCCCGGCGGCTGGCCCCCATCATCGACGCGGAATGGCGCGAGGCGCTCGGCGACACCGGCCGGGCGGCCGACTGGACCGATTATTTCATCCGTCATATCGCCGAGCGCCCCTGGCGCGAGGTCCTGACCGAATGGTGGCCCCGGCTGCTGCCCGGCATCGCCGGCGCCGCCGCGCACCCGGTCATCCGCGTCGGCCACGCCGTGCGGGCACTGGACGAAGGGGGCGAGGACGAGGCGGTCCTGGCGGAACTCGCCCACGCCCTGGGCTACTGGGCGGCCCGGCACACTCCCCTGCCGGCCGAGGTCGCTCCCGCCGGGGACTCGACACCCGCGCGGGCCCTGCCGGCCCTGCCGCGCGTCGCCGAGCCCGGCGGCCTGCCACTGCGCGGGTACGCCCAGCTGCCCGGCACACCCGGCTGGCGGGAGACCGTCGAGTCGGTGCGCGTCCCCGGCACCCCGGAGGAGATCCGGGAGCAGCTGACCGCGCTGGTCCGGGCCGCCACCCTCCACTACGGCGAATTCGGGCACGGCAACGGCGTGATGCTGGTGCACGCCGCGACCGCGCCGAACGCGGTGCTGCGCACGCTGCCGGCGCTGCCCGAGGAGCTGTGGGCGCCGTCGTTCACCACGGCCTGGGCGGTGACGGCGGCGATCACCTCCATCTACGCGGCGGACACTCCCCGGACCGCGCCGGACGCCTCCTCGCTCGCCCCGGAGGAGGTTTTCGAACGCGCCGTCGAGCACGGCGACGAACACGTCATCAAATTCGCGGACACGGCGCTGGATGTGGCGGCCGCGGCGGATGAAGGGGACGAACGGGCCCTTGCGGCGGCGCTGAACGCCATTCGGCTCATTGACCGCGACGACTAGTCGGCATACGCCTCGACCGGACCGGCCGGAATTCCCCACCGGGGGCTCACCGGCCGGTCATCGCGCATTCATCGTCCCCTCCTGCGATGACCGTCGCGTTACCGTCCGCGCCCGCCTTCGCCGCACGGCGCAGGTACAGTCGCCGCTGGACTGACCGGTACGCCCGTGAGGGCGGACCATGTATCAATTACCAATGCCAGGAGGCAGGATGAGCGCGTCAGAAATCGGTACCGCCGAAGTACTGGCAGCGGTCCGGGACATTGTTCCGACGCTCCGGGAAAACGGCCGGAAGACCGAGGACCAGCGCTGGCTGTTGGCCGACAACATCGAATTGCTGGAAAAGGCGGGCGTGTTCCGCGTCGCCGTGCCCAAGAAATTCGGCGGCCTGGACCTCCCGGTGGCCGACCAGGCCGAGATCATCTCCGAGATCTCCCGCGGCTGCGGCTCGACCGGCTGGGTCTCCATGGTGTGGATCTCCACCGCCTGGATCGCCAGCCTCTACCCGGACAAGGCCCAGGAGGAGATCTTCGCCGAGGGTTCGGTGCGCATCTCCGGCGGCTTCACCCCGGGCGGCACCCTCAAGCCCGTGGACGGCGGCTACATCCTCAACGGCACCTGGCGCTTCAACACCGGTGTCCCCGGCGCCCAGTGGAATGTCCACGCGGCTCTGGTGGAGCACGAGAACGGTGAGCACGAGGAGCTCTTCGCGATCGTGCCGACCTCGGAGATCGAGATAGCCGACGACTGGGACGTCTTCGGCGCCTCCGGCACCGGCAGCGCCACCTCCACGGCCAAGGACGTCTTCGTCCCGGCGCACCGGATCGTCGGTGTCGACGTGTACGACGCCTCGACCCGTGACCGTTGGAACGCCGACCTCAAGGGCCGCAACTACAACCTCACCAGCTACATCCTGGCCACCTGCGCCCCGGTGTACCTCGGTCTGGCGAAGGGCGCCCTGGAGCTGTTCCTGGAGCGCACCCCGGGCAAGTCCATCGCCTACAGCAACTGGACCGACCAGGCCGAGCACCCCCACACCCAGATCCAGGTGGGCCACGCCGCCAACAAGATCGCGGCGTGCGAGGCGCTCCAGAGCGTCTGGCTGGAGAACATGCAGCGGCCCACCGACGCCGGCGAGAAGATGACCACGGCGGAGAAGGCCGCCATCCGTGGTCAGGTCGGCTATGTCGTCCAGGCGACCAAGGAGGCCGTCGAGACGCTGTACAACATCAGCTCGGCCTCGGCCATCCTGCGGAGCGCGCCGTTCCAGCGGAGCTACCGTGACATCGCCGCGCTGTCCCTGCACGGCCTGCTGACGCCCGTCAGCTCCCTGGAGGCGCACGGCCGCGTCCTCCTCGGCCTCGAGCCGGGCACCGACTACCTCTGATCCACCGCCGCGCGACCCGTGGCGTGTACGGGCAAGGACCGGCGGGGATTTCCGCCGGTCCTTGCCCGTACCCCTCTCCCCATCTTCTGTCGTGCCGTCGGCGTGCGCCGTCGGCACGGCCATTCGACACTGCACCGCATCGAAGGATTGCCATGAACGCTCATGACGCAGGCTCCGTGAAGATCACCGACCGCCGGCTGGGCCGCCGGACGCTGCTCAAAGCCGTCGGCGCCACCTCACTGGCCGCCTCCCTCAGCCCGGTCCTGGCCGGCACCGCGCGGGCCACCGAGGAGACCCGGCTCGACGCGATCGTCATCGGCGCGGGCTACGCCGGCGGCACCGTGGCGCGGGAGCTGGGGGCCAAGGGCCTGAAGACCGTGGTCCTGGAGGCCCGCGACCGGATCGGCGGCCGGATATGGACCGGCAGCTTCGCCGGCCAGACCGTCGACTTCGGCGGCGGCTGGCTCGGCCCGCAGCAGGTGCTGGCCCAGAAGGAGGTGACGCGCTACGGGATCAAGACCTTCTACGAGACCCCCGGTGACCGCGCCATGATGCCGGGCGCCGACGGCCTGGTCGGCGTGGACCTCTCCACGGTCTCCAGCAAGCTGAGCGGGCTGTTCAAGGAGCTGTTCAAGGGCTCCGAGTCCTACTTCGAGCACCCCGGCGACCCGCTGTTCCGCAAGGACCTGCTGGCCGCGGTGGACCCGCTCTCGCTCGAGGACCGGCTGCGGCAGCTGTCGCTCTCCCCCGTCGACCTGAAGTGGCTCAATGGCGGCTCCGCCGTCTACGCCGGCGGCTCGAGCTCCTGGGCCGGGCTGACCAGCATGGCCCAGTGGTACCAGCTCGCGGGCGGCACCTACGAGGGCTTCGAGTCCACGATGGGCATCAAGCCCGTCGGCGGTATGAGCGCGCTGCTCAAGGCGATGCTCGCCGACTCCAAGGCCACGGTGCGCCTCAGCTCCCCGGTCAGCTCCATCACCGAGGCGAACGGCAGGGTCACCGTCCAGGTCCAGGGCGGCGGCGCCTACTCCGCTCCGGTGGCGGTGGTCGCGACCCCGGCCAACGTCTGGAAGTCCATCACCTTCAACCCCGGGCTGCCCAAGGCGCACACCCAGGCGACCACCCAGGGCATGGGCGTGCCGCACGCGACCAAGATCTGGGTGCTGGTCAAGGGCAAGGTCGACGCGGTCTACGGCCAGGCCCCCGAGGGCTCGCCGATCCTGATGCTGGTGCCGCAGCAGCAGCTTCCCGAGGGCCGTCTCTTCGTCGCCTTCGGCGGTCCGTCGCTGGACACCAACGACAAGGCGAAGGTGCAGACGGCGGTCCAGGCGTTCCTGCCCGGGGCCGAGGTGTCCGACTACCGGGCCACGGCGTGGCACGCCGACAAGTACGCGATGGGCGGCTGGGGCATGCGCCGTCCCAACCAGCTCCTCCAGCTGTTCCCGCAGATCGAGCAGCCGCACGGCCGGATCGTGTTCGCCGGCGCGGACATCGCCAAGGGCTGGCACGGCGCGTTCATCGAGGGCGCGATCGAGTCGGGCCTGCGCGCCGCGCAGCAGGCGGCGGCCCTCGCGGGCTGACCTTCCTCACCGCTGACACGGAACGCCCCCCGCCGAAGGCTTCGGCGGGGGGCGTTCCGCGGTTTCACCCGGATCAGGCGGAGGGCTTCTTCAGGACCTCGATGAGGCTGGAGAAGCTGTTGGCCTCGAAGCCCTTGCCCATGCCGCGCTGGAAGATGTCCTGGACGGCCTTGAGCAGGGTGGTGTCGACGCCCGCGTCCTCGCTGGTGTGGAGGATGTGGTCGACGCTGGCCGCGCCCATCGCCAGCCGGTCCACGTCGCCCGGGTATTCGGCGTTGTCGACGTGCTGGGCGTAGAGCTCCAGGAAGTGCGGCATCATCGTCATCATGTTGGAGGCGTAGGGGAGCAGCTCCTTGGCGGAGACCCCGTTGGCCTTGCCCAGCGCCAGCGCCTGGTAGTAGCTGAGCATGCTGGTCCAGAAGATGATCATCTGGGCCTGGTAGTACATGGCCGCGAGGCCCGGGTCCTCACCGCGGTAGTCGGCGGCGGTGATGACCTCGAGGGTCTCCTTGTAGGTGTCGAAGACGTCGCGCGGGCCGCTGTAGTAGGTGGAGGAGCCCTCCTTGCCGATCAGGGGCGGGGGCACCTGGACACCACCGGTGACGTGCTTGGCGCCGTGGCCGGCGGCCCACTCGAAGGCCGCGCGGGCCTTGTCCGGGGTGTCGGAGCTGAGGTTGATCAGCACCCGGCCGTCGAGGGCGGCCGTGGCCGGCTCGAGGATGGCGTACATGGCGTCGTAGTCCGTGAGGCTCAGCACCACGAGCTCGTTGGCCTTGAGGGCGTCCTCGACCGAGGGGGCCAGGACGGCGCCCTTGGCGACGAGCTCGTCGGCCTTGCTCGCGGTCCGGTTCCACACGGTCACAGGGTGGCCGTTCTCCAGGAACGCGGTCACCATCGCCTGGCCCATCGGGCCCAGCCCGATGACGGTCACTGCCTGCTTGCTCACTGGTTCTCCTTGATTGTTACCGCGATTGATACCGCTGGGTGTCCGCTCCGCCGTCCTGACGGGGGTACAGCAGGACGGAGGGGCGGCGATTCGCTCCCTCTAGAACGAACGCTCTACCCAGAATCAACATAGCACAGCACTAGAGCGAACGCTCTATCCGTTAAACTCATGGAATGCAGACCACCAAGCCGCGACACGACGCCACCGAAGGAACGGACGCCGCCGTCGGCACCCGCGACCGGATCGTCCGGGCGGCAGCCCGGCTGCTTCAACGCCAGGGCTACGAAGGGACGGGCATCAAACAGATCGCCCGCGACGCCGAAGCCACCCTCGGCTCCGTCTACCACTTCTTCCCCGGCGGCAAGCAGGAGCTCGCCGTGGCCGCGATCCAGCACGGCGAGCAGGAGTTCGCCGACATCCTGCGCGCCGGCCTGGCCGCCGACGACGACCCGGCCGAGGCGATGAGCTCCTGCACCCGGCTGCTCGCCGGCTCCCTGCGGGAGTCCGACTGGATGGACGGCTGCCCCGTGGCGGCCACCGCTCTCGAAACCGTCGGGCGCGCCCCCGCCATCCAGCAGGCCTGCGCCGAGGCCATCGGCCACTGGACCGACCTGGTCGCGGAGAAGCTGCGCGGCGGCGGTCTCGACGAGGACACCGCCCGTGATCTGGCCTGCGCGGCGATCAGCACCCTGGAGGGAGCCGAGCTGACCGCGCAGGTGCTGCGGAGCGAGGAGCCGCTGCTGACGGCCGGCCGGCACCTGGCCCGGCTGATCCGCACCTATCGGTAAACAGGCCTCCGGCCCACTGACGGAGGAGGCGAAGCGGCCTCGTTCTCCGGTGGGCCGTGCCAGGACGATGGTGCTCATGCTCTCTTTCGGGACGGGTGCTCGCCGACGCACTTGACCGTGCGTCAACCCCGTGCCGACCGTAACGCGGAGTCACCCAACCCGTGCCCACCGTGCGGTCATCGCCCGGTCATCGCCGCAGGACAACCACGATGACCGGACGGTGACCGGCGTTTCCCGCCCGCCCGGCCGGAGGGCTCCCTGGACCTGGCGGGCACCCTCCGCCACACTCTGGCCCATGCGATGGACGGACATCGAAGAGATCGCGGCGGGCCTCGCCGAACAGCACCCCACCACCAGGCCGGTGACGACCGATCTGGCCCAGATCCAGAACTGGGCCGCCGGGCTGACCGGCTTCAGCGACGACCCCACCCGGTGCAACGCCCGGCTCCTGGAGTCGATCCAGCTCGCGTGGAGCGACAGGACCGTCACCCGGGAGGACAGAGCCAGCTGACCGCCCGGGCCCACGACGGTCCCCCGGAGTCGCTCAGCCCGCCAGGACGCTCCGGGCCGCGCGGCGGCCGGAGAGCAGCGCGCCGTGGACCGTGCTGCTGTGGTCGGAGCTCGTCGCCTCGCCCGCGAAGTACAGGCGGTCCCCGACGGGTTCGGCCAGGACGTCGTGGTCACCGGGCTCGAAGGCGGCGGCCGGGAAGGAGTACGAGCCCCGGGCGAAGGGGTCGGCCGCCCAGCGGGTGAGCCGGTACGCCAGGGGGTCGGGCACCCCGTCGCCGTAGACGCCGCGCAGGGCGGCCAGGGCGTCGCCCACCACGGTGGCGTCGTCCAGCCCTTCGAGGCGGCGGGCCACGGGCCCGCCGTGCAGGACGGCCAGCACCGGGGCACCGGTGACGCGCCGGAGGTCGAACCAGTTGGCGAAGGCGCCGTGCGGGGTGTCCTCCAGGCGGATCACGTCGCTGTCGTCCCAGAACACCTCCGCGAAGCGCAGGTAGAGCTTGTCGTAGAGACCCATGCCCATGCGTTCGATGACGCGCGCCTTGGCCTCGGGCAGCTCCGGGACGAAGGTGACGGCGCCGGCCTTCAGCACGCCCAGCGGCAGGGTGACCACGACCCGGTCGGCGGTGAAGACGCCATGGCCGTCGGTGTGCACCTCGACCCGGTCGCCACCGTGTTCGACACGGGTGACGCGGTGGCCCATCCGTACGTCCAGCCCCCTGGCCAGATGATCCGTCAGCTGTCCGTAGCCGCCGGGGAAGACGGCCTCGACGCCCTCGTAGTCCTTGCCCCAGATCACGGCCACGAGGGCCAGCTCCCCGATGCCCGCGCCCCAGTCGTCCTCCGCCATGCGGCCGCACGCCTCGACGACCCGCCTGGCCCGTTCCGGCTCCAGCCCCGCGACGCCCAGCACGGCACGCAGCCCCTCCGCGAGGGACAGCCCCGGCTCCGCCCGCGCGGCGAGGTCCTCCAGCGCGCCGCCGACGGCCTCCAGGTCCTTCTCCAGGGTCTCCGCCTCGGCGCGGGCGATGCGCCGGCCGCCGGGGGCGTACGAGACGGTGCCGTCCTGGCTGCCGTAGTCGAGGGTGCCGACGTCGTAGACGACCGTGACGGCGCCGGCCTCCTCGGCGAGCTCCGCGACGGGATTGCCCTCGACGCCATGGATCCAGGAGGCACCCAGGTCGACGCGGAGGCCCTCCCACTCCTCGGTCCACAACCGCCCGCCGACGCGCTCCCGGGCCTCCAGGACCGTCACAAAGTGGCCGGCGCGGCGCAGTTCCCGGGCGGCGTACAGCCCGGCCATGCCCGCGCCGACGACCAGGGTCCTGCGGCCGTCGCCCCCGGTGGGAGCGGCCGGAACGTCAGGGTGCGACTCCGAGATCTTCATACCGGAACCGTAAGCGATGGGCCGCGACCGCCGGTGGAGCGCTGCGGCCGCCGGCCCGTGGAGGGATCACACGGCGGAAAAACGACGGGACCGGCCGCACGCCATTGACGCGCCCCTGTCAATCCCATGCCCTGCGTGGCACGCTTCCTGACGCACCGTCGAATCCGCACCACTCGTCTGCCCGGACCCCGGCAGCCGGTCCGGTCCCCCACACGGCCCCGCGCCCGTAACGCGCCCGGCCTCGGCAGAAGGAGTACGCGTGAGACGTCCCCACCGCAGCACCTCCGGCATCCTGCTGGCCGTCGGCGCCCTGGTCGCCCTGGGCGCTCCGGCCACCGCGTCCGGCGCCGAGCCGGCCGGGGCCGGGCGGGCCCCGGCGGCCACGCACACGACACACACGATCACGGCCCAGCGCGACGCCGTCGCCTTCTGGACCCCCGAGCGGATGCGCTCGGCCACCCCGCTCGACCTGCCCGCCGACGCCCCGGACGGCCTCGCCGCCCCGGCGGCCCGCCCCGCCCCGGAACCGCGCGGCACGGTGTCCACCGTCGCGCCCACAGCCCCGTCGACGCCGACGGGCCCGTCCGCCCGGGTGAAGTCCTTCCCGCAGGCCGGCGGGCCGTGGACCGGGGGCGGAGCCGTCGTCCACACGATCGGCCGGGTGTTCTTCACCTTCCAGAACCGCACCGCCGCCTGCTCGGGCGACGCCGTGACCAGCAAGAACGGCAGCGTCGTCCTCACCGCCGGGCACTGTGTGAAGTACCAGGGGAGCTGGCACACCAACTGGGTCTTCGTCCCCGGCTACCACGACGGGCAGTCGCCGTACGGCACCTGGGCGGCGGCCAAGACGCTCTCCACCCCCCAGTGGACCGCCAGCGAGGACATGAACAACGACATCGGAGCCGCCGTCGTCGGCCCCGTGGACGGCAAGCGGCTCACGGACGTCGTCGGCGGCCAGGGCCTTGAGTTCAACGGCGGCTACAACAAGGACATGTACGCCTTCGGGTTCCCGGCGGCGTCCCCGTACGACGGCAGCAAGCTCATCCACTGCAGCGGGGCGTCCTCCAAGGACTTCCTCCTCACCCAGGACCACGGCCTGGGCTGCAATATGACCGGCGGGTCCAGCGGCGGCCCGTGGTTCACGTCCTTCGACGAGTCCACCGGCGCCGGGCTCCAGTCCTCGGTCAACAGCTTCGGCTACACGTTCCTGCCGAACACGATGTTCGGCCCCTACTTCGGCGACGAGGCCAAGAACCTCTACGACACGGCGCAGAACACCTGACGCCGGCGCGCGATGTCCCGTCCCCGCGAGGCGGGGACGGGACGGCCGCGTACGGGCGCGGGTCAGCCCTTGACGGCCCGCAGGATCACGAACTTCGGGTCGCTCGCGACGACCTCGCAGTTGCCGAAGAGCCTCCGCAGCCGGACGTGGTAGCCCAGGTGCCGGTTGCCGATGACCCACAGCTCCCCGCCGGGCCGCAGCGCCGCGCGGGCCCCGGCGAACATCCGCCGGGCCGTGGTGTCGGTGGTGGCCTGGTGGCTGTGGAAGGGCGGGTTGTTCAGGACGAGGTCCACCGACCCGGCCGGTACGCCCTCCAGGCCGTCGCCGACGCGGAAGGTGGCGACGGCGTCCGGTCCGGCGTTCTCCCGGAAGGTGGCCTCGGCGGAGGCCACGGCCTGGTGGGACTCGTCGGTGAACAGCAGCTCCGCCTCGGGGTTGGCCAGCGCCGCGGCGGTGCCGACCACGCCGTTGCCGCAGCCCAGGTCGACGACGCGCTCGGGGCCCCGGCGGTCCGGCAGGTGCGCGAGGAGGAAGCGGGTGCCGATGTCGAGGCGGTCGGGGCAGAAGATGCCCGCGTGGTTGGTGACGGTCGCCCCCGAGACCGGGCCGATGTCGTCGGGCAGGGCGTAGCGGTGCGGCCAGGGGTTGGCGGGGCGGACGGTGCCCGGGTCCGGCGTGCAGAAGATCAGCCGGGACTTCTTCACCGCCAGGGACGTACGGGTGGGGCCGAGGATCGTCTCGAACAGCCGGAGCGTCGAGGTGTGGATCTCGGTGACCCGGCCGGCGCCGATGACGACGGTGTTCTCGTGGAGGGCGGGCGCGAGGCGGTGGAGCTGGTCCTCCAGGAGCGCGAGGCTCTTGGGCACGCGGACGAGCAGGACGTCGATCCGGTCGGGCGGGGTGTCGCGGGTGGACAGCAGCCGTATGTCGCCGGCGGGGACGCCGCTTCGCGCGAGGTTGGCCCGGGTCGCCTCCTGGCCGAGGTGGGAGTCGGAGATCTGGATGGGCCGGTGCCCGGCGAGCGCGGTGACCAGGGCTCCCCACCGGTCGCCCACCACGACCACGGTGCCCGAGAGGTCCGTGCCGGCCTCCGCGAGGTGCTCCAGCAGATACTCGTCGGCGGAGTCCCAGGCGCGCAGGGTGTCGCGGGGGTCCTCGGGGAAGCGGGTGAGTTCGTACTCACCCCGTGACGTCGTGAAACGGTTCATTGTGCTTTCAGGCTAGCCGAGTGGCCGCCGGGCCCGGTCCGGGTGGCGTCCCGGGCCGGGCTGGGTCGGCGGCGTCGTGCGGGGTCGTGCGGGGTCGTGCGGGTCAGCAGTCGGGTATGTCGGGGAGCTTGTCGCCGGGCGAGGAGACGTAGATGTTGGTGATGTAGCCGCCGTACTTGGGCAGATAGGCCCACCAGTCGTTGGTGTACGGGGGGACCGTGACCGTCTGTCCCCGCTTCTGGCAGCCGGCCAGGACGTCGACGCCCGCGGGCAGCGTGGTGAGCACGGCGGAGTCGGTGGTGGCCCGGGCCCTCACCCGCACCCCGGAGCCCCAGGTGCCGAACCAGCCGCCGGGGGTGTGGGTGCCGCCGGGGACGTTCAGCCGGCGCACCACCTCGCCGAGGTCGGAGTACGCCTTGCCGTAGGGGGTGCCTTCGGCGTGGAGGGTGAACACGGCGACGATGGTGCGGTCGGCGGCGCCGACGGTGCCGGTGGTGTGGAGGGCGGGGCGGCGCAGGTCCACGCCGTCGGCGGGGGCGGGACGTGGCGCCGACTCCTGTTTCCTGGGCGCGGGCGTATCGGTCGTGCAGCCGTTGGAGTCGAAGCCGGACCAGCCCTGTTTGACGGCCCAGGGCCGGTCGAAGACGGCCGCGATGCCGAAGCTCTGGTCATAGCCGTCCGTGCCGCAGCGGGTCGAGGCGCGCAGGTTGCCCATGATGTAGTCGCGGACGGGCGCGGGCGCCTCGTCGAGGAGGTACCGGTAGACGCGGACGGTGTCCGCCGCCGAGAGGGCGGTGTAACCCCAGAATCCGGGCCGGTCGGCCGGTGGCGGCGCGGTGTCGGCCAGTTTCAGCCGCGCCACCATCCGCTCGACGATCGCGCCACCCCCGTTCCGGTCCCAGAACGCGCTGGCCGCGCCGTCGTCGCTGCTGCGCAGCATGACGTCCAGCCGTGCCCGGTCGGCGTCGGGTATGGGGTACGAGGGGCCGCGGTCCCAGAGGTGGTCGAGGGCGATCAGCAGTTTGACCACCGAGGCGGACCGGAACCGGGCCCGGGCGTTGAACTGCTCGGTGAACGTGCCCGTCTGCCGGTCGAACACCGCGATGCCCGCGCTGACTCCGGCGGGCAGGCCGATGGCCGCCTGGCGCGCGGAAGGTGCCACGCCGAGGGCGGGTGTCGTGCACAGGGCGGCCAGGGCCAGGACGGTGAGGACCACCGCCGGCCTCAGGACACCGATGAAGCGGATCTGCAACGCGCTCTCCTCCCGGACGGCGATCCCCGCGATGCGACCGGCTCCGCGGGGTGCCGCGGTGGTGGGGGATCCTCTCCGGATGGTGGGGTGCGGCGGGCGCGCGGTCACCGGTATTCGGTCAGCGTCGAAGAGGGCCGGGGGATTTCCGGTGTTGAAACCCCGTCCGTCCCCTTCCCCCCAGGTGTTCGCCCCGGGCCGATTTCCCGTCAACCCTGCCCGGGCGGTGGGCCTTCGGCCGTCTGCGCGCGGGTCCGTCGTGGCACCATGGAGGGTCGGCGCGCCGAGGAAAATGGGGAGATCCTGTGAGCGGTCTGAACAAGAGTCCTATGCCTGGTCTCAACAAGGGGCTGGAGCGGGTCGTCGTGGCCCTCAGATGGGATCCGAGCCCTCCGGGCGCGGCTCCCCACGATCTGGACCTGATCGCGGCGACGTACGGCGCCGGCGCCCCGCACGGCGACCCCGCCTACCTCGTGCACTTCGACAGCCGCTCCCCCGACGGCACGATCACGCTCAACCGGGACAGCCCCGACGGCAAGGGCTTCGGCGACGACGAGGTCATGACGCTGGAGCTCGACCGGCTGAGCCCCGACTACGTCCGGGTCGTCGTGGGCGTCGCCATACAGCAGGGCGACGGGCGGCTGACGTTCGCGGGCGTGGCCGGGCCGGGTGTGCGGGTCCGGGCCGACCGTGAGCAGCTGGCGGACGAGGACTTCTCCGGGGTCGGCGGGGCGACGGCGGCGGCGGTCGCGGAGTTCGTCCGCGACGCCTCGGGGGCCTGGACCTTCCGGGGCGGCGTCCGCGGCTTCGACGCGGATCCGGCGACCTTCGCGAGGATCATGGGGCAGTGAGCCCGCGCCTGTGCCCGGCGCCGCCATCCCTGGCGGCGCCGGGCACAGGTGTGTCATGGGGTGGAGGGTGGAGGTAGAGCCTCGGGCAGGACCTCGGGCAGGACCTCGGCGGGTTCAGGAAACCGGACCTCCGGTTGGAATTGATCGACAGGGCGGATCGTTCATATGATTGCCCCAGGAAACCATATGGAGCGGCGGCCCGGATCGCCTGCCGCCGCCAGGAGGAAACCCCGATGACCGCCACCCCCATCGCCTTCCGCAGCTACGTGGAGGACATCCTCGATGCGCTGAACACCGCCCCGGACCGGCAGGCCTTAAACCACGAGGGCCGGTCCATCACGGCCGGCGAACTCCGCTCCCTGGTCCACCGCATGGCGCGCGCCCTGCGGCAGCGCGGCATAGGCCGCGGCCAGACCGTCACCCTGCTCAGCGGCAACCTCCCCGAGGTCATAGCCGCCCGGTACGCGGCCAACCTCCTCGGCTGCGCCGTCAACCACCTCTACAACAAGCTGTCGGCGGAATCGCAGGCCGCCATCGTCCAGGACGTCGAGACCCGCGCCCTGATCGTCGACCCCCGCTGGGCCGAGCGGGCCGCCGAGCTGACCGCGCAGGCCGCGGTGGAGGACGTCCTCACCCTCGGGCCCGCGCCCCTCGGCACGGACCTCCTGGAGCTCGCCGCCGCCGAGTCCGCCGAGCCCCTGCCCAGCGAGGCACGGCCGGACGACATCTGCACCATCCGCCACACCGGCGGAACCACCGGCCACCCCAAGGGGATCTGCACCACCTTCGAGCAGCTGGCCGGCTACCGGACCTCGCCCCAGGACTACCCGCGCCGGCAGCTGGTCTGCACCACGGTCGCGCACATAGGCGGCCTGTTCACCGACATCACCCTGAGCACGGGCGGCTTCGTGGTGCTCCAGGAGGACTTCGACCCCGCGCGAGTGCTCGCCGCCGTCGAGCGCGAGCGGATCACCGACCTCTTCCTCCTGCCGCCGCTGCTCTACCGGCTGATGGACCACCCGGACGCGGACACCACCGACACCTCCAGCTTCCGCGCCCTGGTCTACGGCGGCTGCCAGGCCTCCCCCGCGCGGCTCGCCGACGCGATGCGGCGCTTCGGCCCCGTGCTCGTCCAGTTCTACGGCCAGAGCGAGGTCGGCGGCATCAGCATGCTGATGCCCGACCAGCACGACCTGGCGCGACCGGAGTTGCTGCGCTCGGCGGGCCAGGTCCTGCCCGGCGTCGAGGTCGAGATCCGCGACGAGTCGGGACGGGTGCTGCCGAACGGCGAGCTCGGCGAGATCTGCGTCCGTTCCCCGCACATCATGCGCGGCTACTGGAAGCAGCCCGAGCTGACCGCCGAGGTCCTGCGCGACGGCTGGCTGCACACCGGCGACGTGGGCCGGCTGGACGACGAGGGCTTCCTGACGGTCGTGGACCGCCTCAAGGACATGATCATCGTGGTGGGCGGCCACGTCTACACCACCGAGCTGGAGGACCTCCTCAACTCCCACCCGGACGTCGCCCAGAGCGCGGTATTCGGCGTCCGCGACGCCGACAACATGGAGCAGGTGCACGCCGTCGTCGTCCGCCGCCCGGGCGCCGACGTCGAAGAGGAGGAACTGCGCACCCTGGTCCGCGAGAGCCGCGGCGCCATGTACGAGCCCGCGCGCATCTCCTTCACCGAGACCCTGCCCCTGACCGAGGCCGGCAAGCCCGACAAGAACCGCCTCCGCCGCGAGGCGAAGCCGAAGGCGTGACGGCACCACCACGCTGGTGAGCGGGAACCGCACGGGCGCGTCACCGAAGACGACGCGACGCGCCCGGCGCGGCCGGCTGGTCCCCCAAGGTCAGACGGGCAGCATCAGATCGCTCTCGCTGACGGTGTACGCCAGCAGGGGATAGACGAAGTCCGTTTCATTGTTCTCACGGCGGCGCAGTCGGTAGAACTCGCGTCTCTGCTCATCGTCGGCCAACATGAGGCGCGCACCCTGCGGGAGGTACGCATGTCCGTCGCGAAACCGAACGCAGGTCTTTGACGTTCGAAACGTTACGCCCAACCATTGGTTGTCCGCCGCCCGGACGGACATGTCCAATACGATTTTGTGCCTGAGTCGACGATTCGAGTCGGCGGAAAACGCGACGACACTGTTGTGGGCGAGGGGGATCTCGAACTTCTCACCACCGGCCCCCTTTGATTCGAAGATCAGCTTTCTCGGCGGGCTCGCTTCGGGGTGTTGGTAACAGGAGAAGACGGCAATGAACGACTCGTCGGCCAGATCGAGGGCTTGGTCGGAATGACTGCCCATGGTTGTGTAAGCGTTCGTGTAGCTCTCGATGAGAGCGTTGTTGAAGCCGACCGGGAGCGCCGCACGTTCTTGAATCTGTTGCGCCAGCCGTTCGTGCACCGCACGGAAACGCTGCGCCGGGCTGCTGTATTGAGTGGTAGTGCGTACGAGAGGCACACCACCCGCCTCGTCGGTCCTGGTGAGCGTGGCGCCTCGCTGGCCTTTACCTACGTCTTCCCAACGAACCGACGCGGACAGCTCCGCAAAGAGATTCTCATCGGTTGGCAAGTCGCACGAGAGGATCTCATCCAAGATCCTAGACTCGGGGGGCACTGTAGTCTCCCGTGTTCATACTGAAGAGAAATTTGTCGCCGTAATCAATGAAGGACGAAGTCCTGTTCTCCTCGGCGTACAGCCTGCGCAGCTCGTTCATGCCGGCCGGTGTGGGTGGCCCCAGCTGCGCCAACTCTCCGGCCGCTTTGAGGAATGTGCGGCCGTTCTTGTGAACGGCCTCGGCGCTCGAACAGCGCACCACGTATCCCAGGCGGGTCGGGAGCAACTCGGCATCCAACGGTGAGGGCCGGATTTCGTGCGTATACAGGCGGTTGGTGGACAGCGGCATGAAGAACACGGAGCCGGGGTGGAGAGTCAGGGTGAACTGCGAGGGGAGCCCGGCCCCGTCACGTTTTTCGGCCGACTCCTTGAGGCGGAAGTGGAGTTTGGTCAGCGCGCTGACACCCTTCACGCCATAGTCGAAGGCGTCTTCGGCCAGGGGCCGCAGCTTGTCGAGCCGGTCATAGAAGGTGCAGAAGGCCATGATGCCGTTGACGGGCATGTCCTTGGTCTTGTCGGCATGGGCCGAGATCTTGGCCTTGGACTGCTTGCGCTCGGCCGTAGCAAGGGTGTTCCGGTAGATCTGAGCGAGGACGTGATTCAGCGGCGCCTGGTTCCGGAAGACGGCGGCGGCCTCGCGGTTCAGGGCCTCGACGATGCGTGTGTCAGTCGGGCCAAAGTTCTCGGTCGGTCCCGAGAGATTTGTGGAGCACCGGAGCAGACGGAAATGCAGTTCGTCACCGTTTCGTGTGACGGGCGTCAGATAGATTCCGCTGCGATGGGCTGTTCCGGGCTTGGTGGACTCCGTCAGGGACTGGAACGCGTGCTCCGCACGGATCCGTCCGAAGTGATCGGCGCCGAGTCCGAAAAAGCGGTGGTAGTACACGCCGACGCCGTGTACGCGGACGGGAACTCGGCCGAGGTCGACGAGGGTCCAAGGTTCGTCGCCGTCCTCGTGGTAGCCGTGCGACAGCTCCCGGATAACGAACACCCGGTCAGCCGCACGCAGTTGGCGTCTACTGATCCCGGATATATCGCCACACAGGTAGACGGTCTTCTGCGCGAGGCCGGGCGCACCAGAAGCAAGGTCCTCCGGCGTGATCACGGACCCGAAGAAGTCCCTGACCAAGTCATTGTCCTGCAACATCGAAGGCGCGACCAAGGTGTTGCTCGCGTCCTCGATGCGGGCTTCTGCCGGCTCTGTTGTGCACATCAAACGGTACCTGCCATTTGCAGATCTTGGGTGGATTGCTCCGCTCTCACGGGGCTCGACAACGGGCAACGGGGTTCCACTGTACGGGCGGTGTGCGCAACTGCTCGGCGAGGTGGTGGGGCCATGGACGGCTAGTCCTTGGCGTCCGCGTAGCACCGCACCACCGCCGTGGTGAGCGGGAACCGCACGGGCGTCTCGCCGAAGGCGACGCGCCCGGCGCGGTCGCCCGCGGCTCGGATGGCCTCCACGACGGCGGGGGCCTCCTCCTCGGGGCAGTGCACGATCACTTCGTCGTGCTGGAAGAAGACCAGCTCCGCGTTCATGTCCGCGATGGACTGGCGCAGCAGGGCGAGGACCATCACCGCCCAGTCGGCCGCGCTGCCCTGGACGACGAAGTTGCGGGTGAACCGGCCCCGGGCACGGGCGCCGGCCGTGCCGCCGGGGGCGGCGGGCTCGTCGTCCTGGGGGAGGCCCGCCTCGTCGGGGACGCCGGCGGTGGTGGAGGGCGGGCAGGTGCGGCCGAGCCAGGTGCGCACCAGGCGGCCCTCCTCCCCCGCGCGGGCCGCGTCGTCCACGAAGGCCACGGCCGCCGGGAAGCGACGGCGCAGGTCGGCCAGGTGCTTGAGGCCGTCGCCGGAGGTCTGCCCGTAGATGGCGCCCAGCATGGCGAGCTTGGCCCGCTCCCGGTCGCCCGCGAAGAGCCGCTCGGCCAGATCGGCGTAGAGGTCGCGGCCGCTGCCCGCGACGTCCATCAGCCCGGGGTCGCGGGAGACGGCGGCCAGTACGCGGGGCTCGATCTGGTCGGCGTCGGCGACGACCAGGCACCAGCCCGGGTCGGCGACGACAGCCCGCCGCACCACCTTGGGGATCTGGAGCGCCCCGCCCCCGTTGGTGGTCCACCGGCCCGTGACCGTGCCGGCGGGCAGATACTCCGGCCGGAAGCGGCCGTCGCGCACCCAGGACTGGAGCCAGGCCCAGCCGTGGGCCGTGTGCAGCCGGTAGAGCTTCTTGTACTCCAGCAGGGCCGGGACGGCGGGGTGGTCGATCTCCTTCAGCTCCCAGGCCCGGGTGGAGGACAGGGCGATGCCCTCGCGGGCGAAGGCCCGCACGATGTCGGCCGGCAGGTCGGGCCGTACGCGCACGCCGTCCCCGAAGGCGCGGGACGCCTCGTCGGCCAGCTCGGCCAGCCGCCGGGTCTCCTGGCCGCCCGGATAGCGCTCGCCCAGCAGTTCCAGCAGCAGCTCCCGGTGGGCGTCGGCCCGCCAGGGCACCCCGGCCCGGCCCATCTCGGCGGCCACCAGGGTGCCCGCGGACTCGGCGGCGGTCAGCAGGCGCATCCGCCCGGGGTGTGCGGTCCGCTCCGTCCGGGCCAGCTGCTCCGCGTACACCTCCAGCAGGGCCGTCAAATCGTCCGTGCCCGGCGGCAGGGGCACGGGGCCGGGGGCGAACAGGGACGGCTGGGTCTCCGCCGCCCGCGCGGGCGGGTCGGCCGGCACGGGCAGCCCGCGCAGCCGCGCCCAGGCGGCGGGCAGCGACCGGGGCTGGCCGGACTGGCCCTCCTCGTGCCCGATCAGCAGCGCCTCGGCGGCCTCGACGTCGTAGCAGCGGTCGACCCGGACGCCTGCCGCGAGCAGCCGACCGTAGGTCTCCGCCGTGGACCGCCACACCCAGCGGTCCACCTCGGGCCGCGACCGGACCGCCTCGGCCAGGCTCTTCTCCGTCTCGACGGGCCCGGCGGCCCGCCCCTCCCCGTCGACCGGGCAGAGGCGCGCGCTCCCGTCCGCCGTCTCGGCCACTGCCCATCTCATGACGGAGAGTGTCGCACCGGGGTCCGACAATCACGGTCCGCACGGGTCCGCGGCCGCCCACCCCACGGTCATCGGGGGCCGGGGGCGGTGAGGGGGTCAGGGCTCCTGGAGGACCGACAGAACGTTCCCGGCGGGGTCCGTGAACCAGGCGATGAGGGGTCCGCCGCCGCGGAAGATGCCCTTCTCGTCCGTTTCCAGTCCGGGGTAGCGCTCGAACTCGACGCCGCGCCGGGACAGCTCGGCGACGGCCGCCTCGATGTCGTCGACGGGGAAGTTGAGGATCGTGAACGAGGCGGGCGTGTGGTCGGCCTTGGGGTAGACGAGGACCGTGGCGCCACCGCCGAGGCGCAGACGGAGCATGCCGTGCTCCTCGGCGACGGCCAGCCCCAGGGTCCGCTCGTAGAAGGCCCTGGCCGCGGGGATGTCGTCCACGGAGAAGCCGCTGAACGCCTCGGTGTCCCGGAACATGGCCGCCTCCTTCGCGCGGGCGGCGCGCCTTCGCGTCGCCGGACACGAATGTAGTGTCCGGCGACGCCGGTTCAGCGGGTGGCGGGGGCCTTCGGCGCGTCGGGCGTGCCCGCCGCGCCGGCCTTCTCGCGTGGGGCCGAACCGGCCACCACGCGGCTGCGCCCGGACGGCCGGCGGATGGCGGCGACGCCGACGCCGGCCAGGACGATCAGGCCGCCCAGGGCCGCCAGGGGGCTCGGCAGGACGCCCATGAGCGCCGCGTCCAGCGCCAGCGCGGCGACGGGCACCGCGTAGAGCACGAGGGAGCTCGTCGAGGCCGTGGCCGCCTCCAGCACCCGCGACCAGGTGCAGAAGGCCAGCACCGTGCAGCCGAGGCCCAGCCACGCCACCGCGGCGCTCTGCTGCCAGCCGGCCGCCGCCACCTGGCTCGCCGCCTCCGGGGCGAAGAACAGCAGGGGCACCAGGCCGAAGAGGCTGCCGTAGAAGATGCAGTCCATGCCGGAGTAGCGACGCAGCAGGGGCTTCTGGAGGATGAAGGACGTCGCCTGGGCGGCCGCCGCGAGGACGACCATCGCCATGCCGGAGTGCGAACCGCCCCCGCCGCCGCCCGACATGGCGACCACCAGGGCACCGGTGAGGGCGACGAGGAGTCCGCCGACGCCCCAGGCGCCGGGCCGCTCGCGCAGCACGAGCATGCCCAGGACGGTGGCGAACACTGGGGACGTGGCGACGAGCATGGCGGCCGTGCCGCCCTCGACGTGCCGTTCACCGGCGTAGAGCAGCAGCTGATAGGCGGTCATTCCGGTGAGCCCGAAGCCCGCCATCCGCAGCATGTCGCCGCGGCGCAGCCTGCTGATACGGCCCGTGAACAGGAACGGCAGCAGCAGGACGACGGCGACGGCCAGCCGCAGCACGGCCATGGCGGTCGGCTGGTAGCCGTCGAGCGCGACACGGATCGCCGGGAAGGCCGAGCCCCACAGAATCGCGGTCACGGCCATGAACTTCCAAGGAGTCGCCACTCGGCGCTCGCCCACCAACGGAAACACCGCCTCTGACGGTCGGGAAAGCCAACATCAACGACGCTACCGAGCTTCGCTCCATAAGTCGAATAAAGAATTCCGCCATTGGATCAAAGAAATCCTTTGGGTTTGATGGCGGGAGCCGTCCGTCCGGATGGCCCCCGCCGCCGGGCGGCGCGGCCCGCCCTCTCGTACGGTCGGACCACGGACGGACACCGGATACCGGACCGGACAGCGGACGAGCGGACGGCAGAGGAGCACCGGGTGATGAGCGGCCTCGAGACGGCGGACCATGTCAGCGTTCATCTCACCGGCTGTGGCCAGGAGGACGCGGGCACCGTGTTCGGTGCCCTGGAAGCGGCGTTCCCCGAGGTCAGCGGTCCGGAGGCAAAGGCGCCGACCACAGCGGGGGCCAAGGGCGCCACGGTGTGGTGCATGGTCGTCGACGCGCGGACCCGGGCCACCCCGCGCGCCGTCGCACCGGCCCGGCTGGCCTCGCCGGTCACCGTCGACCTCTACGGCGCCGCCGACCCGGTGCGCCAGGTCAAGGAGGAGCTCGGCGTGGTCTTCGGGGTGGAGGACCACGGCACGGTACCGGGCGAGCACGAGCTGGAAGTACGACTCCAGCTGGGCTCGCACCCCGACGCCTAGCCAGGCCCGACCCCGCTGTCGCGCCCGCGCACCCGGAGGGATCCGGAGGTATAACGGGTGGTGTCGCGCCTCCGCCGAGGAGGGTCGGTCATGAAACACGACATCGGGCCACGTCAGACCATCGCGCCGCCCATCGAGGACCACGGCGTCATCGGCGATCTCCACACCGTCGCGCTGGTGGGCGTCGACGGCACCATCGACTGGTGCTGTCTGCCCCGCTTCGACGCGCCCTCCGTCTTCGGCACGCTCCTCGACACCGAGCGCGGGGGCTCGTTCTCCGTCCGGGTGCGCGACGTGGAGCGCACCAAGCAGATGTACCTGCCGGACTCCAATGTGCTGCTGACCCGGTTCCTCGCCGAGGCCGCGGTCGCGGAGCTGTACGACTTCATGGTGCCGGACCACCCGTCCTGCCCGGCGAGCAGCGTCCGGCAGATCGTCCGCCAGGTGCGGATGGTGCGCGGGAGCGCCACGGTCGAGGTGGAGTGCCGGCCGGCGTTCGACTACGCCCGCGCCCCGCACACGGTCGAGGTGGTCGAGGGCGTCGGCGCCGTCTTCACCGGTCCGGCCGGCACGCTGGTGCTGCGCTCGTCCGTGCCGCTGCGCGCCGAGGGGGACGCCGCCGTGGCCACCGTCGTGCTGGAGCGGGGCCGGACGCTGGAGCTCGCGGCCCAGTGGGGCGGCGACATCCGCCCGTTCGCCCCCGGCGAGGCGTCCCGGCTGCTCGACGACACCCTGCGCTACTGGGACGGCTGGCTGCGCCGCTCCACCTACCAGGGCCGCTACCGGGAGGCGGTCGAGCGCTCCGCGCTCGTGCTCAAGCTCCTCGTCCACCAGCCCACCGGCGCCCTCGTCGCCGCGCCCACCACCTCGCTGCCCGAGTTCCTGGGCGGGGGCCGCAACTGGGACTACCGCTACACCTGGGTCCGGGACGCCGCGTTCACGCTCTACGCGCTGATGCGGCTGGGGTTCACGGAGGAGGCGGCGGCGTTCATCGACTGGCTCCACCACCGCTGCATGGAGGCGCCACCGGGCACCGGCCTCCAGGTGCTCTACGGCATCGACGGCCGCTCCGAGCTGCCCGAGACCGTCCTCGACCACCTCGCCGGCTACCGCGGCTCCCGCCCGGTGCGCATCGGCAACGCCGCGGCGAACCAGCTCCAGCTCGACATCCACGGCGAGCTGATGGACTCGGTCTACCTCTACAACAAATACGGCGAGCCCATCTCCTACGAGCTGTGGGAGGCGCTGAGCCGCCAGCTCGAATGGCTGGAGAAGCACTGGGAGGATCCGGACGACGGGATCTGGGAGACGCGCGGCGGCCGCCGACGCTTCACCTACTCGGCGCTGATGACCTGGGTCGCCTTCGAACGGGCCATGCGCATCGCCCGCCACCGCGGTATGCCCGCCCCCGTGGAGCGCTGGCGCGACGCCGCCGCCACGGCCTACCGCTACGTCCAGGAGGAGTGCTGGTCGCCGGAGCTCGGCGCGTACGTCCAGTACGCCGAGAGCCGCACGCTGGACGCGTCCCTGCTGGTCATGCCGCTGGTGAAGTTCGCCGGCCCGTCCGACCCGCGCTTCCTGTCCACGGTCCGGCGGCTGGAGGACGAGCTGGTCAGCGACAGCCTCGTCCACCGCTACCGGACCGACGGCACCGACGGATTCGGCGACCGGGAGGGCACGTTCAACCTCTGCTCCTTCTGGTACGTCGAGGCGCTGGCCCGGGCCGGGCGGGTCGGCGAGGCGCGGTACATCTTCGAGAAGATGATCACCCACGCCAACCACCTGGGCCTGTACGCGGAGGAGATCGGCGCGGCGGGCGAGGCCCTCGGCAACTTCCCCCAGGCCTTCACCCACCTCGCGCTCATCAGCGCCGCGACCAACCTCGACCGCGCCGTCACCGCCAACCGCGCGCCGGCGTCCCGGCACTGCCGGCTCTGACCCCCATCGGGGCTCAGGCCCTGCCGGCCGTCAGAGGACGCCCACCCGGCCGCCGAGGTCCACGGTGCCGTCCCCGTGACAGCGCGTCAGGATCACGGAGCCCGCGCCCTGCCGGACGACGAGGTCCCGCCCGAGCTCGGCGGTGAGGGTCAGGGCGGCGGCACCGGTGGCCTCGTCCTCGACGATCCCGTCGCCACGCCGGGGGAAGCCCCGGGCCCGCACCCGCCCCGCCGCCTCGTCCTCCCAGGCCCAGGCGTACAGCCAGCCCTCCCCCGGCGGCGGCGCGGGCAGCGCGTCCACCTCGGCGACCGAGGCGAACCGCTGGGTGCGCCGCCCGGCCGCCCATCCGGCCCGCGCCCGGATCCAGGTGATCTCCCCCTCCTGCCACGTGGGCACTTCGCCCGCCGGTGGGCGCAGCACGTCCGCCGCCCGTCCCCGCCGTCGCAGCCACCACGCGAGACCGACCAGCGGATGCCCCGCGAACGGCAGCACGGCGCCGGGCGTCCGGATGTCGACACGGCCGGTGGCGGGGTCGTCGACGAATACCGTCTCGCTGAAGCCCAGTTCCGCAGCGATCCCCTGGCGGGACTCCGGGGGAACCCCGGGGCCGTCCTCGACGATCGCGAGCGGATTGCCGCCTTCGCCTTCCGGCCCCATGAACACCCGTACCACTATGTGATCAGCCATGCGGGTGATTGAAGCAGCTCCCGAGGAGGGTGACGGCCGTGGGCCTGAACAAGCGGCGGATGCTGGCCGGCGAGTGGTACCTGCCCGACGACCCCGAGCTGGCGGCCGACACCCGGCGCCGCGCCGGGCTCTGCGCGGCGTACGACGCGGCCGAGCTCGCTCACCCCGCCGAGCGCCTCGCGCTGCTGCGCAGACTGCTGGGCTCCGTGGGCGACGACGTACGCGTCCGCGCGCCCTTCCGCTGCGACTTCGGGTACGGGATCAGCATCGGCAGGGGGACGTTCGTCAACTTCGGCGCGGTCTTCCTGGACGCCGCCCCCATCACGGTGGGAGAGGACGTACAGATCGGCCCGAACGTCCAGTTGCTCACCCCGACGCACGAACTGGACGCCGAGCGGCGACGGGCCGGGTGGGAGCGGGCGCTGCCGGTGACGGTCGGGGACAACGTATGGCTCGGCGGCGGGGTGATCGTCTGCCCCGGGGTGACCATCGGCGAGAACACCGTGGTGGGCGCGGGGTCCGTGGTCGTCCGGGATCTGCCGGCCGGGGTGCTGGCGGTGGGAAATCCGGCCCGGGTGGTGCGCTCCCTGACCACCTGACCGACGCACCCATTTGCTCCACATCGGTGACGGCTTAGTGTCCGGGAGGCCCGGGCGAGGAAGAGGCACAGCGTGCTGCCCGACTTGTCCGACCCCCTGACGACCCTGGTGCGGCGTCACCGGGAGCCCGCCGTGGTCCAGGCGGTCCGCTCCACGCTGGCGGCGGTGATCTCCTATGTGGTGGCCCTCCAGCTGAGCAGCGAGCCGGCGCCGCTCACCGCTCCGCTCACCGCGATCCTCGTGGTGCAGGTCACCCTCTACTCCACCCTCACCACCGGCATCCGCAGGGTGAACTCCGTGGTGGCGGGGGTGCTGATCGCCATCGGCTTCAGCGTCGTCGTGGGCCTGACCTGGTGGAGCCTGGGGCTGATCATCCTGGCCTCGCTGATCATCGGCCGGTTCGTCCGCGCGGGTGAATTCGTGCCGGAGGTGGCGATCAGCGCCATGCTGGTCCTCGGGGTGACCCGGGTGGGCTACACCGCCTGGGACCGGGTCCTGGAGACGCTCATCGGCGCCGTCGTCGGCCTGCTGTTCGACATCCTGTTCGTCCCCCCGGTGTGGGTGCAGCCCGCCAGCAAGGCCATCGAGCACCTCTCCCGCCGGATGGGACGGCTCCTCCAGCGGGTCGGCGAGGAACTCGACGGCCCCACCCCGGTCGCGGAGGCGGCGGCCCGGCTCCACGAGGCGCGCCGCCTGGACCACGAGATCGTGCAGGTGGACGCCGCACTGCGGCAGGCCGAGGACAGCCTGCGCTTCAACCCCCGGGTCAGGGAGGGGCTGCTCCACCGGGTCGTGCTGCGAACCGGCCTCGACGCCCTGGAGATCGCCGCCGTCGTCCTGCGCGTCATCTGCCGCACCCTCACCGACCTCGCCAAGGAGCGCACCGGGGCGCCCCTGTTCGCCCCCGATGTGGCGGAGGCGATGCGGGAGGTGTTCCTTCACCTCGCCCGCGCGGTGGAGAGCTTCGCCGTGCTGATCACCACTCAGGTGAGCGCCAACGCCGAGGAGGCCGAGTCCCGGCTCGTCGCCGAACTGGCCGCCGGCCGTACGAGCCGCGACCGCGCCGCGGAACTGCTCCTCCAGGGCGTCCGGCGGCACCCGGGCCAGTGGCAGCTCCACGGGGCACTGCTGGCGGAGGTGGACCGGATCCTGGACGAGCTCGACGTGGAGAAACGCACCGAGCGACTGGCCGAGGAACTGGACCGCGCCGCCCGCGAGCAACGCGACCGCCACCCCACACTCCACCGCGTCCAGCGGCGCCTCCGCAGCACGGGCTACGGCTGGCGCAGCGCCACGGGCGGGGAGAGGGGACGTGGCTGACGGCGGCCTCGGCCGACGGCCTAGGATCACACCCGCCCGGGCGGCCGGAACGGCGCGGACCCGGGGTAACGAGTGAGAACAACGGGGAAAGGCCGATCAGGACATGCGACTTACCGGCAAGCGCCGAATAGCGATCGCCGCCACGGGTGCCGTGGCGGCGATCGCGGTGACGGCGCAGGTCATGCCCAGCGCGTTCGGCACCGAGGACACCACGGCGGGGGCCACGACCGGGACCATGGCGGGAGCCACGGCGAAGACCGCCGCCGCACCGGTGGACGACCCGTCCGGCGAGGCGGACTCCGGTGCCGTCTCCGCGGCCGACGGGACGGTCTTCCGGGACGGCGTCATGTCGCTGGGCGCGGCACCCGCGCACACGAAGGCGGCGGCGGTGGCCGCCGCGGCGTCCCAGGGCGAGGGGTGGAAGCTGGCGACCGGCATGACCGCATCGCTGGCGGCCGGCTACACGATCAAGTTCTACGACCAGAAGTCCGTGGACTGGCTGGGCCGCTATGTGAAGGCGTCCGCCGCCGACCTCCAGCGCGTCACCAGTCTGCCCATCAGCGTCGACACCACCCCCGTGGGCTGGGACTACTCCCGGCCCAAGGGCGAGATCGTCATCGGGGTGCTCAAGCGCCCGTGCGTACCGCCCGCGGACAAGGGGCAGACCGGCTGGAAGATCGTCCGTGATGGCTCGGGCGCCCCCAATCTGAGCTGTGGTCTCATCTCCTCGTCCGTCCCCGGCACGGTGACCAGCGGGCACGCCTATATCGACACCGAGTTCTTCACGGCGGACGGCAAGCCCGCGCCCTCCTGGGGCGAGACGTTCATGCGGAACCACATCAGCCACGAACTCGGCCACACCATGGGGCTGACGCACGCGGACCGCAGCGCGACGCGCGGTGACTGCGCCGTGGGCAAGGACTCCGGCGAGAAGCCGGTGATGTGCACCGCGAACCACGGCTACGCGGACGCCCGCGCGGGCACCTACGTCCAGCAGTTCGACGCGCAGGGCCTGCGCACCCTCGCCGCCGGTGCCGGCGTGGCCGTGCCGCCGCAGGGCAAGGTGACCGGGCTCGGCGGCAAGTGCCTCGACGTCAAGGGCGGGAAGGCGGACAACGGCACCCAGGTCCAGCTCTACACCTGCAACGGCTCGGTGGCGCAGTCCTGGATCGTGGGGAAGGACGGTACGTTCCGCGCGCTGGGCAAGTGCCTGGACGACGCGCGGAACGCCACCGCCGACGGCAACAGGATCGAGCTCTTCGACTGCAACGGCGGTGCCTCGCAGCGCTGGTCGGTGAACGCCAAGGGCCAGATCGTCCACGTCGCGTCGGGCAAGGTCCTCGACGTGACCGACGGCGCCACCGCCAACGGCACCAAGGTCCAGCTGCACACGGCGAACACCGACAAGCGCCAGCTCTGGTCCGTCCCGAAGTAGCGCCCGCCCGAAGCGGCGCCCGTCTAGTGCGCCCCCTCCCCCTCCGGGCGGCCGGTCGCGCGGCCCCGGCGGGCCGGGGCGCGGCCGGCCGGCTGCTCGGGGGCGGGGCCGGTGGGGATGGGCGGGATCTGGCGGGACTCCGGGGAGGCGGAGACCAGAGCCATGCGCTCGCCGCAGTGGCGGATGTCGAGGCTGTCGCCGTCCAGCAGGGTGTACGTGGCGGTTGTCCCGGTGATCTCCACGCGCACCCGGCGCTGCCGGAACTGGACGGTGAAGGCGAGGCGGCCCAGTTGTTCCGGCAGCCGGGGGTTGAAGGCGATGAGCCCGTCGTCCTCGCGCATCCCGCCGAAGCCGATGACGAGGGCGAACCAGGTGCCCGCGAGGGAGGCGATGTGGATGCCGTCGCGGGTGTTGCCCTCCAGGTCGGAGAGGTCCATCATCGCGGCCTCGCCCACGTAGTCGTAGGCGAGCCGCATATGGCCGACCTCGGCGGCCATCACGGCCTGCCCGCAGGCGGACAGTGAGGAGTCGCGCACGGTCAGCTGCTCATAGTAGGCGAAGTTGCGGGCCTTCTCCTCCGGGGTGAAGGCGTCCCCGCGCAGGCACATGGCGAGGACGAGGTCGGCCTGTTTGACGACCTGTTTGCGGTAGAGGTCGAAGTAGGGGAAGTTCAGCAGCAGCGGGTACCGCTCGGCGTGGGTGCGGGCGAAGTCCCAGAGCTGGTGGCGGGTGAAGCCCTCGGACTGTTCGTGGACCTCCAGCTCCGCGTTGTAGGGCAGGGTCATCCGGGAGGCCGCGTCCCGCCAGGCGGCCGTCTCCTCGTCGTCCACGCCCAGGGCCGAGGCGAGGTCGGGGTGGCGTTCGGCGGCGGCCGCGGCCTCCCGCAGATTGTGCTGGGCCATCAGGTTCGTATAGACGTTGTCGTCGGCGATGGCGCTGTACTCGTCCGGCCCGGTCACCCCGTCGATGTGGAAGTCGCCGTGGTGGTCGTGGTGGCCCAGGGAGCGCCACAGCCGGGCGGTCTCCACCAGCAGGGGCAGCCCCACCTCGCGTTCGAAGGCGTCGTCGCAGGTGGCGCGGATGTAGCGGACGACGGCGTCGGCGATGTCGGCGTTGATGTGGAAGGCGGCGGTGCCGGCCGGCCAGTAGCCGGAGCACTCGCTGCCGTTGATGGTCCGCCAGGGGAACGCCGAGCCCGCCAGGCCGAGCTGCCGGGCCCGTTCCTGGGCCTCGGGCATGGTGTTGTACCGCCAGCGCAGGGCCTGTTCCACGGCCTGGGGCGCGGTGTAGGTGAGCGCGGGCAGGACGAAGGTCTCGGTGTCCCAGAAGCAGTGGCCGTCGTAGCCGGGGCCGGTGAGTCCCTTGGCGGGCAGGGCGCGGGCCTCGCCGCGGGCGCCGGCCTGGAGGACGTGGAAGAGGGCGAAGCGGACGGCCTGCTGGATCTCGGCGTCACCGTCCACCTCGACGTCGGAGCCCGCCCAGAACTCCGCCAGATAGGCGCGCTGTTCGTCGACCAGGCCCGCCCAGCCGGTGCTGGTGGCGGCGGCGAGGGCGGCGTCGACCTGGTCGCGCACGGCGGGCGCCGAGCGCACCGCGGACCAGCCGTGCGCGACGATCTTCTCCACGCACAGCTTCTGCCCCGGTCGCAGCCGTGAGGTGACGGTGAAGCGGCCGAGGTCGTCGCTGCTCTCCGACGCGGTCTCGGCCTTGGCGCCGTTGACGAAGTGCGCGGCGGCCACGCCGACCCGCAAGCCGCTGCGGGCGGTGCGGTGCAGCAGCCGGATGCGTGATTCGTGGGCGGCGTGCTCCTCGGAGACCAGCGGGGTCTCCAGGACGGCGGCGGCGCGCGGATCGCCCTCGGCATTGGGCAGTTGTTCGTTGGCGACGAGCTCCGACTGGACGACGATCCGCATCTCGTCGTCGAGGGGCTCGATCTCGTAGGAGACGGCCCCCACCGCGCGCTGGGTGAAGGACACCAGCCGGGTGGAACGGACGCGTACGCTGCGGCCGCTGGGCGAGGTCCACTCGGCGGTGCGGTGGAGCAGCCCGGTCCGGAAGTCGAGCAGCCGCTCGTGCTTGTGGCACTTCCCGTAGCGCAGGTCGAAGGGCTCGTCGTCGACGAGGAGCCGGACGAGCTTGCCGTTGGTGACGTTGATGATGGTCTGGCCGGACTCCGGATAGCCGTAGCCCGCCTCGGCGTACGGCAGCGGCCGGAACTCGAAGACGCCGTTGAGATAAGAGCCCGGCAGGCCGTGCGGCTCGCCCTCGTCGAGATTGCCCCGCCAGCCGACGTGGCCGTTGGAGAGGGCGAAGACCGATTCGCTCTGGGAGAGCACGTCCATGGAGAGCTCGGTCTCGCGCAGGCACCAGGGTTCGACCATGTAGGACGGATGGGTGATCACGGGGCCTCCCCCAGCAGTTCCGCGAGGTCGTCGACGACGACGTCGGCGCCGTGCCGGCGCAGTTCCCCGGCCTGGTCGGCCCGGTTCACGCCGACGACGAAGCCGAAGCCGCCGGCCCGGCCGGCCTCCATGCCCGCCAGGGCGTCCTCGAAGACGGCGGCCGCCTCGGGGGGTGTGCCGAGGTCGTGGGCGGCGGCGAGGAAGGTGTCGGGGTGGGGTTTGCCCGGCAGGTGCCGGTCGGCGGCGACGAGCCCGTCGATCCGCACCTCGAAGAGGTCCTCGATGCCCGCGGCGGCCAGTACGGCTCGGCAGTTGGCGCTGGAGGAGACCACGGCGCGGCGCAGCCCGGCGTCCCGGGCGGCCTGGGCGTAGCGGACCGATCCGGGGAAGGCCTCGACGCCCAGCTCCTTGATCTTCTCAAGGACGAGGCCGTTCTTGCGGTTGCCGAGGCCGTGGACGGTGTCATGGTCGGGTGGGTCGTCGTCGGCGCCCTCGGGGAGGTGGATGCCGCGTGAGGCGAGGAAGGAGCGGACGCCGTCGGCGCGGGGCATGCCGTCGACGTAGCGGTCGTAGTCGGTGTGGTCGAAGGGGCGGAAGGCCGCTCCGTCGCGGCGGCGCAGGAAGGCGTCGAAGGTCTCCTTCCAGGCCGCCTCGTGGACGGTGGCGGTGCGGGTGAGGACGCCGTCCATGTCGAACAGGCAGGCGCGGACGGTGTCGGGCAGGCCGAGACGGGTCATGGTGTGGTGCCTTCCCCGCCGTCGTCGGTGTCATCCGGGAGGTACCAGTGGTGCGGCGCGATCAGGTCGTGGACGGCCTCGGGTCCCCAGGAGCCGGGCGGGTACGGGAGCACTTCGCCGGGCGCCTCCAGCAGGGGGGCGGAGACCTCCCAGAGCCGTTCGATGCCGTCGGAGCGGGTGAAGAGGGCCTGGTCGCCGAGCATGGCGTCCAGGATGAGCCGTTCGTAGCCCTCCAGGCCGTTCTGCCGGCGGACGGAGTCGGCGTAGCGGAACGTCATCCGGGCCGGGCCGAGCCGCATGCTGGGGCCGGGCTGTTTGACGAGGAAGCGGGCGGCGATCCAGCCGGGGTCGTCGAAGTCGACGACCATGGTGTTGGCACGGTGTTCGGCCCGGGGCGACGCCTCGGGGAACATCCGCAGCGGGGGCTCCTTGAAGTGGAGGGTGACGACCTGTCGCCGGCGGGCGAGCGACTTGCCGGAGCGCAGATAGAAGGGGACGCCGGCCCAGCGCCAGTTGTCGATCTCGGCGCGCAGGGCGATGAAGGTCTCGGTGCCGGAGTCCGGGTCGACGCCGGGCTCGGCGCGGTAGCCGTCGTACTGGCCGCGCACGGCCCGGCGGGGGTCGAGCGGCCGCATCGCCTGGAACACCTTGTTCTTCTCGTCCCGCAGGGCCTTCGCGCCGAGGTCGACGGGCGGTTCCATGGCGACGAAGCCGAGCACCTGGAAGAGGTGGGTGACGACCATGTCGCGGAAGGTGCCGGTCTGTTCGAAGAACGCGGAGCGGCCCTCGATGCCGATCGCCTCGGGTACGTCGATCTGGACATGGCTGATGTGGTCGCGGTTCCAGATGGGCTCGAAGAGACCGTTGGCGAAGCGGAGGGCGAGGATGTTGTCGACGGACTCCTTGCCGAGGAAGTGGTCGATGCGGAAGACCCGCTCCTCGTCGAAGACGGTGTGGAGGGTGTCGTTGAGGGCGCGCGCGGAGGCGAGGTCGGTGCCGAAGGGTTTCTCGACGATGACCCGGGCGCCGTTGGCGAGTCCGGTGCGGCCGAGTTCCTCGACGACGGAGGCGAAGGCGACGGGCGGTACGGCCAGGTGGTGGAGGCGGCGGGGGCTGCCGCCGAGGTCGCGTTCGGCCGCGCGGACGGCGTCGAGCAGCGGCCGGGTGTTCCCGGGGTCCGCGGCGCCGAAGCTCAGGGTGCGTTCGAAGGCCTCCCACTCTGCGCCGGCGGGCTCGGCGGAGCAGAACTCGGCGACGGCGTCCCGGGCACGCGCCCGGAAGTCCTCGTCGGTGAGCGCGTCCGAGCCGGGCGCGGAGCCCACGATGCGGTAGGCGTGGGGCATGAGGCCGGCCAGGGCGAGCCGGAAGAGGCCGGGGAGGAGCTTGCGCCGGGCGAGGTCGCCGGTGGCGCCGAAGAGCACGATGACGTGGTCGTCGGGGGTGACGATCCCGGTCCCGGCGGCCGGCGGCGCGGGCTCCGCTCGCGTGGGGGTGGCCTTCACATCCCCTACCTTCCGGCAGCCCCCGCCCGCGCGCGATTCGCATCACCCGTTCGGACGGCGCGCGGGGTGGGGGCGGGGTGGTCAGCGGACGGGCAGGGCCAGGCCGGTCGCGGCGGAGTGGAGGGTGAGGGTGGCCCCGGGCGGGTTGCGCGCCACGTACAGCGGGTCGGTGCCGGTGACGACGAGGGCGAGCCGGTGGCCGGCGGGCAGGTCGTAGACGGTGGCGAAGAGGTCGAAGGACGCGTCGAAGGGGGTCCCGGGGGTGCGGTGGGAGAAGGAGTACGGGGCGTGGGTGACGAGCGTGCCGGTGCCGGTGGGGCCGATGTCGTAGAGGGTCGCTACGAGGGTTCCCTCCGCCGCCGAGGGGGTCACCCGGGTGCGCAGGGCGGGGATGCCCCGCAGTCGCCGGGGGCGGCGGCCGGGGGACGTCCACCAGACGGCGGCGGTGCGGTGGCCCGCCGGCGTGGCGTCGGCGGGCGGGCCGGGGGCCGGGCCGGTGGCGATCACGGGGTCGGGGCCCGTCCTCGGCTCCAGGCGGGGGACGTGGGTGCCGGAGGCGGTCGCCCACAGGTCGTCGTACTGCTCCCCGGAGTGGCCGGGCGGCCGCCCCCGGGCCTCCAGGAAGACGGGCGGCTCGGTGCCGGCGCCGCCGGGCCCGCCCCGCAGGTGGTGGTCGAACCAGCGCTCCGCGCTCGCCGCAGGCGCCTCCGTGGCGTGGTCGTCCCGCCGGTACTCCAGGCGCTTGGCCGTGCGGAGGCGGCTGAAGTACCGCCCGTTCTGGTTGGGGGACTCCACGGCCCCGGACCAGGTGTGGGCCAGCAGGACGGCGGGGGCGTGGGCGTTGAGCCGGTCCAGGTGGGTCATCGGCGAACGGGCGGCGGCGAAGGAGCGGAAGGCGGGCGTGGGGTCGGGGTGCTCCGCGTACTCCCGCAGGGCGCGGCGTACTTCCGGGCCCGGCCGGACCGCCCCGGGCCGGGCCGCGGCGTGGAAGAGGGGGTGGGCCCGCCGCCTGGTGCCGCCGCCGTAGAGCCCGTCGAGGAGGTCCACCCAGCCCCCGAGGGCGGCCACCGCCCGTATCCGCCGGTCCTCGGAGGCCGCCAGCAGTCCGATGCCGGCTCCGTACGCCGTGCCGTACAGGCCCACCCGCCGTGCGTCGGCCGGGGTGCGGGCGAGCGCCCAGGAGATCACCGCGGAGGTGTCGGCGACGTCCTCGGGCCCGGCCATGCCGAACGTGCCGCCCGAGCCGGGCAGGCCGCGCGGCCGGTAGCCGACGACGACGTACCCGGCGGCGGCCAGGCGCCGGGCCGCCGGGCCCTGGTGGGCGGCGGGGTCCGGGAAGAAGGAGGCCGGCATCACGACCAGCGGGTGGGGTCCGCGGCCGGCGGGCTCGTAGACCTCCGCCCGGAGCCGCACCCCGGGCGCGACCTCGATCGAGGTTCCGTGCGGGCCGCCGGTGGCGGTCCGGACGGCGGCGGGCGCGGCCACGGCGGACACCGTGACGAGGAGGACCGCCACCAGGGCGGCCAGGGCGGACCGGACGGCTCGCATGGGTCACCTGCCGACGGGCTCGAAACGGGCGCGGGTCACCGGAGCGCGTCGGTCCGGCGCCCCGTGGAAGCCCGCGACACGACGGGCATACTTACTGACCGGAGCCTCTCGGACACGGAGGGTAATCAGCAAGACATCCCGGCGCCGGGCCACCCGTCCTGATGAACAACACCCGCCCGGGGATTGGGCGTTGGCGCATAGGGGCAGGGGGCCTCAGCGCCGGGCGGCGGGGATGACAGGGGTGACGGGGAGTTCGCGCGGGCCACGCACCAGGAGCCCCGGGCGGTACGGCAGCCGTTCCGGCTCGGTGGCCAGGGCCAGGCCGGGGAGCGCGCCGAAGAGACGCGGCAGGGCGATCGCCGCCTCCATCCGGGCCAGGCGGGAGCCGAGGCAGAAGTGCGGTCCGTGGCCGAAGGCGAGGTGCGGGGCGGTCCGTTCGGCGCCGCGAGTCCGTTCAGCGCCGCCGTCCGCCGCCGGGCCCGCGTCCGCGAGATAGCGGGCGGGCCGGAAGTCATCCGGGTCGGGGAAGCGCTCAGGGTCGCGGCCCGCCGCCGCGAGTACGACGAGGACGGACTCCTCCGCCGGTATCACCGCTCCCCCGCCGAGGTCGACGGGCTCCGTCGTACGCCGCCAGGTCGTGCCCTCCAGGGGGCTGGCGTGCCGCAGGGTCTCCTCGACCACGGCGGCCCAGCGCGCCTCGCCGCCCTCCCGGGCGGCGGCGAGCTCTCCGGGGTGGGTGAGCAGCAGCAGCGACGCGGAGGCCAGCAGGTTCATGGTCGTCTCGTAGCCCGCGAAGAGCAGCAGGAACGCCATGGCGAGCAGCTCGCCGTCGTCGAGGCCGCCCTCGCTCGCGTCGTGCACCAGCGCGCTGAAGAGGTCGTCGCCCGGGGAGCGGCGCTTGTGCGCGATCAGCGCGGTGAAGTACGCGTGGAGCGCGGCCCACGCCTCGTCGGTCGCCCCCCGCTCCAGGGCATCGGAGGGCGAGCCGACCCGGTAGGTCCACTCCCGCAGGTCCGCCCGGTCGGCCTCGGGCACGCCCAGCACCTCGCCGATCACCAGCACGGGCAGCGGGAAGGCGAAGGAGTCCACCAGATCGGCGGTCCCCTCGCGCGCCAGCAGCCCGGACACCTCGGCGACCAGGCCGTCGGTCAGCCGCTCGATCCTCGGGCGCAGCGCGTCCACGCGGCGCGGGGTGAACGCGGCCGTGGTCAGCCGGCGCAGCCGGAGGTGGTCGGGGGCGTCGGAGTTGAGCATGTGGCGGGCGAGGCAGGCCCGGGCCCGCTGGGCCTGCGAGTCCGGCTTGGGGCGGCCCGCGCGGGGCGGCGGCACATTGGAGAAACGGGGGTCGGCGAGGACCTCCCGCGCCCGGTCGTAGCCGGTGACGAGCCAGGCGTGCGTGCCGTTGGCGAGGGCCACCCGCGCCACGGGTCCCCGGGCGCGCAGCCGCGCGTAGTACGGGTACGGGTCGTGTGCGAAGCCGGGGTCCGCGGGGTTCAGGGTTTCGGGCACCCGCTCATCCTCACCGATCACGGTGCGTTCCCGGCCCCGGGGCCTTGTCAGCGCTGTGGGGGCCGGCCTGTGCGGTTCCTACAAAGCGCTCAGAGGATCAAAGCGCTCAGGCGGACATGGCCGGGGTGCGGCTCACCGTGCGGCCCAGCCGGGCGACGGCCCGGGCGAAGGCGGCCGCGTCGTGGACGGCGGCCCCGCCGGGGTCGTTGTTGAAGTACGAGTAGACGTGGGCCCGGTCGGGCCAGGTGTCGGCGATCCGCCCGGCCCAGCTCGCCAGCGCCTGCCGGCCGTAGCGGGGCCACGGCTCGGCCGCGCCGACGTGGAACCGGACGTACCCCCAGTCCGCCGTGCGCCACAGTGGGGTCACCGGCCGTGAGTCGTGGTCCGCCCAGCACAGGGCCGCGCCGTGGTCCGTGAGGACGGAGCGGACCTCCTCCGTCCACCAGCTGTCGTGCCGGGGCTCGACGGCCACGCGGGTGCCCGCCGGGAAGCAGCCGAGGACGGTGTCCAGGGCGGCGGCGTCGCCCCGGAGCGTGGGCGGGAGCTGGAGCAGTACGGGCCCCAGCCGGTCCCCCAGCCCGGCGGCGTGCCGCATCAGCCGGTCCACGGGCTCCTCCGGGTCGCGCAGCCGCTTGATGTGGGTGAGGTAGCGGCTGGCCTTGACGGCCATGACGAATCCCTCGGGGACGCGGTCGCGCCAGGCCGCGAAGGTCTCCGGCGTGGGCAGCCGGTAGAAGGCGTTGTTGTTCTCGACGGTGGCGAAATGCCCCGCGTACTCCTCCAGCCACAGCCGTTGCGGTACATCGGCGGGGTAGAGGTCGCCGCGCCAGTCCTTGTACTGCCATCCCGAGGTTCCGACGAGGAGGGGCATGGCTGATCCCTGCCCCGGGGCCGCGCGCGTAGTTCACTGGTCCGCGTGGAATGCCTCTTCTGCGCGATCGCGGCCGGCGAGGCCGACGGACACCGGGTCCTCGCGGACGGGACGGCGGTGGCGTTCCTCGACGCGCGTCCGCTCTTCCCCGGCCATGTGCTCGTCGTGCCCCGGCGGCACATCGAGACGCTCACCGATCTGCCGCCGGAGGAGATCGGTCCGTTCTTCGGCCGGGTCCAGCGGATCGCGGGCGCGGTGGAGCGCGGCATGGGCGCGGCCGGGTCGTTCGTGGCCGCGAACAACCGGGTCAGCCAGTCCGTGCCGCACTTCCATGTACATGTGGTGCCGCGCAACCGCAAGGACGGTCTGCGCGGCTTCTTCTGGCCGCGCGGGCGCTACGCGTCGCAGGACGAGGCGGCGGAGGTGGCGGCCCGGATCCGGGCCGCCCTGGAGGACTAGACGAGGACCGGACGAGGACTAGACCAGGGGCGGCGCCGCGTGGACTATCACTCCCGATCCGGTCATATTGGAAATACGTTGAGGTTTACGGGATGACGGAGCCCGGCCCGGGGGGCCGGAGGTGTACCCATGCGATTCGACGACCGAGTGGACGCGGGCCGGCGCCTCGCCGCCCGGCTGGAGGACCTCCGCGACACCGGCCCGGTGGTGCTGGGCCTGCCGCGCGGCGGGGTCCCGGTCGCCTTCGAGGTCGCGCACGCGCTCGGCGCCCCGCTGGACGTCATCCTCGTCCGGAAGCTCGGCGTCCCCTACCACCGGGAGCTGGGGTTCGGCGCGATCGGCGAGGGCGGGATACGCGTCATCTCCGAGGACATCATGCGGATGAGCCGGGTCGACGAGGACGATCTCGCCGAGGTGCAGCGCGCCGAGGAGGCGGAGCTGGTCCGGCAGGCGCAGCGCTTCCGGGGCGGACGGCCGCGGATCCCGCTGACGGGCCGGACCGTGATCGTGGTCGACGACGGCATCGCCACCGGCGCCTCCGCGTCGGCCGCCTGCCGGGTGGCCAGGGCCGAGGGGGCGGCCCGGGTCGTGCTCGCCGTGCCCGTCGCACCCCCGGACGCGGCCGAGCGGATCGGCCCGGAGGTGGACGAGCTGATCTGTCTGAGCACGCCGCCCCTCTTCTCCGCCGTGGGCGAGTGGTACCGCGACTTCTCCCAGACCGCCGACGAGGAGGTCGTCGACCTGCTGCACAGGAGCGCCCGTGAGACCGGCGGGAACGATGACGAGGGCGCGGAGGGCGACGGGGACTGCCCGGGCCCGGCCCGCAGCGGCCCCGTCGAGCTGCCGGTGGAGGGCGGGCGCGTCCGCCTGCCCGGTGATCTGGACGTGCCCGCCGGAGCCCCCGGCGTCGTCGTTTTCGCCCACGGCAGCGGCAGCAGCCGCTTCAGCCCCCGCAACCGCGCGGTGGCCGCGGCGCTGGGTGAGGCGGGGCTGGGCACGCTCCTGTTCGACCTCCTCACCCCGGAGGAGGAGGCCGACCGGGCGAACGTCTTCGCCGTCGGGCCGCTGGCGCGCCGGCTGACCGAGGTGACCCACTGGCTGCGGCGCCGGACCGCCCTGCCCGTCTGCTACTTCGGCGCGAGCACGGGCGCGGCGGCCGCCCTGCTGGCCGCCGCCGACGCGGCGGAGGAGCACGCGCGGGGCGAGGGCGAGGACATCACCGCCGTGGTGTCCCGGGGCGGCCGCCCCGACCTGGCCGGGAACGACCGGCTGGCCCGGGTCACCGCGCCGACCCTGCTCGTCGTCGGCGGCCGGGACGAGACGGTCCTCGATCTCAACCGGCAGGCGGCGGCCGCGCTCCGCTGCGAGAACCGCCTGGCCGTCGTGCCGGGCGCCACCCATCTCTTCGAGGAGCCCGGGGCCCTGGACGCCGTGGCGGACCTCGCCCGCGAGTGGTTCACCGGGCATCTGGCGGCACCGCCCGCCCCGGCGGGCTGAATCGGCGGGCTGAATCTTCGTCATATGGCAGGTGAGCACCATGGAGAAGATCGTCGACTGCGCCATCGACATGCAGTTCCGGGAGATCGACGCCACCACCCAGGCGGCCGTCCGGCTCCGGATGCACGACGGCGCCGGGCTGAGCGCCCAGGGCATCGCCAACCGCAATCCGGACGACCGCCGCCAGCAGCGCGTCGGCGAGGAGATCGCGGCCGCCCGTGCCCTCAACAACCTCGCCGAGCAGTTGCTGAGCAAGGCCGGTGACGACATCAGGGAGGTCATGCACGAGGACACGCAGCTGACGCACTGAGCACGAGGAGCGACCATGCCGCACACAGCCGACTGGGAGGTCAGCCTCCACCTCTTCGAGGACAACGGAAGGACGACGGCGCGAGCGGTCCTGGAGACGGGCACGTCCTCCCTGACCGGCACGGGCACCGCCCAGTGCGCACCCGGCGACCGGGACGTGCCGGACATCGGCGACGAGTTCGCCGCGGCCCGCGCCCTGCGCGACCTCGGCGGCAAGCTCCTGCGGACGGCGGAGCGGGACGTGGAGGCCAGGGGCGCCGCTCCCTCCCCCAGGGAGTCGACGCCCTACGGCTGGACCATGTGAGCATGTGAGCATGTGAGCACGCGAGGAGGGCGGTCACCCCCGCTGCGGGGCGACCGTGAGCGACCGGACGCGGCCCGCTTCCTTCTGCCGGCCGAGCCGGTCCTGGAGGGTGCAACCGCGATCCGAACAGAGGGGCGGTTATTTGAAGGCGCTCTCGCCCCCGGCGAAGAACCTGAGGATGGTCAGGACGGCGACCACCTGCATCAGGATATAGGCGACCTGCGCGGAGAAGCCGCGGATCTGGTAGATGGACAGCAACAGCCCCATGCGGTTGGGCCAGAAGCGCCGTTCGGAACGGAAGGTGTCGGCGTCCATGGCCAGGCTGGTGAGCGTGAGCACGAGGAGCATGAGGGAGACGGCGACGGCGACGTTGCCGAAGTCCTGGTCGGTGATCAGGCTGCCGAGCACGCCCAGGCCGACGAGGAGGGTATAGGCGAGGGTCAGGCTCAGGGCCCGGGCGGGACCCCGGCGGCCCGGCAGCAGGCGCCAGAGCGCTCCGAGGACGAGGCCCGCGCCGGCCCAGACGATCTCCCAGTAGACGAACCGCCAGAACACGTCGGGAACGCCGAAGAAGTACATCCCCCAGCGCATCCACTGGTCCTCGGGCCCGTAGAACAGCCAGACGAGAAGAGCGCTGCCGGGGAGGCCGAAGGCGGCCGCCAGGACGGCGGCGTGGCGGGCGTTGTCCCACCACTCGGCGTGCGGCCCCCAGCTCAGGGCGACGTCGACGACGGTGATGTGGGACGGCAGCAATTGCCGTGCGACACCGCCGCCGACGTCGCGATCCGGCCGCCAGCGGTGGAGCCCGCTGAGCTCCTTCTCGATCGCGTGCCGGCGGAGGGCCGCGTCGGCTCCGCCCTGGTCCCCGGCGCGCAGGGCGACGGTCAATTCGCGGAACCGCCGGGCGCGGGCGATGAGGTGGCTGCGTTCGGCCTCGGTGATGGTCTCGCACAGTTGCGGAGAGCCGTCGCCGCATCCCTCGAAGTGCTGGGCGAGCACCGAGCGGCGCCGGCCGACGGCGAGCAGTCCGTAGAGCGCGGCGATCCCGAGCACGAACCAGAGGGGGGTGAAGGCCTGGAGTCCGGCGTAGGAGCCCTGGCGCCAGACGACCACGATGGCGAAGAACACCGCGAGCAGAAGACGGTCGAGGGGGCCGGGGCTGGCGTAGGGGACGGCGGGGGCGAGGTCCCTGGCCCGGAGCAGGGCGACGATCGCGAGACCGCCCAGGACCCAGACGTGGGTGTAGTACCAGAGCGGGACCTGAGCCGCGTAGTGGACCGAGTCTTTGACGAGTGCGGTGACATGGTGCGAGTGGTAGTTGCCGGCACCGTGGTCCATCAGCCAAGTGGTCCGTTGCCACTTGTGCTCGTCGAACCAGGCCGCCCACATGACGAACAGGGCGACGACCGCGACGAGTGCGGGGCCGAGCCGGCGCAGCCGCCAGGGGACCGTCTCCGGGCGGAGCAGCCCGCCTTTGTGGGCGAGCGTCCAGCCCCACAGTACGAAACCCGCCAGCCACAGCCACTGTACGGCCGCCGCCAGCGCCACCAGCACGGCGAAGCCGGCGGAGTCGGTCCGTCCTTTGACATCGGCCAGTTGCGCGGGGAGCCCGAAGAGGGACGGCGCCATGGCCACCAGTCCCGCTGCCGACGCGATGGCCGACGAGGCCACCAGGAAGGACCTCCTCGGCCGGGCGGTGACGACGAACAGCCAGCCGGCCAGCAGGCCGATGAGCACGCTGTCGCCGATCCAGTTGGGGCGCTTGTCGGCGGGAATGTCGAGGACGGCGAGGATCGTCTTGTACAGCAGCAGGACCATGACGCCCAGGACGGCCTTGAGCACGCCCCATTGCCACAGGGCGGTGCCGCTGTTGCGTTCCAGGTTGGTGAGCTCGGGTCCGGCGGGCTGACGACGGGCGCGCAGGGCCGCCAGGACGATGACGACCGATGTGCCCAGCCACCATGCGGTCACACCGGCGGCGTTGGCCACCAGCAACGTCGCGGCCTGATCGCTGGCCGCCCAGCCCCGCTGCCAGGGCGGCACCATCCGGACCGACACCATCGGGCGCGGCCCGGCGGTAACGCCGAGCCCGGTCCACACCATGCGCCCACCGCTCTCGCTCGACGGCATGGGAGCGACCTTGGAGGCGCCGAGCCCGCCCGGGTCGATCTGTACGCGGTCCCAGTGGGCGCCCTTGAGTGCCGGTGGGGCGACGAGATCCAGGTCCCATTCCTTGCTGTGGACGCCCACACCCCACGGCCCGACGTGAAAGGGCGGCCCGCCGTGACTGAAGAAGAAGAGCGTCTCGTAGCGGACCTCGACCCGGGACGCCCCGGCCTTGACCTGCGGGCTGTGCGGGCGCCACTCCTCGGGGCGATCCATCGACTGCGGATCCCGCAGGAGACAGCGCATCGCACGCTGATAGTGGGCGGAATCCTCGCTCAGCAACAGGTCGTCGGCATACGGCCAGCTCGCCGGCACCTGCACCGTCATCAGGCCCTTGGCCTCCGGGACGGAATGGGCGTGGTTCGCCAGCCGCAGATCGACCTGCGTGTGGGCACCGGCCAGTTGTCCCGTATGACAGTCGTCGGCCCGCGGGGCCCCGGCGGCGTACGCCCATGCGGGCCACCCGACCGCCCAGCAGACGAGGCAGGCGAGCAGCACCACGGCACAGCGCCGCCACGGGCCCCCCGTCACGACGGCATGCGCCACCCTCCGGGGCCGCCCTCACACCGTCCGCCGCCGTGCTGCGCCCGGCACGTTCTCACGACGGCATGCTCCTGTCGGCCGGGCAGCCGCTGACGGGGGTGCACTGGAGAATCACCTGGCACACCTCCCCCTCGGTCTCTTCGCCGCCATCGCCGCCCCTCTTGACGAACCGCCATTGGGAGGGCCGGGTGTGGCCGGTGGTCGCGGCCTTCTCGACCTGGATGCGCAGCGTGCGCGCCGCGATGTCGTGGCTCTCGACCAGGACCTCGTCGGCGGAGACGGGGAAGTGGTCGTGCAACAGGCACAGGCCGAAGCGGTCGAGGTTCCCGTGTTTCTCCAGCACGGCCACCAGGTCGCGTACGAACTGGCTGTCCTCGGGCCCCAGGCCCTCGGCCTCCCCGAAGGAGGGAAGCATCCGGTCAGGAGAGGTCGTCCGGTTACCCATGGCTCGCTCCTTGCTGAGACGTTCAGTTGGCAGACAAAACCTTAGGTACATACATTACTCACCGCAATCCAGACATGCCGGTGAGTCGCCGGCCGCTTCGTGGCCCCGGCCGCCGCCGGGGCGCGGGCGGAACCGAACAGGGGGCCGATGCCGTGGGCCGGTTTCCGCCCGTTTCCCCCGGCGAAGTATCGAAAGGGGAGTCACTGAGAAGGGGGAGGCCATGACCGTGATCGTCGGGCTCGCGCACAACGGGCGGGTGCATCTGGGTGGGGACTCGGCCGGTGTCGCCGGTCTCAGAATCACCGTGCGCCGGGATCCCAAGGTGTTCCGCAACGGCCCCTACGCCATGGGCTTCACCACCAGCTTCCGCATGGGACAACTGCTGCACCACGCGTTCAGGGCGCCCAGGCCCAAGGGCGACCTGGACCGGTTCATGACCACCGTCTTCGTCGACAAGCTGCGCGCCTGCCTCAAGGACGGCGGCTGGGCGCGCAAGGACTCCGAGCAGGAGCAGGCGGGAACGTTCCTCGTCGGCATATACGGCCGCCTGTTCACCGTCTACGACGACTACCAGATAGCCGAACCCGCCGACGGCTACGCGGCCGTGGGGTGCGGCGGCGAGTTCGCGCTCGGCGCGCTGCACGCCACCGCCGGTCTCGGCCTCAAGCCCCGGGCGCGCCTGTCCCTGGCGCTGACGGCCGCCGGGTATCACAGCGCCGGGGTCTCCGCGCCGTTCAGCTACGTCACCGCGCGAAAGCGCCCGTCCTGAGCGAGGACCCCGGCGGCGCCGTAGTGTTCCGGGGGCGTGCGGCGCGTGCGGATCGGCGCGCACCGGTGTTCACCACCGCACCACCGGCCCGGATGAACGGGCCGCGGTCCGGCTGGTTTTCGCCTCCGGTGGCCGGGAATCGTCGGCGCGATGGAGATTCCCGGGGCCGGAGGGGTTCTATGCCTGCTGCGAAGAGCGGGAAGCGGACCACGCCCGTCTCCTCCGCGCCCAGGGCCGCCGACCGGAGCGGGGAGACGGAAACCGACGTCCTCGGCTGTTTCGCCCTGGACGCGTCCGGCCGGCTCTCCCCCGGCCGGCTGCTGGAGGTGCTGGGCGAGGCGGGCATCCTGCGCGACGACCCCAGGATCGCCGAGACCGTCGCCCATCTGGACCGCGTCCGGCCCGCGCCATCGGCGACCGAGCCGCTGCTGCTGACCCCCGAGGAGTTCACCGCCGCGACCCGGCACAACCGGGGCATCATCGAACGGGCCGCCTGCGGGGAACTCGTGGTTCCCGACTTCCCCGCGCTGGTGGCCGACCTGCGGCGCATCCACGAGGAGGTCCGCGCCGACCGGAGCGGCTCCGTCGCCGCGTACATCCCCCAGCTCGCGCGGGTGGACCCGGAGCAGTTCGCGATCTCGGTGTGCACGGTGGACGGGCAGCGGTTCTCCATCGGCGACGCGGACGTCAACTTCTGCCTGCAGTCGGTGTCCAAGACCGTCGGCTACTGCCTCACCCTTGAGGAGCACGGGCCCGACACCGTCCACCGCCACATGGGAAGGGAGCCCAGCGGCCAGGGCTTCAACGAGCTGACCTTCAACAAGGCCGGGCTGCCGCACAACCCGATGATAAACGCCGGTGCGATCATGAGCTGCGCGCTCATCCAGCGCGCTCTGGACGCCGCGGACCGCTTCGACTTCGTCGCCGAGACCTGGAAACGGCTCGCCGGCGGGCGGAGCGTCGGATTCAACAACTCCGTCTACCTGTCCGAGCGCAGCACCGCCGACCGTAACTTCGCCCTCGGCTACTCGATGCGCGAACGCGGCGCCTTCCCTCCCGGCACCGATCTGCTGGCCACCCTCGAGTTCTATATCCAGTGCTGCTCCATCGAGGTCGACGCCCGCCAACTGGCCATCGCGGCGGCCTCCCTGGCCAACGCCGGGGTCTGCCCGCTGACGGAGGACCCGGTGTTCTCCGCACAGACCGTGCGCCACTGCCTGTCGCTGATGTCCTCGTGCGGGATGTACGACTTCTCCGGCGAGTTCGCCTTCACCATCGGCCTGCCCGCCAAGAGCGGCGTATCGGGCGCACTGATGCTGGTGGTCCCCCAGCTGATGGGCATCGCCATCTGGTCGCCCCGGCTGGACGGCCACGGGAACTCGGTCCGGGGTATCGAGGTCTGCCGACGGCTGGTCGACTGCTACAACGTCCACACTTACGACCTGCTCACCGGCACCGGCGCGGAGTCCGGGAAACGCGACCCCCGTCTCAAGCGCCACCAGAGCGCCACCGAAGGCATCGTAGGCCTGTGCTTCGCCGCCAGCCGGGGCGACGTCAACGAGATCCGTCGGCTGGCCGCCTGCAATGTCCCCCTCGACGCCGCCGACTACGACGGACGCACCGCCCTGCACCTGGCCGCGGCCGAAGGACACCGGAACGTGGTGGAGTTCCTGCTGTCCAGAGGGGTCGACCCCCGGCCGGTGGACCGCTGGGGCGGAACCCCCCTGGACGACGCCGACCGGTCCGGACACCAGGAACTGGCCCGGCTGCTGGCCGGGGCCGCGGACGCCACGCGGCCCCCGCGCCCGGGCGGCGCGTGACCGCCGCGCTCCTGTCGGGGTGCGGCGCGGCCGGAGTCGTGGAACGGTTTTGCATGGCCCCGCGGGCCATCACGAGAGCCGATCCGTCGCCAAGGGGTGCAGGAGTATGCCGGTCACACCGTTGACGAGCCTGGACGAGTTCGAGAGGGCCATCGCCCTGGAGCGGCCCGTGGTCGTGTGCTTCTGCGCGACCTGGGCCAATCTCTGCCGGACGATCGTCCCGGTCTTCGAGAAGCTCTCCGGGCTCCCCGAATTCACCCGCACGGTGGGCTTCTACAGCGTCGACGTGGACGAGGCGTACGACGTCGTCCAGAAGGCGGGCGTCGGCCCCATACCAACCTTCGTCGCCTTCCGGGGCGGCAGCAGGCTCGCCGAGGTCGTGGCGCCGGCCCCGGACGCGCTGCGGGAGCTGATCGGCGGAGTCGCCGCCGGGTCCGACTGAGCGACGAGCAGGCCTCGGCTTTCTCAGCCCGGCAACCGCTCGGTCGCGTGCCCGAGCAGGTCCGCGACCACCGTCTCCAGCAGCCGTACCGCCTCGCCGACCGACGCGCGGACCGGGTCGCTGAGGCCGTGGACGACGTCGGGTTCGTCGCCGCGCATGCGTACGAGCGGCTCGCAGCCCACGAGCACCACGCGAGGGAAGGCCAGGCTCTCCCATCCGGCCAGTTCGCGCGCGGTGGCCAGGACCTTCACCGGGTCCATGCCGTGTGCCTCGGGGGCGGCCGGGGCGAAGCCCGGGTCGGAGCCGTCGATGTCCAGGACGTACAGGGTGCCCGGTGGGCCGCCGCGCGGTACGGCGTCGACGAGGACGGCGGCGTCGTAGCCGTCCAGCAGCCGGTAGACCAGGTCCATGCCCCGGATGCCGAAGTCGGCGGCGTCCACGCCGTCCGGCAGCCGGTGGTCGCGCAGGGCGGCGATCACCTCGGGGCCGAAGGCGTCGTCCGCGAGGAAGATGTTGCCGATGCCCGCGACGAGGACGCGCGGGGCGGCCGGGGCGGTCACGGCCGTCGTTCCGGGGAGAGGCGGACGGGGCGCGGGCGCGGCCGTGAGAGTTGGTCCAGGTGTTCCCCGGCGTCCGGTGCCGGCCGTTTGTGGACGAACGCCGAGCGCAGGGCGTGGTACGGGGCGTCGGGGGTGAAGAACGCGGCGCGCATGCGGCGCAGTTCGTCGGTGCGGTGGGCGGCGAGCGGCCTGATCCGCTCGTCGCGGTCGCGGGCCGCCTTCTTCGCGGCGATCCGGGCGGCCGTGTCGGTGTGGCGGGTGAGGTCGGCGACCAGGCGGGCGACGGCGCCGGCGAATTCCCCGGGCGAGGCGGGCACGACGCGGTCGGCGAGCCCGAGGGCGAGGGCGCGGGCGGCGCCGACCGGTGCGGCCTGTTCCGTCAGCGCCGCGGCCTGTTCGGCGCCGACGCGCCGGGGCAGGGTGTAGGTCCAGTACTCGGAGCCGTACAGGCCCATCAGCCGGTAGTGCGGGTTGAGGACGGCGCCGTCCCTGCACCACACCTCGTCGGCGGCGAGCGCCAGCATGGCCCCGCCCGCGCCGGCGCCGCCGGCGACGGCCGCGACGACGAGCCGGTCGGTGGTGGTCAGTACGGCCTCGACCAGGTCGTCCATGGCGTTGATGTTGGCCCATGACTCGGCGGCGGGGTCGGCCGCGGCCTCGATGACGTTGAGGTGGATGCCATGGGAGAAGATGTCGCGTTCGCCGCCGAGCACCAGCAGCGCGGTGGGGCGCCGGCAGGCCTGGCGGTAGGCGTTCAGCAGGCGCCGGCAGTGGGCCGTGCTCATCGCGCCGCCGGGGAAGCGGAACCGGAGGAAGCCCACCGGTCCGGTCTCCGTGTAGCGGATGTCGCTCCAGGTGTCGCGGCCGGGCGGCGGCTGGAGGGGGGCCGGGATCTCGGGGACGGGTGGCAGGCGGTCGCCCAGGGCGAGGGCGGCGGGCAGTTTGAGGCCGGGCGGGTGGCTGTCCGTGCGGCAGCGGCGCAGTTCGGGGATCCACACCGCGCCGTCGACGGTCGCGCGGCAGATGGCGCCCGCCCGGGTGGCCAGCACCCGCCCGGGCCGGCCGCGCAGCCGGTCCTCGGCGTGGCCGCCGTGGAGGAACCACTCGGCGCCCAGGAGTTCGTCCCGTACCCCCGGCCGCGAGTCGGCGGCCCGCAGGGCGCGCAGCACGGACTCGGTCGGCTGCTCCCGCCAGTCGATCCGGCGCTCCTCCTGCCGCAGGTACGGGCGGGCCCGTACGGGCAGGCCGTCCTGGGGCCGGGGCGTCCAGTCGCGTGACGCGTGGCGCTCGACCGCGAGGAGCACGGCCCGCACGGCGGCGTCGGCGACCTCGCCTCGGTACAGGTCGCTCTTGGCCACCCCGTCGGGCACGGCGAAGCCGGTGTCCGCCCAGACGGCCCCGGCGTCCATCTCCTCCTCGGCCTGAAGGACCGTCACCCCCCAGTGCCGTTCGCCGTCGCGCAGGGCGTGGTCGAGGGAGGACGGGCCCCGGTCCCCCGGCGGGCCCGGGTGGACCACCAGGCAGGTGTGCCGGGACCAGACGTCGCGCGGGATCGCCGTGCGGAGCATCGGCGCGACGATCAGGTCGGCCGGGTGGCGGGCGACAGCGGCGCGCACGGCGTCCTCGCCGTCCACCACGGCGACGGCCGGGGTGTGGCCGCGGTCGCCGAGTTCGGCGAAAACCCGCTGGGTGAGGCTGTTGAACGCGCTGGCGACGAGCAGGATGCGCACGGCGACCGTCCTCCCGATAGGGGTCGGGGCGGGCGTGGCCCGCCGTTCCTCGCCCGATCGTCACCGAGCGGCGGCGGGCCGCCGCCGCGCGCGGCCGCGGGGGTGTGCGGGATTGCGCCGCGCGGGCGAATACGTGCGGCCGCATGGACCGCTCCGGCCCCGCCGCACGGCCCGGTGGCGCCGGACGGCGGTCACCGTGGGGGCGTACGTGCTCCGGCGGGGCACTTGGCGGCCATGGGCGACGGGAGCGGCGAGGCGGATGCACGAGCTGTCCATCGCCACGGCGATCGTCGAACGGGCGGAGGAGACCGCCCGGCTCCACGGCGGCGGACGCGTCACGGCGGTACGGGTGAGGGTGGGCGAGCTGGCGGGGGTCGTGCCCGACGCGCTGCGCTTCTCCTTCGACGTGGCCAGGGCGGGCACCGCGCTGGAGACGGCACGGCTGGTGGTGCAGGACGTCCCGGCCCGGGCCCGCTGCGCGCCGTGCGGCACCGATTTCGCGGTCGGGACGCCCCCGTTGATGTGGTGTCCGCGCTGCGACGAGCTGTCGCGGGAGCTGCTGGGGGGCCGGGAGCTGGAGGTCACCGCCATCGAACTCGAGGAGGCGAGCGGGTGATGTGCCGCGTGGTGGATGTACGACGGGCGGTCCTGGCGAAGAACGACACCCTGGCCGGCGCTCTGCGCGAGGAACTCGCCGGCCGGGGCACCATCGTGGTGAGCCTGCTGTCCAGCCCGGGCAGCGGCAAGACCGCCCTGCTGGAGCGGGTCCTGGCCCATACGAGCGCGCGGGGCGTGCCGACGGCGGCGCTGACGGCGGACCTGGCCACCGAGAACGACGCGCTCCGCCTGGCCCGTTCCGGCGTGCCCGTCCGGCAGGTGCTGACCGGTGGGCTGTGTCATCTGGAGGCCGCGCAGCTCCGCGACCGGCTGGAGGGCTGGCTGCCGGCCGGCACCCGGGTGCTGTACGTGGAGAACGTCGGCAATCTCGTCTGCCCGGCCTCCTACGACCTGGGCGAGACGCTGCGGATCACGCTGATGTCGGTGACGGAAGGCGAGGACAAGCCGCTGAAGTACCCCGCGGCCTTCGGTCTGGCGCAGCTGGTCGTGCTCACCAAGACCGATATCGCGCGGGCGGTGGGCTTCGACCGGGCGGCGTTCGTGCGGAACGTCACCGGGGTCAATCCCGGGGTGGAGATCGCGGAGACGTCGGCCCGGACCGGGGAAGGCGTGGAGTCGCTGGTGGACCGGGTGCTGGCGGTGGTGCGGGGAGCGGCCGTCCACCGGCCGGCGATGGCGGCGGCCGCCTCCGTCGGCGAGTACCCCCACTCCCACGGCCCGGAGGGCGGGCACGAGCACCCGCCTCCCGTCGTCCTCGGGGATCCGGCGGGCCGCCGGCCGTGACGACGGCCCGTGAGGCGTCCCCCGTCCGGTGCCGTCTCGTCGTGCGCGGCACGGTGCAGGGCGTCGGCTTCCGTCCGTTCGTGCACGGCCTGGCCCGGGAACTCGGCCTCTCCGGCTATGTCGTCAACGACCCGGAGGGCGTCGTCACCGAGGTGGAAGGAGCGCCGGAGCCGGTGCGGGCCTTCTGCGAACGGCTCACGGCGACGCCGCCTCCGCTGGCCGTGGTCGTCTCCGTCTCGCAGCGGGCCCTGCCCGCCCGGGGCGGCGGGGCGGGGTTCGCGATCCTCCCGTCCGGGACGGGCCCCGGGCGCGCCCATGTGCCGCCCGACGCGGCCCTGTGCGCCGACTGCCTCGCGGAGCTCACCGATCCGGCCGACCGCCGCCACCGGCACCCCTTCATCACCTGTACCCACTGCGGGCCGCGGTTCACCCTGGTCACCGGCCTGCCCTACGACCGGCCGCGCACCACGATGGCCGCCTTCCCGCTGTGCGAGCGGTGCGCCGGGGAGTACGCCGACCCCGCCGACCGGCGTTTCCACGCGCAGCCGGTGTGCTGCCCCGGGTGCGGGCCCCGGCTGCGGCTGGAGCACGGCTCCGGCACCCGGTACGGCTCCGGCATCCGGTACGGCGCCGACGCCATGGCGGAGGCCCGGGCGCTGCTGGCGCGGGGCGCGGTGCTGGCCGTCAAGGGGGTGGGCGGCTACCACCTGGCCTGTGACGCGGGCGACGAGGACGCCGTCGGCCGGCTGCGGGCGGCCAAGGAGCGCGGTGGCAAGCCCTTCGCCGTCATGGCCGCCGACCTGCCGACCGCCCGGGCCCTCGCCCCGGTGGGCGAGGCCGAGGAGCGGCTGCTGACCGGGCCCCGGGCCCCCGTCGTCCTGCTGCGGCGTGCCGGCCCGCCCGCCGTGCCGCTCGCCCCCTCCGTCTGCCCCGGCGCCCCCGACATCGGGGTGATGCTGCCCTACACCCCCGTGCACCGGCTGCTGTTCGGGCTGCCCGGCGACCCGCCGGGCCCGAGGGCGCTGGTGATGACCAGCGGCAACCGGTCCGGCGAGCCGATCGTGACGGACGACGGGGAGGCCGGCGAACGGCTGTCGGGGCTGGCCGACGCGCGCCTGGCACACGACCGGCCGATCCATGTGCCGTGCGACGACTCGGTGGTCCGCGTGCGCGCCGACGGCAGCGCCCTGCCGTTGCGCCGCTCGCGCGGCTACGTCCCCGAACCGCTCGACCTGCCCTTCGCGGTGCCCCCCGTCCTGGCCGTGGGCGGCGATGTGAAGAACGCCTTCTGCCTGGGGCGCGGTCGTTCGGCCTGGATGTCCCAGCACATCGGCGACCTCGGCGAACTGTCCTCGATCGCGGCCCTGGACCGGGCCGTCGAGCACCTCGCCGGCCTCACGGGCGTCCGGCCCGAGGCACTGGCGGCCGACCGCCACCCGCGCTACCGGTCGGCAGCCTGGGCCCGCGAGCACGCCCGGGGCCGCCCATTGCGGCTGGTGCAGCACCACCACGCCCACATCGCCTCCGCCATGGCCGACGCGGGCCTGGACGGCACCGCGCCCGTCATCGGCGTCGCCTTCGACGGCACCGGCTACGGGGACGACGGCGCGGTGTGGGGCGGCGAGGTCATGCTCGCCGACTACACCGGGCACCGGCGCGCGGCCCATCTCGCCTATGTGCCCCTGCCGGGCGGCGACGCGGCCGTCCGCAACCCCTGCCGTATGGCCCTGGCCCATCTGCGCAGCGCCCGGCTCCCCTGGGACGCCGCCCTCCCGGCGGTGGCCGCCTGCACGGAGGACGAACTCAGGCTACTGGCACGGCAGTTGGAGCGGCGAGTGGCGTGCGTGCCGACGTCCAGCATGGGGCGGCTCTTCGATGCCGTCGCCTCGCTCACCGGCGTCCGCCACCGGGCCGGGTACGAGGCGCAGGCGGCGGTGGAGCTGGAGGCGTACGCGGTCCGGGGCCTGGCCGGCTGCGGCCGCCCGTACGCGTTCGCGCTGCGCGGCGGGCGGGCGGCGGACGACGGGCCGCGCCTGATCGACCCGGCGCCGGTGCTGCGCGCGGTCGTGGCGGACATCCGCGCCGGGACGCCCGTGGAGGTGATCGCCGCCCGCTTCCACCTCGCCGTCGCCGACGTGGTGCCGGCCGTGTGCGCGGCCGTCCGCCGCCGGTCCGGCGTGGGCACGGTGGCGCTGACCGGCGGGGTGTTCGCCAACGCCGTGCTGGAGGAGGAGTGCGCCCGGCGGCTGGCCGGGGCCGGGTTCGCGGTGGTGCGGCACCGGCGGGTGCCCTGCGGTGACGGAGGGCTGGCACTGGGTCAGTTGCTCGTGGCCGCGCGGGCGGGCGAACGGAGAGGAGAGGACCGTGTGTCTGGCGGTGCCCGGCAAAGTCGTCGGGGTTGAGGAGCGGGACGGCACCCGCATGGCCAAGGTGGATTTCGGCGGCGTCGTGAAGGACGTGTGCCTGGCCTATCTGCCGGAGATCGAGGTCGGCGACTACGCCATCGTGCACGTCGGCTTCGCCCTGCAGCGTCTGGACGAGGAGGCGGCGTTGGCGACGCTGGAGCTGTTCGCCCGGATGGGCGCGCTGGAGGAGGAGTTCGGCGACGCGTGGGGGCTCGCGGCCGCCGAGGCCGGGGAGCCGGAGGTGCCGCGGTGAGGTATCTGGAGGAGTTCCAGGACCCTGCCCTGGCCCGGCGGCTGCTGGACGAGATCCACGCGACCGTCACCCGGCCCTGGGCGCTGATGGAGGTGTGCGGCGGCCAGACCCACTCGATCATCCGGCACGGCATCGACCAGTTGCTCCCCGCCGAGGTGGAGCTCATCCACGGCCCCGGCTGCCCGGTGTGCGTCACGCCGCTGGAGGTCATCGACAAGGCGCTCGCCATCGCCTCCCGCCCGGACGTGGTCTTCTGCTCGTTCGGGGACATGCTGCGGGTGCCCGGCACCGGCCGCGACCTGTTCCGGGTCAAGAGCGCCGGGGGCGATGTGCGGGTGGTGTACTCGCCGCTGGACGCGCTGGAGATCGCACGCCGCACGCCGGAGAAGCAGGTGGTGTTCTTCGGTATCGGCTTCGAGACGACCGCGCCCGCCAACGCCATGGCCGTGCACCAGGCGCGCCGGCTGGGTGTCCGCAACTTCAGCCTGCTGGTCTCCCACGTCCGCGTGCCGCCGGCGATCGAGGCCATCATGCGCTCGCCCCGCTGCCGGGTGCAGGGCTTCCTGGCCGCCGGGCACGTGTGCAGCGTGATGGGGGTGGGCGAATACCCGGAGCTGGCCGAGCGGTTCCGGGTGCCGATCGTCGCGACCGGCTTCGAACCGCTCGACATCCTCGAAGGCGTCCGCCGCACGGTCCGCCAGCTCGAACGCGGTGAGCACCGGGTGGAGAACGCCTACCCGCGCGCCGTCCGGGACGAGGGCAACACCGCCGCGCTGCGCATGCTCGCCGAGGTCTTCGAGGTGACCGACCGTGCCTGGCGCGGCATCGGCACCATCCCGGGAAGCGGCTGGCGGCTTTCGGACGCCTACCGGGAGTTCGACGCCGAGCACCGCTTCGCCGTGACGGACGTCCAAACGCGCGAGCCCGCGGCGTGCCGCAGCGGCGAGGTGCTCCAGGGCCTGCTCAAGCCGTACGAGTGCGAGGCCTTCGGCACGGCCTGCACCCCGCGTACGCCCCTGGGGGCGACCATGGTCTCCAGCGAGGGGGCGTGCGCGGCCTACTACCTCTACCGCCGCCTGGCCCACGGCCCGGCGGCCGCGACCGGCAAGGAGGCGACCTCCGTTGGCTGACGGCATCGTGGAGACGACCGGCGCGTCCGGCGGGCTGCCGGACCCGGCGGAGTGGAGCTGCCCCGCCCCGCTGCCGGACCGGCCCGTCGTCCTCCTGGGCCACGGCGGTGGCGGGGCGCTGTCGGCGGAGCTCATGACGGAGGTGTTCGCCCCCGCCTACGGCAACGACATCCTGTCCGTCCTCGGCGACTCGGCGGTACTGCCCCTGGGCGGGGCCCGGGTGGCGTTCTCGACCGACTCCTATGTGGTGCGGCCGCTGTTCTTCCCCGGTGGCTGCATCGGCGACCTGGCCGTCAACGGCACCGTCAACGACCTGGCCATGAGCGGGGCGCGGGCCGCCTATCTCTCCTGTGCCCTCGTCCTGGAGGAGGGCACAGAGCTGGCCGTGGTCGAACGCGTCGCGCGGGCGATCGGCACCGCCGCCGACGCGGCCGGGGCCCTCGTCGCCACCGGGGACACCAAGGTCGTCGACGCCGGGCACGGCGACGGAATCTATGTCACCACCTCGGGCGTGGGACTCGTCCCGGAGGGGGTGGACATCCGTCCGCAACGGGCCCGGCCGGGCGACGTGGTCCTGGTCAGCGGGCCCGTCGGGCTGCACGGGGTGGCCGTGCTCAGCGTGCGCGAGGGCCTGGAGTTCGGTGTCGACGTCGTCAGCGACACCGCGCCGCTGGGCGGCCTGGTCGCCGCGATGCTCGCTGTCACCCGCGATCTCCACGTGCTGCGCGACCCCACGAGGGGCGGTGTGGCGGCGGCCCTCAACGAGATCGCCGCCGCCTCCGGGACGGGTGTCGTGCTCACCGAGGAGGCGGTGCCGGTGCCGGAGGCGGTCGCGAACGCCTGCGGTTTCCTCGGCCTCGATCCGCTCTACGTGGCGAACGAGGGGCGGCTGGTCGCCTTCGTCCCCCGGGAGCACGCCGACGCGGTGCTCGCCGCGATGCGCGCCCACCCGCAGGGCGCCGGGGCCGCCGTCATCGGGGAATGCGTGGCCGAACACCCGGGCACGGTGGTGGCCCGCACCCGGCTGGGCGGCACGAGGGTGGTGGACCTGCCGATGGGTGAGCAGTTGCCCCGGATCTGCTGAGGGCGCCGGACCGCCGTCCCCATGTCACACACCTATGTCACACCCGTGCGCGTCAGGGCGGGCATATCTGGACAGATCATGTGAAAGTGGGGTGACGCCGAGCGCACGAGGGAGACCGCATTGGCACCGAACCCGGTGGGCACCGCGGACCGTCCCACCCCGTCGGCGGAGTCCCCCTTCGAGCGGGTACGCGCCGTCGCCGACGCCGTCCTCTACGAGGGCTACCTGCTCTACCCCTACCGCCGTTCGTCGGGGAAGAACCGGGTGCGGTGGCAGTTCGGCGTGCTCGCCCCGCGCGACTGGACCGAGGCCCAGGGGCCGGAGACGCCCGGCGTCGCCGGATCCGCCGACTCGTGGCGGCAGCGCACCGAGTGCCTCGTACGGGCGACGGGCCCCGACCCCATGGTGCGGGTACGGGTGCGGTTCCTCCAGGTGCGGCGGAAGCGGGTGGAACGGCGCACGGACCCCGGCCGCCACGCCCCGGTCGACGCCCTCGAAGTGGCCGGGACCGTCCACCTCCCCTTCGACGAGGCCGTCCCCCGGGAGTGCGACATCGCCGTCCCGCTCACCGACCTCCTGGCCCACGAGCGGGAGTTCGCCGTCGGGGCGCCCGGCGGGACGGAGACCGAGGAACTGGGCGAGGGCGCCGGGCGGGTGCTGCGGCAGTGGCTGCCGCTGCGGGCCCGGACGCTGCTGCGCGCCGAGCGCCTCGATACCGGGAAGGGGCTGTTCCGGCTGCGGGTGCGCACGGAGAACACCGGGGCGGCCGGTCCGCGGAGCACGCGCGAGGAAGCGCTGCGCCACGCGCTGATCGCCACCCACACCGTCATCGGCGGCGACGGCCTGTGCTTCCTCTCCCTGCTCGACCCGCCCCCGTGGGCACGGCCGTACGCCGAGGGCTGCCGGAACCTCCACACCTTCCCCGTGCTGGCGGGCGAGCCCGGCGCGTGCGATCTCGTCCTGTCCTCGCCCATCATCCTGCCCGACCATCCGCAGGTGGCCCCGGAGAGCCCGGGCGATCTGCACGACGCCGCCGAGATCGACGAGATCCTCACCCTGCGCACGCTGCTCCTGACCGACGAGGAAAAACGCGAGGCACGGGCCACCGACCGGCGGGCCGCGGAGATCCTCGACCGGGTGGACACCATGCCGCCGGAGGTGTTCGGCCGGCTGCACGGCGCGATCCGCTCGCTCACCCCGCGCCCGGACCGCCCGGACGCCACGACCGAGTCGGTCCGGGCCATGACGCGGGCCGCCGTGCCGTGGTGGCGGGAGGGCGGGGACGAGGGGCTGTCCCCGGCCACGGACAGCGTGCTCGTCGACGGTGTCGCGGTGGCGGCCGGCGGCAGGGTGCTGCTGTGCCCGCGCGGCCGGGGCGCCGACGCGCAGGACATGTTCCTCGCCGGGCGCGCGGCCCGGGTGGCGGGGGTCTTCCACGACGTGGACGGGAGCGTGCGGCTGGCGGTGACGATCGAGGACGACCCGGCGGCCGAACTGCACGACTGGTACGGCCGGTTCCACTACTTCCGGCCGGACGAGGTCCGCCCGCTGGCCACGACCGCCGGTGACCGCGTCCATGACCGAGCACGAGGGAGGACGGGAACATGAGCGGCGACGAGCAGCAGGCCGGTACCGACGAGGCGCGGGGCTTCGACGAGATCGACATCCTGTGGATCTCCGAGGGGATGAGCTGCGACGGCGACACGGTCTCCCTGACCGCGGCCGACCATCCCGCCCTCGAGGACGTGCTGCTGGGGCTCGTCCCCGGCCTGCCGAAGGTGAACCTCCACAACAAGGTCCTCTCCCCCACCCTGGGCGGCGAGGAGTTCCTGGCCCCCTTCCGGGCCGCCGCCCGGGGCGAACTGACCCCCTTCGTCCTGGTCATCGAGGGGTCGGTGCCCAACCAGAACGTCATCGAGGGCGACGGCTACTGGACGTCCTTCGGCAATGACCCCGAGACCGGCCAGCCGCTCACCCTCAACTGGTGGATCGACCAACTGGCGCCGAAGGCCTGGGCCGTCATGACCGCCGGGACGTGCGCGGCCTACGGCGGCATCCACGCCATGGCGGGCAACCCCACCGGCTGCATGGGCCTGGCCGACTACCTGGGCTGGGACTTCAAGTCGCGGGCGGGGCTGCCCGTGGTGAACGTACCGGGCTGCCCGATCCAGCCCGAGAACTTCATGGAGACCCTCGCCTGGGTGCTCCAGCACGCCGCCGGCTCGGCCCCCGCGCCACCGCTGGACCACATGCTGCGCCCGCAGTGGCTGTTCGGCAGGACCGTGCACGAGGGCTGCGACCGGGCGGCCTACTACGAGCAGGGCGACTTCGCCATGGACTACAACTCGCCCAAGTGCCAGGTGAAGGTGGGCTGCTGGGGCCCGGTGGTCAACTGCGACGTGCCCAAGCGCGGCTGGATGGCGGGCGTCGGCGGCTGCCCGAACGTCGGCGGCATCTGCATCGGCTGCACCATGCCCGGCTTCCCCGACGCCTTTATGCCGTTCATGGACGAGCCCACCGGCGGCGCCTTCTCCGCCGCGCTCGTCAAACCGTACGGCGCGCTGGTCCGGCGCCTGCGCGGCATCACCAACACGGCCGTCAACCGTGAGCCCAAGTGGCACCACAACGGCCCCGCCCTGACCACCGGCTACGACCCCACCTGGCGGTCCCACGCCCCACGGACGACCCGGACGACGGCACGAACGAAAAGGCGAGAACTCACATGACGGCAACCGCCGACCCCTCCATGGGGGCGCGCAAGCCCGCCCAGGTCGTGGAGATGTCCTGGGACCCGATCACCCGGATCATCGGCAACCTCGGCATCTACACGAAGATCGACTTCGCCAACCGCGAAGTGACCGAATGCCACAGCACCTCGTCGCTGTTCCGGGGCTACTCCGTCTTCCTCAAGGGCAAGGACCCCCGGGACGCCGGCTTCATCACCTCGCGCATCTGCGGCATCTGCGGCGACAACCACACCACGTGCTCCGACTACGCCCAGCAGATGGCCTACGGCATCAAACCGCCGCCGCTCGCCGAGAGCATCGTCAACCTCGGCGAGGCGGCGGAGTACATGTTCGACCACACCATCTTCCAGGACAACCTGGTGTTCGTGGACTTCTGCGAGGCGATGGTCAAGAGCACCAACCCGAGTGTCCTCGCCCGCGCGGAACGCACCCAGGCACCCCGCGGGGAGATCCACGGCTACCGCACCATCGCGGACATCATGCGCGCCTTCAACCCCTTCGAGGGCGAGGTGTACAAGGAGGCCCTCAAGGTCAGCCGGATCACCCGCGAGATGTTCTGCCAGATGGAGGGCCGGCACGTCCACCCCTCCACCCTCTACCCCGGCGGCGTCGGCACCCAGCCCACCCCCAGCACCTTCACCGAGTACCTCTCCCGCCTGATGCGCGTCCTGGACTTCATCAAGCAGTCCGTGGCGATGAACGACGACGTCTTCGACTTCTTCTACGACGCCCTCCCCGGCTACGAGGAGGTCGGGCGCCGCCGGATCCTCCTCGGCTGCTGGGGCGCCTGGCAGAACCCCGAGGTCTGCGACTACCGCTACGAGACGATGAACGACTGGGGCAAGGCCATGTACGTCACCCCCGGCGTCATCGTGGACGGAAAGCTCCTCACCAACAATCTCGTCGACATCAACCTCGGCCTGCGCGTGCTGCTCGGCAGTTCCTTCTACGGGGACTGGACGGCCGAGGAGCCGTTCGTCACCCACGACCCGCTCGGCAACCCCGTCGACATCCGTCACCCGTGGAACCAGACCACCCTGCCCCAGCCGCAGAAGCGCGACTTCGACGGCAACTACAGCTGGGTGATGAGCCCCCGCTGGTACGACCAGGGCACCGACCGGCATCTGGCCCTCGACACCGGCGGCGGCCCCCTGGCCCGGCTGTGGTCCACCGCCCTCAACGGGATCGTCGACACCCCCTACGTCAAGGCCACCGGCCACAGCGTGCGCATCACCCTCCCCAAGAGCGAGAAGCTGCCCGAGACCACGCTGGAGTGGAAGATTCCCAAGTGGAGCAACACCCTCGAACGCGACCGGGCCCGCCCCTACTTCGTCGCCTACGCCGCCGCCATGGCCTTCACCTTCCTTGAGGGCGCCATGGACATGGTCCGCTCCGGCGAGACCCGCACCTTCACCGACTTCGAGGTGCCGGACGAGGCCATCGGCTGCGGCTTCCACGAAGCCGTGCGCGGCGTCCTCTCCCACCACCTGGTGATCAAGGACAGGAAGATCGCCAACTATCACCCCTATCCGCCCACCCCCTGGAACGCCAGCCCGCGCGACAGCTACGGCACCCCCGGACCATACGAGGACGCCGTCCAGGGCCAGCCGGTCTTCGAGGAGAACGGCCCCGACGACTTCAAGGGCGTCGACATCATGCGCACCGTCCGCAGCTTCGACCCCTGTCTGCCCTGCGGCGTGCACATGTACCTCGGCCGCGGACAGGTACGGAAGACCGTCCACTCCCCGACCTTCGGCGCCGGCCATGGCTGACCCCCAGCGGCCCGAAGACCGGGCGGAGCTGGACCCCCTGCCCCTGCTGACCCGCGCCGACGACCTGCTGGGGCAGCTGGAGGCCGCCCCCGGGCCCACCGCGCGCACCGCCCTGGAGGCCGTACGGGTCCTCACCGAGCTCTACGGCGAGGCGCTGGCCCGGACGCTGGAGGCGACCGGGCCCGCCGTCGCGGAGCGCCTGGCCGACGACGAGCTCGTCGGGCATCTGCTGGCACTCCACGGCATCCACCCGGAGCCGGTCGAACGCCGGGTGGCCCGGGCCGTCGACGCGATCCGCCCCGCCGTACGGGAACGGGGCGGCGAGCTGCGCCTGGCCGGGATCGCCGACGGCGTGGCCACCGTCCGGCTCAAGACGTCCGGCTGCCGTTCCTCCGCGACCGGTCTGGCGGACGCCGTCCGGGAGGCGGTGCTCGCGCTCGCCCCCGAACTGTCGGACGTCCGCCAGGCGGACGAGGAGCGGCCCGGCGCCTTCGTCCCCCTCGACGCCGTACGCACCCGGCCGGCGACGGCCGGGAGGCCCCTGTGACCGGCGGGGCCCTGGCCCGGGTCATCGCCCGGCCCGCCGCCGGGCCCGCCGACGACGCGGACCGCTGCGACCTGTGCGGCGCCCCCGCCGAAGCCGGCCACCGGCACCTCCACGACGCCGGACGCGCCGAGGTGCTGTGCGCCTGCCGGGCCTGCGCCCTGCTCTTCACCCCCGGGGAGGCCGGTCAGGGCCACTATCTGCTGATTCCGCGGCGCCGGGTCCGGCTCGCGCCCGTGCCCACGGACGCGCTCGGCGTGCCGGTCGGGCTCGCCTTCTTCGTCCCGCGCGCCGACGGCGAGGTGACGGCGCGCTACCCGAGCCCGGCCGGAGCGACACGCTGGGAGGTCGCCCCCGAGCACTGGGCCGAGGTCGTGGGCCGCTGCCCGCCGCTGCGCACCCTCGTCCCCGAGGTGGAGGCCCTGCTCGTCAACACCGCTCGCGGTCGGCAGGACCACTGGATCACCCCCGTCGACGACTGCCACCGGCTCGTCGCCCTGGTACGGCGGGAGTGGCGCGGCCTGTCCGGCGGCGACCGGATCCGGCCGGCCGTCGAACGCTTCTTCACGGACCTCGCCGAACGCGGCGAGGACGCCCGGAATTGAGGAGAGAGAGCATGGGCCGCATCCGGGTCGGCAAGGCCGACGTCAAACCCGACACCCCGACCCACGTCCGGGGCGTCCACGAGGGCAACAAGGGCCCGCACACCGGTCAGGCCGGTCACCACGAGGACGGCACGTCCGACGCCCGGCGGTCGACGGGCGTCCACGCGAAGGGGCACGACGCCGTCTCGGACGCCATGCCGAACATCCCGCCCGGCTGAGCCGGTCCCCGTCGATCGAAGGAGTGCGACTGATGGCCAGACGACTGCTGATCGCGCAGGCCCTGGTGGCCGGAGCGGTGACGCTCGGCATCCTGGTGAAGGAGTTCCCCGGGCTCGTCCGGGAGGTCCGCATCTGGCGGATGGTGGGCTTCCGCTCCAGGGCGGCACGTCCCTGACGTCCCGCCCGTCCGGCTGTACCGAAGGCCCTCGGCGGGCCGCCGGACGGTTCACCCGGAGGCCCGCCGCCCCCGCCCGGTGAGGAAGTCCCGGACCCGGTCGAGCAGCCCCGTACCGGGCGCCGGCGGCCTGACGGCCGGCGCGGTCCGCGGGGCGGGCGGCCGGGGCCGGGTCGGGGCCGCGGCCCTGCCCGCGCGGACCTTCCCGCCCAGCTCCCGCAGCAGCCCGGCCGGGCAGACGGCCTGCATCCGGGGGAAGAGCCGCTGTTCCTCCTCCAGCAGATGCGCGGTCACCCGGTCCACGAGCACGAGGAGCAGGCGGTCGAACTCCTCCTCGGCGGGCCCCCGGCGCTCCAGCTCCGCGAGGACCCGCTCGATGCCGGCGTGTTCGGCGAGTTCCCGCCCCTCCCACTCCGCTCCCCCGGGCAGATGCTCGCGGACGGCGGGATACAGGTGCTCCTTTTCCAGGGCCCCGTGGCGCACCAGCTCGATGGTGACCCGTTCGGTCAGCTCCTTGCGCTCCGCGCTGCCCGGACCGGCGGCGCGGACGCGCTCGAAGAGACGCTGCACCTTCAGGTGATCGGCGGTGAGTTCGCCGATGAGGTCCGCGTCCGCGGGGTCCCTTGGCACCGTGCTCCTTCCGGCGGCGGTGGATGCCTGCCTATGCCTTCGTGTGCCTCACCCCTTCCCCTCGCCGCCCGGAACCGCGCGCCCGTTGGGCCGATCGGCAGCACCCGTTGGAAGGAACGCCCGGCCCGTCGGGCCGGGGCTCTCCGGCACACGGCACGGTCCGTGCCGTGATCTATCTGTCGAAAGCGGTACCGGTCCCGAGGGAGCGTGGTGAACGCATGCTGCTGCTGCGGAAGCGGAGGGCGATGGTCAAGGCCCGGGCGCGGCAGGCCGCCTTCACCGGGTATACCGGGCTCGACCGCCGGGCCCCGGTCTCCGAAGCGGCCAGGGCTCTGTTCAGGAAGGCCTTTCCCGACCACTGGTCGTTCCTGCTGGGCGAGATCGCTCTCTACAGCCTCCTGGTGCTGCTCATCACCGGCACCTATCTGACGCTGTTCTTCGACCCGGACATGAACGAGCAGGTCTACCAGGGCTCGTACGGCCCGCTGCGCGGGCTCCTCACCACCAGCGCCTACGCCTCGACGCTCTACATCAGCTTCGATGTGCGCGGCGGGCTGCTCATCCGGCAGATGCACCACTGGGCGGCCCTGGTCTTCGTGGCGGCCCTGGGGGTGCACATGCTGCGCGTCTTCTTCACCGGCGCGTTCCGCCGGCCGCGTGAGCTCAACTGGATGATCGGCGTGACGCTCTTCATGCTCGCGCTGCTGGAGGGCTTCTGCGGCTATTCGCTGCCGGACGACCTGCTGTCGGGCACGGGGCTGCGGACGGCCCATACGATCGTGCTGTCGATCCCGGTGGTCGGCACGTATCTGAGTTTCCTCGTGTGGGGCGGGCCGTTCCCGGGACACATCGTGATGCGCCGGATGTACATCGCGCATGTGTTGCTCGTGCCGGGCCTGCTGATCGCGTTGCTCGGGGCGCACCTGGTGCTGATCGTGTATCTGAAGCACACCCAGTGGCCGGAGCGGGGACGGACGAACCGCAATGTGGTCGGCATGCCGATGTTCCCGCAGTTCGCCACGCGGTCGATGGGGCTGAACCTGGCGGTCTTCGGTGTGCTCGCGCTGCTCGGCGGCATCGCTCAGATCAACCCGATCTGGCTGTACGGGCCCTACCGGCCCGACCAGGTGTCGACGGGCGCCCAGCCGGACTGGTACGTGGGCTTCCTGGAGGGCGCCCTGCGGCTCATGCCGCCGTGGGAGAACGTGGTGGGCGGTCACACGCTGATGTGGAACGTCCTCCTGCCCGCGGTGGTGCTGCCCGGTGTGCTCTTCCTGGTGCTCTATCTCTACCCCTTCTTCGAGAGGTGGGTCACCGGGGACCTCATGGAGCACCACCTGTGCGACCGTCCCCGGGACCGTCCCGTGCGCACAGCGCTGGGTGTGGCGGCCGTGGTGTTCTACGCGGTGCTGCTGGCGGCCGCCGGCAACGATGTGACGGCGATGACTTTCCGGGTCTCGCTGGAGGCGCTGATCTGGATCTACCGTGTGGCGGTGATCGCCGGGCCGCTGATCGCCTTCTTCGTCACCAAGCGGGTCTGTCTGGCGCTCCAGGCCCACGACCGGCGGCTGCTGAGGGAGGGCGTGGAGACGGGGGCGGTCAGCCAGTCGCCGGAGGGCCGTATGCGCGAAGGGACCCGGCCGCTGGAGGCCGCGTACCGCTACCGGCTGCTGGTGCGCGACGTCCCGGCGCCCCTGCCCCGCCCGGCGGTGGGGGCACCGCGCCGGCACCGGATCCGGGCGGCGCTGAGCTCCTGGTACTACCGGGACCGGGTGGAGATGCCGGCCACCACCGAGCAGCGGCTTCAGGTGTCGGGCCGGACGATGGGGCCGCTGGCCCAGGTGGACGAGGAATAGCCGACGAGGAATGGGCGCGCCCCGCCGGCACCCGGCATCAGTCGTCCACGTCGACGAACTGGAACACCATCCCGAGGATTCCGGCCGCGGTGACGGCGGCTCCCATGATGAACAGCCACAGCCCGTAGACGATGCCGAGCAGCAGCAGGGCGGCGCCCAGGGCGGTGAGGGGCGGGTAGCCGCTGTGCGGCGGGAAGAAGTCCAGCGCTCCGGCCCGTTCGTGGATCCGCCCGTCGCGGCGGTCCTCCGGTCTGCCGCCTTTCCGGCGGTGGTTCACGGCGCAGAAGAAGGCGATGACCGACGCCATGAGGAAGCAGACGGTCAGTGCCGCGCTGCCGGCCGGTTCCCGGGAGAGCCACATATAGACCGCGTCGGTGAGGAGGAAGAACACCGCGACACCGGCGAAGAGGCAGGCCTCCGTCTTCATCGGCTCTGCCCTTCCCTTGCCGGCAGGGCGAGGACCTCCGGGTGGTGGAGGTCGAAGGCGGGCGAGTCGGAACGGATCCGTGGGATCGCCTCGAAGTTGTGACGGGGTGGTGGGCAGCCGGTGGCCCACTCCAGCGAGCGCCCGTACCCCCAGGGGTCGTCGACCTCGACCTTCTTGCCGAATCGCGCCGTCCTCCAGACGTTGTAGAGGAACGGCAGGGTGGACAGGCCGAGCAGGAACGCGCCGATGGAGGAGACGGTGTTCAGGACGGTGAACCCGTCGGCCGCGAGGTAGTCGGCGTAGCGGCGGGGCATGCCCATCTCGCCGAGCCAGTGCTGGACGAGGAAGGTCGTCTGGAAGCCGGTGAACAGCGTCCAGAAGTGGATTTTGCCGATGCGTTCGTCCAGCATTTTCCCGGTCAGTTTGGGCCACCAGAAGTAGAAGCCGCCGAACATGGCGAAGACGATGGTGCCGAAGAGGACGTAGTGCAGGTGGGCGACGATGAAGTAGCTGTCGGTCAGATGGAAGTCCAGGGGCGGGGACGCGATGACGACTCCGCTGAGCCCGCCCAGCAGGAAGGTGACCATGAAGCCGACCGCCCACAGCATGGGCGTCTCGAAGGAGACGCTGCCCCGCCACATGGTGCCGATCCAGTTGAAGAACTTCACGCCGGTCGGGACGGCGATGAGGAAGGACATGAGCGAGAAGAACGGCAGCAGCACCGCGCCGGTGGCGAACATGTGGTGCGCCCAGACCGTGGCCGAGAGCATGGTGATGGCGATGGTCGCGCCCACCATCCCGGCGTAGCCGAAGACGGGTTTGCGGCTGAAGACCGGCACGATCTCGGTCACCACCCCGAAGAACGGCAGGGCGACGATATAGACCTCGGGGTGGCCGAAGAACCAGAACAAGTGCTGCCAGAGCAGGGCCCCGCCGTTCGCGGCGTCGAATACGTGCGCACCGAATTTCCGGTCCGCCTCCAGCGCGAACAGGGCCGCCGTCAGCACGGGGAAGGCGGGTAGCACCAGAACCGCCGTGAGCAGGACGTTCCAGGTGAACAGCGGCATCCGGAACATGGTCATTCCGGGGGCCCGGAGGCACAGGATCGTGGCGATGAAATTGACCGAGCCCAGCGTCGTGCTCACTCCCGTCAGCACCAGCCCCATGGCCCACAGATCGGGTCCCGCGCCCGGCGAGTAGACGCCTCCGTTCAGCGGGGCGTAGGCGAACCAGCCGAAGGACGCCGCCCCTCCGGGCACGACCAGCCCGGAGACGACCATCAGCCCTCCGAAGAGGAACAGCCAGTACGTCAGCGCGTTCAGGCGGGGGAAGGCGACGTCGGGGGCGCCGATCTGGAGCGGCATGACGGCGTTGGCGAACCCCGTGAACGTCGGGGTCGCGAAGAGCAGCATCATGATGGTGCCGTGAATGGTGAAAAGCTGGTTGTACTGGGTGGTACTGAAGAGCTGAAGTCCCGGCTGGGCGAGCTCCGCCCGCATCAGCATCGCCAGTACTCCTCCGAGCAGGAAGAACCCGAAGGACGTCACCAGATACATGTTCCCGATCGTCTTGTGATCGGTCGTGGTGAGGTATTCCCTGATCCTGCCGCCCAGGCCGCCGCCCAGGTCGGAGGGGCCTTCCGGGGGCTCCAGGATGCGGTCGATCTCCAGCTGCGGCATCGCCTCTCCGAGACGCTCGGTATCGGTGACCGGGTAAACGGGGCACTGGGCCGTCGGGCACGGGCGTGTCACCCGTTCGCCCCCGGTTGCATCCACGGAGGGCGAGGAGTGAGCTGGTTACACAGGCAATTTCCGTCCTTTGGAGTGGCGATCATGGGAAAGGCGAAGGCAAAGGCCAAGCAGGTCAAGGGGTCCCTGAAGGAAACCACCGGGCGCCTCACCGGTGACCGGAAGCAGGAGGCCAAGGGGCATATCGAGAAGCTGGAGGGCAAGGCCCAGGAGGCGGCCGCCAAGATCAGGAAGCCCGGGAAATAGCAACGCGCCGGCGCCGCCCCCTGGCGGCGCTTCCGGGCCTTCCGGCGCACCCCGCCGGAGATATCCTGAAAATCGAGGCCTTTGTCGGCCACCGGGCCGACACGGGCACGGCAACAGAAATCTCAGGAGATCGCCGTGATCATCCTAGGTGTCATCCTTCTCATCGTCGGATTCCTGCTGGGCCTCCATATCCTGTGGACGATCGGCATCATCCTGCTGGTCATAGGACTCATCCTGTGGGTCCTGGGGGCCGCGGGTCACGCCGTCGCCGGCCGACGTCACTATTGGTAGGAACTATCGATAGGAGGCGACAGCGGTCATACGCACAAGTCCCGATGGTTGACCCTCCCGGCCGGGGGTACGCGCTCCTGAGCCGAACCGAGGAGGTATCAACCATGGGCATGGGATGGTGCATCGGCCTCATTGCTGTGGGCGCGATCCTCAGCTTCGCCGTGGACTGGCACGTACAGGGCATGAACCTCACGCTTGTCGGCCTGATCCTGATGGCGGTCGGCTTCATCGGCACTTCCGCATACGTGAGTGTGTTCAAGCGCCGACATACCCAGCCACCGCCTCCCGCCGCCCCGGTCATCGAGGAGGATCACCGCTTCACCCGCTGAAGTTCTTCGGTCAGCGCGGTGTCGAAGGCCTTGAGGTCCTTGGGCTTACGGCTGGTGATCAGGGTGTTGGGACCGTTCCGGCAGACGACGACCTGTTCGTCGACCCAGTTCCCGCCCGCGTTGCGGATGTCGGTGCGGAGGCTGGGCCAGGAAGTGAGGGTGCGACCGTCGACGACATCTGCCTCGACCAGGGTCCAAGCGGCGTGGCAGATGGCGGCGACGGGTTTCCCGGCGGTGAAGAACGCCTGGACGAACGCCACGGCCCGTTCGTCCAGGCGCAGCGCGTCCGGGTTGGCGACTCCGCCCGGCAGGACCAGCAGGGCGTAGTCGTCGGGCCGGGCGTGGTCCAGATCGGCGTCGACGGCGAAGGTGTCCGCCTTGTCCAGGTGGTTGAACGCCTGGACGCGGCCCGGCTTGGTGGAGACGAGCTCGGGAGTGCCTCCGGCGTCCCGTACGGCCTGCCAGGGGTCGGTGAGTTCGATCTGTTCGACACCTTCGGGTGCCACGAGGAACGCGATACGCATCGAGGGTGACGCTCCTTTCCGGCTGATCCGGGGTCCGTCCTACTGCTCCGACGGTCATTTCCTGCGCTCGTACCGGTGCAGCGCCCACCCGGGCAGCCCGAACCAGCAGAGCACGAGCCAGGCGACCAACCCGGCGACCACCCAGGGCACCGCCGCGTTGTGGAGGGCGATCCGCAGGATCAGCAGCAGCGCCGAGGTGACGGTGGCCAGCAGCAGGACCACGCCGACCAGGGTGAGCCGCGCGGCCCAGGCCACGGTCTCGGCCTTGAGCCGGTGTCCGCTGACGATCCGGTGGAAGGCGACCGGCCCCACCAGGGCGCCGGTCGTGGCCGCGCCCAGCACCACCGTGACGACGTAGATGACGCGGTCGGTCTCGCCGAGGGTGGCGAAGCGCGGGGTGAAGGCGACGGTGAGCAGGAAGCCGAAGAGGATCTGTACGCCCGTCTGGGTGACGCGTACTTCCTGGAGCAGCTCGGTCCAGCGGCGGTCCGCCCGTTGGGCGGGGGACTCGTGGCGGCCGTCCCACCTCGGCTCCCCGGTTTCCGGCGGGTCCGGTTCCGTTCCATCTGCTCCGTTCGCGGGCATGCGGTCCGCCGCGGCCGGGTCAGCCCCGGCCCAGGGCCCGCTTCAGCTCGGCCTTGTTCATGTTCGAGCGGCCTTCGATGTTTTTCTGCTTCGCCTCGTTGTAGAGCTGTTCCTTGGTCGGGCCCTGGGAGCCGGAGTGAGAGCGTTGCCCGCCGCGCTTGGAGGACGACATGTCCTGGATCGAGGAACGGCTGGCCGTCCTCGACTCCCCCGAGCGGGCCCGCTCCTTGTTGACGGTGCGCGCCGCGATCTCCTCCGCCCGTTTCCTGCTCTCTCCCCGGTCGAGCGCGCTGTCCTTGATGTGCTCGTACTGCCGCTCACGCTTGGCGCTGGAACCCCTGGGCATCCCGCTCTCCTCTCGCTCGTCCGTGCACATGCCCACCGTGGCACCCGCGACACCACGGCGCAGGGCGGGAGCCGCCGACCGGACGGTACGGGGGGGCGACACTGTGACCGCGCGGCGAGGAAGGCGAACCGCCAGGGAGGACGGCATGTCACGAGGACCCGAGGGGTACGACGCGGGGCCCTACGTGCCCGAAGGCGCCGACCTGCGCGCGCTACGGGACGCGGCGACCGGCTGCCAAGGCTGTCCCCTGTACCGGGAGGCGACCCAGACGGTCTTCGGCGCCGGTGGCAGTTCGGAGAGCACCGGCCAGCCCAGGGAGAACCAGCGGAACTGGTCGTGGGCCCGGGCGACGGCCGCGTCGCGGTCCCGGTCGTAGCAGACGGCCAGCTGGCCGATGCGGGGCTTGCCGGCCCCGCCGTGGGCGTCGAAGCACTCGAGGAGCTCCGCGCGCGGTTCGGTGGCGATGACCAGGTCGGCGAGTTCCCCGGCGAGGCGGCAGGAGCGCTCGCCGGAGACGGCGATGCCGATGGGCGGAACGGGGTCGGGCAGGTCCCACAGCTTCGCGTGGGCGACGACGTAGTGGCGGCCGTGGTGGGTGAGCGTCCGGCCCTCGAACAGCGCCCGGATGATCGTCACCGCCTCCGCCAGCTTCTCCTGCCGCACGTCGACGGCGGGCCAGCCCTCACCGACCACGTGCTCGTTGAGGTTCTCCCCGGAGCCGAGCCCCAGCCGGAAGCGCCCCTGGGAGAGCGCCTGGACGGTGGCCGCCTGCTGGGCGACCACGACGGGGTGGTAGCGCGTGGTCGGGCAGGTCACGAAGGTCATCAGCGGGATGCGGGAGGTGGCCTGCGCGGCGGCTCCGAGGACGGCCCACGCGTTGGGGCTGTGCCCCTGGGAGGCGAGCCAGGGAAGTAGTGGTCCCGCGCCCACCACGCCTGCTCCGTCCGGACGACGGGGCTTCACACCCCCGCGCGACCCGGCGCGCGACCCGGGCCGCTTCATGTGAAGGTGGGCCGAACGGGACGCCCACAGGATCCGGACCCGCACGGGCCCGCGCACCGAGGAAACGGGGCACCATCATGACCAACGATCCCGAACCCGAGCGCACCCCCGGCCTGGAGCCGGGCGGCGGGGTACCGCCCGGTGAGACCCCGCCCGGCGAGGACAGCACCGGCGGTACCGGCCCGCGCGGCGACATCTCGCGGGGCTGGGCCAAGGGGCCGGTGTTCGTCATCGGCGCCCTGGTGGTGCTATTCGCCATCACCGTGCTCATCTGGGCCGCGATCGTGTGACCACGGCCGAAACCGTGTGACGCGGGGATTCCGCCCACCGCACGAGGTCCGATGTGTGCGTTGGCGAGGTGGGACGGACCGTGCGATGTTGGCTGGAGGGGTACCGAGCCCCCGGTCGATGGAGTGATGGTCATGGCGGAGCGCAAGAAGCCCGACAAGGACGAGAAGGCGGCGCCGTCCGATGCCGCCCACAGGTCCGAGGAGATCACGGAGCTGGAGGAGCTGGCGATGCGCGAGGCGAGGCGGGGCACCGCCGAGTCCCTGGACCGGGCTCTGAAGGCCGTCGAGCGGGCGGCGAAGCTGAGGCGCGACAGCCAGGGCTGAGCCCCCTCGGGCAGCTGACGCACGACAGGCCGGAGGTCGCCGACGGGGCCTGACGCGCCTGTCCGCCCCGGAACCCCATGTATCGCAGCCGTCCCACCGGGCGGCCTCATCGCACGCAGCCTCGCACGGGCCCCGTCTCGCGCCCCCGTCAGCGGCGGAACGCCGGTTCACCGGACCCGGAGCGCCGGGAATCCTGGAACCGCCCTCACGCCGCTCCGGCCGCTTCGCCCGTCCCGTCCTCCCGCGAAGCGCCGGCTTCGACCTCCGGGAGTCCTCGTGCGTCCTCGTCCGGCGATCCACGTCCTCGGGCTGGCCTCGCTCGTCCTCGCCACCGTCACCGCCGGCGGCCTCGCCCGGCCGCCCGCCGCCCAGGCGGCACCGGCCCAGGCCGGCCCCAGGGCGGCCCTCCGGCAGCAGGTCGTCACCCTCGTCAACGCTCGTCGCCACGCCGCCGGCTGTGCTCCGCTGCGCATCAGTCCCCAGCTGACCGCCGCCGCGCAGAAGCACTCCGACGACATGGCCGAGGAGCACTTCTTCAGCCACACCGACCCCGACGGCACGGGCCCCGGGAACCGGATATCCGCCGCCGGCTATCGCTGGGACGCCTACGGGGAGAACATCGCCCGCGGCCAGGCGACCCCGGCCGCGGTGATGGACGCCTGGATGCGCAGCGCGGGCCACCGGGAGAACATCCTCGACTGCTCCTTCGAGGAGATGGGCGTCGGTGTCGCCACGACATCCGAAGGGCCCTTCTGGACCCAGGACTTCGGCAGCCGGGGGTAGCCCCTCACTCCGCCGTCGGCAGGGGCTGGTCGGTCCAGATGGTCTTGCCGGTGGGGGTGTAGCGCGTGCCCCAGCGCTGGGTGATCTGGGCGATGATGTACAGGCCCCGGCCGCCCTCGTCGTCGACGGCGGCGTGGCGCAGGTGGGGCGAGGTGTGGCCGGTGTCGGAGACCTCGCAGACGAGGCTGCGGTCACGGATCAGGCGGACGTGGACCGGTCCGCCGGCGGCATAGCGGACGGCGTTGGTGACGAGTTCGCTGACGATCAGTTCGGTGGTGAACGACAGGTCGTCGAGCCCCCATTCGCGCAGCCGGCGGGTCGTGGCGTCGCGGGCGTCCGCGACGGACGCGGGCTCGGCGTCCAGCTCCCAGACGGCCACCTGGTGTTCGCCGAGCGTCCGGGTGCGGACGAGGAGCAGGGCGGCGTCGTCGTCGACCGGGCCGGGCAGCAGGGCCGCGACGGTGCGGTCGCAGAGCTCCTCCAGGGGGCGCCGGCAGTGGGCGAGGACGCCGCTCAGCAGGCCGAGTCCGGTCTCGGTGTCGTGGTCCGGGGTGTGGACGAGCCCGTCGGTGAACAGGGCGAGCAGGCTGCCGGCGGGCAGTTGGAGGTCGGTGCTCCGGAAGGGCTCGCCGCCCAGGCCCAGGGGCGGGCCCGCCGGGAGGTCGGGGTAGCTGACGGCGCCGCAGGCCGGGTCGACGACGGCGGGCGGTGAGTGTCCCGCGCGCGCCATGCTGCACCGCCCGGACACGGGGTCGTACACCGCGTACAGGCAGGTGACCCCGAGGGCCTCGTCTCGGCCGGTCCCCGGCCCGTCCCGGCCGTGGCCGCGCGCCCGTTCCTCGGCGGCCCGTTCCTCGGCGGTCTGGCCGACGACGTCGTCCAGGCGGGCGAGCAGTTCGTCCGGCGGTAGGTCGAGCCGGGCCAGGACGCGCACGCTCGTGCGCAGCCGGCCCATGGTGGCGGCGGCGCTCAGTCCGTGGCCGATCACGTCCCCGACGACCAGGCCGACCCGGGTGCTCGACAGCGGGATGACGTCGAACCAGTCGCCGCCCACCCCGGAGCGGCTGTCGGCGGGTACGTAGCGGCTGGCCGTCTCGACGCCGGTCAGCGCGGGCAGGTGCTGGGGCAGCAGGTCGCGCTGGAGGCTGAGGGCGGCGGTGTGCTCCCGGGTGATGACCAGCATCAGGACGACGCCGATCAGCAGGGCGCCGAGGCCGATGACGCTCACCCCGCCGGTCCGTCCGAAGACCGGCAGGTCGAAGGAGGTCGCGCCGTAGCCCGGGTCGGCGTAGACGACGAAGGCGGCGTAGCAGAACAGGCAGAGCATCATGAGCCCGCCGAGGCCGGGCAGCAGCCCTTTGTAGAGCAGGTCCCGGGGGCTGCGGGTGAGCAGTGCGCGGTAGTGCCAGACGCAGGCGAAGCCGGTGAGGCCGTAGTAGAACGCGATCGCGAGGCCGACGGCCTTGATGGAGTCGGCGAGGACGTCGCCGCTGATCGCGGTCAGCAGGGCGAAGAAGCCGATGGAGACGAGGCCCACGCCGACGGTGGACCAGGTCGGGGTGAGGAATCTGTGGTGGATCCGGGCGAAGCGTGAGGGGACGGCCTTGTGGGCGGCCATGGAGAAGACGGTGCGGGCCAGGGGCAGGATCGTGGTCTGGGTGGAGGCGACCGCCGAGGTCAGCACGGTGAAGATGAGCAGTTTGGTGAGGAACCAGCCGGTCCCCCGGGTGCCGAAGACGGCGCCGCCCAGGCCGGAGAGCACGTCCCCGGAGTTGGCCGCGTTGCCCAGGCCGGTGCCGTCGGCGCCGATCCCGGCGAAGGCCTGCGCCGAGGTCGCCACCAGGGCGTAGACGACGAGGAGGAGCACGGTGGAGACGACCGCCGCCCGCCCGGGGGTGTGTCTGCTGTCGGCGGTCTCCTCGTTGACCGCGACGGCGGTGTCCCAGCCCCAGTAGATGAAGACGGCGGCGACGATGCCCTCGGTCAGGGCCTTGGCGGAGGGGATGTGGAAGGGGTTGAACCAGGAGGCGGAGACGGGGAGCGACGTCGGCGGGGCGCCGGTGCCGTAGACCCTGACCAGAGCGGTGACCGCGAACAGGGCCAGCACCAGGACCTCGACGCACACCATCCAGCACTGGAGGACGGCCGACACCTGGATGCCCACGTAGCAGACGGCGGTCGTCACGGCGATCCAGGCGACCCCGGCGACGGTGGTCCACAGCCGGCTGCCGGCGAGCGAGTCGTACCCGAGCAGCCGGAAGCCGTAGATGCCGGCGATCTCCGCGAGGTTCGCCATGGCGATGATGTCGGCGACGATGATGCCCCAGCCGCCCATCCAGCCGACGCGCGGGCCGAAGGCGCGGGAGGCCCAGGTGAAGGTGGTCCCGCAGTCGGCGTCGGTCGCGTTGAGCTCCCGGAAGGCGTAGGCGATCAGCAGCATCGGGACGAAGGCCAGCATCGTGATGACCGGGGCCTGGAGGCCGACGCCGATCACGATCAGGCCGAGGGTGGCCGCCAGGCTGTACGCCGGGGCGGTGGAGGCCATGCCCATGGCGACCGAGGAGAACAGCCCCAGGGCGCCGGCCCTGAGCCCCTTCGTGCCGGCCCCGGGGCCGGGCGCGAGTGGCTCGTGCATGTGTCCGCCCTTTTCTCGCGAGATGCGTCGGGGTCCGTCGGGATACGCGCGGTCGCGCGGTGGGTCAGCGGACGCGGTACGGGCCGGCCCGGTCGTTCCGCAGCGTCAGCCCGTGCCCGGGGGCGCCGTCCCCGCCGGGGTGGATGACGCCTCCGGCCGGGTCGAGGGTCCCGTCGAAGAGGAGGTTCTCGATCCGGACGTGGTCGTGGAACCACTCCACGTGCCGCAGGTTGGGCACGGCGGCCGCCATGTGGGCGTGGACGTGGGGGGCGCAGTGCGCCGACAGGTGGAGTCCGCGGGCCTCCGCCAGGGCGGCGGCGCGCAGCCAGACCGTGAGGCCGCCGCAGCGGGTCGCGTCGGCCTGGAGGCAGTCCACGGCTCCGGTGGCCAGCATCGCGCCGAAGTACGGCAGGGTGTAGCCGTATTCGCCGGCCGCCACGTCGAGGGCGGTCGCGGCGCGGACGAGGGCCAGGCCGGACAGGTCGTCGGAGGAGACCGGTTCCTCGAACCAGGTGACGCCGTGGTCGTCGAGGTAGCGGGCGACGCGGACGGCCTGTTTGCGGGTGTAGGCGCCGTTGGCGTCGACGTAGAGCTCGACCGCGTCCCCGACGCTCCCGCGTGCGCGGGCGACGCGGTGCCGGTCACGGTCCTCGCCGCGGCCCCGGTCCTCACCGATCTTGATCTTGACGCGTGGGATGCCCGATTCCGAGGTCCACTGCCGGAGCCGGCGGTCCTGCCGCTCGTCGTCGTACGTGGTGAAGCCGCCGCTGCCGTAGACGGGCACCTCCGCCCGGTGGGCGCCGAGGAGCCGTACGAGGGGCAGGTCCAGCAGCCGGGCCTTGAGGTCCCACAGAGCGATGTCCACGGCCGAGATCGCGCCCGCGACCAGCCCCGGCCGGCCCGTGTTGCGCACCGCCCGGCTCATCGCCTCCTGCGCGGCGGGGACGTCCCAGGCACTGTGGCCGACGAGGAGCGGGGCGAGCTCGGAGGCGATCACGTCGGCCGTGGCGGGCGCGCCGTAGGTGTAGCCGAGGCCGGTGGTGCCGCCGGAGCGGACGGTGGCCAGGACGAGGGTCGTCGAGTTCCAGGCCAGGGTTCCGTCGGCTTCCGGCCCGTCCGTGGGGACGGTGTAGACGGCGGTCTCGATTCCGCCCACCACCGGGCCGCCCGTCACCGGGGTCACGACCCGTCCCCGGCCGGGGAGCGGAGGCCCGCGCGCGACCCGGCAGCCAGCCGTGCGGCAGCGCGGTCCACGAGCGCCATGATGGTCAGCGCGGGATTGGCGCTGCCCTGGGTGGGCAGCACGCTGCCGTCCGTGACGAGCAGATTGGGCACCGCGAAGGTGCGCAGGTCCGCGTCCACGACGCCGTGTTCCGCGTCGCGCGCCATGCGGCAGCCCCCGACGAGGTGGGCGTAGCGGTTGATCGTCATCACCTCGCTCGCCCCGGCGGCCCGCAGGATGTCCTCCATCACGGACTCCGCCGCCCGGATCACCTGCCGGTCGTTCTCGCACTGGCTGTAGCTGAAGTGGGCCACCGGCAGCCCGTAACGGTCCTTCTCCCCGGCGAGGGTGACGCGGTTGCCGGGCTGCGGCAGCAGCTCGCACAGGGCGCCGAGGGTGGCCCAGTGGACGTAGTCGCGCATATGGCGGCGCAGGTCCTCGCCCCAGTGGCCCTGGGCCGCCACGTGCTCGGCCCAGACGATGGGCAGGGGCGATACGTTCTGGATGGAGAAGCCCCGCCGGTAGGGCCGGTCCGGGCGGGTCTCGTAGAACTCCTCGCTGGTGACCTCCGGCGGTGGCGCCTTGTAGGGCCGCACCTCCTCCGTGAACCGGCCCGAGGTCTGGGGCGCGCCCTGCACCATCACATAGCGGCCGACCAGGTCGTGGTCGTTGCACAGGCCGTCGGGGAAGCGGCGGCCGGCGGAGTTCAGCAGCAGGCGTGGTGTCTCGATCGAGTATCCGGCGACGGCGACCGTACGGGCGCGCTGGAACCGCTCGCGGCCGGCGCGGACGTACCGGACGCCGGTGGCCAGGCGTCCTTGGTCGTCCAGTTCGATGCCCGTGACCATGGAATGGGTCCGGATCTCCGCGCCGTGGGCGAGGGCGTCGGGCACATGGGTGATCAGGGTGGAGGCCTTGGCGTTGACCTTGCACCCCTGGAGGCAGAAGCCGCGGTAGACGCAGTGCGGGCGGTTGCCGAAGCGGCCGTTGGTGATGGCGACCGGCCCAACGCGGGCCTCGATGCCCAGGGCGGCGGCGCCGCGCAGGAACACCTCGCCATTGCCGCCGACGGGGTGCGGCGCGTGCGGATAGGGGTGGGGGTCGCCCCACGGCCAGTACTGTCCGGCCACCGGGAGCTCCTGCTCGATCCGCTCGTAGGAGGCCCGTAGATCGGTGCAGTCCAGCGGCCAGTCGGCGCCCACGCCGTCCTCGGTGTACGTGCGGAAGTCGGAGGGATGGAACCTGGGGACGTAGCCGGCGAAGTGAACGGTCGATCCGCCCACGCCCCGTCCGGAGTTGTTCGCGCCCAGGGGGACGGGGTCGTCGCCCGCGATCACCCGGGGGTCGGTCCAGTACAGGTGGTGGGAGGCGGCCTCGTCGCTGACCCAGTCGGTGTCGGGGTCCCAGAAGGGGCCCGCCTCCAGGCAGACGACCGACCAGCCGTGCCGGCTCATGCGCTGGGCCAGGGTCGCTCCGCCCGCGCCGCAGCCGACGACGACGAGGTCCACCTCGTCGCGGTCGTCGAAGCGCCGCATGCCCCTCATGAGTTCGCGGTCGAAGCGGGCGTCGCCTCGGGGGAGCAGCCAGGCGGAGGCGTTGCGGTCGCGCACCCGGCCCAGGGGGGAGGTGGTCTGCCGGAGGGTTTCGGCCGCGCTCCTGACGAGGCCGGCGAGTCCCGGGCGGGACCGTCGGGGCCGGGCGTCGTCCGTCTTCCCCTCGCTCGGTTCGCCCTCGGGCGGCGCCTCGTCGGGCTCGCTGTCCGGTACTTCCCAGGGTTCGCGGAGGCCCAGCCCCAGGCGTAGATAGCCGCGGGGGTAGGCGGGTCCGCCGAAGCCGATCTCGTTCCAGGCCCAGGGGTGGGAGTAGAAGGCGGTGGCCGTGTAGCGCGTCCACAGCCCCCAGACGTGGCCGGCCGTCAGATCACGCCAGCGGTCCGGGCCCTGTTTGCGTACGGCTTCGATCAGACGGGCCTGTCGCTCCCGTGACAGCTCGGCGAAGGGGGCGTCGTACCAGTCGCGCGCGTCGTCGTCGAGGGCACGCAACGAGAGCCGCCACGCCGTGTCGTCCTCGGGCATGTCCTCGAACCGCCACCCGTCGGTCTGCCGCTCGGCGAGCCGTGCGTCGATCATCTCCAGCACCGGCACCTTGGGGTCGTCCCACTGGGCCAGCAGATGGTCGAACAGGACGGTGGCCACGGCTTCCTCGGCGAGGGTGAAGAACCGCAGCTCGGGCTGGCGGGCCGTGCGGGCGTACACCACGGCCGAGGTCGTGGCGTCCCAGGTGCCGGCCTGCGCGAGGACGTCGTAGCCGGCGAATCGGGAGGGGCGCCGGCCCGGAGTCGTCGCCGGCAGGCCCCCGCGCCCTCCCTCGCGCGCCACGGGTCATCGCTCCCTGCGCAGCAGCGCGGCCAGCAGCCCCATGCCGCCGACCATGGTCACCAGCAGCGGGGCGAACAGCGGCGGGCCCGTCTCGATGTTGTGGCGGGCCAGCGACCAGCCGCCGGGCTTCTGGGCGATGCCCCGTACGTGGAGGTATGTGCCCTGGAGGCCGTTGGCGGCGATGGCCGCCGAGGCGAGCGGCAGCGCGGTGCGCGCCATCCGTTCGCTGAGGAACCCGGCGACGCCGGCGGCCGCCCCGACCGGGCCCAGCACCACCGGCCACCACATCATCCTGTTGCCGAAGCTCGCCCGGTCGTGCTCCAGGTAGATCTCGGCGGCGGTGACGACCGAGCCCGCCGCCGTCATCAGGGACAGGGAGCGTTCGAAGCGGCCGTGGCGGACGTTGCGCACCATCCGGGCCGGCTCGAACGGCTTCCGGGAGCCCCGCGCACGCGGCATCACGCCCCCTCCCCGGGCCCGCGGTGCTTGTGGCCGCCGGGCAGCATCTCCTGGATCTTGGCCTTGAAGCCCTGCCGGACCATGGAGACGCGGTCGCTGTCGCCCTTGACGATCGAGGCCGCCGCGGCCTCGATCTGGTCGAGGGTGGCGTGCGGCGGGATGGGTGGTACGGCCGGGTCGGTGCGGAAGTCGATGACGAAGGGCGTCTCGGCGGCGAGGGCCCGCTCCCACGCGGCGATGACCCCGTCCGGCTTCTCGACGCGCACGCCGTCGAGCCCGAAGGAGCGGGCCACGTCCGCGTACGGCACGTCCGGGAGGGCCTGCGAGGGCAGGAACTGAGGGGCGCCGGACATGGCCCGCATCTCCCAGGTGACCTGGTTGAGGTCGTGGTTGTTCAGGACGGCGACGACCAGCCGGGGGTCCTGCCACTCGCCGTAGTACTTGCCGACCGTGATCAGTTCGGCCAGGCCGTTCATCTGCATGGCGCCGTCGCCCACGAGCGCGATGACGGGCCGGTCGGGGTGGGCGAACTTGGCGCCGATCGCGTAGGGCACCCCCGGGCCCATCGTCGCCAGCGTGCCGGAGAGCGAGCCGCGCATGGTCCCGCGCATCCGCAGGTGCCGGGCGTACCAGTTCGCCGCCGACCCCGAGTCCGCCGTGATGATCGCGTCGTGCGGCAGCAGGCCGTCCAGGGCGTGGACGACGTACTCGGGGTTGACGGGATCCGCGTCGACGGCGGCGCGCCGTTCCATCACCTCCCACCAGCGGGCGGTGTTCTTCTCGATGCCGTGCCGCCAGCCGCCGTGCTTCTTCGGCTTCAGTCGGGGCAGCAGGCGGGTGAGCGTCTCACGGGCGTCGCCGACGAGGTTGACCTCGAAGGGGTAGCGCAGCCCCACCATGAACGGGTCGATGTCGATCTGCACCGCCCTTGCCTGCTCGAACTCCGGCAGGAACTGGGTGTAGGGGAAGTTCGAGCCGACGACGACGAGCGTGTCGCAGTCGCGCATCATCTCGTACGAGGGCCGGGTGCCCAGCAGCCCGATCGCGCCGGTCACATACGGCAGGTCGTCGGGCAGTACGTCCTTGCCCAGCAGCGCCTTGGCCACACCCGCGCCGAGGACGTCGGCAAGCTGCTCCACCTCCGCCCGCGCGGCCCGGGCCCCCTGGCCGACGAGGATCGCCACCTTCTCGCCGTCGTTCATCAGTCCGGCGGCCCGGGTGATCTCCTCGTCCGCCGGCACCGGCGCGTACGCGGGAGCCCCCAGGCTGGAGGGCACCATCTTGAACGCGTGCGTCGGCGGGGAGTAGTCCAGCTCCTGGACGTCCGCCGGGATGATCAGGGCGGTCACGGTCCGTTTGGCCCGCGCGGTGCGCAGGGCGCGGTCCAGGACGTTGGGCAGCTGTTCCGGGACCGTCACCACTTCGCAGAAGTCCGAGGCGACGTCCTTGAAGAGCGTGTGGAGGTCGACTTCCTGCTGGTAGGAGCCGCCCATGGCGCTGCGGTTGGTCTGTCCGACGATCGCGACCACGGGCACGTGGTCGAGTTTGGCGTCGTAGAGCCCGTTGAGCAGGTGGATGGCGCCCGGCCCCGAGGTGGCCGCGCACACTCCCACCTCGCCGGAGAACTTGGCGTAGCCGACGGCCTCGAAGGCCGCCATCTCCTCGTGGCGTGCCTGGATGAAGCGGGGTTCGTCGTCGGCTCGGCCCCACGCGGCCAGCAGCCCGTTGATCCCGTCACCCGGATAGGCGAACACCCGCTTGACGCCCCATTCGCGGAGGCGTTGCAGGAGATGGTCGGACACCTTGGCGGACATGGTTCTCCCTTCGGGCGTGCTCGTGCGGGCATCGCTCCCACCTCCGCCTTCAGGACTCACCGTGGCACCGGGCGTACGCGCGCGCAGGGAGAGCGCCGCCGATCGGGTCAGCCGCCGGGCCGGCTCCTCGGTACGGCGGGAGCCCGCCCTCGCTTCTCCGCTCTCCGCGGGAACGGGCTCCTGCCCGGCGGGACCGGATTCACACCCCTTCCGCGACCCGTCGTCCGGTGACGAGGCCCACCGGGCCGGGCCCGCGCGGCGAGCCGGCCGCCGCGGTGAGCATGATCTCCCTGACCCGGTCCAGGTACTTCGGCACGCCCGCGGCGGCCTGCGGGGTGTCCGGCATGCTGACCACCAGGTCGGCCCGGTCGGGGAACCAGTTCAGCCACAGCGACACCCCGCCGGCGTTGTCGGGACCGGTCAGGACCGTCGCGTCGGCGTCCAGGTAGTCACGGGCGCCCGGCGCGGACCGTCCGTCCAGATAGGACGCCATGGGCGGGATGTCGGGGACGTCACCGTCCTCGAGAAGCAGTTCGAGTGCCCGGTGCAGCGGGACGTCGTATCCTTCGCGGGCCCGCTGGAAGCCCTGCTGCGCGACGGCGATCGCGTCGGCGAGGGTCGGCGAGGCGGGCAACCGGAACAGCAGGGGCACGAGGTTGACGAGCCAGCCGTGCGCGCGGAGCAGCCGGGGGTAGGCCCTGGTGGAGACGGCGGTGAGCACGCGGTAGACGTCGTTGCCGGTGAACTCCCACTGCGCGAGGGCCAGCGCGGCGAAGAAGCCCGCGCCCAGTCCGCCGCCGTGCCGGGCGCAATAGGCGCGGAACGCGCGTGCCTCGTCGCCGGTGAACACCGGGTACTCGAGCCGGGTGCCGGCCAGCAGTTCCCCGGTGTCGTTGCCCAGTTCGACGGGGAAGGCGGGGAAGCCGCCGTCCTTCACGGCCAGGAACTCCGACCACGCGGCGAGCTCCGGCGAGGTTTTCGTGAGCGACTCGGAGCGCCGCCGCTCACGGCGGTTGAGGTCCAGATATCCGGGTGCGGGCGGCAGGTCGACCGGGGCGCCGGCACGGGCGGCGTGGTAGCGGGCGCGGAGCTCGTGGAAGAGCAGCGCCACGGAGTGGCCGTCGGTGTAGGCGTGGTCGATCGCGAAGTACACCGTGGACGCCGTGTCCCGGCGGACCACTCCCGCCAGCATCCCCAGCCCGCTCGCCGAGGTCCGCTCGTCGATCCGCCGGTGGAGGTGGTCGCGGAGCTCGTCCCTGCCGGCGAAGTCGCCCACGCGCACGGGGCGCACCGTGAGGGACTCGGGTGGTATCCGGAACCCGGTCAGGTCCTCGGGGCCGGGCTCGTACCAGGTGTGGAACGCCTCGTGCCGGCGTACGAGCCCTTGCCACGCCTCGGTGAGCGCGTCGAGATCGGCCCGGCCCTCCAGGTCGAACGCCATGGCCACCCAGGGCGACTGGCGGCGTCCGGCAGCACGGTTGGCGGCCGCCAGCCGCAGGTGCGCCCGCTGGAAGTGCGACGCGGGAACGTCGTGCGGTACGGGCGCCCGGTCGGTGGTGAGCTCGAACTCCACCACTTCGCCCGGCCGGGGCCGCCAGTCGAGGATCTCGGTCATACGCACAGGGGGTCTCCTTCTCGATGGGGACGGCCGGTCAGGCGGGCGTGGGTACGGCCTCGGCCGCCCGGCGGCCTTCGGCGGCGCGGGTGGCGGCGTGCGCGGCGGCCCGTACGAAGCGTCCGACGTTCGCGCGTGCCACGGCCGTGTCGGGGAAGCGCGTCGACAAGTGCACGCCGCGGTCGCTCCGGGTCAGCCACACGTACACCTCGGCCGGGCTGTGGATCCGGCTGCGCAGCATCATGTCTTCCGGCAGGGGCGGATTGCCCGTCACGCGGCGCACGTCGAGATAGGACACGACGAAGCGGGGGTGGATCTCCCGGCGCAGTATCCGGCTGAGGTGGGGCAGCGAACTGCCCGGTCCCGGTCCTCGGCGGCGCAGTTCGGCCGCGGCGTGGGCGACCGTGTCGGCGAAGGCCGCGCCGGGAGCCGCCGGGATCCGTACCGGGTGGAGGCCGACGAACCAGCCCGGCGCCGTACGCCACCGGTCGGGCCGGGCGTTGGCGAGGCTGACCACGGACAGGTGCCGTTCACCCGCGACCCGCGCGGCGGCGAGCGCGAGGCAGGCGAGCAGCCCCGCGGCGGTCGTGCCTCCGCCCTCGCGGGACGCGGCGGCGAACCTGGTGGCCGCCGGAGCGTCGAGCAGCCAGCGGTAGGCACTGCGCTGTGTGTCCGGCGCCTCGGACGCGCCGAGGGGCAGGGGGAAGGCGGGCGTCCCGCCTCGGGCGTCGCCGAGCATGGTCCGCCAGGGGGCCGTGTGTTCGGGCCCGGTCGGCAGCCGGCCGACCAGGTTCCGTTCCTCGGCACCGAAGTCCAGGAAGGTCGGCCCGGGCACGTCCCCGGCGCGGCCGGCCAGGGCGTCGCGGATCTGTCCCGGGACCATGGCGAGCGTGTAGCCGTCCATGACGCCGTGATCCGCCCCGGCGAACACCGTCGTCCCGCCCGTGCCCTCGACCGTCGCGAAGACCACCTGCGGCCAGCCCAGCGGGGTGGCCCTCCGGTCGAAGAAGGCCTCGATCTGCCGCCGGACCGAGGCGCCGTCGGCGAAGACGCCGACGTCCTCCTGTCGTAGCGTGACGGCGCTCGCCGGGAGCGTACGGCGCACACAGCGTCCGGGGGTCGGCACCAGCGTGCTGCGCAGGTGCTCGTGTCCGCGCAGCCAGGCCGAGAGCGCGGCACCGAGCCGGTGCCGGCCGGCCCGGCCCACGCCGAACGACACCCCGATCCACGCCGGATCCATATGCCCCGGTCCTCTGGCGGCCGCCGTGCGGACGTGGTGCTCGTGGACGAGCGCGGGCGCCCGGGGATCGTCGGCCCAGGCCGAGGCCGGCGCGGTCGGCGTCCAGAACACCAGCCGGCCGGCGGGAACCGCACTGTCGCCCAATTCTGTGAATTCCAAATTCAACTCCTCAATAAATCCCCGGTGCGGCCTGCGGAAGCTATCCGGGAGCGATGAAACAAAAATGAAGAAGCGATGTTTTCGCTGATCACGAAGGCCGGGAGGTCATCAGCGGGAAGACTTCCCTTGTTGCCCGTCAAACGCGCTGCTAGCGTCTGCCCCCGTCATTCGATCCGCACCGCGGCATTTCCCGGCCGCACCGACGGAGGGTCAATTCATGAATGCACGAGCGGACACCGGGTCCGCCCCGTTCACGGGCGACACGCAACCGCCTTCGGATTACGCGGTGCTGCGTCGCGACCCGGAATACGCCGGACTGAACCGCGCGCTGCTCGACCTGGTCCCGGCCGGCCAGGCGCCGGCCGTCCTCGACGTGGGATGCGGGGACGGGGCCGTCAGCGAGGAACTGCTGCTTCGCGACCCGGCCATGTCCCTGGTCGGCGTCGACCCCGACCCGGCGCTGCTGGAGGCGGCGCGGGCCCGGCTGGGCGACCGGGCCCGTTTCGTCGTGGGTGACGCGTCCTCCGTCTCCCGGCTGTTCCCGCCGGACGTCTTCGACGTCGTCGTACTGGCCAACTGCGTCCATCTCGTCCCGGACCTCGCCGAGGCGCTCGACGCGATCGGGCGGGTCCTCGCCGGCGGCGGGCGCCTGGTGTTCAACTCGGCGTTCTACTCGGGCGCGGAGTCCCCGGCCGATCTGCCGCGGTACGCCGAGCTGGTCGGCACGGCCCGCGCCACCGCCCGCAAGCGCGGGCTCCCTCCGGCCCGGTCGGCCGCCGGCCGGCCCTCGGGGCTGCGCAGGACCGTCGAGGACTACCAGGCCGCTCTCGCGGCGGCCGGATTCACCGATGTCGTCACCGATGAGCGGGCGTTCACCTTCGGCCCGCGCTTTCTCACCGCGCTGTGCTCGACCCCGATGTTCGCCACCGCCGCGTTACCCGGGGTAGCGCGGCACATCGCCGCGGAACTGCTCACCGAAACGCTGGAAGAGCTGCACGAGCGCGCCCCGTTCACCATCATGCGGCGCTGCGTCTACTTCTCCGCCACCCGGCCGTGAAACACCCCACGAAAGGAATTCGTCATGACCGAGGTATGGAACGTGGTCACCCGGGCCATCACCGGCATCCGGCCGGAACTGGGGGAATCCGGAACGGTCATCACCCGCGATGCCGCCCTGTTCTACTCGGCTGATCCCGGCAGGCCGGTGCTCGGCCTCGACTCGATGGAGGCGCTGGAACTGCTCACCGTGCTGGAGCAGGAATTCGGGGTCGAGCTGGCGGACACCGGCATCCGGATCGCCGACCTCCACACGGTCGGGGACGTGGCCGACGCGATGGCGGGCGCGCTGTGACACCCCGGGCGGCGGCGCGTCATCGCGTGCTGGTGACCGGCATGGGCGTCGAGTCGTGTGCGGGCGGCACACCTGACGAGCTATGGGACGCCCTGGCCGCGGGGCGGCCCGCGATCTCGCCCCTGGAGCTCGAAGGGCCCCTGCCCTGCCAGGTCGGTGGTGTGATCCGCGGGTTCGACCCCCGCGAGCACATGTCCGCCCAGCAGGTCCGCCGTACCTCGCGCTTCCAGCAACTGCTGTTCGCCGCGGCGATGAAGGCACGGGACGACGCGCGGCTGCGCACGGCACCGGAGGCCCTGTACGTCGGCACCGGAGGCGGCGGGCTCGACGAGACGGCGCGGCTCGTGACCGTGCTGAACCGCAGCGGGTGGCAGCGGATGGACCGGCTCGGGATGCTCCGGCTGCTGCCCAACCAGGCCGCCGGGCTCGTCGCCCAGGAACTGGGCATCACCGGCCCGGTGCTCACCCTCTCCACCGCCTGCGCGGCATCGACGGACGCCATCGGAGCGGGCCTGCGCGCGGTGCGGGACGGCACCGCCGACGTGGTCCTCGTCGGCGGTGTGGAGAGCTGGCTGGACATACCCGCCCTGGCGTCGTTCCGCCTGCTGGACGCGCTCTCCCAGCGGCCCGCAGCGGAGGCGGCGGTCGCGTCCCGGCCGTTCGACCGCGACCGCGACGGCATGGTGCCGGCCGAGGGCGCCGCCGTACTCGTACTGGAGTCCGAAAGGTCCGCGCTGCGCCGCGGCGCGACCGTGCACGGCGAGGTGCTCGGCGCCGCGTCCACCTGCGACGCCCACCACCCCGTCGCGCCGCGCGCGGACGGCGCGGTGGCGGCCAGGACGATCGAGCTGGCCTGCGCCGACGCCGGCCTCGACACCGGAGCCGTGGACCTGGTCAGCGCGCACGGCACCTCGACGCCGCTCAACGACCGGGCCGAGACCGCGGCCATCAAGCGGGCGTTCGGCGCGCACGCGCGGCGCCTGGCGATCACCGCGCCCAAGTCGGTCATCGGCCACGCGTGCGGCGCCTGCGGGATCCTGGAGAGCGTCGGCGTGCTGCGCGCCATCCGGGAGAAGTACGTGCCGCCCACCGCGAACCTGGACAACCCCGATCCCGGCTGCGACCTGGACTACACCCCGCTCGAGGGCCGCCCCGCCCCGATCGGTGTGGCCGTCAAGCAGAACTTCGGCTTCGGCGGCCACAACTCGGCGGTGGTGTTCGGCGCCGCGTGACGGCGCCGAACACCAGGGACGACACCGTCATCGAGTGGACGCGGCACCGCGCGCCCGGTAGGTGCGGGCGAGGTGGTCCTGGAGGCGGGCGTGGCGGAACTGGTAGACCGCGCCTGCCTGCCGGAGCACGCCCCGCTGGTAGGCGTCCTCCAGGAAGGCGACGACGGCCCAGGGCAGCCGGCCCGTCAGCGGCAGCCAGATCCGGGAGAACACGACCCACTGACCCCAGGCGGTCAGGGCGAGGGCATAGCCGAGGGCGCCGCCGAGGGCACTGATGACACCGAGCTTGACCGAGGAGTCGAGACCCCAAGTGAGCGGGCCCAGGACCATCGACAGGAGCGGGACCGCCAGCGCGGACCCGACGCCGGCCAGGAGCCCGAAGGCTGGCACCCAGACGAGGCACTGGGCGATGACCGTACGACGGTTCGTCCGCAGCAGGCCGACCGGGTTGACGGCGGACCTGATGTCGAGAGGGCTTTCGAGGGAGGCCAGGAGACCCAGGGTGGCGCCGCCTCCCAGCGTGAACACGAACCCGAAGAACACGGCGTCGTACAGGCCGAACCACAGCATGGACAGGGGGCCGGTGCCCCAGAAGAGGCCCTTGAGTACTCCGTGCTCGAAGCCGTAGCCGAGGCCGAAGACGAGCCCGCACAGCAGTCCCAGCGCCGTGCGGGCTCCCACCCTACGGACGGGCGTGCCGGTCCTCCCGAACACCTTCATGCGCACGCCGGACGGCGCCACCGTCGTGTTCCTGCCCGCGACCAGGAGCCAGTAGGCGATCACGCAGATGAGCCCGGAGAGGAACCCCGTCGTCAGCCCTTCCGCGATCTGGAAGCGGAGGGGGTCGAAGAGGGTGCCGACGACACAGTCGACGACGCCGACGACCAGACAGGTCACCAGCGCGGTCACCAGGGTGCGCGCCGGGCCGCGCAGTCCCGAGCCGAGCCGCCACCACTCCAGGTCGGGGGTGTCGAGCCGGGTCAGGTGGTGGGCGAGGTAACCGAGCCAGTACTGGGCGCGTTCCGGGTCGAAGTCGCGGCGCGCGGCGCTGTCCGGGCGGTGTTCCGGCCGGAGGCGGTAGGCGGTGGCGGTGAAGTTGTCCAGTAGGTGGTCCTCCAGTTCCCCCGGTCCGCCGAACCGGTGGGTGTCGAGGAGCGAGGCCGGGTCGCGGCCGGGGGTGTCGCTGTAGACGGCGCGGGCGAGCGTGACCATCAGCGGGGTGGTCAGCACCGCGGCGAGCTGCTCGGCGCCCCGGCCGCGCGGCCGCTCGCGCAGCGCGCTCAGCACGGGGTGCCACGCGGTCGTCGCGGCGTCCCCGCCGCGGGCCTTGCGCGTGGTGCGCGGCAGATAGTCGGCCAGGTCGTCCAGGGTGAGGTCCGTCAGCTCCACCGCGGCGGCGGACGTGAGCACGTCGGTCTCCGACACCGCCGTGGCGTACTCGGCCGGACGGCTCGTCAGCAGCAGGGGAAGCGTGGTGGCGTTGAGCGCCTCCAGCGCGGGGCGGTGCAGTCCCCCGGCGATCTCGTCGAAGCCGTCGAGCACGGGGAGCACCCGGCCGTCCTCGACCAGCGCGGCGGCCAGACTCGGCCCGCCGGGCGCCGGGGCGGCGAGCCCGGGGTGGTCGCGGACCAGTTGCGCGGCCAGCCAGTCCCGGAACGTGATGGCGGTGGGGTCCCAGCCGCCGATGCTGAAGATCACCGGCACGGGGTCGGTGCGGGTCCTGGACACGATGTGGTCCAGGACGAACCGCGTGGTGAGGATCGACTTCCCGGAACCGGGCCGCCCCAGCACGACCAGCCGCCCCGAGGGGATCCGCCGGTACACGTCCACGACGTCGCCCAGCCGCCCGCCCAGATCCAACGGCCCGTGCGTGCCGCGCGCCTCTCCGGCGGGCAGCCGCCGGATGTTGGCCCAGTGATCGGTCAGCTCCTCGGCCCCCGCCCGCCACCGCACCGGCAACGGATACGGATCGTGCACCTGCCGCTGCTCCTCCTCCCGCTGCCACCGCGCGGCCACCGCGTGCGCGAGCTGCTCGGCGACGTCGGCGAGGGTGTCACGCAGTGGGGAGGGAGGTTGGGTGGCCGGTTCGGCGAGGGCCGACAGCCCGGTGGCCCGTCCGGCCGGAGCCGGGCGGCCGGTGGCCGGTTCGACGGTCGGCTGCCCGGCAGGCCATTCGGCCGAAACCGGCTGCCCGGTGCCCGGTCCGGCAGGAGCCGGCTGCCCGGTGCCCAATTCCGCCGAAACCGGGCGCTCGGTGGCCGGTTCGGCGGGAGCCGCCTGCCCGGCGACGGGTTCGGTGGAAGCCGAGGGCCCTGCGGCCCGTTCGGCCGGACCCGGCTGACCGGCGGCCGGTTCAACGAAACCTGGCTGTCTGGTGATCGGTTCGGCGGAAGCCGACGCCCCGGCGGGCCATTCGGCCGAAACGGGCTGTCCAATGGCCGGTTCGGCGGCAGCCGACGGCCCGGTGGTCCGTTCGCCCGAAACCGGTCTGCTGGTGGCCGGTGCGCCCGGAGCTGACGACTCGGCGGGCCGTTCGGCCGAAACCGGTCGCCCCGTGGCCGGTCCGGCGTGGCCGGGCCGACCGTCGGGCCGTCCGTCGAACCGGTCGCCGGATCGGTCATCCGGCCGTTCGCCGGGCCGGTCGCCGGACCGACTGCCGGATCGGTCACCGGTCCGGCCGTCGGACCGGCCGCCGAGCTGATCGCCAGACCGGCCGTCAGGCCCCCCGTCAGACTGGCCGTCGGACCGGTCGTCAGACCCCCCGTCCGGCCGGGCCGAAGGCCCGGTCCGGCTGACGGCGGCAGCCAGTAGCTCCTCGCTCTCCGCCGGCGCCAGCCCGAGCGCGTCGGCCAGCCGCCGCACCGTGGTCACCCTGGGGTCCGCGCGTTCGCCGGTCTCCAGGCCGCGGATGGTGCGCACGCCCACCCCCGCCCGTTCCGCCAAGGCCTCCTGAGTCATTCCCGCGTCGCGCCGCAGCCGCCGTAACAGCGCGCTGAACTCACTGGCCACAGATCACGGCCTCCCCCTCGGACCTCTCGAACCTCTCGGACATGTGTTTTCCCAGCTGACGGACTCTAGCGCGGCCACCGGCCGCATACGGCCGGTCCTTTGGCCTGTCCGTTCTCCCGCCCCGGGGCCACCTTCGACGTGATCCGCCGCGGAAAGCGGCCCGCCGTACGGGGAGCCACGATGCCGATCACCACGACCACCGGCCGACCGGCCGTCACCACACTCGGACGCCAGGAACGGGACGTTCTCTACGCGGTCGGCTGCGGCCTGCGGGACGACGAGATCGCCACCGCCCTCGCCATCCCCGAAGAGGCCGTGGCCGGGCACCTCGCGCGGATCCTCACCGCGCTCGGGCTGCGCGACCGGGCCGCCGCCATCGTCCACGCCTTCGACTGCGGCCTCGTCGCCCCCGGCCGCGGCCCCCGCAGGCAGGCGACGAGCCCCCTGCCACCGGCCGCCGCCGTCCGCCACGTCCCCGGGCCGCGGTTACGGATCTCGGTCCTCGGCCCCCTGCGGGCATGGCGCGACGGGCAGCACCTGGACCTGGGGCATCTGCGCCAGCAAGCCGTCCTGGCGGCGCTGGCCCTGTGCCTGGGCCGGTCGGTCAGCCGGCAGGAACTGACCGACGGGGTGTGGGGCGAGGAGCCCCCGAACACCAACGTGGTGCCGGTGTACATCTACCGGCTGCGCAAGGTCCTGCGCACGGGAGGCGACCTGGACTCGGTCATCGAGCGCGACCGGAGCGGCTACCGGCTGCTCCCCGGCGTGGCCACCGTGGACGTGGCCCAGGTGGAGGAGCTCGTCACCGCGGCCGGCGCGGCCGAGCGGGCGGGCGATCTGGCCGAGGCGGTCCGCGCCTGCTCCCAGGCGCTGGACCTGTTCCGCGGCGAGCCCCTGGCCGGCCAGCCGGGGCCGTTGGCCGAGCTGGAGCGGCTGCGGCTCACCGAGCGCAGGATCGTCATCGTGCAGCGGAAGCTCGACTGGCAGTTGCGGCTGGGCCAGCACTCCGAGGCGATCGCCGAGCTGTCGGCCCTGACCGTGGCCCAGCCCCTGAACGAGCCCGTGGCCGCGATGCTGATGCGCGCGCTGTACCTCAGCGGCCGGCAGGCCGACGCGCTGACCGTGTACGACCGCACCCGCCGCCGGCTGGCGGGCGAGCTGGGGGTCTCTCCGGGCCATTCGCTGCGGCAGACGCACCGGACGATCCTGCGCGGGGACGACATCCGCCTCGGCCTCACCGGAACCACGCGGTGAGCGACCCGATGCGGCGTACGCGCGGCGAGGAGCTGCTGCTGGCGAGGATCTCGGCGGCGGCCGGCCGCCAGCGGCTCGGCAGGCGGCGTGCCACCTACACGGCGGCCGCGCGCACGGCACGCACGGCGCACGCGAAGGCCCTGCTGGCCCCGGGGATCCGCGGTCTGCTGGCCCTCGTCCGGCACGGCGGGTCCGCCGGGGCCGGGGCGGCGAACGCGCGCGACGCCGCGCGACTGGACCTGTACGAGAACGGGCTGACGGTCGCCGTCAAGGGCCGGATCCACGTCGTCCGCTACGACACGACGGCCGTGTTCCGGACGGAACCCGCGCGGGCGGGCGATACCGGCCACGCGAGCGCGGCCTGCGCGCTCACCGACGTGGACGGGGAGCGGGTCGTGCTGCGCTACGGGCCGGAGCGGGGCGAGGCGCCGGAATGGTGGTCCGGGATCGAGCAGGGCGTCATCCTCGCCCAGTTACCCCGGGCGCTGGCCGCGCTCGCCAGGGGCGAGCGCCTGGCCTTCGGCGCCGTCCGGCTCACCGGGGAGGAGATCGGGTGGGGAGAGGTCCGCGCGCGGTGGCCCCGGGTCCGGCGGCTGTGGACCGGGCCGGGAGCCGTCCGGCTCGACGTCGACGGAACGTGGCACGAACTGGGCCTCACAGGCCCCGACATCCCCAACCTCTTCGTCCTGCGCGCGCTCGTGGAGCGTCTCGGCGGGGACGGCGCACGCTGACTTCCCGCGCCCCGTGGCGCCCTGGTGAGCGGTTTCATCACGATGTCAACGCCAACACCTAACGTCCATACGCAACAAGGCAGTTGCACGTCAATACGCGTCGTCTCGACACAAGGAGAACCACAGCGATGACCCTGGCCCGCAGGTGGAGAAAGGCGATCGTCGCCGGGGCGGCAGCGGCCATGGCGGCCATGACGGTCGCCGTGCCCGGCGTCGCCCACGCGGATCCGGCGCACCACTACTACCTGGAGTTGGGCGGCACCGGCGCGGCGGCGCCCGCGCCCGGCTGCACCGGCAGCTACGCGTTCGCCGACAAGCACCTCGACGGGGGCATTCCGGTGCCGGTGTGCTACCCGGCGAGCGCCGGCCCCTGGCTCAACGGCCGCAATCAGTACCCGGACCCGACCGCGCCGAGCTACGACGACAGCGTCCGCGAGGGCTACCGCAATCTGCTGGCCGCCGCCGAGGACACCCACCGCCGCGACCCCGGCGCCCGCCTCACGATCGTCGGCTACTCGCAGGGCGCCCAGGCGGCCGACCAGGTCCTCCAGACGATAGCGAAGGGCGGGACCGGCATACCCCGCTCGCTGGTGAGCGGCAAGCTCTACTCCGACCCGATGCAGCCGGGCACCGGCATCTGGGCCAAGCTGCCCAAGGGCTGGAGCGCCTTCGGGTTCACCTCTCCCGGCCCCGGCCCGGAGAAGTTCGACGGCATCCCGGTGCAGCGCTTCTGCATCCGCACCGACGGAGTGTGCGACGCGACGGCGCTGACGTCCATCGGCGGCTTCCTGGAACAGCACCCGAGGTACCAGCAGGACGGCAACATCATGACGAAGACCATCGCCCAGGACGGCGGCGAGGGAGTCGTCTGGTACGAACCCTGACCGACGGCCCCTCACCAATAGCCACGGGGGTGTGCCCGGGGGCGGTGGACCTTCACCGCCCCCGGGCGCCGGCACGTGCGAGTTCGGGCTCGGGTTCGGGTTCGGGCTTGGGTTCGGGCTCGGGCTCGGGCAGGAAGCGGACCAGCAGGCCGCTGAGCACATGCAGGCCGGCATAGATCCACATCACGCCCTCGACCCCGAGCGGGCCGACGAACAGCGTGCCGAGGAGCGGCCCGAGTGCCACGCTGGCGCCCGCCCCGAGGCTGTACGCGGACATCACCTGGCCCTTGCGCCCGGGCGCCTGGGCCGTCATGAGCGGGGGCAGGGGCACGTACCCGGCGAGCCCGGCGCCGAACAGGGCGGCGGCCAGGGAGGCGACGAGGAAGTTCCGGTCCGTGGCGGCGGGGAGGTAGTAGAGGGCGAGGCAGCCGGCCGCACTGAGCACGCCGCCGCACCATATGACGGTCCCGCGCTTGCTCCAGCGGTCGCCGAGGGCGCCGAAGAGCAGGACGAAGACGAGGTTGGCGCCCATCATGACGGTCAGCAGCCGCAGCCACTGGGAGAGCGCGAAGCCGAGCGTGCCGGTGAAGTAGAACGGCATGAAGACCCAGATGCCGAACTGCGACGTGGTGTTGATCAGCCGGACCACGGCACCGGCGCCGATCCGGGGGCGGCTGAAGAGGATCGTCACACTCCCCCGTAGCGCCGCGCGCACATCGCGCCGGTCGGCGGGCAGCAGCGGGCTGCGGCCGGTGGGCTCCGTCAGCAGGACGAGCGCGAGGACGCTCCCGGTGAGGACGAGGACGAGGGAGATCCACAGCGTCCCGTAGCCACCGACGGCCGGTACGAGCGCGGAGGCGAGCAGCGAGCCGAGCGTGGGCAGGCCGAGGGTGAAGGAGAACCAGAACCAGCCCAGTGCCCTGCCGATCCCCCGCTGCGACGCCGCCGCCATGATCCACACCAGGAAGCCATAGGCGAAGAGTGGATACCCCAGCCCTCGGACGCCGTAGGAGGCCATGATCAGCGGATAGCTGCCGAGAGGGATCGCGGCCGTGAGCAGCAGGATGTGGCAGCCCGCCCAGAAGGCCGCGCCGATGGCCATCACGCGCCGCGGCCCCCAGGCGTCGGCGAGGGCCCCGGCGAGGAAGGCGCCCAGCGCGGCGGCGGCCCCGTACACCGTGAAGATCGCGCCGACGTCGCCCTGGGAGAAGCCGAGGCCTGCGAGGTAGGGCGAGAGGTAGCCGGTCTCGATGCCGTCGCCGGTCATGAACAGGACCAGTCCGGCGTAGCCCCAGAAGAGCGGCCGGGGCAGCCCCGCCCGGTCGAGGCGGGAGCGGCGCGGTGGGCCGGCGGCTTCCGTTGGGAGCGGGTCGGCGGTGGGGGGCCGGGGAGCAGTGGCAGGGGCCTGGGACACGGGGCCTCCGTCCGGAGATGTACGAGAAACGCGCTGGATGCCGGGAAAATCCGTCCGGCTTGGCGTGAGGCTTGATACAAGCCCCAGTAAACGCATTCTGTCAATGGAATTGACAGAACTTCTCAGAAAGTGTGTGATCTGAGCGGTGTCCGCACTGTCGCGGGCACCCTGTTCCGGACGCTGTCGCATCCAGGACAGCCGGAGCGAGGAGGCACCATGGCAGCCGGCCGGGGCACCGAAGCCGACGTCGAGCAGCGCAGACAGCTGTTGCTGCGGCGCGTCATCGAGCGGGGAGAGGCGCGGATCGACGCGCTGGCCGACGAGCTCGGCGTCAGCGCGATGACCGTCCACCGGGATCTGGACAACCTCCAGTCCCGGCAGCTGCTGCACAAGCGGCGCGGCACCGCCGTGGCGCTGGCCGGTCTCACGATGGAGACCGCCACCCGCTTCCGGGAGAACCGGCAGATACAGATCAAGGAAGCCCTCGCCGAGGCGCTGATGGCGCGGGTCCGTCCGGGCCAGATGGTGCTGATGGACTGCGGGAGCACGCTCTTCCCGCTCGCGCGCCGCCTCGCCCGCGTCGAGCGCCTGACCGTGGTCACCAACTCGCTGCGCGTCGCGGGCATCATCGGCAAGGACGCGGCCGACGGCACCCGGGTGACCCTCCTCGGCGGAGGCTTCAACGCCGACTTCGAGTCCTGCGCGGGCACGGAGACCCTGCGCCAGCTGGCCAGGATCCGGGCGGACGTGATGTTCTCCTCCGTCACCTCGGTGCACCGGGGACGGCTGTACCACCCCGTCCGGGAGTGGGCCGACCTCAAGGAAGCGATGCAGGACGCCGCCGAACTGCGCGTCCTGCCCGTCGACCACAGCAAGTTCGGGCGCACGGCGACCCACGGCTACGGCGACGCCACCGGCTACGACCTGGTGGTGACGGACGAGGCCGCCCCCGCCGAGGAGATCCGGGCGATCGAGGGGCTCGGCGTGCCCGTCGAGCGCGTACCGCTGCCCCGGGACTGACCACGACGGCCGCCGCCGTCACCCACCCCCTTTCCATCGCTCCCCCACCAGAAAGGAAGCCCGCCCATGCGCGCTCTCGTCGTCGAGACCCCGGGGAAGTTCTCCGTCCAGACGGTGCCCGACCCCACCCCGGGCCCGGGCGAGGTGGTGGTCGCCGTCGCCGCGGTCGGCATCTGCGGCACCGACGTCCATATCGTCGACGGCGAGTTCGCCCCCACGCCGTACCCGATCATCCCCGGCCACGAGTTCACCGGTGAGGTCGTCGCGCTCGGCGCGGGGGTGAGCGCGGTGCACGAGGGCGACAAGGTCGCCGTCGACCCCTCGCTGTTCTGCGGCGCCTGCCACTACTGCGCCATCGGCCGGGGCAACCTGTGCGAGAACTGGGGCGCGATCGGGGACACGGTCGACGGCGCGATGGCCCAGTATGTGAAGGTGCCCGCCGCCAACTGCCACCGGCTGCCCGAGTCCGTCTCCCTCGCCCAGGGGACGCTGGTGGAGCCGCTGTCCTGCGCCGTGCACGGCTTCGACAAGCTCCCCCGCCACCTCGGCGCCCACTACCTGATCTACGGTGCGGGCACCATGGGCCTGATGATGCTTCAGCTCGCCGCCCACGCGGGCGCGGCCTCCGTCTCCGTCGTCGACCTCAACGCCGGCCGGCTGGAGGTGGCGCAGCGGCTGGGCGCCGACGCGGTCGCGGCGAGCGCCGACGCCTTCGGCCGGCCGCAGGGCTGGGAGGTCGTCATCGACTGCACGGGCGTCGTCCCGGCCATCGAGGACGCGCTGACCCGGGTGCGGCGCGGCGGTACGTTCCAGCAGTTCGGCGTCGCGCCGTCCGGGGCGACCGCGCGGATCTCCCCGTTCCGGGTCTACAACGACGAGATCACCATCGTGGGGTCCATGGCCGTGGTGCACAGCTTCGGCCGGGCCGTGGAACTCATGGGCAAGGGCGTCGTCGACGCCGACACCATGATCACGCACAGTTTCGGGCTGGACGAGTTCCCCGAGGCCCTGCGGGCGTTCCGCGAGGGCGTCGGCCGCAAGATCCAGATCCGTCCGGCGGCCTGACGCCGCATCGGCAGCGAGGAGACACGCCCATCATGGCGACCGTCGTCGGAGTCGATTCCTCCACCCAGTCCTGCAAGGTCGTCGTCTGCGACGCGGAGAGGGGAGAAGTCCTGCGGCGGGGCCGGGCCCCGCACCCCGAGGGCACCGAAGCCGACCCCGAGGCCTGGTGGCAGGCGCTGTGTCAGGCCCTCGGGGACGCCGGGGCGGCGGGGCCGGCGGACGTCGACGCCATCGCCGTCGCCGGCCAGCAGCACGGCCTCGTCGCGCTCGGCGCCGACGGCGTGCCCGTGCGACGGGCCCTGCTGTGGAACGACACGCGGTCGGCCCCACAGGCCGCCGATCTCGTCCGTGAACTCGGCGGCACCCGGGCCTGGGCGGACGCCGTCGGGACCGTCCCCGTCGCCGCCCTCACCGCCGCCAAGCTGCGCTGGCTCGCCGACCGGGAACCGGACGCGGCGGACCGTACGGAGACGGGCATGCTGCCCCACGACTGGCTGACCTGGCGGCTGTGCGGAGGTGCCGCCTCGGGGGCGGAGCCCGTCACCGACCGCGGCGACGCCTCCGGTACGGGGTACTGGTCACCGGCCGAGGGCCGTTACCGCCCGGACCTGTTGCGGCTCGCCTTCCGTGGCCGTAGCCCGCGGCTGCCGCGCGTCCTCGACCCGGCCGGGGCCGCCGGGCGCACCCCCGGCGGAACCCTCGTGGCGGCGGGCACCGGCGACAACATGGGTGCCGCGCTGGGGCTCGGTCTGGCCCCCGGCGAGGCGGTGGTCTCCCTCGGCACGAGCGGCACCGTCTTCGCCCGCTCGCCGCACCCCACCGCCGACCCCGGCGGCGCGGTGGCCGGGTTCGCCGACGCCTCCGGGGAGTTCCTGCCGCTGGTGTGCACGCTCAACGCCGCCCGCGTGCTCAGCTCCGCCGCCCGCATGCTGGAAGTCGACCTCGACGCGCTCGACGCCCTAGCCCGCCGGGCCGCCCCCGGCGCCGACGGCCTCGTCCTGCTGCCCTACCTCGGCGGCGAGCGCACTCCCAACCTGCCCGACGCCTCCGGCAGCCTCCTGGGCATGCGGGTGGGGAACATGTACCCGCACAACCTCGCCCGCGCCGCCGTCGAGGGCATGTTGTGCGGCATGGCCGACGCCCTGGACGAACTGCGCGGGCAGGGCGTGCCGGTGGAACGTCTGCTGCTGATCGGCGGCGCCGCCAAGGCGCCGGTGGTCGCCGAGGCGGCCGCGCAGGTCTTCGGCATGCCGGTGACCGTGCCGCGCCCCGACGAGTACGTGGCCCTGGGCGCCGCCCGCCAGGCGGCCTGGGCCCTCGCCGGTACCCCCGAACCGCCCGCGTGGCCCCGCCCCGGCGGCACGGACGTCCCGGCCCCGGCCGACGGCGGCGCGGCCGGGCGGGAGATCCGGCGCGCGTATGCCGACGCACGGGCGCGGGTGCACGGCGCGGAAGTGCCGTAGGTCACGTTACCGCCGGGTTGCCGACGGTAGATCCGGACGAATAGCTTCCAGATAACTATTGCGACTACTTCGCAATTGCAGAGTAGTCGCCCCGCTCACAGCCCCCCTCGGAGCGCCTCATGCACGGTCTGAAGTTCCCCCTGAGAGCCGGTGTCGTCCTGGGTACGGCGATGGCCGTCGTCCTGCCGGCGACCGCGCTGCCCGCCGCGGCCGCGAGCGCGCCGGCGCCCGCGCCGCAGGCCGTGACGTCCGCGCCGAGCGCCGGAAGCGGCACCGCGAGCGTCGGCTGGCTGAGCGCGGACGAGCGCAAGGCCCTGGACCCGTTCGTCCACCACGACGGCGACGGCTACCGGCTGGACGTCGCGGGCGCCCGGGCCGCGGGCGTGGACCAGCGGGCCGTCGACGCGACCAGGACGGCCGTCGACCGCCTGGACACGCTGGTGGACAAGAAGCTCGCCGTGAGCCAGGACGGCGAGGGCGTGGTCGTCGACCCGGCGGCGGCCGGCGTGGGCGACGGCTCGACGCGGATCGCGGAGGGCATCAGCGTCAAGGTCACCTGGTTCGGGCTGCTGATCCACCTCGACCCGTTCGTCACGAGCAAGGTCCAGGCCGGGGTGGACATCACCAAGGACCTCGTCCGGATCGCGACGGGCGTCGTCTCGATCGCCTCCCTGGGGAGCCTGCTGCCCGTCGCCCTGCTCGCCTCCGCCATGGCGGACCTGGGCTCCAAGGTGGTCTCCTTCTGCACCACGCGGAAGGGCGAGCTGTATGTCTACGTGACATGGGCGGGCGTCCCGGTCTGCAACCCCTTCGCCTGACCCACGGCAGTCGTCGACGAAAGGAACAGCCCCCATGACCCCGCCGAACCCACCGAACCCGCCGAACCCTCCGTTGGACATCCACGTCGAGGACGACCGCGCACCGGACACGGACGCGCGTCTGCTCCGGGAGCTGTTCGCCGGCCTGCCGGTGACCGTGCCCGACCCGGGGCGGGAGCCCGGCGAGGCCCCCGCGCGCACCGTGGTCGCCCGGCGGCCGGACGGCGGCCTGCTGGGCTGGGCCGAGGTGTACGACCTGCGGGGCGACGGACAGCCGGTGGCGGCCGTCCAGTGGGTGGTCGTCTCCCGTGAGCGGGAACGTATCGTCCAGGGCCACAACGTCGCCCGCGAAGCGACTCCGGAGGAGAAGGCGGTCGCGGCGCGCCTCGTGCACGGCGTGGCCACCGGCGCCGGGGCCGCCGGATACGCCGCGCTGGAATGGGACGACCCGGAACGCCTCCTCGACGTCCAGGACGCGGCGGAGCTCGGGGCGTCGCCGACCGAGGAGCTGAACCGCCGCTGGGCGCTGTCCACCCCGCCGGCCGGGTGGACGGCCCCGGCAGGACTTCCGGCGGTCTCCACCCGCCCGGTGCCGCCGGCCCCCGGTCCCGTACAGCTCTCGGCCTACGCCGACTTCTTCGCGGAGTTCACCGGGCAGCCGTACACGGCCGAGGACGCCTCCGAACTGCTCGCGGACGTGCACCCGTTCCCGCATACGGCACTCGACCTCCTCGACCCGGACGGCCGGGTGTCCGCCCAGGTCGTCGCGGTGGTCGAGGGCGGGGTGGCGCAGGTGGACGCGGTCTTCCACCGCAAGGGGACCTCCGCCGGGGAACTGGCCGCGCTGCTGGCCGCGCTCATCGCCCCGCTGTGCCGGGAGCACCCCGGCGTCACGGCGCTGGAGGTCCAGGACCTCGGCGACCCCGTCGTCGCCGAGGCACTCGCCGCCACCGGCCTCCATGTCGTCGACCGCTGGTACCGCTACCGGCTCCCCCTGTGAGCGACGGGGTCAGTCCCGCTCGGTGTCCAGCAGGTCGGTGACGAACTTCCGTACACGTCCCGCGCGTACGGAAGTATCGCCGATGCGGGAGCGTGCGCGGATCGAGAGTTACCGCCGTCCACCATGCCGGGAGCCGCGCGGACGGTCCGGACTCCGCGGGCGGAAGACCACAGCGGCACCCAGCGCGGCATCAGCCGGTACGAACATGTCGCCGGACGGTGTCTCACGCAGGGGAAGCCCGTTACGGCGCAGCAGGTCGCGGGTGAGGGCGAGGTCGCGTACGACGACGGTGCAGCTCACAAGTGCCGGGAGCGCGGCAGGCTTCCGCTCGCCCGGCAGGAGGGCCGCGAGGCCGGAGTGGGGCACGAGTCTCAGGGCGGCCCCGTCGAGATCGAAGACCAGAGCCGGTCCCGCCCGCCTCGCCGGCCGACCGAGGTACGTCTCGTACCGCCGCCGGACCTCGGCCAGTTCCGGGTCGGCGACGCAGAGCATCGCCTCGACGAGTTCGAGGGCGCCATTGGGGTGGTCGAGGGCGCGGGCGCCCTGGACGTCCGGGTCCAGGGCGGCGACCACGCCCACCCGCCCCTCCGCGACCGAGCCCGGCCCGGCGCCGGGCTCATCGCCGTCGATCTCCAGATAACGGACGGTCTCGACCGGGACTTCCGCGCCCGGGGGCGCGGCTCGCCGCACCATGTTGACCCCGCCGTGCCGGACACCGGCGGCGGTCAGCCGCGCGGCCGCCTCGTCGATGGCGGGCGAGGAGAACATGAGAATGTGCAGTCCCTCGAACCGGCCCAGGCACGCCGCCAGATTGGCACTGGTCTCACCGATCCGTTTCACGAGCACGGGCAGCACCTCGGCCGGCGCTTCCAGTGGAACGAGCCGGGCGTCGGCCGGAAGGCGGGCGGTGTCACCGTCCTTCACACACGTCGCGAGTTCGAGAAAGGAATTCGCGAAATCCGCATGGGTATTGGCGGCACCGAAGGGTTCGGGCACCGCACCTTCACGCCGGGGCATCGCCGGACAACTGGGAGGCGGAACGACGAAGCCCAACCGCTCGTACAGGCCGATCGCCTGCGCCATGTCCTCGACGATATGGCCGACGTGGTGCAGACGGACGATGTCATGCCCCATGGCCGTCACGGTACGGAAGGCCCGACCACCGGTCAACGCCCCGCCGAACGGGCCTGCCACATGGCGGCGGAATCCGTCGCCGCTAAATGGGTTGGGCGGCCCGGTCCCCGGCTGGTACCTTCTGGGCAGCCGTGAAAGAACGCGAGGAGGTGAGACCCATGAAGGCCGTATCCATGTGGGTGCTCCCCCTTGTCGTCACGGTGGGCGATTGACAGTTGGTGTCGCCGGGAGCGCCTCAGACAAGGCACTCCTGAGAGGCAACACCAATGAATTCTTCGCATTCCCCTTCGGACACCGGCAACCACACCGCCGTGGTCACACGGATCTCCGACACACAGTGGCACGCCGTCGAGGACGACCGGGTGGTCGGCCACGGCGACGCTTCGCGCCGACCCGACGGACGGCTCTTCATCAGCATCGACGCATGGCACGAGGCGGTCTTCGACCGCATCGCCGACACGATGCTGACGGACCTGCCGACACCGCTCCACACCGTCGTCGACGAGGCCGACCACGACTCGAAGTCAGCGTGGGAGCGGGCCGGCTTCACCACCGGACGCCGCGAGCAGGGCTATCACGTACCCACCGACCCGCAGGTCACCGGGCTCGGCTCGGTGCGGCCCCCGTCAAACGTGACGATCGTCCCCGCCGGCGAGGCGGAGGAGGGCCCGCTGCGCGCCCTGGACCGCGTCATCCGCGGCGAGGTCGAGGCCGCCGTCGGCTGGCGGACGATGCCGGCCGAGGTACTGCCCCGCCCGGCGGGCACCACCCTGGTCGACCCGTCCAAGTACGCGGTGGCGCGGCACTTCGACCAGTACGTGGGCCTGGTCCGGGTGACGCCGCTGACCCGGCGGCCACGGATCGGGCTGATCGCCGTCCGCGCCGACAGCCACCGCCGCGGCATCGCCCGGGCGCTGCTGGCCCACGCGCTGGGTTCGCTGCACCGCTCCGGGACGGCATCGGCATACGCCGAGGTGGACGACTCCAACGCGGCGGCCACCGCCCTCTTCGAAGGCATCGGCGCCCGCCGCGCGGGCAGCACCATCGAGCTCGTCCGTCACTGAACGAAAGACTCGTCCACCACTGAACGAAAGAAGAGAGAGACCATGACGAAATCATCAGGAGGCATAGACGTCGAAGGCACCGTCGTCGAGTGCCTTCGCAATGCCACCTTCAGGGTTGAACTGGAGAACGGGCACACTGTGCTCGCCCACATCAGCGGGAAGATCCGGAAGAACTACATCAAGATCCTCCCGTACGACCGGGTGCTCGTGGAGCTCAGCCCCTACGACCTCACCCGGGGCCGGATCCGCTTCCGGTACCGGTCGTAGTCGAAGCTCGGCGGCTCAGTGAACAAATAATCGGTTGCCCATCGGCGACGGTGACGGGTCCAATGACCGGCGTGATCACCCAGGGGAGATACCACCCGATGAACACGCCACCATCGCCGTCCGGAGCGGAGCGCCCAGGCGGGTCACCCGTCCGCCTGGGCGCTCTCGTCCCGTTGACACGGCCCGGCTGGGTCGAGGCGGGCCGACACCTGCTCGCAGGACTCGACCTGGCCGTTCACGAGGTCAACGACACCGGCGGGATCGACGGCAGACCACTGGAACTGTTGGTCCGGGACACCGCGGCCGATCCGGAGCGGGCCGCGGCGGCCGTGGACGAACTGGCCGGCCTGGGCGTGGCCGCCGTGGCGGGCGAGTACCACAGCGTCGTCGCCCGCGCCGCGGCCGCCCGGGCCGACGCCCTCGGCGTGCCGTTCCTCTGCTCGTCCGCGGTGCTCGACGCGCTCACCGAGGAGCCGACGGAATGGGTCGCGCGCTTGGCCCCGGCGCAGAACCACGGCTGGCGGATCTACGCGGACTTCCTCCTCGGCACGGGCCGGCGCCGGATCGCCGTGGCGACCCAGCCGAGCGTCTACTGGACGTCCGGGACCCGCGTCCTGCGGGACCACCTCGCTCCCCACGGCGGCACCGTCGTCGAACTCGACACGAACGCGCTCACCCCCGAGGCCCTGTGCGACGCGCTCGTCGACCACGGCGCGACGGCACTCCTCCTGCTGGCCGGCCATCCGGAGCCGGCGGTGCCGATCGTCAGGGCCGTCCGGGGCGACCGGCGGCTCGCGGAGATCCTGATCGGCGCTCCGGCCGGACAACCCGAGTTCGCCGAATGGGCCGCGGCGCTGGGCGAGGACGGCGCCGGCATCCCGTTCCTGCGCTATCTGCCCGAGCGCCTCGGTCCGCTCGGCGAACGCGTCGGGAAGGAGCTGCGCGAGCGGCTGGGCGAAGCGCCCTCCTTCGTCGCCTTCGAGGGCTGGGACACCGTCGCCGTCCTCGCCGAGGTGCTGCGTTCCCACGGCACGGACCGGGCGGCCATCGCCGATTCATGGCCGCGCGTGGCGGTCGAGGGCACCCGCGGGCCGATCCGGTTCTCCCGCACGCCGGGCATCAGCGTTTGGCAATGGGCTTGGACACCGATCCAAGTCGCCGACCGGGACCCGGCGGAGCCCGATCGCTTTCGGATCCTCCACGCCGGCTGAGCGAGCACGGAGGCCCGGCGGCCCTCCGTTTCGGGGACGGCCATCCGCCTCCTACGGCCGCCCACCGCCTACGGTCGGGTGGCTTCCGCGGGAGGCCGGGTGCCTGCGAGCGGGGCTCCGAGCGCGTAGTGCACGTAGGTGTGGATCGGCTGGAATCCGGACTTCGCGGCGAGGTGGCGGCTGGGGTGGTTGTCGCGGGAGCAGGTCCAGGACGGGATGCGGCCCCGGGCGGTGATGTCGGCGCACAGGGCCCGGACGCAGGCGGTGGCCAGGCCCTGGCCGCGCTCGGCGGGCAGGGTGGCCACGGCGATGTCCTCGTAGCGGCCGCCGGCGAAGAAGGTGCAGGCGAGGGAGAGCAGGCACCCGTTACGGAAGGCGCCCCAGCCGTGGCCGGAGGCGGCGAGCCCGGCCGGGCCGCCCCAGCTGTCGGCGAGCCAGGCGAGGTCCGGGCCCAGGGCCCGTACGGCCGGCGCGTCGGCGGGTACGAGGGGGCGGACGAGAAGGCCGGGGCCCTGCCGGGCGGCAGGCGCCGGAGCATCGTAGGCCCAGATCATGCGTTCCCAGGGGACGATCCGCGTGAACGCGCGGCCGAGCACGGGCAGGAAGACGTCCGGGGTGACGACGTAGCAGTGGGCCAGATGCGCGAGGTCCCCCGGGGCCGTCGTACGCGGGTTGCCCGCGAGGACGGCGTACCCGGCGCAGGAGACGGCGGCTGCCCGCGGGCGCAGCGGATGGTCGGTCCACCAGGTGCCCAGCCCGGTGCGGGCGGCGTGTTCGGGCAAGGCTCCGACACCCGGGCGGCCGGCGGGGAACCAGGGGTGCCGTGCCCGGGCGGCCGGCGCTGTGCGGAGGGTGCAGGGGTTCGGCATGACGGCTCCGGAGAACCCGAGGGGCGGGCGGTGCCTCACCACCCGCCCCGGTGGTGACGGCCTGCGGTCAGGTGCAGGCCTTGCTGCCGTGGTTGGCGTTCTTCTTGCGGCGGGCTCGCTTCTTACGGGCGCGCTTGGACATCAGGGGTTGTTCCTTCCTTACTTTCTTTCGGTAGCGGGATGCGGGGGCGTTACGGAGGTCAGGCCGTCCGGGCGACCAGCCCGTCCGCGAGCTTGCACAGTCGGCGTACCGTGCGGTCCTCCATGGCGACGGGAGCGGCCGGGGACAAGGCGGTGCAGTCGTAGTACGCACCGGGGACGAGCTCGGCGACCGGATCGCACAGCCGTACGACGCGCTCGGCGCCCTGCGAGGCGGAGTCGCCCTCGTGCGCGTACAGCGGCAGCAGGGCCGTGTCGCACACGCCCGGGTGCACGCTGACCGACGTCCACGGCGCCTGCTCACGGGCGAAGATGGTCAGCGCCAGCTGGGACTGGGCGTAGGCGGCGATGCGGGAGTAGCGCTTGGCGCGCTGGGGGTCGCTCCAGGAGATGGACGCCGTGCGGTGCATGGACGACGACACGTTGATCACGCGGCTGCCGGGGCGGGCGCTCAGCGGGCCGGACAGCTCGTGGGTGAGGAGATAGGCGGCCAGGAAGTTGACCTGGAAGGAGAGTTCGTTGCCGTCGGCGGTCACGGTGCGTCGCTCGGGTGCGACGACGGCCGCGTTGTTGACGAGAACGTCGAGGACGGGGTGCTCCTCGGCGACGCGGGCGGCCATGGCGCGGACCTCGTCCAGCCGGGAGAAGTCGGCGACGACCAGGCCCAGCCGCAGGGTGTCCGCGCCGGCCGCGACCAGGCGGGAGACGGCGTCGTCGCCCGAGGCCTGGTCGGGGGCGTGCAGGATGACCGTGTCCCCCCGGCCGGCGAGCAGCCGGGCGGTCTCCCAGCCGATGCCGGAGGTGGCACCGGTGACCAGAACGGTCCTGGGAGCGGGCGAGACAGCAGAAGACATGGGAATCCACTCCGGAAATACGAGCAAAGCGGCAGCTGGATCCGCCCCTTGGCGGACTGCCGTGCGAACAGAAGGCGACGTCAGCGGCGGCGCACGTGAACACACGTGGACGTGCCCGCCGACGGGCCGGGTGATGTCGTGGTGCCGTGGAACGAAGATGTGCTCAGCGCACGGGAAGTGAACAGCGCGCGGTGCCGGACAGCGCCGTATGAGGCGGCCGGTCGTCGTGGCGCAGGTGGCTGTTCACAGGCACCATCCAAAACGGCCGGGTAGCCCGGGGCAAGTGACACACCGCTTCCCTGACGCGCTTCTGACATACCGCCACGGGCGTTCGAACCTTGTTTCGCCGCACTCGTCCACTGGATACGAACGACTCCCGGCGTCCAGCGCGTCCTCGCCGTCATCGGCGGCACCGACGCGTCCTCCGTGCCCCTACCCGGCGCGCAGGCCGCGCTCGCCTTCGTGGCAGCGGCCGGCTACGCGGCGGTGGGCCGGCTGATCTGCGGCAAGGCCGAGGAGACCGAGTCCGCCTCCGGCCCCTCCACCGACGCCGAGCGCCTCACACTCGGTGACTCCGAGACCGCCGACTGGCCCCGCGTAGCCGGATCCCGCGTGCTGCCCGTCACCGGCATCCTGGTGGTGACAGCCGGCATCGTCGTCGGATTCACCACCGGGTGGGTGCCGGCGCTGCCGCTCGTCATCACCGGCGTCCCCATGGCCCTGCTGACGATCACACGTCCCAGGTGACCGGGAGACACTTCACCCCGTAGATGTCCGCGGTCTCCGGGCGCAGGGCGACTTCTTCGGCCGGTACGGCCAGGCGCAGTGTGGGGAAGCGGTCGAACAGCGCGCGGAACGCGACGCGCATCTCGACGCGGGCCAGTTGCTGGCCCAGGCACTGGTGGATGCCGTGGCCGAAGGCCAGGTGCCCGCCGTCCTGCCTGCTGAGGTCGAGGACGTGGGGATCCGCGAAGCGCTCGGGGTCGCGGTTGGCGGTGTTGTACGACAGGACGACCGTCGTGCCGGCCTTGATGGTCTGGCCGCCCAGCTCGACGTCCTCCAGCGCCGTCCTCCAGAACTGTTTGGCGACGCTCAGGTATCGCAGCAACTCCTCCACGGCCCGGTCGGTGAGCGCGGGGTCGGCGCGCAGCGCGGCCAGCTGCGCCGGGTTCTGCAACAGCGCGAAGGTGCCCAGCGACAGCATGTTCGCGGTCGTGTCGAACCCGGCCGCCAGCAGGATCAGGCTGATCCCCTTCAGCTCCTCATCGGTCAGGTCGCTGTCGGTGAGTTCGCTGAGCACGTCGTCGGTGGGATTGGCGCGCTTGGCGGCCACCAGCTCCGCGAGGTAGTTCTGGGTGGCGGTGTAGGCCGCCATCAGCTCCTCCTCGCTCGTCTCCCCGCCCATGAACGTGTCGATCTGCTCCTGGAAGGAGCCCCGGTCCTCGTACGGCACTCCCAGCAGCTCGCAGATCACGATGGTGGGGATGGGCTTGGCGAACGCGGTCACCAGGTCCGCCGACGGCCCGGTCTTCTCCATGGCGTCCAGGCAGTCGGTGGTGATCTGCTCGATGCGCTCGGTGAGCAGTCGCATCCGCCGTACGGTGAACTTGCCCATCAGCGGCTTCCGGTAGCGCCTGTGCTGTGGGTCGTCCATGAGGAGGAACTCGCCGGGCGGCGCCGGAGGTATCTCGAAGTCGGCCACGTTCATCAGCTCTCTGCGCGAGCTGAACCGCGAGTCGGCCAGGACCGACTTGACCAGGTCGTACCCGGTGACGAGCCAGCCGGGTGTTCCGCCGGGGTGGGTGCAGCGACTGATGGAGCCGTGCCGGCGGGCGTCGGTCAGCTCTGCCGGCGGGTCGAAGGGGCAGCCGGGCTGACGCGCCGTCGGCAGCGTCGTGACGGTGTGGACGGATTCATCCATGACCATTCCTCGTCTCGCGATATGACGTGTTTGCCACTGCCCGAAAGCTACGTTGCGTTCATGATGTCGTCAATCTACTGAAGGACATATCCCCAGGTCAGATCAGGGAAATTGATGCAATGACGCTGGGATCGAACGCAATGCCATGTTGCAATGACTGACGTCGAAGGCAACACTGACGGCATGCCAGGAGGACGATTGACCCAACAGGACCGCCAGCGCATCGCGGCCGGCCTGTCCGACGGACTCTCCTACGCCGAGATCGCCAGGCGGCTCGACCGGTCGACCTCGACGATCAGCCGGGAGATCGGACGCAACGGCGGCCCCGGCGGCTACCGGTCCCAGCAGGCGCACCAGGCGACGGTCCAGCGGGCGAGGCGTGGCACACCGGCGCCCCCACGCGCGGCCACGGTGCCGGGCGGCGCGATGGAAGAGGAGATCGTCGAGCTGGCGGTCAGGTCGGGGATGCCGAGGATGACAGCGCGCGTGCACGTCGACCTGTTGCTGTCCGAGGACGGCAGGCGCACCGCGACCGAGCTGACCCGCAGGCTGAAGGTCAGCCCGGCCTCGGTCTCCGTGGCCGTGAACTTCCTGGTCCAGCAGGGATATGTCCGGCGCGAGCGCGATGCGCGGCGGCGTCGCGACATCTACGTGGTCGACGACGAGGCCTGGTACCACTCGGTCGTCATCAGCGCGCGGCAGACGCTCGAGTCGGCGCGGGCCGCGATGACGGGGGCGGAGACGGCCGGGCTCGACACCCCTGTGGGACAACGGCTGGCCAGGTGCGGGGCGTTCCTGGAGCGGGTCACCCTGGACATGATGGAGTCGGCCGACCGCTGGCGCACCCTCCTGACGTGACGGGTCCCGGCCGAACCACCTCAATGTTACGGGCAGTAGAACCGGAAGGAGGAGATCCTGTCGTTGTTGTACGCCTTGGAGGTCCCGGAGGCGTAGTCACCCTTCAGACCCCATTGCCATGACGGCGCGAAATCCACGTCAGAAGGGTGGAGCTCCCCGTTGGGATCGTCCCAGAACTGCACCTGGCACTGCGAGTTGTTCAACCAGGACGAGACTTGGTTGTCGGCCAGCTCCCCGTTCAGGAAATGGGTGTTGGTGAGTCTCACTATTTTTATGTTGCCGCCCGCCGGAGGAGGAGTGACAACCACCTTCGAGCCCGTTCCGCCCCCGTTCTGATAGAGGCACAGCGCCCACCCCGGGCAGCCGCTGTAGGGAGGGCTGTCCGCGGCTGCCGGTCCCGCCGAGAAGAGCAGCGCCGCTCCGGCGAATGCGCTCGCGACGGCGGCGGCCATCGGCTTGGGCGATTTCAGTGTCATGGGTCTCTCCACTCTCCAGGTCGCACCGCGTCCGGATGACGCGTCAGCAGAAGATACGTATGCAAGATAGTAGCCCTCCGACGATACGTCAGCTCACACCCAAGAAGCACACATGTGACTGGTATTGCACTCACCGGCACACGGTTGAACATGTGAGAGTCGGCCGTACCGATGCCTCCACCGGTCTCGTCACCTACACGAAGGGTGTTCGCGTGTTCATCACCAGGGCGAAGCTCCGTGCCGCCGCCGCTGCCGCCGCCACGGCCGTGGCTCTGATCGGCCTCGGGGCCGGGACGGCGAACGCCGCGGACTGGCCTCCGTTGCGGGAGGGCGCGTACCTCTACTCGGGAACCCACGGCACGGGGACGGTGTCGACGGTCGACCTCACCGACCTCGGTACGTGCCACGCTCTGCCGGTGCCGCCCCGTTCCGTTCAGATCGTCTCCGGTTCCGCGTCCGTGGTGCTGTACCCCGGGGCCGGTTGCACCGGTACCCACGCGTTCGCCACGGGGTCCCTCCTCCAGGACGACCTTCCGTGGGCGGCGTTGAGCTACCGCGTGGTCCCCGCGTAACGAGTCGGCGGGCGCCGGCCGCCGGCGCCCGCCGACATGGCACACGTCGCGAGCCGGGACCCGCCCGTACCGGACGACGGGTCACATCGTGATGGTCTTGTACTCGGTGTAGGCGCCGAGGCCGACCGCGCCGTACTCGCGGCCGATGCCGCTGGCCTTGAAACCACCGAACGGGCCGTCGAAGCCGACGGAGGCGCCGTTGACCGTGACAGTGCCGGTGCGGACGCGACGGGCGACCGCCAGGGCGTGCTCCTCGTCGGAGGACCAGACGCCACCGGAGAGGCCGTACTCGGAGTCGTTGGCGATGCGGACGGCGTCGTCCTCGTCGTCGTAGGCGATGACGACCAGGACCGGGCCGAAGATCTCCTCCTGTGCGATGCGCATGGAGTTGTCGACATCGGCGAAGACGGTGGGTGTGACGTAGTTGCCCTTCTCCAGGCCCGCGGGGATCTGCGGGCCGCCGGTGACCAGGCGGACGCCCTCCTCGATGCCGAGCCGGATGTAGTCGCGCACACGCTCCTGCTGATCGGGGCGGATCATCGGGCCGATGAAGGTGCCGGGATCGTTCGGGTCGCCGACCCGCAGCGACTCCACCAGTTCCTTGAGCCCGGCCACGACCTCCTCGTACCGGCTGCGCGGAGCCAGGATCCTGGTCTGGGCGATGCACGACTCGCCGTTGTTGAGCAGGGAGGCGAACTTCACGCCCGCCACGGCCTTCTCGATGTCGGCATCGGGGAGGATGATCGCGGCGGACTTGCCGCCCAGCTCCAGGCTGACCCGCTTGAGCTGCTCGCCCGCGATCGAGGCGATGCGGCGGCCGGCCCGTGTCGAGCCGGTGAAAGCGATCTTGTCGACCTTCTCGTGCGACACCAGGTACTCACTGGTCTCCCGGTCCGCGGGCAGAACGCTGATCACACCCTCGGGCAGGCCCACCCGCTCCAGCAGGCCGGCCAGGAAGCCCATGCTCAGCGAGTTCTCCGGGGACACCTTGAGGACCACGGAGTTGCCGGCGACCAGAGCGGGGATGATCTTCGAGGTGGCCGAGGAGAACGGCGAGTTCCACGGGATCACCGCGGCCACGACCCCGACCGCCTCACGGCGCACCACGCTGCGCACGGGGGACGCCGGGTCGGAGGGGACGAGCGTCTCCTCCCAGCCGAATGCCTCCGCCGCCTTCAGGTAGGCGTTCGCCTGTCGGGTCAGGCCGAGCTGTCCGGCACGGGTGAACCATCCGGCCGAACCGTTCTCCAGGGAGATCAGGCGCGCGATCTCCTCCGCGTTCTCCTCGCGCAGTGCGTTGAACCGCCGCAGCTTCGCGATCCGTTCGGCCGGCGGGGCCAGACGCCACGCACCCGCGTCGAAGGACGCCCTTGCCGCGGACACCGCTCGGTCGATGTCCGCCGGCTGCGCCTGGGCGGCGCGGCCGACCACCGACCGGTCGTGCGGCGAGGCGATGTCGAGCAGGTCCGGGTCGCTCGGCTCGACCCAGGAGCCCCCGATGAAAAGCCGACCGTAGGTGATCACGTGCTTTCCCTCTTCCAGTCCAGCGGTGTCGGTTGGTTCCGGCACTCCATCTAACTGTCACGTCAATGTAGCACTTACTATTTCTAGTCACACATTGATGTGCCGAGCTGCTCTTAGGTTGCACACACTTGTGGCAATAGATGCACCAGATTCCACACTTCACGACTAGAATCGGCGCGGTGAGAGCCGACGCAGCACGCAACCTGGAAACCGTCCTGACCACCGGAGCCCGCATGCTCGCCACCGACCCGGGCGCCAGCATCGCGAGCATCGCCGCCGAGGCAGGCGTGGACCGGCGCACCGTCTACCGGCGTTTCGCCTCCCGCGAGGAACTCCTCACCGCCATCTACGAAGCCCGCCTCACAGCCGTCGAACAGGCCATCGAAGATGCCCGACTGCGTGAAGCGCCCGTCGCCGTCGCCCTGCACCGCTACGTCGAGAACGTCATCGCCGTCAACCGCGCCTGGCCCGTCGATCTCACCCGCATGCTCACCGACGACGCCATCCGCCAACGCAGGGATGTGTCCGTCCGCGAGGTCGACAGCTTTCTGCGGCGGGCCACCGACGAGGGCCTCCTGCGCCGCGACCAACCCGAGGGATGGGCAAGCGCGCTGCTGCCCCAGCTCATGCATCTGGTGTCACGGCAGATGCCCGAACTGAGTCCCGGTCAGGCGGCGGACGTCGTCGTCGACACCCTGCTCCACGGCATCGGAACGTCCTGACACAGCGCGGCCCTCGGGTTCACACATGGCGGAGGAGGAAGTGGGGACGATGGAGTCGATCGACGGGGCGCTGATCGGCCGCGAGGCCGAGCAGGAGGTGCTGTCCGGCTTCGTGACGGCCACCGGGGGCCGGGCTCTTGTGCTGCGGGGCGACACAGGCGTGGGCAAAAGCGCCCTGCTGGACCATGTCGCCGACCTTGCCTCGGGCGAGGAGCACAGAGTGATCAGGGCGGCCGGTGTCGAGGCCGAGTCGGAGCTGCCGTTCGCCGGCCTGCACCAGCTCCTGTACCCGCTGTTCCCCTACATCGACCAGCTGGACGACAGCCACCGCCGAGTCTTCGACGTCGTCTTCGGCAGGGGTGAAGGCGCACCGCCCTCGGTCATGGCACTCGGCATCGCCGTCCTCGACCTGCTCTCCCTCGCGGCGTCGCGGAAACCCCTCCTGCTGGTGCTCGACGACGGCCAGTGGTTCGACACCTCCAGTATCGAGGTGTGCGGGTTCGTGGGACGAAGGCTCAGCGGTGGCACGGTCAAGCTCCTCATCGGCCTGCGTTCCGGCGTGCCCTCCGGCTTCGACACGGCCGCGCTCCCGCAACTGCTCGTGACCGCGCTGTCGGAGAAGGCCTCCGAGCAGCTCCTGGACATGCGCAACCCCGGGCTCGATCCCCGGATCCGTCGTCTGATCCTGGACGAGGCCCAGGGGAACCCGCTGGCTCTGCTGGAGCTGCCGCCCCATGTGATGCGCGGGGGCCGGGGCCCGGCAGCGAGCAACCGGGGGGAATTGCCCGGATACGCGGGCACGGGTATCCCCCTGCCCGTGCGCCTTCAGCATGTGTACGGCGCCCGTATCGGGTCACTCGGTGACGCCGTACGCACGGAACTGCTGCGCGGCGCCCTGGACGGCGTCGGAGCGGGCACGGCAACGACCGGACACGCCCGTGGCACGCGCTACCGCATGGTGGACGCCGACGAGGCAGCGGCATGCGGCCTGCTGGACATGGATCCGCTCAGCGGCGACTTCGTCTTCCGGCACCCTCTGGTGCGGTCGACGGTCGTCCAGACAGCGACCGTCGGCCAACGGCGCGCCGCCCACGCGGTCCTCGCGCACGTGCACCGCAAGGATGTGGAACGGCGCGCCATACACCTGGCGGCTTCCGCGGTCGACCCCGACGAACAGGTCGCGGCCGCACTGGAGGCGGCCGCCGACTCCGCCACCCTGCGGGGCGCCTCGCTGGCCGCCGTGTCCTGGCTGACCCGGGCGGCGGAGCTGAGCGAGAGCCACGAGGAACGGTCCCGGAGGCTGGGCGACGCGGCGTTCGTCGCCGGGCAGGCCGGCCTGCTGGACCGGGCCCAGCAACTGGTCCGTTCCGACATCGCGTCAGGAACGAGCGAGTCCCCGGCCGCGGTCCTCACATCGGCCTACGTCGCGCTGTACGAGGACGGGGACGTGTGGTCCACGCAGCGCCAGGTCCTGGCCGCGATCGAGAACATCCGTGACGGCGGAGCGCGGGAGCCGAACGAGGTGCTCACCCGGTTGGTGAACCTGCTCCTGGCCATCAGCCAGTACGCGAGCGACGAGACGTCGTGGGAGCGGGCACACGTTCTGCTCGGCTCCCTGGGCGGCCTGGTGTCCCCGAACTCCCGCATATACGAGGACGCCTGGGGTGACGTGGTACGTCGCGGGACCGGCGTGCACGAGCGGGTGGAGAGCGCCCTCGCCGACCTCCGCGCACTCGAACCGTGGGAGATCACCCGCCTGGGCGTCGCCGCCTACCACGTCGACACCCTCAGCCAGTACCGGCCGTACCTCCAGCGCACCGTCGACCGCGAGGTGGAGACCGGGGCCGTGGCGTCGGCCATGACCATGCTGCACCTGGTCATGCTCGACCAGATGGCAGTCGGTGAGTGGGACGAGGCCGAACGGACCGGACAGCGCACCCTGGACCTGACGGCGTCGCACGACTACGCGTTGTTCGTCCACCACACACATGCGTATCTCGGCCTGCTCGCGGCGATGCGCGGCCGGACCGAGCGCGCGAGAGAGCTCCAGGCCACCGTCGACACCTGGGCCCGCCCCCGCGGCGTCGGCTTCCTGACCCAGCTCGCCGACGCCATCGGCACCACCGCCGCCCTCACCGAAGGCGACTACGAAGCCGCGTACCTCCACGCCATCGGCATCACTCCCCCCGGCGCCTTCGCTCCCTACGCCCACCAAGCCCCCCGCACCCTCCTCGACCTCGTCGAAGCGGCCCTCCACACCGGCCGCACCGAACAAGCCCGCCACCACGCCCTCGCCGCACACCGGGCCGGTCTCCCCGCCGTCTCCCCCCGCCTCGCCCTCGTCACCTACGGCGCCCTCGCCATGACCGCCACCGACCCCACCGAAGCCGACGACATGTTCCACCGCGCCGAAACCCACCCCGCCGCCGCCTTCTTCCCCTTCGAATCCGCCCGCATCCGCCTCGCCCACGGCATCCGTCTCCGCCACACCCAAGGGCGCAAAGCCGCACGCCGCCCCCTCACGCTCGCCGCCGAAACCTTCGAACGCCTCGGCACACCCCCCTGGGCCGAACGAGCCCGGGCCGAGCTCCGTGCCGCGGGTACGTCCACCCCCGCCTCCACGGCGCACCTCGCGGCACTGACGTGGCAGGAACGCCGGATAGCGGATCTCGCCGCCGGCGGCCTGACCAACAAGGAGATCGGCGCACGCATGCACCTGTCACCGCGTACCGTCGGTTCCCACCTCTACCGGGTCTTCCCCAAACTCGGCATCACCTCCCGGGCCGCGCTGCGCGACGCCCTGAGCAACATTCCCGACGACAAGAACGTGTGACTGCGGCCGGGGACGACAATCGTTGGTCTCAGGCGACATGGCGGCGCTGTTCGAACTGCCGATTCCTCCGCTCTCGGAGTGGCTCGAACACACCTACAGGCTCATTCCCGCCGGTCATGAGCTCTCCGGAGTCGACTGGGACATCGCCACCGCCGACCTTCCGCACCCCTAGACAGGTAGTCACGAGGGGCTTCGTCCCGTCGACGACATACGTGGAAAGCATCATCGTCGTCACCTCGCCGACATTGCGAGCATTGTGGATGACGCCCTCAGGAATGAAGAACGGATCCCCCGAGCGCAGACGGAGAGGCGGCCTGTCGTCGAACTCCATCAGGACATCACCACGGATGATGTAACCGACCTCGACACCGGGATGGCTGTGCCGCCCCGACTCCCTGTGCCGAGGGATCTGCACGAGCGTCTGCACGGCATCCCACCCCTCGGCAGGCGAGGGGTGCTTCTGAAGGAGGGTACGCGTGACGCCCTCGGTCGGGTCGGAGCCCGTAGTGGCCGCCGCTGCGGTGTCCGACAGGGCGGCCGCACCGAGCGCACCGGCCACGGCAACGCTACTCGTACGCAGAAGAAGGCGTCGGTTGATCGTCATGTCTCTTAGACAAACATGTCCCTGAAACACACACAAGGCTGAAGTCAGCCAACGCACACGTGTGAGTCAAACGCAGCGCGCCCGTTTCCGGCGAACCGAGGTTCGCCGGAAACGGGCGCGCATGGCTCCGGGCCGTAACTCAGGAGTGGTAGTCGCGCAGGAACAGGGAACGGCCGGCGTCGGTCCTGGAGGCGTTGACGCCGTCGCCACGGGTGTAGTCGTTGCGTTCGTTGTCCGCCCAGTCCTGGATGGGGCCGCCCGCGCCCCTCAGGTGCTGGAAGACGCTCGCGTCGCCGGCGGCGGAACCGAACTGGAAGATCCTGGAGGTGTCGGCGTAGGGCTGGTAGGGCTCGTAGGGACCTCCTGAGGTCGTCTGCTTGGTCAGTGTGTTGCGGAAGAAGACGTTCTGCGGGCCGGTGGATCCGGACCAGCCGATGCCCTTGCTGCCTGCGGCCCAGTAGATCGGCCACCAGGTGCCCTTGTCGCCGGCTCCGCCTTCACCGCCGCAGTTGCTGGCGCACTCGCCGGAGGAGTGGTTGTAGGGAACGTGCACGGTGTTGTTCTCGAACAGGTTGCGTCGTTCCCAGCCGCCGTGCAGGTTCAGGTCGGAGTCGAAGTCGTTGCCGATGGCGACGTTGCCGGAAGCCGACCACTGGAAGGTGAAGTGCCGTAGGTTGCGGCTGGTGTTGAAGGCGTGGAGGGAGTCCCAGACGCGGGATCCGCGCAGGTAGCCGTTGCCGCCCTTGCCCTTGTTCCAGGCGCCGTCGAAGACGTTGTGCTCGACCTGGATGTTCCTGGCCACCTCGGTGACGACCGGGTGCGAGCCGGTCATGTCGGCGCGGACACCGCGCACCCAGGAGTCGGCGGCCCATTTGAAAACGATGCCGTGCATGGCGTACTCGGGTGCCATGTTGCCGTAGTTGTGGACCGCGTCGGCCGGGCTGAGCCGGTACGTACCGCCGCCGAGTTTGGGCAGGCCGTTGATGTCTTCGGTGAAGGAGAAGTCCTCGAATCCCACATCGGTGATCATTTTCAGCGCGGTGACCTTGCTGGTGTAGGGCTTGCCGTTCACCCCCAGCGGTGGGGAGCCGTCGGAGGTGGAGTCGACCGGGACGTCGAACTCCAGCGGCTTGTCGATCGTGACGGTGTGGCGGGCGGCGTCCACCGAGGCGATGGTGAACACCTGCTGGCGCATGTGGAGGTTCTCCAGCCGGCCGTCGTCCGCCGCGGCCCCCGCGACCTCCTGGGACTGGTAGAACTTGAGGCTGTTGGCGGCGCCCACCCACAGGTCGCCGCCCGGCTTGAAGGCGTCCATCTTCGCCTTGGGGTTCAGCTGGATCACCCGGTCGCCCTGGTGTGCGGCGTACTTGGCGTCGGCCGGGGATCCGGCCACGGCGACGCCCGACTCCCAGTGCTGGTTGACGGAGCCCTCGAAGAGGTCACGGCGGTTCTCCGGGATCTTGGAGGGGTAGCCGCAGATCTTGAGGTACTTCTCGGCGACCTCGCGGGTCTGGACCCGGAACAGTCCACGTCCGGGCCATATCCAGCCGCCCGTGCCGACGTTGTTGCCCGTCGTGAACTCACACTTGTGTTCCATCGCCCCCTGGTTCCAGCGCTCGCCCTTCTCGGTCAGCTTGTCGTAGCGGGTGTTCTCGTCGGGGCGGAAGACGATCCGCGAGCCGCTGTCCGGGTCCGCGCCCTGTCCCCGGATGACCAGGTAGGAGGCGTCCACGGCGAGCTGTTTACTGACGTCGATCTTGCCCTTGGGCAGCTCGATCACCGACAGTCTGTTGGGGCCCGCGCTGGGCGTGCAGGAGTCGCGGATCTGGTCGATGGCGCTCTGCAGCCCCGCCGTGTCGTCCTGTCCGTCGTCGGGCTTCACCTTGAACCGCTGCTCGAGCTCGGACGGAGTGATGCGGCAGGTGGGGTCGGAGGTTCGGGAAGCGGCGCCGGGGAGCACCTCACCGGCGCGGTATCCGGCCCGGCTCCAGTCCGGCAGCCCGGCCACGGGGGCGCGGCGGTTGCTCTTGCTCAGCACCGTACTGTTGTCGACGCTCCCGTCGACGGTGTCGGGAGCACCGGACGGCTTGCCCACGCAGGACGAGGTCACCGGGGTCTCGCCGAGCTTCGCCGTGATCTTGGTCAGACAGGCGGACAGGGCGAGCTGGCCGTAGTGGTTGGGGTGAATCGCCTCCTGCTGGTTCCCCTGGGCCTGCCACGGCAGGTCCTTGAGGCCGTCGACCAGGTACGGGACCCACCGCACCCACTCGGCGCGCTCGGCGGGGAGCGGGGAGGAGAGCTTGTGGTCCTTGTTGGCCTGCTGCGTCGTCCTGCCGCACAGCTCGTGCCCGGCGAACGCGTCCTGAAGGTCCAGGAAGGACACCCCGGCCTCGTTGGCGGCGCCGCGCAGCATGGCGCTGATCCGGGGCACCACGGAGGTGTGCGCCCAGTCGCTGTCCGCGTCCAGGAAGGGGCATCCGCCGCTCAGGTACCGGCTGTAGTTGGCGGGCGGGACGGGCGCGTTCTCCGGGTCACGGTAGTCGCGGCCGAGCGGCAGGGGGTTGGGGTAGGACTGCAGCACGATCTGATACGAGCCGTCCTCCTGCCCGGCCTCGCGCAACACCGTCCGGATCGCTTCGACCGACTTCACGATCTTGGCCCGTGCGGGGTCGAGACCTTCGGCGAACTCCTTCTCCTTGGCGCCGCGGCAGCCCTTGTTGAACAGGGACGGATAGAAGTACGCCTTGACGCAGTCCTGGAGGATGTCGGCGAACTTCAGGTCGTTGCCGCCGATCGACAGCACGACCAGTCGTACGTCGTTGTTCCGGGCGATGTCGCGCAGATCGTCGATCTGGGGACGCCGGCCCTTGAAGCCGGTCGTGGTGACATTGTCCGTCGTCGCTCCCGAGCAGGCGATGTTGAAGCGCCGCTCCAGCGGTACGTCGTCGACCGTCAGGCCCCTGATCTCGGCGGAGTCGGACCGGTCGCACGCGCTTCCGCCCTTGTCGTACGACGTGTCGCCGTACACCTTGGACGGGTCGTGGTCGCACACGCTCTCTTCGCCGTTGCAGTTCACCGCGGCCCGGTCGGTGCCCCACGCCGAGCCGACTGCGGAGGCGGGAGCGTTCCCGGCCCACCGTCCCGCTTCGCCCGAAATATAGCTGTCCCCCATGGAGACGACCGCGGGCGGCGGACCGCACGCGTCCCCTGCGTCACGCGCGGTGAGTGCGGTGAGCCGGGCGTCGTCGTAGTTGTAGCTTGTCGGCCGGCTCCAGCCCTCTTTGCACGGCGCTGTTTTCCACGGGGCGAACCTGACGGGAAAATGGTCGGAATTGCCGTTCCGGCTGCTCATCGACACGTCGAGGTTCTTCAGCTGATCGCTGGCGATCATGTAGTCCAGCGCGAAGCCACTCAGCTGCGTCGTGACGGGCGTGCCGTCGGGCTTGCCGTTCTGCGTCGCGTAGAACGTGTTGGGGAACCTGGCCCGGGTGGGGGCCGCCGAGCTGTTGAAGTCGCCCAGAGCCCGCCATCGCTGGCCGGCCATGGTCTGGGTGATCGTGGTGATCAGGGCGACGGTATGCGGGTTGGGCTTGTCACCGGAACGGATCGACGCGGCATGGATGTCGAAGTACCAGGTGTTGTCGACCTTCACGCCGAACGCCGGACGGGACCGGAGCCACTTGTTGCCCGCGTCCTGAGCGGGGAACACCTTGACGCGGTCCTTCAGGTCCTTGAGGTCCTCGGGTGCGTCCCGCAGCCAGATCGCCATGGACTTCTGGTGGTTGTTCTGCGAGTCCGGGTCATCGGGGTCGGCGCCGGGGCCCCAGGTGTCCCTGCCCAGGATGTCCAGGTAGAGCAGCACCCCCATTGTTTTTCGATCACCCCATCGCTGGGCGTAGACCCGGTACTTCAGACGGCTGCTCGGGGGTTGCGCGGTGTCGGTGAGGTTGTCGGTGATCACTTCGCTCTTGGTGAAATCATTAGGAGCGGTCGTGGCCTCCTGTAGGGCCACGATGTCGGCGTCCTTGATCAGATTCGACCTGACGTGGCCCCAACGGTCGCCGCCGAGCATATTGAACGTGATGGCCGGCTTGCCGACGTCCTCGATCGCCTGCGCCGGCACGAGCGGCGTGAGCAGCGTGACGAGCGAGGCGAGCATCGCCACGCACAGGCCCTGCGCCACAGCGCCCGCCCGCCAACGGCTCGGTCTGCCCCGGGACCCGCGTCCCGGCGTACGTATGGACAACTGTCCGTCTCTCTTTCCTGTCCGCCGCGGCCCGCCACGAGCCCTGGAGCCGAACCGATGCCGATACCGATGCCGTTTTCCACAACGGTCCTTGCGTGACGACCGGGCGGATCAGTCATTGGGGTGGACGCCGATGGTCAGCACCGGCCGGGCAAGCCCACACGTGTGAACGCTGCCGAGCGACCGGGGATCGTAGCCCGCTCAGCGGGTGGCGATGCTGACATGTGCGGCTTCTGACTGTCAATAGACGACATGTGTGACCGCGAAGCGTCAGTCGCCGTTCGGAACATGTTGACGTAGACACATACGTGAAGTTCCCCCCACCTGATACAGTGTCAGCTACCTTGGGCTGTTTGATCGAGGAGTCCCGGACGTGGTGGGTGAAGACATCTCCGGATGAGGTCCGGAGGTAACCCGGCCGAGCGGTGGAGGAGAAGGCCGACGTGCCTGCATGCGGAGGCATATTCGCGCTTACGGTGAAGAGCCAACATGTTCGACGAGCCGTCCGGCGTCGCCACCCATCCGCACGGGGCCCTCGACGTGGGTACCATGCGCAGCGTCATCCATATCGAGGGAGTGTGCGGGTGTGAGTAGCCAATCAGCGGCCAGGCTTCGATCGCGGTACGTGGAGCAGGTCGCGTCGGAGCTGGAGGAGAACCGCAGGCGTCAGGAGGAGCTGGCGAAGAGGATCGAGCTGCTGAAGCAGGAGGAAACCCTGCTCTCGGACATCCTCAGCCTCGCCGAGCGGTACGAAGGTTTCGCGGATGCCTCACGCCTGCCCGAGCAGGCACAGGACGAGCCCATGGCCGCGAAGACGAAGCGCCGGGGCACAGCCGGAGCGAGCACCAGGACGAAGAGCGGCGCGGAGGGGAAGTCGCCCCGGCCTCTGCTCGGTGACCTGCTGATGGACCTGCTCGCCGAGCATGACGAACCCCGATCGGCGAAGGAACTGCGGGACGAGCTTCTGGAGAAGGACCCGAGCCGGAATCCGACACCGCAGGTGGTACGGAACACCCTCGAGTCCCTGGTCGCCAAGGCACGCATCCAACGCCACAAGCAGCAGCGGTCGGTCATGTACACCCTCGTGGAGTCTGCCGACGTCGGCTGACGTTCCGCTCGGAGCCGTGTGAGCGGCGATGCGTGGGTCAGACGGTGAGGTCCTGCACTCGGGGTGCCACGAGGCCGAACAGGTCGCCGATGGTGGTCAGGGCGGCGGCCTGGAGGGCTACGGCGGGCAGGGCGGTGCCGTCGGGAGCGGCGAGGGCGCGGGTTGCGGTGGCCTCGGCGACGACGGTGGGCCGGTAGCCGAGGTTGAAAGCACCCTGGGCCGTGAAGGTCACGCACATGTGCGTCATGAATCCGGCCAGCACCAGGTCGGATCCGGAGCCCAGGTCGCGCAGGGTCTTTTCCAGGTCGGTGTTGTGGAAGGCGTCGGGGAACTGCTTGACCACCACCGGCTCCCCCTCGGCCGGGGCGACCTCGGGGCTGATGGCGCCGATCTCGGCCCGGACGTCGTAGGGGGTGCCCTCGCCGCCGTCGTTGACGATGTGTATCACGGGCGTGCCCTGGGCGCGGGCGGCGGACAGCAGACGCGCGCCGGCGGCCAGCGCCTCCTCGGCCCCCTCCAGGGCCATGACACCGGTGCGGTAGGTGTTCTGGAAGTCGATCATCAGGAGGGTGGCGTCGGCGACCCTGGGGAGCCGGCTGTCCAGGCCGATGACGTCACGCAGTGTCGTGGAAATAGGCATAGTCGTGTCCTCATTGGAGTTGAAGATTGGAATGGAACCGGCAGGCAGGGCGCGTTGACCGGTCAGGCCATGGTGGTGCGGAAGCGGCGCCGGTAGGCGGCCGGGCTGGTGGCGATCTGCCGGCGGAAGGCGCGGTGGAGGGTTTCCACCGAGCGCAGGCCGGTGGCCCGGGCGATGTGGTCCAGGGGCTGGTCGGTGGTCTCCAGTAGGCGGCGGGCGGCCTCGACGCGCAAGGCTTCGACGTACGCGGCGGGGGTCGCTCCGGTCTCCTGCGTGAAGACGCGGGCGAAGTGCCGCTCGCTCAGGCACATCCTGGCCGCAAGCGCGGCCGCCGACAGGTCCGTATCGAGGTGGTCGGCGATGTACCGGCGCACTTCGTCGATGTCCCGGCGGGACGTCGGCGGGCGGCTGATCGGCACGCTGAACTGGCTCTGGCCGCCTTGGCGTTTGAGGTAGACGACCAGGTGCCGGGCGACCGCGAGCGCGAGGTCCTCGCCGTGGTCCTCGGCGACCAGGGCGAGGGTCAAATCCAGGCAGGCGCTGATGCCCGCTCCGGTCCACACCTTCCCGGAGCGGATGAAGATGGGGTCGGGGTCGACGATGACCTCGGGGTGGTCGGTGGCGAGCCGGTCGGCCGTGGACCAGTGCGTGGTCGCGGCCTTGCCCTCCAGCAGACCGGCCGCCGCCAGCAGGTGGGCGCCCACGCATACGGAGGCGATCCGCCGTGCATGGGGCGCGGTGTCCTTGATCCAGTCCACGACGTGGGGGTCGATCCGGGGCCGGGGCCCGTCGGCGTCCACGTCCACCGCACCGGGCACCAGGAGGGTGTCCACCGCGGTGCCGACGTCGCCGAAGCCGAGGTCGGTGACGACCCGCACGCCCGCGGAGGTGGCCACCGCCTCCCCGGCCCGCCCGGGCCCGGCCAGGCGGACCCGGTAGTCGGCCCGGCCGCCGGACTCCCGGTTGGCCAGCGCGAAGACCTCGGCCGGCCCCGTGACGTCAAGCAGATCGACGTCGGGGAAGACCGCGATCACGACGCGGTGGCTGGTTCTGGACATGCGTCCATCGTCCGCCCCGACCGGCGCGACCGCAATGACAGGCTTATGTCACATCCGGACATCCCTGGCACCTATCGCGTTTGAGCGTTTGAGGGGGATCGACAGGAGCCAGGTCCACAGTGCCGTTCGGGGGAGAGAAATGCGGCGAAAGCCCGCGGTTGCATGGTCGATGTGTCGGGCTAGGGTGAGGAGTAAGAGCGTCACAGAGGGACGCAGAATCCCGATCCTGCCGTTGTCTGGCCTTGCTGTTTCGCTGAAGGCCACCCTGGTCCGGACAGACCCGCCGGGTACAGCCCTGCACGCAGTTCGCCCAGCCGTACGCGGTCGCGCGGCGCCTTGACTGATTCAACAGAGCGACGGTGTCCAGCACTTCACCGTCCAGCCCGACAGGCAGGAGGCGTCGCATGCCTGGCAACGCCCGACTGAACCAGATCGATCACATCGTGGTCCTGATGCAGGAGAACCGCTCCTTCGACCACATGCTGGGGTTCCTCTACCCCGACAAGAAAACCCCGTCAGGCAAGCCCTTCGAAGGCCTGACGGGAGAGGAGAGCAACCCCGGGGACAGTGGCCCGGTCACGGTCTTCAAGATCGATACGAGCACCCCCGACGCGTACTTCATGCCGGGCGCCGATCCCAGAGAGGGCTACAAACCGACCAATACGCAGCTGTTCCGGACAGAAACTCCTGACACACCCACCTCCGTCCCGACCATGGACGGCTTCGTGGACAGCTTCGCCGACGCCCTGCAGTTCGACCCGCAGCACGGCAGGGAGGTATATCCCGGTACCAAGCCGGCCAACATCATGGGCTGCTTCACGCCCGAAGCCCTGCCGGTCCTCTCCGGTCTGGCCCGCGGCTTTGCGGTCTGTGACCAGTGGTACAGCTCGGTACCGACCATGACCCTGCCCAACCGGGGGTTCGCCCTGGCCGGCACCAGTTTGGGTCACATGGATGACAAGGAGGCCCACTTCCCCATCGCCTTCGATACGCCGAGCATCTTCGGCGCACTCGGCGACAGAGTGGGCTGGGCGATCTACAGCGGCGGCAGGCTGTTGACCCGCCGCGACTTCCGCGATACTCAACAGGCTTCCGACAGCCATTTCGGTGATCTCGCCGCGTTCAAAGCCGCCGCCGCGAACGGTACTCTCCCCCAAGGGTTCATCTTCCTCGAACCCAACTGGGACGGAACCAACGGCAACGACCAGCACCCCGTTCATGACGTCGCTTACGGTGAGCAGCTCATGCTCGACGTCTACAACGCACTGCGCGACGGGCCGGACTGGAACAAGACCTTGCTGATCATCACCTACGACGAGCACGGCGGCTGCTACGACCACGCACCCCCGCCTTCCGGCGCCGCCCCTCCTGACGGTTCGCAGGGGCAATTCGGTTTCGGCTTCACACGGTTCGGCGTGCGCGTGCCCACGGTGCTGGTCTCTCCCCTCATCGAAGAGGAGACCGTGTTCCGCGTCGACGGCGGCACTCCGCTGGACCACACGTCACTGCTCAAGACGATCGAGGAGCGGTGGGACGTGGCTCCCCTCACCAAGCGCGACAAGGCCGCTCCGGGAATCGGCGACGTCCTCACCCTCGACCGGCCCCGGGAGGACAACCCGCTCGCCGGCGTCGTGGTTCCCACCTCCAGCGGCAACAATCCGGAAGCGGGCAGGATGTCCTACCTCGACAAGGTGTGCGACGCTCTGGCCGCCCGGGCAATGAACGAATAGCCGGCACGCCCCCGTCAAGCTGCCGGGTCGCGGACGGCGTCCGCGACCGTGTCCGGCAGACCACGGAGAGAGCAGTGTCAGCAAATCCCATCTTCCTCCGTCTCCACACCTGTACCGTCGACGAGGTCGTGGACGAAGCCCTGCCGGGTACGTCCGCAGCCGTGCGCGGGGAGGCACAGGCATGGAGATCGAACTGGCGGCCGCGGTGGCCGCGTTGCGCGACGAGCTGACGGCGGCCGTGGCCCGTGGCAGCGAGCAGGAGATCAAGTTCCAGGTGGGCCCGATCGAGCTGGAGTTCACCGTCGAGCTCCGCCAGGACGTCAAGGCGAAGGCCGGCTTCAAGGCCTGGGTCGTCTCCGGTGACGGCGAGGCGGGCCTGGCCCGGAGCCGTACGCACCGGGTGACGGTGGCCCTGACGCCGAAGGGGCCCGACGAGGACGTCTGGATTCACGGACGGCGGTCGGCGCCCCCCGGGCCGGGCGACGTGTCCGGCCGCATCGCGGACTGACGCAACGGGAAGAGCAACCGGGCGCCTTACGAGGGGGTCACCGGAGAGTCACGTACGGGGGGACGTCACGGTGAACGGTGATCTGGTGGTCGGGGTGAACGGGCCCCGGGGTCCGGGGTCGGGGTACGTCGTCGCCCCCAGCCTCATTTTGACCTCGGCACACGTCGTGCCGGCGGTGGGCGGGACGGTGACCTTCTTCCACCCCGGGAAGGACGGGCAGTACTCCGCCACGGTGGCCTGGCGGGGCACGCCCGGGGAGCGGGACGACGCGGCCCTCCTGCGTGTCGACAGCGCGTATCCGGACGCGGCAGGGGCACCACCGGCGAACGGGTCCGTCCGGTGGGGGCGGCTCGTCACCCACCGGCCCGCGACCGCGTGCGAGACGCGAGGCCTGCCGGACGTCGTACAGCGGGAACGTCAGGCGGCAGACATTCTGCACTTGGAGGGAACCGTCAACCGGGCGGACCGCTCCGCCAACAACCGGTACCTCATGCGCCTCACCGAACGAGTCGAGCCGTGCACCGACCCGTCCGGGCGGGCGGTCTCGCCCTGGGCGGGCCTGTCGGGCGCGGCCATGTTCTGTGACGGGCTCCTCACCGGGGTGATGTGCACGGACTTCGGTGGTTTCGCGCACACCCGGCTGGAAGTGGTGCCGGCCTATGTCCTGCTCAACGACGGCGGCTTCCGCCGGGTCCTGGCGGAGCACGGCGTGGGAACGGTGCTGGAACCTGCGGAGTGGAAGGGGCTGTCCGGCCTTTCGTCCCGGTTCAGGGACCGCCTGGCGGCACCGGCTCTGCCGGCGTCGCCCGCGGCGCTGCTGGAGGCCCGGCGTGCCGTGGTGCCCTTCCGCGCTCGTAAAGCACTGCTCCAGGAGTTGCGCGAGTGGTGCGAGGAGCCCGGCCTCGCCGTGCGTCTCGTGCACGGGCCGGGAGGCCAGGGCAAGACCCGGCTGGCCCTTGAGCTCACGGCCCGGCTGGAAAGCAGGCACTCGACGGTGGTGTGGCTGAGGAGCGACGCGAAGGCCGGGGACATGGCGGCGCTCGCCGACACGGCCGTTCCGCTGCTGGTGGTCCTCGACTACGCCGAGACGCGTGTCGAGCAGCTGACCGCCCTGCTCAAGACGATCGTCGCCCGTACGGTCCCGACGCCGTTCAAGGTACTGCTGCTCGCCCGTACCGCCGACGACGACTGGTGGCGGCCCGCGCGGCGGGCGAACAGCGACACCCGGGACCTCCTCGACGACATGATCGAGACGCCGTTGCCGCCGCTGGAGCCGGACCCCCAAGGCCGTGCCGAGGCATACCGGTCCGCCGTGGAGAGTCTGGCCCGGGCCCTGCCGGAGGTGCGCGGGCAGGAGCACCACACCTGGCCCGAGCACGCCACGACGGTGACCGATGCCGTTCGGGACCGTCCCGAACGGCTGGGCGGCCCCGGACTGGACATGGCCCTCACTCTCCACATGACCGCCCTGGCCGACCTACTGGATGAGTCCGTCCGCGCCGCCTCGGCCCGGCCGGGGGCCGAAACCGGGCCAGGGGCCGGAAACGAGCCGGTCACCGCTGCCGGCCGCAAGGCCGTACGCGTGGAAAGGCGACTGCTCGACCATGAGTCCAAGTACTGGGAGAACGCCGCCCGGCAGCACGCGCTGACGGAGCTGGATGACAAGACCCTCGAGGACGCCCTCGCCGCTGCCTTCCTGTGCGGCGCCGACACCCCCTCCCGGGCGGAAGTCCTCCTGGGCCGTATCTCCTGTCTCAGGGACCGGGGACGGGCGTGCCACCGGTCCCTCACCGGCTGGATCGCCGCGCTGTACCCGCCCCGCGACGGCGGGGCGTGGGGGGCCCTGCGTCCGGACCGGCTGGCCGAGTACTTCGTCGGAGAGCGGCTGAGCAGGAACCCCGACCTCGCGGAGGACCTGCTCGGCGGCGTGACGGCGGGTGACCACGGCCCGTACGCCGGGCCGCAGGACCTCACCGACGCGCAGATCACGCAGTTGCTCACCGTCTACGCCCGGGCGGCCGCCCACCCCGCCCACCTCGGCGCCCTCGACGCCCCCCTCACGGAGCTGTGCGTACGCCGTCGCGACGTGCTGACGCAGCCCGCCATCGACGTCGCCACGCAGGTCGAGCGGCCGGAACCGCTGGTGTCGGCGTTGGGCAGGCTGGCCGACGAACCCGGTGCCACGCCGGAGGATCTGCTCGGACTGGCCGACCGCCTGCCGCGACCGACGCACGCGCTGGCCCCGCCGGCCGCGCAGGTGACCGAGCGGCTCGTCAGGATCCACCGCAAGCGGGCCGGCAAGGACCCGGCCTGCCTGCCGGACCTGGCGCTGATGCTGCGTCGCCTGAGCGGCCGCCTCGATGACGTGGGGCGCACCCGTGAGGCGTACGCGGCCACCGACGAGGTCGTCCAGCTCTACCGGCGGCTGGAGCGGGACGATCCGGCGACCCACCGGCCGCATCTCGCCGCCGTCCTGCACAATCTGTCGCTGATGGCGCGCGGTCTGGGCCGGCGGGAAAAGGCCCTGTCGCACGCCCGGGAAGCCGTGCGCTTCTACCGTGAACTGCGCGAGGCCCGGCCCGACGCGCCCGAGTCCTTGTCCGGCCTGGCCCACGGCCTGGGCGCGCTCGCCCAGGCGGAAGGCGAGCTGGGCCGCCCCGAAGCGGCGCTGAAGTCGATGGACGAGGAAGTCGCCATCCGGCGCGGCTTGCACAAGGAGTACGGCGATGAAGCCCTGCCGGACCTTGCGGCGGCTCTGAACAACCAGGCCATATGGCTGCAGGAGTGCGGGCGCGTCGAGGAGGCCGTGCCGGTGAGCCGGGAGGCCGTCACCTTCTACCGGTCACTGGCCGAACGGCGCCCCGACGCCTTTCTGAACGGCGTCGCCCGCAGCCTGGGCACGTACTCCACCAGCCTCCACCGCGCGGGCAGACCGAAGGAGGCGCTGGCGGCGACGGAGGAGGCCGTCACGATCCGGCGCCGCCTGGCCGGTGAACGCCCCGGCGCGTACCTCGCCGACCTCGCGCTCAGCGTGCACTCCCTCGCGATCGACCTGGCCGGGGCGGGACAGCCGGACGAGGCCCTGGCGCGAGCCGAGGAGGCCGTCCGCCTCTACCGGGGCCTGGCGGAACAGGAACCCGACGCATTCGGGCACCGGCTCGCCAACTCCCTCAACACTTACGCCCACCGGCTGAACGACGTGCGGCGGACGGCGGACGCCCTGGAAGCCGCCCATGAGTCGGTCCGCCTCCACCGGACTCTGACCGAGACGGAACCCGGCGCGTTCAGGGCCGACCTCGCCATGAGCCTGGACACGTTGGCCACCCAGCTGGAGGAGACCGGGCACCCGGAGGACGCCTTACGCACCGGCGAGGAGTCGGTCACCCTGTACCGCCTGCTCGCCGAGCAGCGCCCCGATGCCCCGCTCGAAGACCTGGCGTGCGCTCTGAACAACCTCTCACGTCGGTTGAACACCCTCGGAAGAGCGGACGAGGCCCTGTCGGCGCTGGACGAGGTGGTCCGCATCCGTCGCCGTTCGGTGACGGCGGATCCGGTCGGCAGGTCGCGCTCCGCCCTGGCGGGCGCCCTGCTCGCCAGGACGCACTGCCTGGGCGACATGGGACGGACGGAGGACGCCGTGCCCGCGGCGGCCGAAGCGGTGAAGCTGTACCGCGGCCTCGTGGGGGAGGACGCGGACTTGTACGAACGCGGGTTCGCCACGGCTCTGTCCGGTCACTGGCTGGTGCTGTCCCGGGCCGGGCACACATCGGAAGCCCTGGCCGTACTGGAGGAGTCCATCAAGGTCAGCGGCCGTCTGCTGGAACGGGAGCAGGACGCCGGTTCGGCTCCGGCGTACGGCGACGAGCTGTACGTCCTCGCCACCCAGCTCTCCGCGGCGGGCCGCCCGGACGACGCGGCACGCGTCATGCGCAAGGCTCTCGCCGCCCATCGGGAGGCGGCAGGGGACGTCTCCGCAAGGCCTTGGCCCCGGCTGCTCCCGGCCCTGTCCTGCCTGGCGACGTACCTGATCCAGGCGGGCCGGCGTGCCGAGGCCCTGCCCATCGCCGAGGAGGCGGCCGGACTGCTCGACGACCTCGCACGGCGGGACGACGCGCACCAGGGCCTGCTGGCCGAGTCACTGTGGGTCCTCGGCTGCCTCCAGCACAATGCCGGCCGGCGGGTAGCGGAGGAAACCCTTCGACGGGCTGTCGCCGTCGCGGACGCCCTGCCGGCCGGCACCGGCGGCCGCGACGTCGCCCGCAGCCTGGCCCGCTCCGATCTGGGCGTACACCTCGTGGAGCGGGGCCGGGCGGCCGAGGGCCTGCCGCACGCCCGGGAGGCCGTCGCCATCGCCCGCGTCCTGGCCGACGCCGACCCCGCCCACGGCCGGGTGCCGGCCCTGACGCTGATCGACCTCGGCCGCCTCCTGGCACTCGGCTCACCACCGCACGAAGAGGCCTTCGACGTCTCCGCCGAGGCCCTGGCCCTGTCCGAGAAGTTGGCGACGACCGGGGCCGAGGCCGACGAAGCGGTCCTGGTCTGGGCGCTCGCGCACCATGGCCTGCGGCTGGGCGAGGCGGGACGGCACGCGGAGGCTCTGGACACCACAGCCCGGGCCGTCCCCCTGAGCCGCCGCCTGGCCGCCCGCCACCGCGCCGCGCACCAGGACCACCTCGCCTTCGCGCTCTACGCGCACGCCAGAACCCGGCTGCTCGCGGACGTCGAACGGGAGGAGGCGAGCGACGCCATCAGGGAAGCGGCCTCCCTGTGGCAGGCGATCGCCGAGAACGAACCGGGCCTCGCCGCCCCCTACCTCGACACGATGATGGACACCCACGCGCGCCTCGTAGGCCAGGGTTGAGAACGCCGGGCCATCGATCGGCGTCGCACAAGCGGGCACCACGATGAGGGATTTATTGATGCCACCTTTCGTACTGCTCGGAAGCATTACAGAGCGTCGTTTGCAGGAGGGTGCCGTTTCGCACGCTCGGCGTCGACAGACAGAGCCCGCTCGACACGTTCTGCCATACGTCGTACCAGCCTGAAGGCGGCCCGTTGGGGTTGTCCGCGAAGAAGACGCGCCACTGCTGGGTCGCCGCGGCCGCGTCGCAGAACGCCATCGTGACCGTCCCGGCCCCCGAGGCCGGAGCGGTGATGCATCGTCCTGTGCGCGAGTTGGTGAAGGTGAACAGGCCGGTCTGAGTGTTGAACCCTTCGAGCCAATTCTGCTCGGAAACGCCGGTGCACGACCACATCTGGAGTCTCGCGGCGTTTTCGGTGGCATTGTCGAGACAGTGGCTCGAGTTCCAAACCTTGATAGGGCTGAAGCCATCGGCCTGCGCGGGTGTGCCGATCACGGTGATGGCCAGTATCGCCGACACCGTGGCGAAGAGTGCGGACAGAACGCGTCGTATGGGCATAGGTTCTCCGGTTTCTCACTGGAAACTGGTGAAGAGCCCGGACGACATCCGGAGTACGCAGTGGAAGGGGTCCGGGCACCGCGAGTCGTGATACTGCCTGCTGGATACTCCGACGTACCTCTCCCGTCAGCTGCCAGGCAGTCTCCCACTCGGATTTGTCGCCGACAACGGATGCGAGGCTGTCGGATCCGGCCACTGTCCATACGGCGCCGGTCGTGCCGTCGCGTCGCCGGCCCGCTCCCGTTTGAACGGAGCGCCGTGAAGCGCACCGGTGTCCTCGACGCCATCCCCGAGAACCATCGCGAACGGCTGATGGAACTGGGCCACGAGGTGTCGTTCCCCGCAGGCACGAGGATCTTCGAGGAGGGTCAGCGGGCGGACCGGTTCTGGGTGATCCGCTCCGGCACGGTCGACCTCGACATCCACGTGCCGGGTCGTCAGGCGGCGGTCGTCGAGACTCTCGCCGCAGGTCGGCTGCTCGGGTGGTCCTGGCTGTGTCCGCCGCACCAGTGGCACCTGGGCGCGGAGTCGACGGCCCCGGTGGAAGCGTGGCAGTTCGACGCGGCCGAGGTCCTCGCCCTGTGCGAACGCGATCCCGAGCTCGACCACGCGCTGCTCGCCTACGTCGTGGAGGTCATCGGCGGACGCCTGCGGGCGGCCCGCACCCGGCTGCTCGACCTCTACGGCCCGTACGGGAGTGGGGTGGCGCGGTGACCGCGGCATTCGCCGCCGACGCCGGCCACGAACTGCGCACCCCGGACGGCACCCCGGGTCGAGCTGCGGATCACCCCTTCGCCTGGACGGGCCAACGGGCCGCCACCGCCCGGCCCGGTCGGCGGCGCAGCGCTGGCACAAGCTCCCGGGTTCTGATCCCCTGACGAAAGGGCGGCTCGCGATCCGGCAGCCGACGGCGACGGCACGCCTCGCCGGGCGATCATGTGGAGGCTGGGACGATGCACAACGGCGGACCGCGCCCCGGCGACCCCGGCACGGACTCCGGTGGTCCGCCTACGGACACGGTGGCGACCCGCTGTGCCGTACGCCGTGAGCAACTGGGGCTGTCCCGTGAGGAAGTGGCGTGCCGCGCGGGCATGTCCGTGCCCTATCTGAGTCAGCTGGAGGCGTTCGGCGGCGACTTCGACCCCGCCGCCCTCATGCGCCTCGCGGCCGCCTTGGAGATGCCGTACGACGAACTCACCGGAGGCCCGCGCGAAGCGGCACCCGGTCAGCAGCCGGCCGGTACCAGTCCCGTGCTCGCGCAGCTCTCCGAGGACGACTGCTGGCGGCGGCTCGGCACTCATGGCATCGGCAGGATCGGCCTGACGACCGGGCCCGCTCCCGTCGTCCTGCCCGTGAACTTCCTGGTCGACGGCCGCACCATCGTCTACCGGACCGAGTCGGGAGGCACGGCGGCCGCGGCCGACGGCGGCCCGCTCGCGTTCGAGGCCGACCACATCGACGCACACGCCAGCCGCGGCTGGAGCGTCCTCATCACCGGAACGGCCGAACACATCACCGACCCCGGCACCGTCGAAGCCCTCGCCACCCGCCCCGGAGCGCAACCCTGGGCCGGCGGGAAGCGTGACCTATGGATCCGGGTCCGCCCTGGTCACGTCACCGGGCGTACGATCCACACCCGGTGAAACACCTGACAATCCACATCCCGACACGTTCCGGTTCTCTACCGAGCAAGCTTCGCCGCCCGGTCGGGCACCCGTGTCTGCTGTTCCCGAGGAGGCCGCCGGTATCCGGTGGAGGGTGGGCGGGGCGGCAGGTCGAGGGCGGGCACGGGGATGTCGTGGTACGTCACCGTGGACAGCAGGTGGGCGATCATGTTGATGCGGGCCGAGCGCTTGTCGTCGCTCTCGACGACGTACCAGGGCACCTCGGGAATGTCGGTGTGTTCGAACATCTCGTCCTTCGCCCGCGAGTACGCCTCCCAACGGGTGATCGACTCCAGGTCCATCGCCGACAGCTTCCAGCGCCGTGTCGGATCCTTCAACCGGTCACGGAACCGTTGCTCCTGCACCGTGTCGCTCACCGAGAACCAGTACTTGCGCAGCAGGATCCCGTCCTCGACAAGGAGCCGTTCGAATACGGGGCACTGGCGGAGGAACCGCGCGTACTCTTCGTCGGTGCAGAAGCCCATGACGTGCTCGACGCCGGCGCGGTTGTACCAGCTGCGGTCGAACAGGACGATCTCCCCGGCGGCGGGCAGCTGTTCCACATAGCGCTGGAAGTACCACTGCGTGCGTTCCCGCTCGGTCGGCACGGGCAGCGCGGCGATCCGGACGACACGCGGGTTCAGGCGCTGGGCGACCCGCTGGATCGCGCCACCTTTGCCCGCCGCGTCGCGTCCCTCGAAGACCACGACGAGCCGTCGGCCCCCGGCCCGCACCCACTCCTGGAGCCTGACCAGCTCCACCTGGAGCCGCAGCAGCTCCCGCTCGTACACCGGGCGCGACAAGCGCTGCGGCCGTTCGTCGTCAGTCACCGTCATCTCCTCCCGTACGCCCCTGCCGACACTACGGCGCGGACCTGCCCGGCCGGCCCCGCCTGGGCCGAATGGGCCCGGGTGCCCTCCGATCGGCCCTGGTGGCAGCGCCCCGCGAAGCCCAGGCTGGGAAAAGCTACTGACAGGGCCCCGTCCAACCCTTCGGAGGCAGTCATGCGGGACGTCACGACGCCGGCACCGGCCACCACTCCCACCGACGAGGAGCTACGGGCCCTGGACGCCCACTGGAGGGCCGCGAACTATCTGGCCGTCGGGCAGATCTATCTGATGGCCAACCCTCTCCTGACCCAGCCCCTGCGCCCCGAGCACATCAAACCCCGGCTGCTGGGCCACTGGGGCACCTCCCCGGGCCTGAACCTGGTCCACACCCACCTCAACCGCGTCATCCGCGCCCGCGACCTGAACGCCCTGTGCGTCTGGGGCCCCGGGCACGGCGGCCCGGCGGTTTTGGCCAACTCCTGGCTGGAGGGGACGTACACGGAGACGTACCCCGACGTCACCCGGGACGCGGCAGGCATGGAGCGGCTGTTCCGGCAGTTCTCCTTCCCCGGCGGCGTACCCAGCCACGTCGCCCCCGAGACCCCGGGGTCGATCCACGAGGGCGGTGAACTGGGCTACTCCCTCTCCCACGCCTACGGAGCCGCCTTCGACAACCCGGACCTGGTCGTCACGTGCGTCATCGGCGACGGCGAGGCCGAGACCGGACCGCTGGCCGCCTCCTGGCATTCGAACAAGTTCCTCGACCCCGTCCACGACGGCGCGGTCCTGCCCATCCTCCACCTCAACGGCTACAAGATCGCCAACCCGACCGTCCTCGCCCGCATCCCCGAACACGAACTCGACGAACTCCTCAAGGGCTACGGCCATCACGTCATCCACGTGACCGGCGACGAACCCCTCCAGGTACACCGCGACATGGCCCACGCCATGGACACCGCGCTCGACCACATCGCGGCCGCCCAGCACGCCGCCCGCACCGAGGGCGTCACCGAACGCCCTCGCTGGCCGGTGATCGTGCTGCGCACGCCGAAGGGCTGGACCGGCCCCGCCGAAGTCGACGGGCTGCCCGTCGAAGGCACCTGGCGCGCACACCAGGTGCCGCTCGCCGCAGTCCGTGAGAACCCCGAACACCTGCGGCAGTTGGAGGCGTGGCTGCGTTCGTACCGCCCGGAGGAGCTCTTCGACGAGCACGGCCGGCCCCGGCCCGAGCTGCTGGCCTGCGTACCGGACGGCGACCGGCGCCTCGGCGCGACCCCGCACGCCAACGGCGGTCTCCTGCTGCGCGAGCTCCCCCTGCCGCCCCTCGAGCGCTTCGCCGTGGCCGTCGACAAGCCCGGCGCCACCCGGCACGAGCCCACCCGAGTGCTGGGCGACCTGCTCGAGGACGTCATGGAGGCCACCGGCGACCGCCGGGACTTCCGCCTGGTCGGCCCCGACGAGACCGCCTCCAACCGGCTTCAGGCCGTCTACCGGGCCAGCGGCAAGGCCTGGCAGGCCACCACTCTCACCACCGACGAGCACCTGGACCGGCACGGCCGGGTGATGGAGATCCTCTCCGAGCACACCTGCCAGGGCTGGCTGGAGGGCTATCTGCTCACCGGACGGCACGGTCTGTTCTCCTGCTACGAGGCGTTCGTCCACCTCGTCGACTCCATGGTCAACCAGCACATCAAATGGCTCCGGGTCACCCGCGGGCTGCCGTGGCGCCGCCCCATCGCCTCGCTCAACTACCTGCTCACCTCGCACGTCTGGCGACAGGACCACAACGGGTTCTCCCACCAGGACCCCGGCTTCATCGACCACATCCTCAACAAGAGCCCCGAGGTCGTACGGGTCTACCTCCCGCCGGACGCCAACACCCTGCTGGCCGTGGCCGACCATGTGCTTCGCAGCCGTGACTACGTCAATGTCATCGTCGCCGGGAAGCAGCCCTGTTTCGACTGGCTGAGCCCGGAGCAGGCGCGGGCGCACTGTGCCCGGGGCGCCGGCATCTGGGAGTGGGCCGGCACCGAGGACGGCACCCGGGAACCCGACGCCGTCCTCGCCTGCGCCGGAGACATCCCCACCCAGGAGGTGCTCGCCGCCGCCCAGCTCGTCCGCCGGCACCTGCCCGGACTGGCCCTCCGCGTCGTCAACGTCGTCGACCTGGCCAGGCTGCTGCCCGACGAAGAGCACCCGCACGGCATGACCGACCCCGAGTACGACGCCCTGTTCACCCCGGACAAGCCGGTGATCTTCGCCTACCACGGCTACCCCTGGCTCATCCACCGCCTCGCATACCGCCGCACCGGCCACCCCCACCTGCACGTACGCGGCTACAAGGAGATCGGCACCACCACCACGCCCTTCGACATGGTCGTACGCAACGACCTCGACCGCTACCGGCTCGTCATGGACGTCATCGACCGCGTCCCGGGCCTGGCCGCCCGCGCCACCGCCGTACGGCAGGCCATGGAGGACAGCCGCACCCGTCACCACGCCTGGATCCGCGAACACGGCACGGACCTCCCGGAGGTCGCCGACTGGACCTGGGCGGGCTGACGACCGCCGGTCCCTCGGGACAGCGGTGGGGCCGCCCGGGGAGCGCTGCTCCGCGTCCGGGCGGCCGATGGCTACGGAAGCGTGACCGTTTCTCCCGGGGTGATCGTGTCGGGGTCCTCGATCTGCGGGTTCGCCGCCGTCAGTCCGGACAGCGGGACGTCGTTCGCCGCCGCGATGGACGAGAGCGTGTCGCCCTCCCGCACCGTGACGGTGCGGGCCCGGCCGTACTCCGCCGTCAGCCGCGCCAGCTGCTTGGGGCCCGGGATGCCGTCCGCGTCGGCGCCCGTGTCGCCGATCTTCTCCTGGTACCGGCGCACCGACTCGGTGTCCGCGTCCGTCCATTCGGGGCCGGGGCCCTCCTCGTAGGCGCCGCAGCCGGCCCGCACCAGCATCTCTCCCAGGCGGGTGATGTGCTCGCCGCTGCTCCCGGGGCCGTAGGCCAGACCGTCGATCACGACCTGGCGGGAGGAGTCGCCGTCCTCCGGCGTCCCCCCGTCCCGGTCTTCCTTGCGGTCCTCCTCCCGGGCGGCGGGCCGGGAGGAGGTGTCGCCGCCGGCCGGGATGTCGGACTCGTCGGCCTGCTCGCCGAAGTAGACGACGCCGGGGCGCCCCTGCCAGTCGGGGTCGGCCACGACGGCGCCCTCCGGGAAGTCCGGGATGCCGTACCCGTAGACGTAGGACGACTTGCGCGGCCGGGTCTTGAGGTAGACGCCGTCGCCCTCGGCCGAGCCCGAGTCGTTGGTGTTGCCCTCGATGGTGGTGATCTCGTCGTCCGTGTACGCGATGCAGATGCCCGTGTGCGAGCCGCCGCCGGGGCCGAAGAAGACCACGCTGCCGACAGCCGGGTAAGCGCTCCAGCGGTCGCGGCCCTGGAACCACTCCACGCCCGCCGGGCACCACGCGTAGCGCGGCACGATGTCGCCGTTCCCGCTGCGGTCCGCGGCCCAGCTCACGAACATGCCGCACCACGCCTCCTCGTTCATGCCGTACCAGCGGCCGAACTTGTTGTCGTTGTCCCAGTGCCCGTCGGAAAAGCCCTCCTGGTATCCGATCTCCTCCCGGGCGACGCTGATGAATTCCCTTGCTCCGGACATGGTTTACCCCTCCTGGATTTTGAACATGAATATTTCCGTGGCGTCGGTGACGTGACCACAGTGGAATGAACCGGAATGAACGCTCGCGCGATGGTGCGCAGAGGGCACGGCATGGACGTGCACCGCCGCCGACGTGGGCAGCGAGCTGTCGATCACCATGCCACATCGAGGCCGGACATGCTCTTCCGGGCCCCCGTTGAACGCTTTTCCGGGAGGCGTTGACCAGCGCGTTGATCCGCGTTGACCGGCATTGATTTCACGTTGACCCACCGTGAATCAGGACTCGGCAGCATGGTGAACGCCGAAAAGGTTCGGCTGCTCCCGGAGCAATTCATACGACGCTGCGCCGAAGAATGCGCAGCGCTCCAGAACGGTTGGCAGAGAGAAATGTCCCCGCAGAACGGCCAGATGTACGTCCTTCGCTCGGCGACCGGTGTGGTCGCCGACATCGACCACAGCAACACGGCACCGGGCACGAAGATCCAGGGTTGGTCGCCCAACGGTTCCAAGGCCCAGCAGTGGGTCTTCTGGGCCAAGGACAACGGCTCGTGGCTGCTGGAGACCGGCCTGACGCACGGCACCCACGGCCCCGGCCAGGCCATGGTCCTCGACTACGACTTCACCAACTGGCGGGCCCACCTGGTCGAGGAGCACGGGCAGGACAACCAGCTGTGGCAGCTGGAGGACGCCGGCGACGGCTACGTGCGGATCAAGAGCCGGCGCACGGAAGGCGGCGACGCCTATCTGACCGCCGACGGCGGCGGCCGCTTCCTGGGCGTGTGGAAGGCCGACTCCGGCAGCGACGCCCAGCGGTGGCGGCTGGAGAGCGTCTCCTTTTCCGGCCAGGGACAGCAGCCGCAGCCTCAGCCGGGTCAGCAGCCCCAGCCCCAGCCGCAGCCCGGTGGTGGCGGTGGCGGCTCGGCGGTCGAGGAGATGCTCAGCCTGGTCAACCAGGAGCGGGCGAAGGCCGGTCTGCCGGGCCTGGTCCTCGACGGCCGGCTGAGCGCGGCGGCGCAGCGGCACTCCGACGACATGGCGCGCAACAACTTCCTGGGCCACGACGGCAGGGACGGCAGCACGCCGTGGAAGCGGATCAACGACGCGGGCATCGCGAACGTGCCCATGGCCGAGAACGCGGCCACGGGTTCCGACGTGCGCGGAACCATGGACATGTGGATGCGCAGTGAGGGGCACCGCAACAACATCCTCGGGCGTGACTTCCGGCGCTTCGGGGCGGCCTTCTCCCCCGGCAGCGGCGGCCGCTGGACGCAGACCTTCGCCGGCTGACGACACCCGAGAGGACACCCCCATGGGCATCACCTGGATTTCCGGTGCCGAGCGCCTCGGCGACGGCGACATCGGCGGCGGCATGGACACCCCGGACGAGCCGCCCCGCATCGTCTGGCACACCACCGAGAGCGGCGCCGGCGACGCGGAGTTCGACTCCACCGCCGACTACCTGATCGAGATCGGCGCCGAGCCGCACGTGCTCTACGACCCCACGACCGACCGCATCGGCCAGTTCGGCCCGCTGGACGAGAGCGCCCGCGCCCTGCGCAACGACGGCGACGACCGCACCAACCGCACCGGCAGGGTCTGCATCCAGGTCGAGGTGCTGGCCCGGGCGAGCGAGCCCTTCACCGGCTACTGGCAGCCGGGGCCGAACTTCGCCGCGCTGCTCGACGCCGCCCGCTCCTGGGGCGTCCCGGACGCCTGGCCGGCGGGCGACCTCGCCGCCGACGGCTCGGACTCCACCGACCGGGACAGCGACACCTGGCACTCCGAGGGCGGCCACTACGGGCACGCCAACGTCCCCGGCAACGACCACTGGGACCCGGGTGCCATCGACCGGTCGGCGATCCTCACCGCGGGCTCAGGCGATGCCCCGGCCCCGTCCGTGACCGAGACCGCGGACGAGGAGTCCGGCGCCCCGTCCACGGCGGGGGCCGCCGACGTCAGCCTGGCGAAGGTCGTGGCCGCGGCCGGGAGCGACCCGGACGCCCCGCAGGGCGCGACCTCCCACCGCGACGACGTGCTCGTCGTGGAGCGGGCCCTCCAGGCCGAGGGCCTGCTGTCCGCGGACTGGGTCGACGGATCCTTCGGCACCAGGACCCAGGACGCCTACGCCGAGTGGCAGAGCCGCTGCGGCTACGAGGGCGACGACGCCGACGGCGTCCCGGGCCGTAACACCCTCGAGAAGCTGGGCGCGGAGCACGGCTTCCGCGTCACCGGCTGAACCCTTCGCGCTCCTCACCCACGAAACCCACGAAAGGCGTCACAGCATGTCTGTCGTTCCACAGAACGGCCAGTTGTTCACCCTCCGGTCCGCCAACGGCCTGACGGCCGACGTCGACCACAGCAACACGGCACCGGGCACGAAGATCCAGGGCTGGAAGCCCAACGGCTCCAAGGCCCAGCAGTGGGTCTTCTGGGCCAAGGACAACGGCTCGTGGCTGCTGGAGACGGGTCTGACCCACGGCACCCACGGCCCCGGCCAGGCCATGGTCCTCGACTACAACTTCAGCGCCGGGGTCACCCACCTGTTCTCCGAGCACGGCGACGCCAACCAGCGCTGGCTGTTCGAGGACGCGGGCAGCGGCTGGTACCGGATCAAGACGGCGCGCGGGAACGAAGGCGACCGTTATCTGACGGCCGTCGGCGAGGGCATCGCGCTGGCGCTGCGGAGCCCGGACGGGGGCGACCCCGGCCAGCGATGGGAGCTGCTGCCCGCCGGCTCCCAGCCGCAGCAGCGGCAGCCCGGCGGCCAGGGCGTGCGGATCACGCTGGACGCCGGGCAGGCCCCCGACCTGGCCGGCTGGCTCGAAGAGCGGAAGCCGGTGCTGGAGACCTGGTACCCCAAGACGGTCGCGCTGATCATAGGCGACGCCTACGCGGCGCCCGCCGAGTACCGGATCGTGCTCGACCGCTCCAACACCGGTGTCGCCTACGCCTCGGGCGGCATGGTGAGCGTCAACCCCGACTACGTCCGCCGCAACCCCGGCGACGCGGGCTTCCTCATCCACGAGCAGGTCCACATCATCCAGCAGAACCGCACCGCGCCGGGGTACTTCGTGGAGGGCGTGGCCGACTGGGTGCGCAACTACCACTTCGAGAACGGCGGGCTCCCCTACGTCCGGTCCTCCGATAAGTACACCGACGCCTACAAGACGACGGCGTACTTCCTCGACCACGTGGCCACGCACTACGACGCCGACATCGTGCGCAAGCTGAACGTGGCCGGGCACGACGGCTCGTACGCCGGCGACGACGCGTGGTGGAGCGCCCGTACCGGCAAGACCGCTCAGCAGCTGTGGGACGAGATCCCCAAGCGCTGAGTCCCCTCGGCGGGACGACTTCCCCCGTCCCGCCGAAGCGCCGCGTCCCCCGGTCCCCCCAGCCGGGGGGCGCGGCTGCTGTCCCCGCCCGCCACGGGTCAGAGCTCCCGGAGGTGCCGGGCGACGTCGTCCGCGTCGGGCAGGCCCAGCTCGCGGAAGACGCTCTCCGCGCGGCGGTAGTGCTCCCGGGCCTCGCCGGTGTCGCCCTGTGCCCGGTGGGCGTGGCCCAGCTGGGCGAGGGCACGGGCGAGGATGCCCGCGTCGCCGCGCGCCTCGGCGATGTCCCGTGCCCGCGCGGCGTGTTCGGCGGCCTCCACGGGTCGTCCCGAGAGGTTGTGGGCCTCGGCGATCGCGCCGAGCAACAGGCCCTCGCGGAAGCGGGAGCCCGTCTGCCGCCACAGGCGCAGGCTCTCGTGCAGGCTGTCGAAGGTCTCGGAGGTCCGCCCGGTCCACAGGCAGACCTGGGCGAGGTTGTGCAGCGCGTTGGCCTGGCCCGCGACGTCGCCGGTCGCCCGGGTGACGGCGACGGCCTCGCGGCAGTGCGCCAGCCCCTCCTCGGCCCGGCCGGTGGCCAGCAGGGCCAGGCCGAGGAAGCCGAGCGCGTATGCCTCGGTGCCACGGCTGGCCAGGGCCCTGCCGTGGGCCAGTGCCTCGGTCAGCATGGCGTGCGCGGTGGTGAAGTCGCGCAGGGCCAGCGCGCCTCCGCCCCGTGTGATCAGGGCGTGGGCGAGCAGCGTCCGCTCCCCGGCCGCCCGGCACAGCTCGATGGCCCGGTCCAGGGCGGGGGCGCCGAGCCGCATGGCGAAGCGGTGCTGCACGGAGCCGCCCAGCATGTACAGGGCGCGTGCTTCCGCGGTGCGGTGGCCGGCGGCGCGCGCGGCCTCGGCCAGGGTCCGGGCGGCGCGCTCGAGGCCGTACGGCTGCGCGCCGAGGCGGCCGAGCGGGTCCGCGGCCAGCAGCAGGTCCGAGCAGACGGTCAGCGACAGGGAGGGGTCGCCCGCCGCCTGCTCGACGAGCCCCAGGAGCGACGACTGTTCGTCGAGCAGCCAGGCGGCGGCCTCCTGCGGGCCGGCGAAGACCAGGCCCGCGGAGCGCGGCGGGGCCGCGTTCCCGGGGAAGAGGTCGTCGGGCAGCGACGCCCGGTGGGCATCGAGGGCGGTGGCGAGGGCGAACTCCAGCAGGCGGGTGAGCGCGGCGGTCCGCTCGTGGTCCGGCACTTCGGCGACCGCGGTCTGACGGGCGAAGAGCCGGAGCAGGTCGTGGTAGCGGTAGCGGCCGGGGGCTACCGATTCCAGCAGGCTCAGGTCGACCAGCGACTCGCACAGCTCCTCCGCCTCCCGCTCCGGCCGGGCGAGCAGCGCCGCCGCCGCGGGCACGCTCACCTCGGGCACCTCGGGCAGGGCCAGCAGCCGGAAGGCGCGGACGTGCTCGGCGTCGAGCAGGTCCATGCCGAGCCGGAAGGTCGTCTCCACGGCGGCGTCCTCCGCCGTGAACGCGCCGAGGCGGCGCCGCTCGTCCGCCAGCAGCGCGGCGGTCTCCGTGAGGGTGTGGTCCGGCCGGGCGGCCAGCCGGGACGCCACGATGCGGAGGGCGAGTGGCAGATGGCCGCAGGCGTCGAGCACCTCGGCGGCGGCCTCCGGCTCGGCGGACACGCGCCGTTCGCCGACGATCCGGGTCAGCAGCTCCAGGGCCTCCGCCGGTGTCATGGGCCCCAGGTCCACCAGGGTGGCCCCGGTCAGCCCGGCGAGCCGGGAGCGGCTGGTGAGCAGGACGGCGCTGCCGGGTGCGCCGGGCAGCAGGTCGCGGACCTGGGCCAGGTCGCGGGCGTTGTCCAGCAGGACGAGCACCCGCCGGGTGGCGAGCATGGAGCGGTAGAGGGCGGCCCGTTCCCCGGGCAGCGCCGGGAGGTGGCCGGCGCGGACGCCGAGGACGCGCAGGAAGCGGCCCAGCACCTCCATGGGCTCCGCGGGCCGGGGGTCGGTTCCCCTCAGGTCCGCGTAGAGCTGCCCGTCCGGGAAGCGGTGGCGCATCCGGTGGGCCACGTGGACGGCGAGCGCGGTCTTGCCGATGCCGCCCATCCCGCTGATCGCGCTGAGGGCGACGATCCGGCCGCTTTCCAGCGCGGTGCACAGCCGGTCGGCCTCGTCGTTCCGGCCTGTGAAGTCGGCGGTGTCCTGGGGCAGCCGGGCCGGTCCGTCGGACCGGGCCGGAGCCCGGAGCCCGGTCGCGTCGCCCGACTGCCGCCCGGGGCCGGCGGTGAGGATCTTCTGCTGGAGCCGGTCCAGGCCGGGGCCCGGGCGGGTGCCCAGTTCCTCGGCGAGCGCGCGGCGGACGTGCGCGTGGACGTCGAGTGCGTCCGCCTGTCGTCCGGCGCGATGCAGCGCTGTCATCAGCAGCTCGTGGACCCGCTCGCGCCACGGGTGTTCGGCGGCCAGCGCGCGCAGCGGACCGAGCGCGTTGTCGTGCCCGCCCAGCGCGATCTCGGCCTCCCAGCGTGCCTCGACGGCCGACAGGCGCAGCTCCTCCAGCCGGGTGCGCTGGGCCTCGGCGTACGGGCCGGGCACGCCGGCGAGCGGCCTGCCGCGCCACAGGTCCAGCGCGGAGACGAGCAGTGACCGTGCCTGTTCGGGCCGGCCGGCGGCCCGCTCCCGCCGTGCCTCGGCCATACGGAGCTCGAAGACCGTCAGGTCGACGTCCTCCGGGGCGACGCGCAGGGTGTAGCCGTCGCCCGTCGTCAGCAGCGTCAGCGCGGCGGCGCGGGGCGCCCGGCCGGGCTCCAGCAGCCGACGCAGGGTGAAGACATGGGTGCGCAACGCCCCCAGCGCGCCGGGCGGGGCCTCGTCGCCCCAGACCGCGGCGATCAGTTCCCGGGCGGACACGGAGGTGCCCGCCCGCAGCAGCAGGACCGTGAGCACCGCCTGCACCCGGGGCGCGCCGACGGGCATCTCGGCCGGCCCGTCGTACACGCGAAGGGGACCGAGAACGGTGAACCGGCAGGCGGCGGTTCGCCCGGATACGCCGCCGGAGGAGTGGCCGGGAGAGGCAGTGAGAGGCATGGGATGTCTCCGAATGACGTGAGGACCACTTGGCGTGAGGACCTTTTGACGAGAGGTCACGAGGGGGGGGCGGATCGCCCGTGACACCGGTTCCGCAGGGGCGGGTCCGGCATACGAGGAGAGCGGGCCGCTCTCGTCAGGGGACCGGTGCCGGTTCGGGCCCGTCGCGGCGCCCGGGCCCGTCGCCGAGCAGGGCGAGGAGGTCGTCGGCCTCCGGCATGCCCAGGCGGGCGCAGATCTCGTGCGCGGTGCGCCGGTGCGCGCGGGCGCCGTCGTGGTCCCCGATGCCGTCGAGGGCGGAGCCGAGCGCGGCCAGGGCGTGGGCGCGGCCCCGGTCGTTCCTGACCTCCTCCAGCGTCGCGACCGCGGTCCGGGCCAGCCGGGCGGCCTCCTCGGCGCGGCCGGTGGCGAGCCGGTTCTCCGCGAGCCGGGAGACGGTGAGCCCTTCCCACAGCCGGTTGCGGCGGGTGCCGAAGAAGGCCAGCGCCTCGGTGAGGCGTGCGGCGGACTCGGTGGTCCGTCCGGCGGCGCCGAGGACGACACCCAGTTCGTACAGCGCGAACCCCACCCGGCGGCCGTCGCCCAGCCCCTGATGGACGGCCAGGGCCTCCTCGGCGTCCGCGACCGCCAGGTCCGTCTCGCCCGCCGACTGGCGCACCCGGCAGCGCGCCCCGAGGGCGTTCGCCTCGCCGAGCCGGTCGGCGTGCGCGCGGAAGACCGCCAGGGCCTCGGTGAGGAGGGCGTGGGTCTCGTCGTGGCGGCGCAGGTGGTACAAGCAGCGGGCCAGCAGCACCAGGGCGTCGGCCATGACGAGCGCGTCGCCGGCCGCGCGGCTCTCCGCCACCGCGTGGCGGTAGACCACGACCAGTTCGCGGAGGCGGGCCGCGTAGTAGTGGCCGTGGCCGAGGGCCAGATAGGCACGGCCCGCGCTGCGCCGGTCGCCCAGGCGGAGCGCCGCGGCGACCACCTCCTCGGCCGCCTGCTCGAACTCCGGCCCGGGGCGCCCGCGCTCCAGCAGCTCCTCCGTCATGAGCAGCAGGTCGGCCGCCGGGGCGAGGGCGCCGTCGGGGGCCTTGGCCGCCTGGCGCACCGCCGCGAGCAGGCATGGCGCCTCCTCGACCAGCCAGGCGCCGGCGTCCTCGGCCGTGGCGAACGACAGTCCGGGGACTCCTCCGGTCACCCTCAGGCGTTCGGCCCTGTCGAGGGCGCCGGGGTACGAGGCCCGCACCGTGGACACCATGAACTCCAGCAGGCGGCGCAGGGAGGCGGCCCGCCCCTCCGGGGACTCCTCCGCGCTCGCGCGGCCACGCGCGTAGAGCCGGAGCAGGTCGTGGTAGCGGTAACGGCCGGGGGCGGGAGACTCCAGCAGGCTTACGTCGACCAGGGACTCGCACAGTGCCTCGGCCTGCGACTCCGGCAGGTCCAGCACCGCGGCCGCGGCGGCGGAGGAGATGTGCGGGCCGTCGGGCAGGGCGAGCAGCCGGAAGGCGCGCTGCTGGTCCGGCCTGAGCTGGGCGTGGCCGAGTGCGAAGGCGGCCTCGACGGTCAGGTCGGCGACGCGCAGTTCCGCCAGGCGGTGCTTCTCGTCGGCGAGCCGGCCGCGCAGCGCGTCGAGCGGCCACGCGGGGCGCGTGGCCAGCCGGGCCGCCACGATCCGCACGGCCAGCGGCAGGTGGCCGCAGGCCGACACCAGCCGGGCGGCGTCGTCCGCCTCGGCGGCGACGCGGGCCCGGCCCATGACCTTGCCCAGGAGTTCGACCGCCTCGCCCCGGGTCATGACGTCGAGGTCGACCAGGCGCGCGGCCACCGGCCCCGCGAGCTTGGCGCGGCTGGTGACCAGGACGGCACACGAGGGCGGACCGGGCAGGAAGGGCCGCACCTGCCCGGGGCCGTGGGCGTTGTCGAGGAGGACGAGCACGCGGCGCCCGTCCAGCCGGGCGCGGAAGAGCTCGGAGCGCTCCGCCAGGCCCTCGGGCATCGCGGCGTCGTCCACGCCCAGCGCCCGCAGGAACGAGCCCAGCACGGTGGCCGGGTCGGCCGGATGGCCGCCGACGCCCTGGAGGTCCGTGTAGAGCTGTCCGTCCGGGAAGGACTCCCGCACCAGGTGCGCGACGTGCACGGCGAGGGCGCTCTTGCCCACCCCACCGGCTCCGGAGACCGCTACCGTGGCGGCGGCCCCGGGGCGTTCGGACGTCAGCAGCGCGCACAGCTCCGCCACGAGCGTGGCGCGGCCGGTGAAGTCGGCGAGGTCACCCGGGAGCTGGGCGGGCAGCGGCGGCGTGGCCGGGTCCGGGAGCCCGGTGCCGCCGGTGGAGTCCGGCGCCGTGAGCAGATCCCGTGCCTCGGCGAGGTCGCGGCCGGGTTCGAGCCCGAGCTCCTCGCTCAGCAGCAGGCGGGCCTCGTCGTAGACGGCGAGCGCTTCGGCGGACCGGCCGTCACGGTGCAGCGCCCGTATCTGGAGGGCGCGCAGCCGTTCGTGGAGGGGATGGCGTGCGGCCAGGCCGGCGAGCTCCGCGAGGACCGACCGCGGGCCGTCCAGCTCCAGGTCGAGTTCCAGGCGGGCTTCGAGGGCCGTCAGTCGCTGCTCGGTGAGCCGGGCGCGGTGCGCGTCCATGGCCGCGCCGGGGACGCCCGGCAGGGGGTCGTCCTGCCAGGGCTCCAGCGCGAGGCGCAGCCGGGCGCGGGCCTCCGCGAGCCGCCCGGCCGCCCGGGCCCGGCCCGCCGAGGCGACGTGGTCCTCGAACCGGGTGAGGTCCACGGCCTCGCGCGGCACGTGGAGCACGTAGCCGTCGGGGACGGATACCAGGACCCGGGGGGACTCGCCCGCGGCCCGCTCCGGCTCCAGCAGCTTGCGCAGCCGCGAGGCGTACGTCCGCAGGGCCCCCACGGCGCGGGGTGGCGGATTCCCTCCCCACAGGGCCTCCACGACGTCGGCCACCGAGGCGGCCCGCCCCTGGCGCAGCAGCAACACCACGAGAAACGCCTGCTGCTGCGGGGAGCCGAGCTCCAGTTCCCTGTCGCCGCGCCACGCGCGCAGCCGACCGAGCAGCGAGAACCGCAGCCCGGTGCCCCCGGTATCCCCGGTGACCATCTTTCGCCCCACCCCATTGACGCTTTCAGGCACACAAGCCGGGGGACGGCGGGCCGGACCCGTCTTCCCGCCGGGCGCTCGGCACGCCGCCCCACCGGTGTGCGTTTGCCTGGATATTACCTGTGGACAATCCGTCCTTTAATGTCACCGGCGCGATGCGGGAGGCACCGACACGACCCGGTACGGCTGATCAGCCAGGCGCTGGACATCATCAAGCACGTGATCGACGCCTGGTCGTACGTACTCCATATCGAGCAAGCGATGCCCTATTCCAGGTGGCTGGGTCTGCTCCGGCAGGTGGTCCCGGCGTAGCCCGGATACAGATGCTTCGCCCCTGTTCGTTCCGTCGTCCGTCGGAGGCGGCGTTCTCCGCTGAGCTGATCCGGCTCGATGTCCCATGCGACGACAGGGGCTGTCGAGTGCGAGTCGGACCAAGGAGACGACGATGACTGAGCAACATGTGGTGCTGGAGGGAAGCAAGCGGCCCGCCATGGCCGATGCGACCCGGGTGGCGGACGCGGACGCCCAGGCGCCGGTGAGCGTGACCGTCACCCTGCGCGGAAAGGTGGTCACCGACGACCGGATCCCCGACGAGCGGCGCGAGGACGCCGAGAAGACCAAGGCCGTACTGGAACGCTACGGCCTTACGGTCGACAAAGTCCGGCTCCAGCCGGGCAGTGTCCTGGCCAGCGGTCCCGTGAGCGCCATGAACGCCGCCTTCCAGACGAACCTTGGCATCTACCGCAGTGCCGAGCAGGGCGAGCTCCGTGGCCGCGAGGGCGAGTTGAGGATCCCGTCCGAGCTGGCCGGGATCGTGACCGGGGTCTTCGGGCTGGACGAGCGGCGGGTGGCGCGGCGGGCCGCCGCACAGGGAACGGGCACGGGCACGGGCTTCCACGGGTCGTTCTCGCCGGCAGACCTCGAGCGCCACTACAACTTCCCCCAAGGTCAGGGGGACGGCCAGAAGATCGGAATCGCCGAGTTCTTCCCTTGCGGTTACTTCGACGACGATCTGCGGGCCTTCTGCGACGGCCACAGCCTCCCCACGCCGCAAGTCGATGTCGTGCCCGTCGGCTTCGACCCGCCCCGGTCCCCTCTGGCAGCTCAGCAACTGGCGCCGGACGCCGAGGACAACACGCTCGAAGTGATGATGGACGTGGAGATCGTCGCCGGCCTCTGTCCGGCGGCCCGGATCCCGGTCTACTTCGTCCCATGGACCCAGAAGGGGTGGATCGACCTGATCGACCAGGCCATCGCCGACCGGCCGGTGGCTCTCTCGATCAGCTACGGGCTTCCGGAAAAAGATCCCCACTTGGCGTCCGCCGCCCGTGATGAGGTCTACAAGCGCCTTGAGGGTGCGGCGGGCCTAGGGATCACGGTCTGTGTCGCCTCCGGTGACGACGGAGCCGGGGCTCAGGTCCAAGACGGCGCTGCCCATGTCAGCTTCCCGTCCACCAGCGAGTCCACCCTCTGCGTCGGCGGCACCCAGATCGACTCCGCCGGCCGGGAAGTTTCCTGGTGGGAAGCGCCGGGTCGCCGCAGCGGCCACGGCGGCGCGAGCGGGGGTGGCGTCAGTGCCATCGTCAAGCGCCCGCAATGGCAACAGAACATCCAGGTGGACTCCCTGAACCAGGGCGCCATCAAAGGGCGGGTCGTACCGGACGTGGCCGCGCTCGCCGGCAGCCCCGGCTACGACCTCACGTTTGAAGGCCGGCCCCAGCCCTCCGGCGGCACCAGCGCTTCCACCCCGCTGTGGGCCGCACTGATCGCCCGCGTCGACGCCGCACTGCCGGCCGGCAAACGGCAGCGTTTCCTCACCCCGCTGCTCTACAAGAGCAATGGCGCGGGCGGGCAGCCACTCGGCCAGGCGGTCTGTCGCGACATCCCGACCGGCCACGACAACAGATCCAACCCCCCGGCGGTGGGCTACCCGGTCAAGGCCGGGTACGACGCCGTCACTGGCTGGGGCGTCCCGGACGGCACCGCGCTGGTGAAGGGACTGCAGAGCGTCTAGGTAGTGCTGCCGGATGACTCCTGCCCGGGTGGCGGATCTGTTGCCGCTCAGGGCAGGAGCCGTGCATGGTCACCGGCGCCGCTCGGTGGAAACACGGCCTCAAACACGAGCCTGAACCGCACACATCGCTCAACTGTCGTTGCAGTACTAACCAGCCATTCCTTCCTGCACCCAACCCTCTCAAGTGCTCGCCCGAAGCGGCCTGGACGTCGGCCGCACCGCCTCGCCGACTGCCGCGCCCGGCCCGATCAGCGCTGCCCACGTGCACCGCGGCCCGGAGAGCACGGTGCGCGAAGAGCACCAAAGAGCACCGGTGGACGTGGCCAATACGCGCTGATCCCGAAAACGGATGTTTGTTATCCCTCACCCGCGCGAGCATCATGTCCGAGCTGGTTCCCCAGTGGCAAAGAAACGACCATGGCCCGCAAAAGCAAGTTCTTCGGCCTTTCCTCCCGTCCGGCACATCACGAAGGGAAGAGACCCCATGTCGTTCATCACGGTACAGAACCAGCTCTACAACGCACTGGCCCAAGGGCTGGGTCAGTCGGATCAAACCTTCCAGCTCCTCCAGCCGGCGGCTCCTCTCACTACGGATGGTGGGGACAAAATCCTCTGGTCCTTCCTCAACAACATCCCGCCGCTGTCGCTGGACCAGAACTACACCCAGAGCGGCGGGAACCAGCTCTTCTCCGACTACAAGGGGGCCATGTCCGCGCTGCGGCCGGCGACCAAGGTCGATGTCAAGCAGGAGATCGGCGAGGAGAACTTCCAGAATTTCGTGAAATACCTGCAGTCACTGAAGCCGATACCTCCGGTGAACCAGTTTCCCGACATCTTCTTCAACTGGGCAATGGTGAACGCGCCCGACATCGCGCAACAGGGAGCGTCGGCGTACGCGGCGATCATCCTCGACCCGATCGGCTCCGCACAGCAGGCCCTGATGCCCTACATGCAGAGACCGCCCGCGCCACCGGACTGGGCCCGGGGCTACGACTCCCTGGTGCAGGACCTCTCGCAAGCGCCCCAGCGGGCTTTTGAGATGCGCAGCTCGACCACGAGCTCGGACGTGAGCAGATCATGGTCCTCGGGGCGGCGCTCCGTACTGTTCGGCCTGTGGAGAGGAAGCGAGAGCACCGAGCGTCTGAGTGAATTCTTCGCACAGAGTGAAATCACCATCAAGGCCTCCTTCGGGCACGTGCTGAGCTTCCAGACGAACGCCGGAGCCTGGTACGGCTCGTCCGCCCTCGGCACCGCCTACGCCAAGAAGGGCGACCCCCCGTGGCGGAGCGGCAGTGCAATAACCTGGGACAGCACGTTCGGGGCCGCGGGAAACATCCAACGGGTCACGGTCAATCTCCTGGTGGCCGACGCCATGGACATCAGTGTGACCGCCAGAACTTCGTTCAGCCAGCAGGACCAGCAAATCATCCGGGGCAACTCGGGCTTCGGGCTCTGGCCTTTCTACAACGGTGGCGGAGAGCGCGGAATGACAACGAACACGCAATTCGGCGGCGGGGGCGAGACCACACTCACCACCAAATCCTCTCCCGGCGTTCCGGTGCTGATCGGAGTCAACGTCCTGCCGATCGGCCGCTTCCTCGGCTATACGTCGGCAGCACGCGAGCAGTAGCGCCTGGTGCAGGGGCGACGTCGATGACCTGACCGGCCGGGGGTCGGCGGCCCCCTGGCCGGTCAGGAACACCCCGGGAGCACCCGACGAAAGGCCAGCGTCATGCCGACCGTGCCGCCGTCACCGCCCGACCCGATGGCCGAGCTCCAGAACCGATGGCACAACGCCGTGTTGAAGAGCTTGCCGACTTCTCCCTCGACCACCCAGCTCATTCAGCCCGCGCCCCCGCTGGAACCGTCCGACACCGCGCTGTGGGCCCATGAGAACATCGTCCCGCCCGCGTCTCTCACCTTCAACCGGCAGATGGTGGAGAGCGCGTTCTTCTTCGACGAGTACGCCGCCGTGATTCAGGCGCTGTGCGTCCCGGAGAGCACCCTTGTGACGGCAATCGGCTCGGATGTCCATCAGGAATGGCTCAGGTTCGTCCGAGGATTGACGCCCCAGCCGGGTGAGGACAAACTGCCCGATGTCTTCTACGACTGGGCGATGGCACACCATCCCGGTGTTGCGAACGAAGGCGCTTCCGTGCTGCGGGACATCGCGAGCCTCAGGGCCCTTCAGCGGCTTCTGCTGACTTACCAGGGACCGCCCCCGAGGCCGGCCGAGTACCTGGGCGGCAGCAGGGAGCTGCTGAGTATACTCAAGAACTCCCCCTCCGCGAGGATCTCCTTCAACAGCGCGGCAACAAGTGGGGATGTTTCCGGTACTTGGACCGGAGGAGTGAACAAGGGCTTCTCAGGACTGTGGGTCGGTGCCGACCGGCTCGACGCGACCACCGTCAGATTTGCCCGAGGCGTGGTGACCGTCGAGGCCGAACTGGGTGCGTATGCGGTCTGGCCGGTCAACCCTGACCCCGGCTGGTACAACTCAAGTCAGCTTCACACGGCATACACGAAGCGCTCAAGTCCGCCATGGGCGTCGAATCCTCAGCTGCACTGGGACATGGCGTTCGGTGAGACGTCCGGGAAGCTCCAGCGGGCGATCGCCTCGCTGATGGTGGTGGAGAGACTCACGACCGTGGTCACCTCGGATGCTGCGTTCACTCCCGACGACCAACAGGCCATCAAGGCCAAAGCGGCTGCCGGCCTGTGGCCGTTCTTCGTTCCGACCGGCGACGGCGTCACCAACAAAGCCGACTTCGACAGCGGGAAGCTGAGACTCGCGACCACCGCCCAAGCGGGCAAGCCCTTGGTCATCGGCGCCCATGTCCTCCCCATTGCCAGATATCTCGGCGGTTCGGCTACCGCCCTCGGGGAACCGGCCGCTTACTGAAACCGGCTTTGAAGAGCCAGGCATCGGACTCCTCCAAGTCCACAGCCGACCGGATCTCTAGTAATAGCCTTTCGTGCCGTCGAGAAGCTCCCGGACGATGTCCGCGTGCCCTGCGTGCCGCCCCGTCTCCTCTACGAGGTGGATCAGCATCCAGCGGAGGTTGGCGCTGCCGGAGCGGAAGCCGGGGTGGCGGCCGACGTCGTCCAGGGAGGCCGCAGCGACGATCTCGTCGCTACGGGCGCACTGGGCCTCGTACTCCGCGAGGAGCTCGGCGAGGGGGCGGCCGTCGGTGCGCCAGTCGGCGTCCTCGATCGACTCGTCGAACGACGGGTTCTGCTTCTCGTCGCCGCCGAGGAACAGCACCTCCAGCCACGTGTGCTCGGTCCACCGCATATGGGAGATGAGGCCGGCCATCGTCATGGACGGTGAGGTCGGGATGACCGAACGGTGAGCGTCCTCGTCGTTCAGCCCCTCGCATTTCCAGCGCAGGATCTGCCGCTGCAGCGTCAACCAGCCGATGAGCGCGGTGCGTTCGTCCGCTTGGAGCGGGGGGCGTTCCAGTTCCGATGCCATGTCGGTGCACGCTACCTGGGCAGCCGGGCGGGGGCATCTGGGTTTATGGGACAGCCTTTGGCCTCGCCTCGTGAAGGAGACGTGGGTCCCTGCCGAGTCGGCAGGGACCCACGCCGGCGCGGCTCACCGTCTGCTGGTGGCCTGACGGCCCGGCTTCACTTCAGATGCCGGATGAAGAACTGGGCCGCGGCGTCCCCCGCGAACTGCGGGACTCCGGTGTGCCCGCCCATATTGGCGTGCAGGGACTTCTCCTTGGAGCCGAAGGCGTCGAACAGCTCCAGGGCCGCCTGCCGGTCGTTGCCTTCGTCGTCCCACTGCAGCAGGACATGCAGTGGAATGGTGACCTGGCGGGCCTCCTCGAACATGGCGCGAGGCACGAAACTCCCGGCGAACAAGCCGGCGGCCACGATGCGCGGCTCGGCCACCGCAAGGCGAACGCCGATGGAGATCACTCCCCCCGAGTACCCGACCGGGCCGCCGATCTCGGGCAGCGACAGGAGGGCGTCCAAGGCGGCCCGCCATTCCGGGACCGATTTTTCGACGAGCGGGAGGACGAGGGCGTCGATGATCTCGTCGCCGACCGGCTCGCCGGCCTCCATGGCCCGGCGCAGGTCGGCGCGGGCCTGCTCGGCGGCGGCCCAACGGGGCCGGTCACCGCTCCCGGGGAGCTCGATGGTGGCCGCGGCGAAGCCGTCCGCCGCAGCGCGGCGGGCCCGCTCCGCCAGCCGGGGGTACATCTTGCGCAGTCCGAGCGGGGGGTGGCCGAGCAGGATCAGCGGCACCGGTGCGGACACGGATGCGGACGCAGGCGTCCACAGGATGCCGGGGATCTCGCCGAGGGTGAATTCGCGCTCGACGACACCGTCGTCGAGACGCTGCTCAGAAGTGAAATGCATGGTCGTGCCTTTCGGGAGTGCACTTTACGGCGCTCCCGGACGACCTACCGCCCGACCGTGACCCCGGAGGGGAGCACCCACGTCGATACTGCGTACACGGGTACCACCTCCTCAATCTCTCGCACGGCCTCCGGAAACGTAGCAGCGGTCGCGGTGGTCGGCCAAACGGATTTTTGCCCGAGGCCCTGCGACGGCGGAGAAGCCCGGGGGCGATCCCCGGGCCCCGTTGCCGTGGACGGCGTGGGTGACCCGACTCAGCATGGACAGCGTGCCCGTGACCCCCGCACTGCTGCGGCCGAGGCGGGCGGCGAGCGCCGGTCTGCCGGCATGGGACCTTCTACCGCGTGAATACCGGAAGGGATTCCAGTCCCCGCATGAGTCGTGTGCGGCGCCATCGGAGCTCTTCGGCCGCTACGGCGAGGCGTAGTCCGGGGAACCGGGTCAGGAGTGCACGGAGGGCGATCTCCGTCTCGGCCAGGGCCAGTGGCGCGCCCAGGCACCGGTGGATTCCGTGCCCGAATGCCAGGTGCCCCCTGGCGTCGCGGTCGGCGTCGGGGCAGCCGGGAGTCCGGTACTGGGCCGGGTCTCGGTTGGCCGCTCCGGGCGAGATGAGCACGGGGACCCCGGAAGGGATTTCGGTCTCGCCAAGGGTGATCGGTCGGGTGCTGTAGCGGAAGGTGGCGATGCCGACCGGTGAGTCGTAGCGCAGCAGTTCGTCCAGCATGCTGCCCATCCGGCCAGGGTCGGTTCGTACGCGGTCGAGGAGGGCGGGGTGCTGGAGGAGTGCCAGGACGGCGTTGCCGATGAAATTCGTGGTGGTTTCATGACCGGCAACGAGCAGGAGGACGGCGAGAGAGACAAGCTCATCTTCGGTGAGCTGCTGTTCGCCTTCGTCCCGGACGGCGATGAGGCCGTGCAGAAGGCTGTCGTCCCGTACGCGACGTTTGGCCTTGATGAGATCGGCCATGTAACCGGCCACGGCGTGGGAGGCTTCGTCGATCCGCTGAGGCTGCCCGGCAGCGAAGAGGTCGTTCGACCAGGTACGCACCTGGGCTCGGTCGGCCTCGGGCACCCCGAGCATCTGGCAGATCACCGTGACCGGCAGCGGGATGGCGAGACCGGCGACGAGGTCGGCTTCGCCGTTCTTCGGGAGAACGTCGAGGAAACGGTCGACGGTGTGCTGGATGTACGGGCGCAGGCGGGTGACGGCGCCGGTGGTGAAGGCTTTCGTCACCAGGCGGCGCAGGCGGGTGTGCTCGGGCGGGTCGGTGGCGAGCATGGTGTGGGCGACCGCGGGGTGGAGATTGCGGCCGGAGGAGCGGCCGGCGAAGAATCGGTCGGTGTTCTTGGACAGTCCCGGTTCCGTGAAGGCTGCCTTCGCTTCGGCGTAGCCCGTCACGAGGTAGCTGGACCTGCCGCCGGACCCGGTGTTCACCTGCTGCACAGGGGCTGCCGCCCGGAGTTCGTCGTAGAAGGGGTAGGGGTTCTGGAGGAACTCGGGGCACGTCAGCGGGTCGCTCATGGTGTCGGGACTGCTTCCTTTTCCTGGGCGGTCTCGGTGGTGGTCGCGCGTACGACGCCGCTGTTGGCGTATTCCTGGGCGACGAGCAGCAGCCACTCGGTCCCGGCTCTCAGGTTGCCCTCTCGTCCGTCGGTGCCGGGTGCGGGCCGCCCGCGAGCGCCAAGGTAACGCAACCACCCGACTGAGTACCTTCAGTTTCGCGCACTCGCGGGGATCGAAGGGCATGACCCAGATACGCCAGAAACCCTCCACGAGATGATCTTGGCGTCTGGAGAGATCGCTAATGAGTCTCGGGCGCGAGGGTGCTGACGCGGTTCGCGTACTCGCGGCGGGGCGAGTGAGCGGCGACTCGCGTCAGCCGGGCTTCTGAACCCGGATGACAGTGGTCTGCGCCGTGAACGCAACCAGGCTAGTTCCGTTGATCTTCCACGGTGGTGCCCGCCGGGGGGAGTGAACTTGAAGGTCGAGTCGTCAAAGTCTCCGCTGCGCTGGCCACAGGGTCTCCCCGTCGCAGACCAGCAGGCTCTCGTCCGGCTGCGGCGTGTGCCACCGATAGCGGCCAGGACGCTTGACGGTCACCGTGCCCGCACCCTCCTGGACAGCGCTGCCACTGCCGTCGGTGACCTTCTGACTGAAAGCGACCTCAAAGCTGTTGATCTTGGTGAGTCGTATCGGAAGCTCATCGGCAGCGCTGCTCACTTCGCCTATTCCTCCTGGTCGTTGTACTGGTTCGCGGCGTCATTTGTGACCACCGAGGTGCCTCGATCAGCCCCACTTTGTGAAGATCGCTACCCGGCCTCGTGGTTGGTGGCCCTGAGCTGTGGTGATGAGCTGAGTCCAGGAGCACCGGTGCCTGTTTCAGGCGTGCCAGCCGTTCTTGGCGACTTGGATGAAGCCGCGTACCAGTGGACTGCGTGCTGTCCTTGGCCAGGCCACGACGAGATCACTGGGCAGGCGATCACTGAGTGGGACGACGACCAGGCCGCCGGGCAACGGCTGATCGATGGGAGCGAGAGCCGAGGTACCGTTCCACAGGACCGCTTGCAGGCACTCCTGGATCGTTCGCATGATCGGCGACGCGTCGTCGTCGTTGTCTCCACTGCCGGTCCAGTACTCCGTCCACGCCGGATCGGCGCCGTCGGGCAGCCGGACCCATCGGCGGCCGGCGAGGTCGGTCAACGAGACCGAGGCGTGACCGGCGAGCGGATCATCGCCCCGCATCACTGCGCCGACGGGTATCGAGCGTAGGACGTGGGTGCTGATGCCGCTGTCGTCGAAGGGAGTCCGGGTGATGGCCACGTCGACCAGCCCGGCGCGGAGTCCGGCTATCGGGTCGCCGAGGTCGGATTCGTGGATGGTGACGTGGACGTGCGGATAGCGGGCTCGGAAGAGTGGGACGAGTCGGCCGCCGACGTGTTCGGCCGCGTCCGCCAGGGTCCCGATGGCGAGGGACGCTGTACCCGCCGCAGCCGCCACTCGCCTGCGGATCCCGTCCACTTGCCCCAGCAATGCCCTCGTTTCGTCGTACAGAACCTCTCCAGCGGGCGTGAGGGCGACGCCCTTGGGGGTGCGTGCGAACAGCAGGACGCCGAGTTCGTCTTCAAGTTGCCGGATCGCGCGGCTCAGTGGCGGCTGTGTCATGTGCAGCCGGTTCGCTGCCCGGCCGATGTGACACTCCTCGGCCACGGCGACGAAATACCGCAGCGAGCGAAGGTCCACCCCAAGCACGATACCCGTGCGGTATCGGACGTTCCCAACGGGTCTTGGACAGCAGACACCGTGACGGCCAACGATGAAGGCAGCAGAGCCGACGAGGAGGAGGAGTCTTCATGGCCGCCCCTGCCCTGACGGTCGGGTGCTTCTTGTACGACACGACGCGGGCGCTGTTCGACGGGACCGTGAGCGCCGACGGTGTCGACGTCACGATGAAGACCGCAGCGACCCTGCCGGAGCTCTTCGACCGGCTGATCCGCGGAGAGGAGCTCGACGTCGCCGAGCTCGGCCTCACGTTCTACCTGCGGTTGCTGGAGACCGGACTGCCGTTCGTGGCGTTGCCGGTCTTCCCGAACCGCGTGTTCCGTCACTCGTGCATCTTCGTCAACGCCCACAGCGGGATCACGGAGCCGAGCGATCTCGCGGGCAGGACCATCGGCGAGTTCGGCGTCTACGGTCAGGACTCCGGTGTGTGGGCCAAGGGGATCATAATCGTCGAGACGCTCCTCAACAGCCTCGCCGCTGGAGAGGCCTGGAGCCCCGCCACCGGAGCGTCCGAGATGGAGCAGACCGTCGCGGATGCCACGCGTCCTCTCGAGGACACCGCCTGGCCGCAGAAGGCCGAGGGCCGCTGCCTTCAGTGGACTCCGTCCAGCGGTGATCCCGTCGGCGTCCAGTTCAACGCCTTCGCCGCCCAACGTCACGCAGACGGCCCCCTGGACACCTGGACCATGTGGGGCGGCAACACCTCCAACCGCCCCATCTGGGCCATCCACCTCTCCGCACACGCCCCCGCCTCGCTCCTGCAAGACCTCACCTTCGAACTCGCCAACGGACAGTCCACCAGGCCTGCTCCGAACATCCAGCCCCAACAGCCCCGCCTTTCCGCCCTCACCAGCCACCCGCTGCCGCCCTTCACCGCCGCCTCCCGACCAGCCCGTAAGCGGTAAGACAAGTGTGCGCCCGTCATGGACTAACTGTGTTTCTGTACGTGTCTCTACAGAAATGAGGGGGCGAGTGTGGGCAGGCCAAAGGGCGATGGTGAAACACCCAAGCGGAACGTCCGCGTCAAGGACTCACTCTGGGAAGACACGAAGAAGGAAGCCAAGAAGGAAGGCCGGACGATCACCGACGTCATCGTCTCGTCTCTGACCACATACGTAGCCGAACGCCGGGCACAACGGCGAGCCCAGAAATCCATCCCCCTCAGCCAGGACACGGCAGCGTTGCTCCGCCACCTGGCTGCGGACCGGCCGAACGGCTCCGTGTTCCCACCGGAGAGTGTCCAGCTGCGCACCTTCCACACTACGAGCAGCCATATCGTCCTGCTCGACTCCGGCGAAGTGTCACGCATGCTGCGTGCGCTCAGCGCCTCCTACCGCGCCCCCTTGTACCAGGGCGTCGCACAAGACCTGGTTGAGCTGGCCGACGCACTCGATATGCAGGTACTGGCCGCCCAGGAAGCCGCCCGCGGCGACGGATTCGCCTAGATGATCAAGCCCGATGTCGGGGCATCCGTGCAGGGTGATGAGGTCAGCTGTGTGGCAGTTTGGGAAGGAAGTGTTTCCCCAGGTCAGCGGCCCCTTCCTGGAGGTGCGGGGCTGGGCTGGGCGGCTCCCGGGTTGACATGCAAGTAAATGCTTGCATGATGGTTGGTGTGAGCGATGAGATGGACAGGGTTTTCAAGGCTCTGTCCGATGCGACCCGCCGGTGCCTGCTGGACCGGCTGCACGAGAACAACGGCCAGACCCTCAGTGAGCTGTGCGACGGCCTGGCGATGTCCCGCCAGGCGGCCACCCAGCACCTGGGCCTGCTGGAGGCCGCGAACCTCGTCAGCACAGTCAGAAGAGGCCGGGAGAAACTCCACTACCTCAATCCCGTACCGCTCCACGAGATCCAGGAGCGGTGGATCGACAAGTTCGAACGCCCGCACCTGCGGGCCCTGAGCGCACTGAAACAGAAAGCCGAGCACGCCATGTCCACCAAGCCGCAGTTCGTCTACACCACCTACATCGAGGCCACCCCGGACAAGGTCTGGGAGGCCTTGACCGACCCCGAGATGACCGCCGCCTACTGGGGCCACAGCAACATCTCGGACTGGCAGCCGGGTTCTGCCTGGGAACATCGCCGCACCGACGGCTCTGGCATCGCCGACGTAGTGGGCACCGCCGTCGAAGCCGTCCCGGCCGAGCGCCTCGTCATCACCTGGGCCGGCCCCGACGAAGACCGCCCGAACGGCCCCTCCACGGTTGCCTTCGACCTCAAGCCGCTCGGCGACACCGTCGTCCAGCTCACCGTCACCCACGAGAACCTGCGCGACGAGGCCGAGCGCCGCCAGGCCGCCGGCGGCTGGACGGCGGTCCTGTCCAACCTCAAGACCTATCTCGAGACGGGCAAGCCGCTGTCCTCGCCGCTGTGGTCCTGATCCGCAAACGGGGCTGACCGCGCCCTCTGACAGCGGCCAGCAGGATTTCCCCGCGTGCGGCCAGTTGGCACGGTTACGCAAAGTAGCCAAGGAAGGGGTGGTCGTAGTGGGATATTCACTGGCGAAACGGTCGCCTGATCGGCAAGGTCTGGGTATGGACTCCCCGCTCAATGACGTGCCAGACCCTTCCTGGCTCGGTGCCCCGATCGATGCCCGCTCACTCTTCGCTCCCGAGCAGGCTGCGCTGATGGTCACGCTGCGCGGCCTGGCTCCCGCCGACTGGGGCAAGGAAGCGGTGCCGGGCTGGACCGTGCGCGATCTCGCCGCCCACATCCTGGGCGACTTCTACGGACGTCTCGCCCGCGACCGCGACGGCCATCAGGAAGGCCCTGCCTTCGCGGCGGGCGAGACGCTGGAGTCGTTCATCCATCGCATCAACCAGGAATGGGTGGACGCCTACCGCAGGGTGAGCCCGTCCGCGCTCGCCGACACCCTCGACCTGGTCGGCGGGCAAGTCGCCCGCTTTTTCGAGGCCGCCGATCTCAACTCCCCGTCGCTGGGGGTGTCCTGGGCCGGGGTCGACCCGGCGCCGATGTGGCTGGACAGCGCCCGCGACTTCACCGAGTTCTGGACTCACCGCCAGCAGATCCGCCACGCCGTCGGCCAGGACACCGACCCCGACCCGCGATTCCTGACCACGGTCCTGGACACCTTCATGCGGGCCCTGCCCCACACCCTGCGCCATACCGACGCACCGGTCGGCACACGGATCCAGGTACAGATCGACGGCCCGGCCGGCGGCACCTGGACCGCCAACGCCACCGAGGAACGCTGGTCCCTGACCGGGACCACGGCCGCGGACCCTGCCGCGACCATTTGCCTGGATGCGGAAACCGCTTGGCAGCTGTGCACCCGCGGCATCCAGCCGGACACCGCACTGGCCCGCGCTCGTATCGACGGTGACCGTGACCTGGCCGAAGCCGCCTGCCAGATCGTGTCAATCGTCTACTGACGCCGATGAATTTACGTGCCGAAGTGGACACGCCGACCAGCCCAGCGGCAGTCACACGCGGCGACATCGGCGGCCAGTTGTCTCCCCAGTAACTGGCCGCCATTGGGGAATCTGAACTGGTCATTAACAGTCCTCCCCCTGCGCCCGCACAGCCACAACGCCAGCATGGACGTTCCGGGAACGGCAATCGACCATGTGCCAGGGGAGGCGGACAGGGCATCCAAGATCATTGTGTGACGAACGAGAGCTTGGACGCCTTGTTGACGGCGCTGTATGTGAAGATCGATGACACGTTGGAAGTGGATCGATGGATGGGCAGACCGCCGCGGTTGACCGACTCCGAACTGGTCTGTCTGGCGGTCGCACAGGCCCTTCTCGGCTTCGGCTCGGAGGCGCGCTGGCTGCGGTACGCGAACGCGAACCTGGCCTCGATGTTCCCGTACCTGCCCCAGCAGTCCGGGTACAACAAGCGACTGCGGGCCGCATTGCCGCTGGTCAAGAAGGCCATACGGATGCTCGCAGTCGACACGGACTTCTGGTTCGACAACCACTGGATCGTCGACTCGACGCCGGTGCCGTGCGGGACGTCGCGGCCGACGGTGAAACGCTCGGAGATGGCCGGCTGGGCCGGATACGGGTACTGCGCCTCCCACTCCCGCTTCTTCTGGGGCCTGCGTCTGTACCTGGTGTGCACTCCGACCGGCATGCCGATCCTGTGGACGCTCGCAAACCCGAAGATGGACGAACGCCAGGTCCTGCAGGCCATGCTCGACGTCGAGGCGGGACTGGTGGCCGAGCGGCCCGGCCTACTTCTGATCGCCGACAAGGGCTTCGCCTCCAAGGAGTTCGAGAACAATCTGGCCTTACAGGGAATCGAGCTGTTGCGCCCCTCGTTCAAGCGGGAGAAGAAACGCAAGGACGAGGGCCTGCTCAAGCCTGTGCGGCAGCTGATCGAGTCCGTCAACGGCACCCTCAAGGGCCAGTTGGACCTCGAACAGCACGGCGGTCGCACCCATGAGGGCGTCGCCGTCCACGTCGCCCAGCGTGTCCTCGCCATGGCCGCGGCCACCTGGCGCAACCACAAAACCGGAGCGCCCACCATGCGCTCCCTCATCGCATTCGATCACTGAACACATCAGACTCATTCGTCTAGAGGATCAGTGCAGGGCAGCCGGCAAGTACGCCGCAAGGCCGACCACGCTGTCGTCTGTCAGTCCCCACACCATCGCACGCGTCCGCGTCAGCTCCGACTTCACCGCGCCAGGGTCTGTAACCACCTCGCCGCTGCACCCGGCCGGGGTCGGCGTCAGCGTGCACCCCACGCGGATTACAGCAAGCATGGGAGTGGTGCGCGACGGACCGGCGCTGCTGGCCGGGGTGATCGCGCACTGCTACGGTTTCAGCCGCCAGGGGCTCTGTTCGAGCCAGTTGTGCAGAATCGTGGCTCCTGGACTGCCCGCCGGGACCATTCTGTTGGTGCCGCCCCGAGTGGCAGCCCGGCCATGGGAGATGACGCGCCAGGTCGAGATGCTGCTTGGAGGGTTCGCGCAGGCGGAGGGGGCAGCTATGCGGCGGGGAGCTCATGAGCTCGTGCTGAGGCGCCAGCGGGAGCTGGCGCGGCACGGCAGGGAATCCGGGTGCCGCGTGGGCGACTGGAGAGAGAGCCGGCCGACGATCCACCAGGACGCAGACTCGAAGTCCTGACGGTATCCGGCCCGACGAGTACGGATCCGGCGGCCACCTCCAGCCTCTGATGCCTTGCGCCTGCGCCGGCTCCGGTGAGCCGCGACGACTGGCGAACGAGCCATACCGACTCGCAGGCGACGTATGTCTGCCCCTGAGCCGGCTTCCCGCCTGAACCTGTCACCGCACCGACCCGGCACCCGCCAACCCTGAGCCCCCATTGCGCGTCTTCTGCCCGCATCGTGTGAAACGCCGAGGTAGGGAGTCCTCACCGTGCCGTCTCTGCTGAACTACGCCGTCATCACAGATCCGACCTCGCTTCAGGCATCGCAGCCCGGAGCACCGTCCGTAGGAACGGTGTACGTGATCGTCTCCAACACTCACCAGTCCAACGTGAGGTGGGAGTTCATCGATGTGGAGATACCGGTCGGCAGCGGCCCCAATGATCTGACGGGGAACCCCACGGCGATCAGCGCGCGCATCGACATGAACTACACGGTGGTAGGGCAAAATCCAGTCTTCGGCTGGGACAGTACTCTCGGCCGCTTCAGGGCGCATGACCCCTCAGGGGGCAGGCTGACCCTGCCTGCCGAGGAGTCGTTGGTCCTGGTACTGGAAGACATACCCGTTTCCAGTGCAGAGGGGTTGGTCTGCCTGCAGATACGCGAGAGGTCCGGCGGCGGCGACAGTAACATACCCATTCGGAAGGCTGATTTCATCACTACCCTTGGGTTGGTGAAGCAAGCTCCGAAAGTCCCGTGCAACTTCCGTCCGGAAAAGAATTCATTGGTGGACGTGGACGCGGGCGGGAACGTCGTTCTGAGGTGGGAGGGGCCCGACAATCTCGACTACTGGATACGTGATCCGGAGGGGAACGAGGTGCTTGCCCAGTCGGCGGCTCAGGGGCCTCGGGTAGTTCGGCAGTCCTATACCTGGTCTCCCGCCTCCGCCCCGAAGCGAGGTGCCACTTACACCCTTATTGCGGGGACGGTCGGCGCCGGGCAACAGCAGCAGGGATACTTCCTCACCACCACGGTCCACGCACGCGTTCCCGAGTTCGACAGCGGGACGCGCACTCCGTGGGTCGAGGGGACGCCGAACAAGAGCCGTGTCACCTTCACCGCGGCAGGGGTGGAGATCCGCAACGGGACCGGCGGATGGGGGACCGTAGCAGCCGACGCGGTCGATGTGGACCGTGTGAACACCGGGTCGGTGCATGGCCGCAATTCCGACGACGGATGGATCGACTTCCCGAAGGCCGGGGTGCAGGTCCGAGACGGACAGAACGACTTGGGCATCCTCACGGCTGGAAAAGCTGACGTGGACGACCTGCTCGCCGGCCAGGGGCAGGTGAAGGGCCACCTTGTCGTTGACGGAGGGATGAAGGTCAGCGACGGAGGTGAGCGAACACTGGAAGCCAGTGACAATGGGGTACTGGTTCACAATGGGCTATCGGTTTCCGGGGGTGGCGACATCAAGGGCGTGCTGGAGCTCCACAATGGCATTTACGTCCATATCGATGAACTGAACTACGTCTCGGCGGGCACAGGTATGGGCGGGATGGCAATCAAGGGCAATCTCGCCGTTACAGGAACAATCCTGGCAGAGACTGACACGGAGGGAAGGAAAGTCTAAGGCCTGTCCGGCGGGTCATGTGACGGACTTTCGTTCGGGTCGTTCTGGTCGGTGTGGGACGGGGTGATCTCTCTGACGAGGAGTGGGCACGACTGGAACCGCATCTGCCCAAAAGCACAGGCCGGGGCGGGCGTTGGAAGAACCATCGCATAGTGATCAATGGAATCTTGTTCCGATTGCGCACGGGCATCCCGTGGCGGGATCTTCCCGGGTGGTTCGGGAAGTGGAAGACGGTTCACGACAGGCACCGCCGATGGTCAGCGGACGGTACGTGGGAGAAGATCCTTCGGGCCGTCCAGGCCGGCGCGGATCTGGAAGGCCGGATCGACTGGAGCATGGCCAGTGTGGACTCGACGGTGTGCCGGGCGCCTGACTGTTTCTGAGCTGCGTGAACTCGAACCGCACACTCGTGGCGCCCTGGAGAAACGCGGGCGACTGGACTACGACGGTCTCCACTGCGTCACCCTCACCAGCCAACGATCCGTGTCAGCCGGCCCCCCGCTCACCCCAGCAGGTGACCTCTACGCGGCACTCCTCACATGCACACGCCGAGTGGCCGCGGTAGTCACTCCTGAAGCAGCCCGAAGCGTCAGCGCCTGGCTCCCCTCACCACTCGCCGCCCAGACAGCCGATGCGCTCACCAGCGGAACCGTAGTCCGCCAGGAAGCGCTACTACTGCTCACCGCACTGCGGGAATTCCTCACGCCAGCCCATGGGGCCTTGCGGCAACAGCTCACGGCTGTACCTGCCAACGCCGACCCTGCACAGACGACCTGCTCGCGACACGGCATGCGCGTCTGCAACAGACACCGCGCCTAGACCATAGGGCTCATTTACCACGAGAACCCCGGTTAACGAAACCGGGGATCCGCGACACCATGGGAAATCCACCGCCAGTCCCTGACCGCCACGTCGAGAGGCAGTATCAAGGCCGAGCCCACAACTCCATACGCCGCCGGTGCACCTCGCCTGGGCGTCTTATGCCTACGCTGCGGCATAGCTGCTGCGGAACGGATCCTGGGCACGCTCCAGGTCTCGGTCCGTGCGCAGCTGTACCTCCATGTTGCCGGTTCCATGGTGGCCGAGCCCTGTCACGTCCCGGGTGAATCCGGGGACAAGGTCGACCTCATTGGGGCTGGCCTTGAGGTAGACGAGCAGTTTGTTCTTCTGCGGCGGGCAGACGCAGGCGAAGTTCCGCAACCGCTGGTACGCACGGTAGGTCTTGCGCTGGACCCTTGTGATGTCGTCACCGAGACTGAGCAGGACCTGATCGACCCCCGCGTACAGCTACTCCATCGCCCCCACGGCCTCACGAGCACCGGGCGCTCTGGTCTCACTCACGCAGCGAGCGCGCGGGACCAGCGTCTGGGCGGCGACGGATGCGACGGATTCCAGGCCGAAGTGGTCCTCGCCGAAGAAGCGATAGCGGACCAGGTCGATGCTGCGCCGGTGCTCGCGGATGGCGTGCACGTCGTAGCGGGTGAAGTTTCCGGCAACGCAGATCAGCCTGGGCGCGCTCCAGAGCACCTGGGCCGCGGCCGAAGCCCCGAGCCGGTCGCGGACCAAGTGTCCGAACTCCGCCTTGTGGTCCACGAGCCACGACAGATAGAAGAGCCCCTGGTTGATCACGCCGGCATCCGTCGCGCGCTTGAACTCGATGACCACCGGGGCGCCGTTCTCGTCGATCCCCAGGGTGTCGATCCGGCCGCCGTGCACGGGCCCCGTGCTGTACTCGCTCGCCAGGAACCGCACACCGAGCATCGCCTCGAGATTGGCCTCGACCAGGCCCTGCACATCCGCCTCGACCTCGGCAAGGCGCGACGCGACCTCCGTCGCACAGCCCTTCGTGCGGGGCAGCTATTTCGAGGTGCCGCCAAACGTACGCCCCGCCCTGTCGTCGTCCCGCCTGGCAACAAGCACAGCTTCACGACGCCACAGCTGACCTGCCAACCGACTCGCGACGTTGGCCACCCTCCATCGAACACGCGGCAGCAGCCCGAGGAGCCGGACGAACGGGACCAAGATCCGGACCATTTCCGGAGCAGCCCCCTCCCAGAGGCCGCGCACACCAGCATTTCCCCTGGTCAGCGCAGTGCGACTCCTGTACCACCAGCAGACGAAGAATCTGCTGGGCGACCTCGCATACGGCTGACCGAGACCCTATGGGGCCAGGAAGTCTTCGCCGTCTTTGCCTCATCGAGCCAGCTACCGGGGCACTTGACCAATGATGCAGCACGGCTGACTGTCCTGTCTCAACGAACTCAGTCGGCGAAACCGTGCTGACCTGCATGAACTGGATTGGATGAGACGAGTGTCCGCAGCATCTTCGTCCCGGACGCCGGGCACGGCATCCCGGTGTCCGTGTTGAACAGTGAGGTGCCCGCGCTCGTCCGCACGGCGAAGGTGGAAGGCAGGCTGTGGCGTCGGCGCAGGTGCCGGGTTGGCCCGGAATCAATGAGAGAGGTTTTCTAAAAACAGTCTCCACAACGAGCGTTCAGCCGACCCATACTCAGCCCACGAAGCGGTCCCGGGTCCGACCGGACGTCCGGGTCTTCCCTTGCCTCCGGCATGCGTCGACACGAGGCGGCTCACAGATTCACGCCCAGGCCGATGAGCAGTCCGTACCCGTAGAGGAGACCCAGTGGCAAGGAACATACGCAGACGGAGACTGGCGGCCGCGGTCGGTGCGGTGTTCGCGGCGGTGCTGGTGCCGGCGGCCCCGGCGCAGGCCCGGCCGGCCGCCGACGGCCACGCGGCCACACAGTCCGCGCTGAACGCCTTCCAGGTGGAAACCGGCCTCGGCGCAGGGGTCTACGCCGGGGGCGGCACCGGTTCGTGGAACCTCACCACCGGCACGGGCCTGGCCAACGCCAACCGGCCCGTCCAGCCCACCGACCACTTCCGCGCCGGCAGTCAGACCAAGACCTTCACCGCGGCCGTGGTCATGCAGCTCGTCGACGAGGGGAAGGTCTCCCTCGACGCCCCGATCGAGCGGTACCTGCCCGGTGTGGTCGGCGGCAACGGCTACGACGGCAACGTCATCACCGTGCGACACCTCCTGCAGCACACCAGCGGCATCCCGGAAAGTCTGGTCAACGTGCCCCAGCAGTCCACGTACACGCTCGCCGAGCTGGTACGCCAGGGGCTGGCCCACCCCCCGGCCGCCGCGCCGGGAACCACCGTCATCTACTCCAACGCGAACTACCAGATCCTCGGCATGCTCATCGAGCGCATCACGAGGGTCCAGGTCGGCGAGGCGATCACGATCCGGATCATCGGGCCGCTCGGCCTGAACCGGACCTACTTCCCCGTGGCGGGAGCCCGCGCCCTCCCCGACCCGTACGTGCACGGCTACAGGGTCCTCCGCCTCGGCCCGACCGTCTTCTGGACTGACGTCACGTCGGATTTCGAACCGTCCCTCTTGAGTAGTGCGGGGGCGGTGGTCTCGACCGAGCAGGACCTCACCACGTTCTATCAGGCGCTCGTCGGCGGGAAGGTCGTGTCGCAGGCGAGCCTGGCCGAAATGAGCAAGATGTGGGAGGTCGGCCAGGGACCGGGCACCGGCGTGGGCCTCGGCCTGCAAGCCGGCCCCCTGCCCTGCGGCGGCCTGGCCCTGGGGCACAACGGCATAGTCAACGGCTACATGTCACTGACCGTGGTGACCGCCGACGGCCGCCACGCGTCGGTCATGACCAACTCAGGGGCCTTCAACTCGCAAGCCTCCGCCATCAAGAAGATGTACAAGGTGGCCGACGCGGCGCTGTGCGAGACCTCGTAGGGCGGAGAGCGGGCGGGCAAGGGCCGGCCGCGGCGGGTACAGGCCCCGGCGAAGGGGCGTACGGGCGGTTCCGCGCGTTCACCGGCGGCTCGCTTCCGGGTGCACCCACGCGGGCCGCCGAACGACTGGGTGCGCTGAGAATCGCCTCGATTGGATGAGAGCGGTCACTGACGCCCCATTAAATCGAGCGTCGAAGTGAGCGTCATGAGCGTTATCTCAGTATCGAGGTATCACTCGTAAGACCAGCCCATACCGCACATAACGCGCACGAGCGAATGCACAGCCAGAGGGGCAGGCTGATCCGACAGTCGGGCGTGTCGAGGAACGCATCCGGGGGCGCACTCGAGTGGGAGCGACAGCCTGGCGGCGACCCCAACCGGCTGGGTCGCCAACTCAAGAATCACCGTCCTCAGCCCACGGCTCCGATACCTGCAGCGCCGTACTGGCGCTGGCCTCGGGCAACCGCGACCCCATGCGGTTCTCCGATCCCGACAGGTTCGACCCCACTCGTCCGGACAACCAGCACCTCGGCTTCGGCAGCGGCATCCACCTGTGCTACGGCGCCCCCCTCGTCCGCATCGAGGCCCAGGCCGCACTCGGCACGCTGATCCCCCACCTCGGCACGGCCCGCCTGGTCCAGGACCCGCCCCCCCTACCGGCAGAACGCCATGCTCCGCGGCCCCCGCCACCTGCCCGTCCAACTGTGAGGCCACGACAACCACCACGGCGGCGACGACTGACACTCGGCGGGCACCCCCGGAACCCCGCTGTCCACCGCCCAGGTCGCCGCGCTGGACGCCTTCGACGAGGTCCTGGCGGATCCGCGGATGGCCCTGCGCGTGCGGCTCCGCCGCGGTGACCTCCTGCTGGTCGACAACATGACCATCCTGCACGGCAGGACGGCGTTCGCCGACCCGCCCCCACCGCACGCCGGTCGCTGCCTGGCGCGGGTGTGGGCCGACCGATCTGTTTCTGCTTGCCTCTACGAGCCGCCCGGCCCCTGGTGGCCCTCGAAGCCCCTGGCCCCCGGGACGGGCTCGGGTGCGCCCTCGGGCGGCAGCAAGTGGTCGAGGCCCTGCGCGGTGCGTGCGGCCAGGTCCGCCGCGCGCGGCAGCATGACCTCCTCGTACGCCCGGACCGCCGCGTCGAGGTGCGGGTGGGCGACGAGCGCCAGGGCGAGTTCGGCGCCGTCGAGGAGGGCGAGGTTGGCGCCGACGCCGAGCGGAGGCATCAGGTGGGCAGCGTCGCCGACCAGCGTCAGGCCGGGCACGTGGTCCCAGGCCGGGGGTACCGGCAGGGCGTACAGGGGCCGGTTGACGAATTCCCTGTCGCCGGCCCGCAGCAGGTACAGCAGGTCGTCGTGCCAGCCGTCGTACTTGGCCAGCAGGTGGGAGCGTACGGCGGCGGTGTCGGCGAAGTCGAGCCCGGCGGTGACGTGCCAGTCCTCCTGGGCGCGGAACATGGCGACGGCGTCGAGGTACCCGCCGCTGTTGCGCTGGGCCGTCAGCGCCCTGCTGCCGGAGCGGGCCGACATGGTGCCGTCGCCGACCAGCCGGGCGAACGCCGGATGACGGGTGTCGGAGTCGTCGAACCCGGTTCCGGCGAAGGTGACGCCCGTGTAGTGGGGCACGGCGTCGGTCAGTGCCGGGCGGACGCGCGACCAGGCGCCGTCGGCGCCGACGACCAGGTCGAAGTCCTGCGACGTGCCGTCCTCGAACAGCAGCCGGTGCGTACCGTCGCCGAGCGGGAGGACACGGCTGACCGGGCACCCCCAGCGGACGGTGCCGGGGGCGAGGGAGTCGAGCAGCAGGCCGCGCAGCTGCCCGCGGTCGATCTCCGGCCGGCCGGCCTGACCGTCGGCGGGCTTGTCGACCACCAGGACCTCGGCCGTGAACGGGTCGATCTGGCGCCACACCTCCCCCTCGGGCCGTGCCAGCTCGTGGAACTTCTCCAGCAAGCCGGCTTCGCGCAGCGCCTGTTGGCCGGTGGTGGCATGGATGTCGAGCGTGCCGCCCTGCGTCCGCGCGGAAGGGGACGCCTCGCGCTCGAAGACGGTGACGGACCAGCCGTGCACCTGCAGGATGCGGGCGCATATCAGCCCGCCGGGGCCGGCACCGACGACGGCGATACAGGCGGAATGGGCGTTCACCAATGGCTCCTTCGACGATGGGGGGTGCGGAATGCGTGCCGGATGCGGCACTCCCACAAAAGCACACCCACTACGTAAGTGCAATGACTTAACTTTTTGCTTCACTCAACCGCGGGGCCGCCCCCGGGGTATGGTGGGCCGGTGAACGCACCGACCGGACGCCGCGAGCGCAAGAAGGCCCAGACCCGCAAGGCCCTGGCCGACGCCGCCCTGGAGCTCTTCCTCGACCGCGGCTACGACCAGGTCGGCGTGAAGGAGGTGGCGGACGCCGCCGATGTGTCGGTGACCACGCTTTTCAAGCACTTCCCCTGCAAGGAGGCCCTGGTCTTCGACCTCGACCAGGACATCGAGGCGGCCCTCGTCGCCGCCGTGCGCGACCGCGCGCCCGGCGTCTCCGTCCCGCAGGCCCTGCGCGAGCACCTGGTCACGGCCGTGGGCCCCCACAGCCTGATCCCCCAGCCGCCGGGCGGGTATGCCGCAGGGCCGCAGCCGGCGGAGTTCGCCCGCATGGTGGAGGAGACCCCGGCCCTGCGCGAGTACGCCCACCGGATGTGGATGCGCCACGAAACGGCCCTGGCCCGCGCCATCGCCGAGGAGACGGGTGCTCCCGAGGACGACGCCGCCTGCGCCGCCCTGGCCCGGTTCGCCCTGGACGCCCCCCTCGTCGCCCACCGCCACCCCGACCCGCAGCGCGCCGCGGACGAGATCTTCGCCCTGCTGGAGCGGGGCTGGGGCGGGGGGAGTGGCCGCTAAAAGTGGTTGCCGGCGTCCTGCTCCCCCACGGCACGACGACGCTGTTTCTGGTCTGTGGCGGCGCCGTCCTCACGTGCGCCGGCCTGGTCGCCGCGAGCCCGGCGATCCGCTCCCTGCGCTGACCGTGCCGATCGCCGGTCATCCGCCGACTACCGGGCCCGGCAAAGGACCGGACGATCCGTAAACATCCCCTTCGCCCTGAATTCACGGCCTTTTTGTCGTACCTCGCCGGGGCCGTGCCCTAGGCCCGGTACGCCGCGGAGATCTGGCCGACCAGGACGGCGAACGGCATGTCGAGGACGGCGTAGAGGGCGCCGGCCTCGGGAGCGGCGTTGTCGGCCAGGGCCTCCACCATGAGGGTGGCGTAGTCGCTGACGATGACGCCCGCCTGCTGCATGCGCAGCAGTCCGGCCTCCCGTTTGGTCTGACTGAAGGTGCCGGAGGCGTCCACGGCGACGTACGCGTCGAACCCGGCGGCCGTCGCGGAGAGCGCGGGCAGTGCGGCGCACACCTCGAGCGACGCCCCTGCGAAGATCACCTTCTGCCGTCCGGTGGTCTCGATGGCCTCGCGGACCCGGTCGTCGTGCCAGGCGTTGACCGTGCCGCGGTCGATGACCTTCTGTCCGGCCGGCAACGCCTCGACCAGCTCGGGGGTGGTCGGCCCCCACATGCTGTCGGCCGCGGTGGTGGTGACGACCAGCGGGATGCCGAGGACAGTCGCCGCCCGCGCCAGCGCCACTACGTTGTGCTTGAGTTCTCCGACGGGGATGTCCGGGACACCGGACAGAAGGCCCACTTGATGGTCGACCAGCACCACAGCGGCGTTCTCTCACCAAGCCCGGCACGATGCCGGAGGCGGGACGGATTGATGCGGAGCAGCGCGACCAGCCCACGCCGGTCCTCGTCCATGACCTTCTTCGCCCTCACCCTGGAACGCCTCGGACCAGCCGTCAGGTCCCGCACGCACGGCGGGTCCTGACGGCCGGCCGAACCGGTCAGCCGAAGAAGACAGAGGAGACGTCGTTGTCGAAGCCGATGGTCGCGAGGTCGGCCACGTCACCGTTGACAATCTTGGATTTTCCCGTGCAGTTTCGCTCGGACCAGATCTTCAGACTGCCCTGGGCCTGGAGGGAGGAGGCGACGTTGTCGCGGGCCACGTTCTGGCAGCCCTTGCCGGCCAGGCCCTGGGAGGGGTCGCCGAAGTTCCGGTCGTCGAAGAGGACAACGCTGGTGGCAGGCTTGGGCCGCGGGCTGCCACTGCCGGTGTCGCCGTCGGCACCGCCCGCCTTCTTGCCGTCGGGGGTGACACCGAACCAGGTGCCCCCGACTCCCTGGCCCTTGGTCTCGCCGGGCTTGGTGTCCTTGCTGAAGCGGTAGACGGGCCAGCCCCCGACCGTGACCTGGAGGCTGCCGTCGTCCCGCTTGACGGTGCCGACCTTCGACCTGTCGACGCCGTCGAGGAAGATCTTGCCGTCCGGTGCGACGACGACCGGTGGCCAAGTGGACGCGCAGTCGCCGTCGCAGGTGGACTTCGACGGGTTCGCGGTGTCCTTGTCGAACCTGTAGAGGGTGAAGCCCGCGCCGTTGACCACTACCGGGTTCAGCGCCCCGGCCTTCGAGGCGGACAGCTGCACCCATCGCCGCGCCTCCGGCTTCATCACCGGCTTCCCGGGCTCAACCGCCCAGTCACCCGTCCTGGGCGGGGCGTTGTTCATCTTCGCGGTGCCGCCGAGGAAGCTCGGGCCCTGCCCGGCCGAGAGGCTGGACCCGGCTGCCTTGCCCTGACCCGCCGCGGGAGCGGAGGCCGAAGAGGTGCCTGCGGAGCTGTCCTTGTCCTCCGCGCCACAGGCGGAGAGCAGAAGCACTCCGCTCGTGGCGACGGAGACGATCACTGCGGTGCGCTTACGGATCACGGTTACTCCCCCATGGTCAAACGCTCCGGTCTGCCCGAAGCCGTCAGCAGCACGTACGGGCCGGGCTCCGGGGCAGCCTCACCCGGTTACCTGCCCGATACACCTCCGATACGAAGTAACAACCCCGGGTGGGGGCTACGAGCCGCCGTTCGCGCGGCGCACGCCGGGGAGAGGGTGAGGCGTCGACGCGCCACCCAGCTGCACATGGTCATCTGCTGCATCGGCCCCAACAACCACCAGCCGCACCCCAACCGCTCTTCCGACGGCGGCAGCAACCAGTCGGGCTGGGCCCACAGTTACGGCGGCCCCTCCCCCTGCGGCGCCGCGGCCGAGATCCACGGCCTCCCCGGCCGCGAGTTCGGAACCGGGCACCTTCCGTTACCCGTGCCGCGACTTCGCCACCACCCCTCACCGGCGCCACAGCACCCGCAAGGGACCATGCGCGTGTAGGGACGGGACTGGCAATAGCTGGGGTTGCAGCCCTGGCCTGGGGCGAGTGGTTGAACTGGCGCTGGTCTCGAGCGCTCATGGGGAGTAGCGGGGGCGCCTCCGCGGCCGTGGTGGTGTTGGGGTACCGGAATCCCCAAGTGACGGCGAACTTGATCAACCGATGGCGAGTGCGTGCTGGAATCCGCTCCATCGCCGCTGACCGTGCGCATGGGGCCTGCGTGATCTTCAGCGGCGGTGCGACCAGCAACGGCCCCACGGAGGCCCAGTTGATGGCTGACTATGCGAAGTCGGTGCTTGAATTCGGCGGCACGGTGATCCTCGAAGACCAAAGCGCGACAACGTGAGAGAACATTACGAACGTGATCCCACTACTTGAAGACGTGGATCGCATCAAGATCGCCTCCCAGCCGGCTCATGCGCTCAAGGCCCGTGCGTACTTGCGGCGGCAGCGCCCCGATCTTGCAGAGAGGCTGGTGCGCGCGGGTGACTACCGCTCTGGCGAATGGATGGTAGTCAAACCGTTGTTAGCTCTGTACGGACTTTGGACACTCCGCGGCCTCAAGGCTGACGAGCGGAAGGCCTCGCTGTGGACAGCCCCCTGTCGCTTGGCCTTGATGGCGATACTTGAATCTTCCTCACCCTGTGCTGAGCAGGGCCTCGGAGTTGCTCACCTCGATTCCTCAGGTGTGCACGTACTGATCCCGAAATGGAGGGCTGGCCAGGTGGCTGGGTACGGCGGTCTGGAACGGCGGTCCGGAACGAACGGGCTTCTTGCATGAGGCGCAACGGGTGGCGCCGGCAGGGTCTCAGGGTTCGATGACGAGGCGTTCGATGAGGCCGTCGCGGAGTGTGAACCGGTAACGCAGATCGATGGTCCCGCCGGGGAAGTCGCCCTCGAGGTGGTGGGTGGCGATGTAGTGGGTTGCGTCGGTCTGCTGGGCGCCGGTGAGGTGGATGGTGTAGGTGAATTCGGTGGCCGATCGGTTGAGCCACCCCCTGATCGCCTCGGTGCCCTCGTAGGTGTTGCCGTCGTCGATCACTGTGGCTTCGCGGGTGAACGCCGTGATTGCGCTGGCGGTGTCGTGGGCGCGGTGCGCTGTCAGGTAGCGGGTGATCACCTCGGGCAGGGTGTTCGGGGTGCTCGTTCGGGGCTGCTTGTCGTGCATGACGCTCCTTGGGGTGGTGGCGGGTTCAGACGGTGGGGGTGGTGCCGCCGTCGATGACGTGTTCGGCGCCGACGATGGCCGAGGCGCGGTCGGAGACGAGGAAGGCGACGAGCTCGGCGACTTCCTCGGGCCGGTTGGGACGGCCCAGCGGGATGCCGCCCAGGGAGTCCATGAGCCGGCCCAGCGCCGCTTCCCGCGTGATGTCTGCCTCGTGGGCGATCCGGGCGACGAGGTTGTTGGCGGCCGAAGTCTGCACGAAACCGGGCGAGACGGTGTTGACGCGGACGCCGTGCGGAGCGACCTCGTTGGCCAGACCCTTGCTGTAGGTGGTCAGGGCGGCCTTGGCGGCGGCGTAGGCCAGGGTTCCGTTCCACAGCGGCATGCGGCGCTGGATCGAGGTGACATGCACAATCGCACCCTTACCTGTGGCGATCATGTGCGGCAGGAGTGCGCGGTCCAGGCGGACGGCGGCCAGTAGGTTCGTGTTCAGTTCCCTGGCCCAGTCGTCCTCGCCGAGCGCGGCAAACCCTCCGGCCGGCGCCTCGGACCCACCGAGGGTGTTGACCAGAATATCGACGCCTCCCACGCGGGCGTCCACCTCGGCGGCCACGTGAGAGGCGCCCTGGGCGCTGGACAGGTCGGCGGCGATGAACGCGTTCTCCTCGACGTCGTCAGGGCGGCTGCGGGCCGTGACCAGCACGGTCGCGCCGGCCTGGGCGAGACGTCGGGCGATGGCGGCTCCGGTGCCCTTGGTGCCGCCGGTGACCAGAGCGCGGCGGCCTTCGAGGGATTCGCTGATGGATGTGGTCACGGTGTGCTCCGCTCCCGGGTGCGGGCGCAGAAGGCACCGCTCCCACCCTTACTGCTAAAGTAGAAGTCACTAACTTCGACTTTAGCAGCAGTGGAGGGGGCGGCCCCTGTGGCAAGCCGGATCAGGCTGGAGGACCGGGAGTGCCCACTGTCCACGACGGTGGAACACGTAGGCGAGTGGTGGACGCTGCTGATCCTCCACGACGCTTTCGACGGCTACACGCGCTTCGACCAGTTCCAGGAGAGCCTGGGAATCTCCTCCAGCATGCTCTCCACCCGGCTGAAAACCCTCGTCGCCGACGGACTGCTGGAGCGCCGGCCCTACCAGGCCAACCCCGTACGCCACGAGTACGTCCTCACCGAACTCGGGCACTCCCTCCGACCGGTGATCGTCGCCCTGGCCGCGTGGGGTAACTCCCGCCTCACGCCGGCCGAACGCAGCATGATCCTCATCGACGCGCACAGCGGCGAGGAAGTCGAACCCGTCGTCGTCGACGCCAAGACCGGCCGCCGGCTCGACGACAGCGACACCTACGTCTTCACCGCAGGTCCCGCAGCCAGCGACGCCATGCGCCACCGATACGCGACACGACCGACACCCCCCGCAGAGGCGTAAGGCTGCCCCGAACCAGCACCGAACAGCCCTCCCTGGTCGGTTGCGAATTGATCACTCCTATCGCGGCAACGCCGCCTGGCGGGCGTTCCAGGCGTTGACCGCCGTGCGCCCCATGGCCGATCGAGGGCCTCGCCCCATCTCATGGTCAGCAACGTCAACGAATGAGTAGATCCCACCGGGGCGGTAGGCCGTCTTGTCTACCCCGGCGCCGTACGATCGGAGGGTGATCCGGCTGTCGGGCTTGTCGAGGAACGCATCCGGGGGCACACCCGAGTGGGCGCGAAAGCCCGGCGGCGACCCACCCGGCTGGGGCGCCAACTCAAGAATCACCGTTTCTCAGCCACACGGCGCCGGTCCACCCGCAGCGTCACGGCCAGACCAGGTCCTCCATTACCCTCCGTCACTCATGCCGCGACATCACCGCCACCCTTCACTGACGCCACGTCGCCCGCCAGGTACCGCGCCGCACATCTGACTAGGTGTCAGCAAAGTCAGCATTAAGTCAGCATCGGACCCGGCGGAACCCGCCGTGGACCGCCCCCAAGCGCCGCCATCGCGCAACCGCCAGGCGGTCCCTCCGCCCGGCCCAGCCGACGCCGAAGCCCGGATAGATGGACCACACGCCTCGCTTCGTCTTTGTTCAGGTCACACAAAAGGTCCACAGGCACGGAGGCTCGCGCAGGCGAGCGAGGTGACTGGCCCATGACCGTCTCCAGCGCGCGCCCAGTCACCCTCGAGCGCCCCGTGCGATGGTGGCCGGGCTGTTGCCCGGTCACCCGCACGGCCGATCCCGGGAAGATCTCCGGGCCCTGCCGTGTTGACGCCCGCACCAGCCTTCGACTGCACAGCGACAGGAGTGGACCACCGCAATGCCCAGCACCCTCGCCACCACGGCAACCGCACAGATCGGCGTCACCGGGCTCGCCGTCATGGGCAGCAACCTCGCCCGCAACTTCGCACGCCACGGCCACACCGTCGCCGTCCACAACCGCACCTATGCCAAGACCGAGGCACTGGTCAAGGAGCACGGTCACGAGGGTGACTTCGTTCCCTCCGAGACCGCCGAGGAATTCGTCGCCTCCCTCGTCAAGCCCCGCCGCATCATCATCATGGTCAAGGCAGGCGAGGCCACCGACGCCGTCATCGACGAGTTCGCGCCCCTCCTCGACGAGGGCGACGTCATCATCGACGGCGGCAACGCCCACTTCGCCGACACCCGCCGCCGCGAGAAGGACCTCCGCGACAAGGGCATCCACTTCGTCGGCGCCGGCATCTCCGGCGGCGAGGAAGGCGCCCTCAACGGCCCCTCCATCATGCCCGGCGGCTCGGCGGAATCCTACAAATCGCTCGGTCCCCTCCTGGAGTCCATCGCCGCCAAGGCCGAGGACGGCACCCCCTGCGCCGTGCACGTCGGCCCCGACGGCGCCGGCCACTTCGTCAAGATGGTGCACAACGGCATCGAGTACGCCGACATGCAGCTGATCGCCGAGGCGTACGACCTGCTGCGCTCGGTCGGCGGGTTCGCGCCGGAGCGGATCGCGGAGATCTTCCGGAACTGGAACGCCGGGCGGCTGGACTCGTACCTCATCGAGATCACCGCCGAGGTGCTCGCCCACAAGGACGCCGCCACCGGCCGCCCGTTCGTGGACGTCGTGGCGGACGAGGCCGAGCAGAAGGGCACCGGCCGGTGGACGGTGCAGACGGCGCTGGACCTCGGGGTGCCGGTGTCCGGGATCGCCGAGGCCGTGTTCGCGCGTTCCGTCTCCGGGCACAAGGAGCTGCGCGAGGCGGCGAACGGTCTGCCCGGTCCGTCGGCCGAGCCCCTCTCCGCCACCGAGGCCGAGGAGTTCGCCGCGCGCGTGGAGGAGGCGCTCTACGCGTCGAAGGTCGTGTCCTACGCCCAGGGCTGGAACATGATCGCCAAGGCGAGCGAGGAGTACGGCTGGGACATCGACCTGGGCGCGATGGCCGCCATCTGGCGCGGCGGCTGCATCATCCGGGCGGCCTTCCTCGACCGCATCCGCGCCGCGTTCGCGACCGACCCCCAGCTGCCCACCCTGCTGGCGGACCGTCAGTTCGCCGAGGAGGTCGGCCGGGCCCAGGACGCGTGGCGCGAGGTCGTCGCCACCGCCGTGCGCCGCGGGGTGCCGACGCCGGGCTTCTCCGCCGCCCTGGCCTACTACGACGCGCTGCGCGCCGAGCGGCTGCCGGCCGCCCTCACCCAGGGGCAGCGGGACTTCTTCGGCGCCCACACCTACCGGCGCACCGACCGCGAGGGCTCCTTCCACACCCTCTGGAGCGGTGACCGCAGCGAGGAGCAGACCGCCTGACGGATCCCGTGGGCGATGGTGCCCCGCGGCGTTCCGGCGCCGCGGGGCACCGCTATGGTCGGGCCATGCCGGACGTGCCGCAGCACCCCAATGTCGAGACGGCCCTGCGCTATCACGAGGCCGTCGCCCGCTTTGCCACGGGCGAGGAACTCGCCCGGTTCTTCCACGAGGACGCCGTCCACCACGAGCTGCCCAACGCCCTCTTCCCCGAGGGCGTCGTGCGCGATCTGCCCGCGATCCTGGCCGCGGCGGAGCGGGGCCGTGGCCTCCTCGCCGAGCAGCGCTTCGAGGTGACGGGCGCGGTCGCGGCCGGGGACCGGGTGGCCCTGGAGGTCGTCTGGTCGGGCACGCTGGGCGTGCCCCTGGGGGAGCTGCCCACCGGGCATGTGCTGCGCGCGCACATCGCGACGTTCCTGGAATTCCGGGACGGGAGGATCGTCTCGCAGCGCAACTACGACTGCTACGAGAGGCCTTGAGACTCGGTCGGCTCGGTCGGCTTATTCGGGGACTGTGCGGCGCGCGTGACAGCGCACATCATGAGCGGCGTCGTTCGACGCGGGAGATTTCCGCGTACGGAATCCGGGAGGTCCGATGCAGCACCCCTCACCGTCCCGCCGCACCGCCCTCAGATCCGCCCTCGGCACGGCCCTCGCCCTGGGCTGCAGCTGCACCGGCCTCGGCACGGGCGCCGCAGCCGCCGTCACAGCAGGACGGTCCGCCGGAGGGGGCGGCGGGGTCTTCCGGGACGTACGCGCCTTCCACGGCACCTGGGAAGGGGTGTACGACGGCCGGCGGGCGCGGCTGAGGATCGTCGTCGTGCGGCAGTCCCCCGGCACCCGGCACACCCTCTATCTCACCCTCACCGACCTCGACCGGGACGAGACCTTCACCGGCAGCCTTGAAGACGTCCCGGCGACCTCGCATCTGGCCGGTGGCATCGCGCTGCGCGGGTCCGCCGCCCTCGCCCTGCGCGCCCTGATGCTCCACACCCAGGACACCGACCGGCTCTCGGGGACGGGCGTGCGGGACGGCCGCGGCTTCCCCCTGTCCTTCCGCCGCTCCGGCACGGGCCCCGGCTACGTACAGAACCGGCCGTTCCGCGACTACCGCGACTGGTACGCCGGGGACGGCGGCTACGCCGGCGACCTCGACGGCCGTCCCGCCGAGCTGACCGTACGCCGCGAGGTCACCCTGGAAGGGGCCTTCATCGGCTTCCGGCTGGCGGATCTCGACCGGGGCATGTCCTGGGGCACCGCCCTGCGCGAGTCCGAGGTCCGGCGATGGTCCTACGACCGGCAGCGCGACCCGCTCGGGGGCGTGGCGCTGACGCCCGCGCGGTTCCTGGACGAGCCCCTCCAGGTCGACTCCCTGTACTGGCACGGCGCGAACACCGCCTATGTCTCGGGCGCGAGCGCCGGGCCGGGCGGCCTGTACGGGATGTCGTTCGTCCGGCGGGCCGCCCCGCCCGCGTAAGGCCCCGCGCAGGGACCCGCGCAGGGCTGTCCGTCAGTCGTCGACGGCGCCGCCCGTCGCCGTGCCCTCCTTGATGTCGGAGATCGCCTTGGTGGCGAGGTCCGACTGCACACTGAGGTAGGTGTACGTCGGCTTCTTCTCGTCGCCCCAGGTCAGCCGGACCTTCGTCCAGGTGTGCCCGGCACCGCTGTTGTCGTAGGTGACCTGCCAGGCGCGCGGGGTGTTCTGCGCGCGGAGCACGCCGTCCGTGGCGTTCTTCCGCTCCCAGGTCTCCAGGCGGGCGCGGAACTCCTTGGTGAGGTAGTGCGCGCGCAGGGCGCTGGACAGGGTGGCGTCGGGCGTGCCCGTACGGGCGTCGACGTAGGCGCCGTAGAAGGACGCCACCCGGTCGACGACCGAGGACGTGCCGCCCTCGAGCGTCTGCGGGGCGTCGTCCGCCGCCGTGGCGGCGGGCTTGGTGAAGGCCCCGGCGGAGGCCGCGAAGGCGACGGCCGGGACGGTGAGCGCGGCCAGCAGGGCGAATGCCACCCCGGAGCGCCGGGTGGATCGGGTCGTACGCATGGCTCCCCCTCGGTCGCCGGGTGGCCCTTTACGGCACCCGGTCATCGGATTCACCTTGTACAGCGGGCGAGTTGACGGAACAGTTCCCTCCCGGAACCGATGCCCCGTCAGGGGCCCGGAACAGAAAGGTATCCGCGCGTGCGCGTCCCGCGAAGACCCCTCATGGCCCTCCTCCTGTCCCTCTCGGCCCCTGTCCTCCCGCTCGTCGTGGCACCGCCCCGGGCCGCCGCCGGCCACGCCCCGCCGGATCCGGTGATCTTCGTGCACGGCCGGAACGCGGGGCCGGGCGTCTGGGGCGGGATGCGCGCGGACTTCTCCCGGAACGGCTACCCCGAGGACCGGCTTTATGCGTGGTCGTACGACACGGGTCAGTCGTCGAACGAGATACGGCCGGCCGGTTCGCGGCCTATGTCGACGAGGTGCCGGCCCGGACCGGGGCCGCGCGCGTGGACGTCGTGGCGCACAGCCTGGGCAGTCTGCCGACCCGCTGGTACCTCGCCTTCGGCGGCGGGGCGGCGGCCGGCCGGGTCGGTCACTGGACGTCACCGGCCGGGCCCAACCACGGGACGTCCCTGGCCTGGGCGTGCGCGTCTGTGGGACCAGGGGTGCCGCGACATGACGCCCGGCTCGTACGTGCTACGGAACCTCAACTCCGTTGACGAGACGCCCGGTTCCGTCCGGTACGCCACCTGGTGGTCGTCGTGCGACGAGCAGATCGCCCCGGTGGAGAGCACGGCGCTGGCCGGCGCCGTCAACACCCGTACGGCCAACTGCCTGAAGCACAACGACCTGCTGTCCGACGGTGAGGTGGCGCGGCAGGTCCGCGCGTTCCTCGCCGACGGTGTGAAGTGACGGTCATCCTGTCGGGACCGGGGCGGCCGGCAGGGAGACGACCATCGTCAGCCCGCCCCCCGGGGTGTCCTCGGGGGTGAGCGTGCCGCCCATGGCCTCGGTCAGGCCCCGGGACAGCGCGAGGCCCAGGCCGAGCCCGGTGGTGTTGTCGGTGTCCCCGAGCCGCTGGAAGGGCGCGAAGGCGCGCTCGCGGTCGGCGGGCCGGAGGCCGGGGCCCCGGTCGACGACCCGCAGCTCCACCCGGGAGGCGAGCACGCTGGCCGCGACGGTGACCGGGCGGCCCGGCGGGGAGTGCCGGGCGGCGTTGGCCACCAGGTTGGCCAGGACGCGCTCCAGCAGGGGCGGGTCGGCGAGGACGTCGGGAACCCGCTCCAGGTCCTGGGCGGCCACCCGGCACTCCGGCGCCTCCGGCAGGCTGTCCAGGGCCAGGGGCAGGACCTCGACGAGCGCGGTGGGGCGCAGGCTCAGGGTCAGGGCGCCCGCCTGGAGGCGGCTCATGTCGAGGAGGTTGTCGACGAGCCGGTTGAGCTTGGCCATCGACTCGTCGGCGGTGGCCAGCAGTTCCTCGCGGTCCTCGGGCGAGAAGTCGACCTCCCGGCTGCGCAGGGAGCTGACGGCGGCCCAGCCGCTGGCGAGCGGGGTGCGCAGGTCGTGGCTGACGGCGGCCAGGAGGGCGGTGCGCATCCGGTCGGCGGCCCGCACCGGCTCGATCTCGGCAGCCGCCTCGGCCAGCCGGGCGCGCTCCACGGCGGCCGTCAGATGGGCGGCGAAGGCGGCGAGCACCCGGCGATCGGAGGCGGGCAGCGCCCGGCCGCGCAGGACGAGTTCGGCGTCCTCCCCTATCGGCGTCCTGATCTCCTCGGCCGAGGCGCGCCCTGAGCCGTCGCGGGCCGCGGCGGGGGCGGCCTCGCGGTCGCGGGCCCGGGGGCGCAGCTCGGCCGACTCCATGCCGAAGGTCCGGCGGGTGCGCTCCAGCAGGTCGGGTACCTCCTGTTCGCCCCGGAGGATGCCGCCGGCCAGCGAGGACAGGGTCTCGGCCGCGGCGGTGGCGCTCGCGGCGCGCCGGCTCAGGCGCAGCGAGCGGTCCACGACGGCGGCGACGGTGGCGGCGACGAGGGCGAAGACGACGAGCGCGAGGATGTTGTTGGCGCCGTGGATGGTGAAGCGGCCCGCCGGGGGGATGAAGTAGTAGTTGAGCAGGAGCGAGGCCGTCAGGGAGGCCAGCAGCGCGGAGACCACCCCGCCGATGCAGGCCACTCCGACGACGGCGACGAGGAAGAGCAGGGCCTCGCTGGTCAGGTTGAGGCCGAGGGCCTCGGCGGCCGCGCCCGCGCGCAGGCCCGCGGTCAGCAGGAAGGGCAGGAGCAGCCCGGCCACGGGCCCGCAGATCCGGCGGACGCGGGAGAGGCCGCTGCCCGGGACGGGCGGGCCGGACCCCCGGCCGGCGCGCTCGTGGGTGACGATGTGGACGTCGATGTCGCCGGACATCTCGACGACGCTGTCGCCCACGCCGCGCGCGGCCAGAACGCGCGCCGGCCGGCCGCGGCGGCTGACGCCGACGACGAGCTGGGTGGCGTTCTCGGCGCGGGCGAAGTCCATGAGCGCGGTGGGCACTTGGTCGCCGACGACCGTGTGGTAGGTGCCGCCGAGGCTCTCGACGAGCCGGCGCTGCCCGGCCAGCGCGGCGGGCGAGGCGCCGGCGAGCCCGTCGCTGCGGGTGACGTGCACGGCCAGCAGGTCGCCGCCGGAGGAGCGGGCGGCGATCCGGGCGGCCCGGCGGATGAGGGTGTCGCCCTCGGGGCCGCCGGTGAGCGCGACGACGACGCGTTCCCGGGTCTCCCAGACGCCGCCGATGCCGTGCTCGGCGCGGTAGCGCTGAAGGGTCTCGTCGACGCGTTCGGCGAGCCACAGCAGGGCCAGCTCGCGGAGGGCGGTGAGGTTGCCGACGCGGAAGTAGTGCGAGAGCGCCGCGTCGATCTTCTCGGGGGCGTAGATGTTGCCGTGGGCCATGCGGCGGCGCAGTGCCTCGGGGGCCATGTCGACGAGCTCGATCTGGTGGGCGCGGCGGACGACGTCGTCCGGCACGGTCTCCCGCTGCGGCACCCCGGTGATCTTCTCGACGACGTCGCTGAGGGATTCCAGGTGCTGGATGTTGACGGTGGTCATCACGTCGATTCCCGCGGCGAGCAGTTCCTCGACGTCCTGCCAGCGCTTGGTGTTGCCGGTGCCGGGCACGTTGGTGTGGGCGAGTTCGTCGATGAGGACCACGGCGGGACGGCGGGCGAGCACGGCGGCGAGGTCGAGTTCGGTGAACTCCATGCCCCGGTGGTCGCGGTGGAGACGCGGCAGCACCTCCAGTCCCGCGAGCATCTCCTCGGTGTGCGGGCGGTGGTGGCACTCGGCGTAGGCCACCACGACATCGGTGCCGCGCAGGGCGCGGCGCCATCCTTCGTCCAGCATGCGGTACGTCTTGCCGACTCCGGGGGCAGCGCCGAGAAAGACCTTCAGTCTGCCGGGGCGAGGGCCCGGAGTTTCAGGCGGAGCGCCGGCCTGGGCCATGGGTGTTCCTTCTGTCGGGGGCGGGTCGAAATCGCCCGGTGCGGAGGGGTACATGGCCATCGTCGGCCGATCCGGGCCGTGGGCGGAGGTGCGGGGACGGACGTTGACGCGTTCCTGACTTCGGCAGGTCACAAGCGGGGTGAGGGCGGGGCGGGGGGCGGGCGCAAGCCGGTGGATTTCTTCCGGGAGTGCCGGGAAGCCTGGTCGGCGGCAGTGCGGCGCGAGCCGCTCCACCGTGTCGACGGGAAACCTCACGTGACCGCTCTGACCGCTGTTCTCCTCCTTGTCTCCTTCGCCACGCTCATCGCCACGGGCGCCCGGCACTGGCGGGTTCCCGCGCCGTCGCTGCTGGTCGTGGGCGGGGTGCTGATCGGGGCGTTGCCCTGGGTGCCCGCGATCCGGGTCGCCCCGGAGACGATCAGCGTCGTGGTGCTGCCGCCTCTGTTGTTCGCCTCGGCCGAGGAAATATCGTGGCGCGAACTGCGGCCGGTGTGGCGGCCGGTGACCGTGCTGGCCTTCGGGCTGGTGCTGGCCACCGCGGCGGCCGTGGGCGTGGTCGCCGCCGCCGTCACCCCGCTCCGCGGCACCACGGCGTTCGTTCTCGGCGCGGTGCTGGCCAGTACGGACCCGGTGGCGGTCACGGCGCTGGGGCGCCGGCTGTCGCTGCCGCCGCGCGTGCAGGTGCTGGTGCAGGCGGAGAGCCTGTTCAACGACGCCACGTCGCTGGTGCTGTTCAAAGTCGCCGTCGCCACGGCCGTGACGGCGGGCGCGGTCTCCCCGGCGGCGTCGGGCGGCGCGTTCCTGTTCCTGGGCGGTGGCGGGGTGCTGATCGGCGGCGCGGTGGCGGGGGTCGCGGCGCTGATCCGGCGGCGCACGGCCGATCCCGTGCTGGAGACGGTCGTCGCGCTGGTGACGCCTTACGCGGCGTATGTTCTCGCCGAGGACCTGGGGGCGTCCGGGGTCACCGCGGTGGTGGTGGCGGGCGTGGTGCTGGGAAGCACGGGCCACCGGCTGACGAACGCGGCCCTCCGGCTCCAGGTGCACGCCGTCTACGGCACGGTGGTCTTCCTGCTGGAGAGTGTGGTCTTCGCCGTCATAGGGCTGGAGCTGCCGGCGCTCGTCCACGAACTCGGCTCCGCCGGGGACGACTGGCCGCTGGGGGTGCTGGCGATGGCCGGCACGGTCCTGACGACACGGCTGCTCGGGGTCCTGCCGCTGTCCCTGCTGACGCAGCGTCGGCGGGGCGACGGGCGGGTGTCCTGGCGCGTCCCGGCGGTGGTGTCGTGGGCGGGGACGCGGGGGGTGATGCCGCTGGCCGCCGCGCTGTCGATCCCGCTCACGGTCGAGGGGGGCGGGCCGCTGCCGCACCGTCCGCTGCTCCTGGTGCTCACGGCGGGCGTCGTCGTCCTCACGCTCGTCCTCCAGGGTTTCACCCTGGCCCCGGTGGTCCGCTGGTCCGGCATCGCGCTCGAGCCCGAGCACACCGCCCACGAGGAGGCCCGCTGCCGGGCGGCGCTCGCCAAGGCGGGGCTGGACTGCCTGGACGAGCTGGAGTCCTTGGAGGCGGCCTCCACGACCGTCGTCGACCAGCTGCGGCGGGGGTTGCTGGCGCAGCTGGATCAGGCGGACGCGGATCGTGGTGACGACGGATTCTCGGCGACCGATTACCGCGAGCTGCGGCGGGCGGTGATAGCGGCGGAGAGCGCGGAGCTGCGGCGGTTGTACGAGGGGAATCGCATCAGCGATATGACACGGAGGAGGGTGCAGCGGTCGTTGGACCTGGAAGAGGCGGGATTGGGCGAGTGAGGGGGGTGTTGCCCCTGTCCCACCCTTTCACCGTTTCCGAGGGGGCTCCGCCCCCTCGCACCCCCGGGTGGGGGTTCGGGGGCGAAGCCCCTGAAAGAAACGGGAAGGGGCGGGACAGGGGTGAGCGCCGCAGGCCCCTCGCCTACTGTCGGCGGTCGACCACCGACCGGAGCTTCCCGGTCGTCGCCGTGCGGGCGAAGTCCGCGGTCGCGACCGTCTCGATCTCGACGTCGAGCAGCCGCTCCTCCACCGCCGAGCGGAGCTCCGGGTAGCCGGCCAGCAAGGCCGTGCGCAGGGCGGCCGGGTCGGCCGAGTGCTCCACCCGTACCGTGAGGCGCTCGCGGGCCGTGCCGTTCTCGACGAGCACCTGGAGTTCCCCGGCGTAGCCGAGGTCCTCCTCGGCGATGGTCACGAACCGCCGGTGGTTGAGGAAGTACGTCGCGACGCGCATCACGTCACCGAGCCTGCCGAGCAGTTCGAAGCGCGGGGCGTGGTTGCCGCAGGGGCAGCGGCCGGGGACGGCGCGGCCGAGGTCGCCGATGACGTAGCGGTCGAGGCGCTGGCCGCGCCGGGCGTGGGTGGTGAAGACGAGGCGGCCGGTCTCCCCCGGTGCCACGGGCCGGTCGGCGTCGACGTCGAGGATTTCGAGCGTGTGGAGGTCGGCGTGGAGGTGGTGGACTCCGCCCGCGCTTTCCACGCACTGGTAGCCGAGCGGGCCGAGGTCCGTGCTGCCGTAGGTGATGGAGCGGATGGTCTCGATGCCGAAGTTCTCGGCGAGGACGCGGCGCTGCTCGGCCGTGAAGTGCTCCCCGCCGTAGAAGATCTTGCGGATGCCGCCGTAGGAGCGCAGCAGGTCGCTCTGGTCGTGCAGGAGCTGCCAGAGGTAGGAGGGCATGCCGAAGAGGGTGTCCGCCTCGTGGGCGACCAGGGCCTCGGCGGTGGCGCGGTGGTCGGGGCCGGCCGCGATGGGCATCTGGGTGCCGCCCAGCCGCTCCAGGATGGAGAAGAAGCTGATGAAGCCGCCGTACATGCCGCCGCAGTAGAAGAGGTTGGCGGTGCGGTCGTGCTTGGGGTCGTACCCGGCGGCGAGCAGGCCGCGGGCGGCGGCGCTCATCTGGGTGTCGTAGTCGTCGTAGGTGAACAGGGACAGGGCGGGGGTGCCGGTGCTGCCGCCGCTGCGGAAGTACAGCTCGGCGTCGCGCCGGTCGACGGAGCGGTTGAGCTCCTGGACGGCGGCCTTGTCGAGCAGCGGCCCGCTCGGCTCGGGGAGGGCGGCCGGGCGGACCAGGTCGTCGAGGCAGGCGACGGTGGCGAAGCGCTCGTCGGCCTGGACGGCGACGCGGCGGCTGTAGCGCTGGAGCGCGTAGACGCCGTCGTGGGGCTCGCCCGCGTAGCTGGCCAGCATCCCGCCGACGGGCGTGACGCGGGTGGCGCCGGCGGCCAGGGCGAGGCGGGAGAGCTCCGCGACGTCGGTGCGGGTGCCGGCGATGCCGACGGTCTGGAGGTAGCGGCGCATGGGGCGCAGCGTGGCGAGCATCCGCTGCCGGGGCAGGGGCTTGACCCAGACGCTGCGGTGCAGCGGGGAGGCGGTGAGCGCGGGGCGGGTGTCGGCCATGACGCGCCAGGAGCCGTCGGGGGCCACATGGACGCGGGTGAGGCCGAGATGCTCCTCAAGGCGGGCCATGAGCTCGGTGGTGGTGAGCTCGGCCTGTTCGGCGGTGCCCAGTTCGTCGGTGGACGGGCCGGGGGGCATGGTGGCGAGGGCGCCTGCGAGGCGTTCGGCGAAGGCGAGGACCTCCTTGTCGTCGTCGGTGTCGAGGTAGACGACCTGGGGGCTGGAGCAGGCCTGCTGTTCCAGCAGGCAGACGTCGGCGGCGAGGGCGGCCAGGGTCGCCTCGTCCTGCCAGGCGTCGCGGGCGAGGTAGGCGAAGGAGATCTTGTGGCCCCACTCCACCAGGCGGCAGCCGGGCGGCACATGGGCGGCCACGCCCTCGACGGCGGCCTCGCCGCCCCAGACGGCGACGGCGTCGGCGGGCGCGCACATCAGGCGCAGCCACTCCTGCCGGGAGGAGGGGAAGCGCAGCACGATGACGCGCCGGGCGATGGCTCCGCTCTCGTCCAGCGCGGCCAGTTCGGCGAGGAGGTGCTGGGCGAGGAGGGTGTCGGCGCCGGAGGTCTTGAGGATGTTGACGTTGCCGGCCAGCAGTCCTTCGACGAGGCTCAGGGGCGCGACGGAGGCGGCGTTGCCGGGGGCGATGTGGGCGACGAGGCCGATGGGCGCCCAGGCCTCGTAGACGGTGTCCTTGGCGTCGGGGCGGTTGAGCCGCTGGGGTGCGGCGCCGCCGAGTTCGCTGCGGAGCTTGCGGGTGAGTTCCGGTCGGCCGAGGAACGCGCCGAGTTCGGCGAGGAGGGTGCCGTCCTCGCCCTCGGGCAGGTGGGCGGCGAGCCGGGCGTACGTGGGGTGGGCGGGGTCGAGGAGCGCGGTGGACAGTGCGTCGCAGGCGGCGAGGACGGTCTCGGTGTCCAGGGGCTCGGCGAGGGTGTCCTCGACGGCGGTGGGCAGCGTGGCGAGGCGCCGGCCGGCTTCCTCGTCGTCGATGAAGGCGCCCTGCCAGTAGTGCGGATTGGTCTCGGTTGTCACGACATGCCCTTCATCAGTTCGGCGGCGGCCACGGCGCAGCTCTTGTTGCGGCTCACTCCGGCGCGGCCGTGGATGGTGAACCAGTCGGTGTCCAGGTCGCAGCCGCAGTCGCTGCCGGGGTGGAGGGAGGCGAGGTCGCCCATGACGACGCTCTGCGCGGGGACGGAGGTGATGTAGGGGGAGACCAGGTGGAGGTAGCCCCGCTCGCCGTATCCGAGCGGCTCCAGCGTGCGGGTGGAGCGGATGAACACACGGGACCAGACGGGCGCGTGGAGGTTGTGGTGCGAGCACTCGATGTAGGGAATGCAGTGCTCGACGGAGCCGAAGGTGTCGCGGATCCGCTCGGAGGGGACGCCGAGCTGTTCGGTGACGCGGGCGTACAGCTCGTGCTTGCCGATCTGCTGGTCGGTGTGGCCCTTCCAGCCGCCGCCGAGGACGATCAGGGAGCCCTCGGGGAGGTTCAGGGGCGGCAGGCCCATGGCCCGCATCCGCTCCAGGGTGAACCAGAGGAAGGCGGGGAAGCCCAGGATGCGGACGGGTACGTCCTCCTCGGCGTAGCGGAGCAGCGCGGCGACGTAGCCGAAGGGGTCGAACTCGTGGCCGCCGCCGGTGTGGCGGAGGGCGTACTCGACCCGGCGGGCGGGGGCGAAGTCGCAGAGGTAGTTGTCGGTGAAGGAGGTGCCGAGCTTGAGGTCGGGGGCGGGCTCGTAGCTGTAGAGGAGGTAGTTGACGGGCTGGTCGGGGGTGATCCAGCCGTTGCGCTCGAAGATCCGGGCGACCATGCGCTGGGCGGAGCGGATGGTCCACTCGTCGAAGAACATCTGCGACTTCTGCCCGGTGGTGCCGGACGAGGTGAGGTGGAGGTGGACGTCGTCGCGCGGGATCGACAGGACCTCGTGCCGCTTGAAGAAGTTCGCGTGCACCAGGGGCGCGCGGTAGGGCTCCTCGGGGGCGGTCCCCTGGTACAGCGAGCCGAAGAACGGGGAGCGTTCGGTGTGCCAGGCGTGGATCTCCGCCATGGCGGCGGCGAAGAGCTCCTCCTCGGCGGGGCCGGAGGTGTAGGGGTCGGTCAGGTCGCACAGGCGCTGGACGTGCGGCAGCAGCGCGGGGTCGGGGACGTCGACGGGTGCGAGATGGGGATTGACGGATGTCATGAGGCAACCTCGAGGGTGGGCAGGTAGGTCGACGCCCAGGCCGCCGCGTAGGCGTCCAGGAACGGCTGGAGGGGAGCGTCGACGACCACTTCGCGGAAGTCGATCTGTTCGGCGGTGCGGGACATCACGACGTAGTCGTGGAAGCCGTCGCCGTCGGGCTCGGGGCGCATGGCCGGGTAGAGGGCGCTGGGGATGAAGCCCTGGGCGAGGAAGGCCGAGAGCGCTCCGTGCTCGGAGAGCGGCACCAGGGCCTCCACATAACCGGCGCCCGCGCGGGTGAGGGTCCGGGTGATGGGCTCCAGGTAGTCGGCGGCCGCGGCCGGGTCGGGCGCGGCGGCGATCAGGGAGCAGTAGCGCCCGGTGCGGTTGAGGTAGGCGTAGACCTCGAAGCTGTCGTCGTCGGACGCCAGCAGCGCGTTGGGGGTGTGCAGCGGGTAGAACCAGCGCTCGTTGTCGGGGAAGCGCTCGTGGAAGCGGCGGCGGACGAACGAGGGTGCCTCGATCATCTCCAGCCGCGCCGCCCTCGTGGTGCGGGCGGGCGCTGTCTTCGGGGCGGTGAAGCGGGTGTGCCCGTAGTCGGTGCCGAGGCTCGCGCCGACGGTGCGCAGGAGGGGCGCGAGCGGGGTGGGGACCTCGGCGACGGGGAGGCGACGGTCCAGCACCCCCGGCGAGTGACGCGCGTAGAGTGCGAGGCTTTCGCGGCTGTTGAGGTCCACGGCGTTGGGCAGGACGCCCATGGGGCGGAAGCCGTTGCGGGACACGACGCGCTGGGGGCCGACGCTGACGGTGCGGACCGTGGCGTAGACGGAGTCCAGGCTCCCGGTGTCCAGCGTCCTCCGGCACAGCTCGTCGGTCAGGGCGTGGGCGAGGCCGCCGGAGCGGCGCTCGGGGTGGACGGCGAGCCCTTCCAGCCGGCCGACACGGCTGCCGGCCTCGCCGTGGATGGCAGCCGACGCGGCGAGCCCGCCGGAGCCGGGGTGCCGGGCGACCAGCCAGAGGGTGTGGGGGTCGGCAATGAGCCGGGACATCTCGGCGGGGTCGGTGCCCAGAGCGGTGGGGTAGTGCGGGCCGTAGACGGCGTAGTAGAGCTGGCGCAGTTCGGCGATGTCGGCGGGCGTGGCCCGGTCGATCGTGAAGGTCATCGCTGTCCTCCGGTGGCCACGGGCTCGGTCGGGTGGGACGTACGGGCCTGCGGGGCCTCGTCGGCGTCGGCCCCGGCGTCGGTGTCCGGGTCCCGCAGCAGGGCCAGCGCGCAGGCCGCGGGGAGGAGTCCGGCCGCCTGGATCAGGCACAGGGTCTGCGGGGAGAGCCGGTCGCCCAGCAGGCCGAACAGCAGCGAGGCCAGGGGGAAGGTCGCCCCGAGCACGGCCTGCATCACGGCGAAGAAGCCGGGCTTGTCGGCGGTGGGGACGAGCCGCTGGAACAGCGCCACGAACCGCACTCCGATGACACCGACGCACCAGCCCGCGACGACCAGGCAGCCCGCGATGACGAACCGGCTCGCGAACAGGCCGGGCGCGGCCAGGGCCAGGGCCATCAGGGTCAGCAGCCACGCGCCGAGGGTGGTGGGCCGGCCGGGGACGCGGGCGCCGGTGAACGAGCCGATCAGCGTGCCCACGCCCAGCGACGCCTCCAGCAGGGCGACGGTGGAACCGCCGTCCGCCAGGACGGACTTGGTGTACAGCGGGATGACGACGAAGACGGCGGTGGTGAAGAGGTTGGCCGCGGTGAAGCAGAGCAGGATCCGGCGGACGAACGGCAGCCCGGCCAGGATCCCCCGCAGCGACCGCGGGCCGTCGTCCGCGCCCGGCTCCGTGCCGACGTCCGTGCCGTCGTCCGCGCCGGGCGCGGCCGGGGTGCGGAACCGTACGGTCGTGAGCAGCACGGCCGCGACGAGGTAGGCGCTCGCGCAGCCGACGGCGAGGCCCGCCACTCCGGCGCCGTCGACGATCAGGGCGCCCATGAGCGCTCCGCCGAGGCTCGCCAGCGACTGGGTGGACAGTTCGAAGCCGGTGGCGGCCTCGATGTCCTCGTCGTCGACGAGTTCGGGCACGGAGGTGGTCAGGCAGGGGTCGAAGAAGGCCTGGCAGGCGGCGAGGGCCAGGGTCGCGGCGTAGGCGGCGGCGAGCGGCAGCCCGCCGGCGTACGCCCAGCAGGCGAGGGCCGCGGCGGCGACGCCCGCTCCCCCGGCGGCCGTGCGCAGCACGGAGCGGTGCGCGAAGCGGGCGACGGCCCGGGCGACGACGGGCGCGAGCGCCACGGCGGGCAGGGTGCTGACGGCCATGAAAAGCCCGGAGGCGAGGCCGCGTCCGCCGGCGACGGCGTAGGCGACCAGCCACCAGGAGACGCCGACCTGGAACATCCGCACGGCGGCCTGGGTGAGTACCTGGGCCAGCCAGACCGTGCCGAAGGCGCGGTTGCGCAGGACGAGGGGCGGGCGGCGGCCCTCGTCGGTGGTCACGGCGGTCATGCGGTGGGCCTCTCGTCGATGACCCGGACGAGCTTGCCCGAGCGGGAGTTGACGACGAGGTCGCTGTGGCGGGCCCACTCCACGGTCAGGGGGTGGACGAAGCCGGCGGCCACGCTGTCGGGGTAGAGCGGGCGGACGGTGTTCAGCCGCTCGACAACGGTCTTGGCGAGGGGTTCCAGACCCGTGGGGTCGTCGTCGCCGGGGGCGGTGGCCAGGCGCAGCACCAGGCCGTCGCGGCCGTCGCGGCGGCGCACCACGAGCTGAGTGCCCGTCACGCGGCCGTCGGTGTCCGCCTCGGCGACGGCGTCGAGCGCGTCCTGCGAGTAGAGGGAGACGGGGCCGACGCGGACGCCCTCCTCGGCGCGGCCGAGGATGCGGAAGTGCCCGGCCCCGGTGTCCGTCCATTCGGCGCGGTCGCCGGCGGGGAAGCGGATGACGGGCATGAGGCGGCGGAAGAGCTGGGTCACCACGACGCGGCCGGGGCGGCCGGGCTCGTGGATGGGCTCCCCGGTGGTCTCGTCGAGGATCTCGACGATCGTGTGCGGGGTGAAGGCGCGGTGCACCCGGGGGTCGGGGCCGGGTACGGGGCGGCCGAGGAGGCCGGCGTCGACGCTGGCGTAGCCGAGGGAGCGCGGTTCGGCGTTGGGGAAGGCGGCGGCGAGCAGGCGCCGCTGGTCGGAGAAGAGCGCCTCGCCGCCGAAGAACAGCAGCTCCACGGCGGGGAGCTGACGGCCCGTGGCGATCAGGTGCTCGGCCAGCCGGCACAGGGTGGTCGGGGTGCCCGCCACCACCTGGGCGCCGAGGTCCTCAAGGGTGGGGACGGTGGTCTCGAGGGGGGCGCCGCCGCCGATGGGCAGCCGGACGTTGTCGACGGGCGCGTGGGCGAGCGAGTCCAGGACGAACAGGAAGCTGGCGTAGAGCTCGCCCGCGTAGAAGAGGTCGGCGACCCGGTGGCCGGGGCGCAGCCCCGCCTCGACGAGTCCCCCGCCGAAGGCGGTGACGAAGTCGCGCCACTCCTCGCGGGTGAAGCAGGAGAACTTGGGGGCGCCGGTCGTGCCGCCGGTCTTGTAGACGACGGCTTCGCTCAGGGGCGCGGTCAGCACCTGGTTGTCGTCGAGGGTGTTGGCCGCCCAGAAGGCGCTCTGGTCCACGACGGGCAGGTCGGTCAGGTGCCGGACCTCCGGGGGGAGGCCGGCGTAGAGCTCCGCGTAGAAGGGGGAGTTCCGGCGGGTGAAACGTATGAGGTCCGATAGCGGGTGAACGGACATGCGGCCTTTGCCTAGGTGATACGGACAGGGGTGGTGTCCCGGGCATGGCGAAGCCGCGGCGAGGAGTGCGATGCGCTCGCCACGTGCCGGTGCCGGTCTGTTCCGCGAGAGGCGTGCCTTACCGCTCTCGACGTCGCTCCGGCGTCGGTGTCTGACGCTCGGTCACGAGGGAACGCCATAGAAGATATCGCAGAATTACCCCTGCGCTCACCACATGTCAGGTGAATGTGGCGCGAAACCTCTGTTTCTTTTGTTGAAAGCCGTTCTTGCCGGAGTTCTTATGGCGGGCGGCGTCCTATGCCCCCAGGTCCGCGTCCCGGGCCAGCAGGGCGGCCTGTACCCGGTTCTCGCAGCCAAGTTTGGCGAGGATCCGGCTGACGTACGTCTTCACGGTGGCCTCGCTCATATGGATCCTGCGCCCGGCGTCGGCGTTGGACAGCCCCTCGCCGAGCAGGGCCAGCACCTCGCGCTCCCGTTCGCTGAGCTCCGCCACGCGCCGCCGCGCCTCCTCGCCCCGGGCGGCGACGGGGCCGGCGGCCAGCGAGTCGGCCACGTGCCGGGTGGCGGCGGGGGAGAGATAGGCGGCACCCGCCGCTGCCGCCCGGACGGCCCCGATCAGCTCGCCCGGCGCGGAGTCCTTCAGCAGGAAGCCGGCCCCGCCCTGGCGCAGCGCACGCAGGACGTTGTCGGGCTCGCCGAAGGTGGTGAGGATCAGCGCCCGGACGCCGGGGGCGTGGCGGCCCAGTTCGCCGAGGGCCGTCAGGCCGTCGAGGACCGGCATCTGGATGTCGAGCAGCGCGACGTCCACCCGGTGCCGCCGGGCCAGTTCGACGGCCTCCCGTCCGTTCACCGCCTCCGCCACGACCTCGATGTCGTCGGCGGACGTGAGGATCATCCTGATGCCGGCCCTGATGAGCGGCTCGTCATCGGCGATGAGGACGCGGATCACCGGTGTCTTCTCCTGGGATGGTGTGCTGTTCGCTAGCTCTTGACGTGGAACTCGCGCTTGTCGGACAGTTTGCCGTCCTTGAAGCAGAAGCGGTAAACCGTGTCGACGGACAGCCCCCGGGAGTCGTCGGTGGACAGCAGGGTCAGACAGCTGGTCCCGGCGGGGGCGGCCGGTATCTTGTCCTTGGCGTCGGAGGTGAAGAAGGACTTGCCGGACGGCAGCTTCTCCCGGACGTCCTGCTCGGGGTCGCCGACCCTGACGGACTGATAGACGCTCGGGTCGATCATGCCCTTGTCGGCCTCGTCGATGACCTTGCCCATGGTGAAGACGGCCGCCACCACCAGGGCCACCAGGAGCAGCAGCGCGATTCCGCAGCCGAGCAGGCAGCCGTTGCTCTTCTTCGTACCCATGATGTCCTTGAACTCCTCGCGAGGGTCGAGCCGGTCGATGACCGCTCCACCCTCGCCCGGGGTCCCCGCCCAGGACTGCCGCCGGAAGTCGTCCGCGCCGCCGACGAAGGTCGTGTCGTCCGCGCTCCCCCGGGCCTCCCTCGACTCCGCCGCGTCGTAGGGCAGCACGGCCGCGAGCCGGAAGCCCGCGCCGTCCGCCCCGGGGCCGGTGAACACCATGCCGCCGACCAGCCGGGCCCGTTCCCGCAGCCCGGTCAGCCCCTCTCCCCCGCTGACCGTGTCCGGCCGGGGTTCCGTCGCGACGCTCAGGGCCACCGGGCCGTTGGCCACCTCCACCACCAGCGCGTCCGGCTCGTAGCGCACGCCGACGGCGATGGCGGCGCCCGGGGCGTGCTTGGCGGCGTTGGTCAGGCCCTCCTGGACGACGCGGTATCCGGCGTGGTCGGTGGCGGGCGCCAGCGGGCGGGGGTCGCCCGAGCGCTCCAGGGTCACCTTCATGCCCGCCGCCACGGCGGACTCGACCAGGCCCTCGATGCCCGCCACCACCCGGGAGCCCGGCTGCTCCTCCTCCGGGACGCCGTCCTTGAGGATGCCCACGACCTCGCGCAGCTCCCGCATGGCGGCCACCGACGCCTCGCGCAGCACACCGACCGCCTCGCGCTGACGGCCGGTCAGCTCGCGGTCCACCTCCAGCGCGCCGGTCTGCACCGCGATGAGGGCGAGCTGATGCCCCAGGCTGTCGTGCATGTCCTGGGCGATGCGCTGCCGCTCCCTCATCCGCGCCTGCCCGGCGATCATCTCGCGCTCGCGCAGCAGCTGGGCGTTGCGCAGCCGCAGGGTGTCCAGCAGGGTGCGCCGCTGCGTCCAGTAGCGGCCCGCGAGGCCGGGGAAGACCGCTGTCACCACGAAGAAGACCGTGGCGAGCGTGACCGTCCCGGCCGGCGAGAACTCCGCCCGCCACAGGCTCAGGCCCAGAGAGACCGCGAAGGAGGCGCCGAAGGCCACCGACGCCCGCAGCACCCCCGCGATCCGGTGCCCGGCGGACCAGCCCACGGCCATCAGCAGCAGGCTCGCGCCGCCCTCGGTGCCCCCGGACAGGGCCGACGTCGCGATCAGCGCGGTGATCGGCAGGGCCCGGCGCACCAGCGACAGCACCACGGCCGCCAGGGCGACGGCGGCCATCCGCGGCCAGCCGTGACCGGCCTCGGCCAGCCCCGCGAGCAGCGCGAAGGCGACGGCGAGCAGGCACTCCCCCACCAGCCTGCGCCGGGTCCACAGCCCCGGGTCGGTCAGCCGCCCCCACAGTTCACGGGCCCACGATGTCGCGTTCACCCCCGCACTCTAGGCACTCCGCCCGCCCCGGCACACGCGCCGAAGGTCGCTCGGGTGTACGACGAAAGTCGACGCCGCCCCGGCCGAAGGGCCCGGCGCCCGTCAGGCGGGGCGGGCTGTGCCCGACGGCTGGTCCGTGCCGCAGTGCCGGCACTTCGCGGCGGCCGCCGGAAGGTCCTCCGAGAGGCACGCCGGGCAGGTCTTCAGCAATCCGGGCTCGTCGAAGACGACGACCCCGCGCCGCGCCTGGACGTGCTTGTAGGGCACGACGATGAAGAAGTAGACGACGGCCATGAAGATGACGAAGTAGATCAGGGCCGAGATGAAGGACCCGAGGTCGAGGTAGGTGGCTCGGTTGCCCGCGCGGCCGAGCTGCCAGCCCAGCCCCATGCCGTGGCCGCCCTGGAGCCGGGCGATGACCGGGTTGACCACGAAATCGGTGAACGCCTTGATCAGCGTGGAGAACGCCAGCGCGATGATCAGGCCGACGGCCACGGTGACGATGTCACCGCGCATGACGAAGTTCTTGAATCCCTTGAGCACAGGGAAAAGCTACTCTTTGTCCCACTTTTCCCAGGTGTACGGCGCGGGAGCGGGACTGGGATTCACCCCGGAGCAAGCCCCGGGGTGGGGTTCACATCGCCGGGTGCGCCGTGATGTGGGTGACCTCTTCGATGTCGTGCCCGGCCTTGTCGAGCAGCTCCCGGGACAGCTTGTTCAGAGCCCGCGCCGCCGCGACCTCCTCGCCGACCCGTTGCTGCTCGGGGTCGTCGGGATGCCTGACGGCCTTGCCCTTGGCCCGGATCTCGGTGCCGTCCGGGAGTCTGAGCAGCGCGGCCGCCCGGGTTCGTTTGTCGACCTCGTCGAATTCGACGTCGACGTGCATGCCGGCTACCTGAGTCATGGCGTCCACCTCCTGGCCCGCCCCTTGTCCGCTACCTCTCCAGCGTGCACCAGGCGGCCCGATTGCGACACCGGACACGGGATCCCCTCAGGCCGCGGCGGCGCCGAACTCGCGCATCGCGTCGTCGACGATCGCCTCCAGCCGCGTGTGGTGCGCGCCGCGCCAGTAGACCCGGCCGCAGGTCACGCACTGCGCGAAGACGTCGTAGGTGTGGCGCGTCCCGTGTTCCAGGTGCTCGCGGACGGCGTCCTTGTCGGCGTCCTGGAGCGGGCCGTTGCAGGCGGTGCAGCGCGTCCAGGGGGCCAGCCGGGGCGCGAACCGGCCCAGGACGTCCCTCAGCTGCTCGTCCGGCCGGTCGCTGTAGACGTACGCGCCGGCCCAGATCTCCCGGCGGCGCAGCAGCCCCCGGTCCCGGGAGAGCAGCACCCGGCGCTCGGCGGCGGAGAGCGCGGCCAGCGCGGGGTCGCCGATGTCCTCGCTCTCGTACGCCGCGTCGACGCCCAGCAGCCGCAGCCGGCGGGCGAGCGTCCCCAGGTGTACGTCCAGCAGGAACCGCAGCGGCGCCCCCGGCACCTCCTGCGGCCGGGACACCGCCCGGACCTCCACGCGCTCCCCCTCGGCCGGCACGTGCGAGACCGGCACCGGGCGCCCGTCGACGAGCAGCCGGCCCACCTCGGTGAGCGGGACGCCGAGGGACTCCACCACATGCCCGAGGGTGGAGACGCCGTCGGTGACCACCGGCGCGGCCGCCGCCCGGCGCTCGACGGATACGAAAAGCCGCAGTTCAGGGGCGACGCTGACAAAGATCACGGGACCGTTCACGCCCCACAGCATGCCATCGCGCGGGGCCGGGGCGCCCCGGGTTTTCCGGCCCTCCGCGGGCCCGCCGCAAGGCCGCCGCGGGGCCGCCCCCACGTCGCCCGTCCGGTCGGCAGGACGGGTGACTCGCCCCTGGGCCGCGCGCGTGTCGCCGGTGGCCGGGCCCGTCGCCGGTGGGACGCTGCTGCGCACCAATCAACCGGAAAAGAGGCCTATGGCATCAGACGAACGATATGTCTGCTGCCCGGTGTCCGGAGCCCGGTCCCGATGTCCGGTCCCGATCGAGGAGAACGATCGATGGAAACCGCGTACGACCTGATGACCCGTCTGCTCACCGACCACTTCGGCGTCCCCGGGGAGCAGATCGCCCCGGACGCGACCTTCGAGGAGCTCGGCATCGACTCGCTTGCCAAGATCGAGCTGGTGACACTGCTCGAGGACCACCTCGAGCGGCCCCTGGACCAGGCGCCCGCCGACGACACGCTCGGCGGGACGGCCGCCTGGGTCGAGCGGCTGCTGCGGGCGGGCATCGGCGCCCAGCCGCAGGGCGGGGCCCCGTCCGCCGCGCCGGCCCGGCCGGGACGGTGAGCGAACGGGAGGTCGCGGTCACCGGGATCGGCATGGTGACCCCGGCCGGCATCGGCCGCGAGGCGACCTGGGACGGCTTGTGCGCGGGCGTGGGCCTCGGCGCGTACGACGACGAGCTGGCCGGGCTGCCGGTCGACTTCTCCTGCCGGGTGCCCGGCTTCGACGGCGGGGAGCTGCTGGGCCGGCGGATCACCTGGCGCAGCGACCGCTTCATCCACCTGGCGCTCGTCGCCGCGCGCGAGGCGGTCGCCGACGCCGCGCTGGACCCCGCGTCCTGGGACGGCGCCCGGGTGGCGGTCGTCATCGGCGCGGGGAGCAACAGCGGCGACTGCTGGCCCCAGGAGTACAAGCACCTGGCCGAGGGCCGGATCGAGGCCATCTCCCCCACCGCCCTGCCGCGGTCCATGCCCAATATGGCCGCCGGCGAGGTCTCCACGGACCTCCAGGCACTCGGGCCGTGCCTGACCACGTCGACCGCCTGCGCCTCGGGGGCGACGGCCATCGGCGTGGCCCGCGACCTGCTGCGCTCGGGCGCCTGCGACATCGCGCTCGCCGGGGGCACCGAGTGCGCCCGGGTGCCCATGGCCTCGGCCGCCTTCCACCGGATGCGGGCGCTCTCGCAGCGCCGGCACGACCCGGCCGGGGCGTCCCGGCCGTTCGACGCCGACCGTGACGGCTTCGTCCTGGGCGAGGGCGCGGCGATGCTCGTCCTCGAACGGCCGCGGGACGCCCGCGCCCGGGGCGCCCGGGCGCGCGGCCTGCTGTCCGGCTACGGGGCGTCCAGCGACGGCTATCACGCCACCCGCCCCAACCCCGACGGGGCGGGCGCCCGGCGCGCGCTGGAGTCCGCCCTCGCGGACGCCCGCGCCGACGTCTCGGAGGTGCACCACGTCAACGCGCACGGCACCTCGACGCCCCTCAACGACCAGGTGGAGGCGACCCTGTTGCGCACGGTGTTCGGCACCCCGCCGCCGGTGACCTCGCTCAAGGGCGTCCTCGGGCACTCGCTCGGCGCCGCCGGGGCGATCGACGCCGCCTGCACGGTACTGGCCCTGGAGCGGCAGATCGTCCCGCCCACCGCCAACCTCGACCGCCTCGACGACGGGATGGACCTGGACGTGGTGACGAAGGCGCCCCGGCGGCACCGCATGGAAGGCGCGCTCAGCAACGCGTTCGGTTTCGGCGGCCAGAACGCCGTCCTGTTCTTCCGGGCCGTATGACGCCCCCCGGGGACCTCGACGCGGCGGCCCTGGCACCGGCTTCCCTCGGTGGCGGGGCCCCTCCGCGTTCTCGCGGGCCCGCGGCGGACCGGCTGCGGCGGGCGCGCCCGTGGCTGGTCCCGGCGGCGGCCGCCGTGCTCACACTGCTGCTGGCGGCGGTGGGCGCGGGCGCCTCCGGGCGGCTGGCCAACGGCGGCTACTTCGCCTCGGGGACGGAGTCGGCGCGCGCCGACCGGCTGCTGGCCGACCGCTTCGGCGCCGGCGCGCCCGACCTCGTCCTGCTCGTCCGGGCCGAGGGCGGCGTGGACGCGGAGCGGGCGCGGGAGGAGGGGCTGCGGCTGACGCGGCGGCTCGCCGACTCCGCCGGGGTGGCGAGCGTCCGGTCGTACTGGGCGGGCGAGGACGCGGGACTGCGGGCCGAGGACGGTACGGCGGCGCTGGTCACGGCCGATCTGGCGGGGGCCGACCGGGACGCGGCCCGCACCGCCGAGGCGCTCGTGCCGGGCCTCACGGGCAGCCACGGCGCGCTGACCGTCTCCGCGACCGGGCCCGCGTGGGTGAGCGTGGAGGCGAAGCGCTCCAGCGGGGCGGACCTGGTCCGGGCCGAGCTGGTGGCGGCCCCCCTGACCCTGCTGCTGCTCGTACTCGCGCTGCGGTCGCTGGTGGCCGCGCTGGTGCCGCTGCTGATCGGCGCCGTCTCGGTCGTCGGCACGATCGCCGTGCTGCGGCTGCTCACCTACGCGATGCCGGTGTCGGTGTTCGCGGTGAACCTCACCAGCGCCCTCGGCTTCGGGCTGGCCGTGGACTACGGGCTGTTCCTCGTCACCCGCTACCGGGAGGAGCTACGGGCCGGGCACCCCGTCGAGGACGCGGTGCGGCGCACCGCGCGCCGGGCGGGGCGCACGGTCCTGGTGTCCGCCTGCGCGGTGGCGCTGTCGATGTCGGCCCTGCTGGTGCTGCCGCTGCCGTTCCTGCGCTCGATGGCCTGCGCGGGGATGGCCGTCGCGCTGTTCTCGGCGGCCGCGGCGACGCTGCTGGTGCCGCCCGTGCTCGCGCTCCTCGGCACCCGGATCGACCGCTGGGATCCGCTGCGCGCCCTGCGCCGGGGCCGGGCGGCGGGGCCGCCGCGTCCGGACAGCCCGTTCTGGCGGCGGGTCGCGCGCACGGTGACGGGGCGGCCGCTGTGGTTCGGCGGGGTCTGCGCGGCGGTCCTGCTGCTGATGGCCTCGCCGTTCGCCCATGTGCGCTTCGGTCTGTCGGACGACCGGGTGCTGCCCGCCGGTTCCGAGGCGCACCGCACCGCCGACGCGATCCGCGCGGGCTTCGCCGCCCCCGCCGACCACACCCTCGCGATCGTGCTGCCGGACGTGGACCCCGCGCGGGACGCGGCGGCCCTGTGGGCTTACGAGCGCGACGTGTCGGACCAGCGGTCGGTGCGCTCGGTGGGCTGGGCCCGGACCGAGGCGACCGCCGGGTCCGGCACGGGGGCGGTGCTGCTGGTGGCCGGGGCACGGGAGCCGCAGACGAAGGCCGCGCAGGACCTGGTGCGGACGCTGCGCGCCCTGCCGGGCCCACCGGGCGAGCACCTGGTCACCGGGCGGGCGGCGCTGCTGGCCGACACCAAGGACGCGGTGCTGGCCCGGCTGCCGCTGGCGGCGGGCATCGCGGCGGCCACGATGTGGGCGATGCTGTTCCTGCTCACCGGCAGCGTGGTGCTTCCGCTCAAGGCGCTACTCATCGGCGCGCTGAGCCTGGGCACGAGCTTCGGGGCGCTGGTGTTCGGCTTCCAGGACGGCCATCTGCGGCCCGTGGTGGGTGACTTCACGGCCACCGGGACGGTGGACATGACGATGCCGCTGCTGCTGTTCGCCATCGCGTTCGGGCTGGCGATCGACTACGAGATCTTCCTGCTCTCCCGGGTCAGGGAGCACTATCTGCTGACCGGTGACAACCGGGGGGCGGTGGTGGAGGGCGTCGCGCGAACCGGGCGGCTGGTGACCACGGGCGCGCTCGCGGTGGCCGTGGTCACGGGCGCGCTGGTCACCTCCGAGGGTTCCCAGCTCAAGCTGCTGGGGACGGGGCTGGCCACGGCGGTGCTGGTCGACGCGGTGCTGGTGCGGGGCGTTCTCGTACCGGCGTATCTGACCGTGGCCGGGCGGCTGAACTGGTGGGCGCCGGGGTGGCTGGGGCGGCTCCACGCGCGGGCCGGCGCGTGGGCGGGCCGGGGGCGCGGGCGCTGAGGCCGGCGCCCCCGGGCCGGCGTCAGATCGTCGCCGCGTCGATGACGAAGCGGTACCGGACGTCGCTGGCGAGCACCCGCTCGTACGCCTCGTTGATCTGCTCCGCGCGGATCAGCTCGATGTCGGCGGCGATGCCGTGCCTCGCGCAGAAGTCGAGCATCTCCTGGGTCTCCCGGATGCCGCCGATCATCGATCCGGCGAGGGTGCGGCGCTGCCGGAACAGGGAGCCGGAGACGACCGGCAGCGGGTTCTCGGGGGCGCCGAGCTGGACCATGGCGCCGTCGGTGCGCAGCAGGCCCAGGAAGGCATTGAGGTCCAGGTCGGCCGAGACGGTGTTGAGGATCAGGTCGAAGCTGTTCGCCAGGGCCTCGAACGTGGCCGGGTCGGACGTGGCGTGGTAGTGGTCGGCGCCCAGGCGCAGGCCGTCGTCCTTCTTGCGGAGGGACTGGCTGAGGACGGTCACCTCGGCGCCCATGGCATGGGCGATCTTCACGCCCATGTGGCCCAGGCCGCCCAGGCCGATGACGGCGACCTTCTTCCCCGGGCCGGCCTTCCAGTGGGCGAGGGGCGAGTAGAGGGTGATGCCCGCGCAGAGCAGGGGCGCCGCGGCGTCCAGGGGGATGCCGCCGGGTACGCGCAGGACGTAGTTCTCGTCGACGACGATGTGCGTGGAGTAGCCGCCCTGGGTGAACTCGCCGTCGCGGCCGGTGGCGGCGTAGGTGCCGACCGGGCCGCTCGCGCCGGTGCAGTACTGCTCGAGTCCGGCCCGGCAGTTGTCGCACTCGCGGCAGGAGTCGACGAAGCAGCCGACGCCGACCCGGTCGCCGGGCGTGTGGCGGGTGACCCCGGCGCCGACCTCGGCGACGATGCCCGCGATCTCGTGGCCGGGCACGATCGGGAAGGTCTCGTGCCCCCACTCGCCGCGGACGGTGTGGATGTCGGAGTGGCAGATGCCGGAGTACTTGATCTCGATCAGGATGTCGTGCTCGCCCAGCGCGCGGCGGGCGATGGTGGTGCGCTCCAGGGGGGCCTTGGAAGCGGGTGCCGCGTACGCGTGGACAGTGGTGTGGGTCATGCGGTCGATCATCGGGTGGGTTCTTCCGGGTAACCAGGACTCGGCTGAAAGTACGCTTGCGGTTCCTACCACTGGCAGGGACACCCTCCGCTCCGGGCGCCGCCCGCATACTGGTGGGTATGGATCAGCGCACCGAGCTCAGCGAGTTCCTCCGCTCCCGCCGCGCCCGGCTGCGGCCCGAGGACGTCGGGCTGACGCCGTACGGCGGCCGGCGCCGGGTGCCGGGGCTGCGGCGTGAGGAGCTGGCGCAGCTGGCCGGGGTGAGCGTCGCGTACTACACACGGCTTGAGCAGGGGCACGGGCAGAACGTGTCCACGGCGGTGCTGGAGGCGATAGCGGACGCCCTGCGGCTCTCCCGGACGGAGCGGGAGCACCTCGGCCATCTGGTCCGGCCTGTCCCGAGCCGCCCGCGCGTCGCGCGCCCGCAGCGCGTCCGGCCCACCGTGCAGCATCTGCTGGACACCATGGAGGGTGTGCCGGCGTATGTGCTGGGGCGGCGGACGGACGTCATCGGCTGGAACCGGCTGGCGTGCGCGCTGCTCGACGACTTCCCCTCCGTGCCGCCTCAGCAGCGCAATATGGTCCGGCAGCTCTTCCTCGACCCCGCCGCGCGCGAGCTGTACGTGGAGTGGGAGGCCAAGGCGGCCGACCTCGTCGCCTGTCTGCGGCTGGAGGCCGGGCGGCATCCGGACGATCCCAAGCTGGCGGCCCTGGTGGGCGAACTGTCCGTCAAGAGCGAGGAGTTCCGCCGCCTGTGGGCGGCCCATAACGTGCGGGACAAGGGCCATGGCGTGAAGCGGCTGCTGCACCCCGTGGTGGGTGAGCTGACGCTGGCGTGCGAGACGTTCGTCCTGCCCGCCGATCAGGACCAGGTGATGGTGACGTACCACGCCGAGCCCGGATCGCCGTCCGCCGAGTCGCTGCGCCTGCTGGCCAGTTGGACGATGGAGACGGCTCCGGGCGGTACGGAGTCCTCGCTCCCCGTGCCGCGCCCCGGCGCGTAGCGGTCGCACGCCGGGGCCGTTCCATGGGGTACGGGGTCGGGGTCAGGGCAGCTGGGCCCCGGTCGCCTGGAGGGCGGCGGGTACCGGCTGGAAGAACGTCTCGCCACCGGACGTGCAGTCGCCGCTGCCGCCGGAGGTGAGGCCGAGCGCGGTGTCGCCGTCGAAGAGCGCGCCGCCGCTGTCGCCGGGCTCGGCGCAGACGTTGGTGCCGATCAGGCCGTCGACCTGGCCTTCCTGGTAGTTGACGGTGACGTTGAGGGCCGTGACCTCGCCCTCGTGGACCTGGGTGGTGCTGCCGCTGCGCCGGACGTGCTCGCCGACGCGCGCCTCGCCGGCCTTGGCGATGCTCTGCTGGCCACCGCCGTAGAGGTCCACGGCGCTGGGGTGGTCCGCGTCGGCGGTGTAGCGCACGAGCGCGTAGTCGTGGCCGGGGAACTCGGCGGTCTCGGTGGAGCCGATCGACCCGCCGCCCTGCGAGTCGGACCAGTCGCCCGACGCCTTGCCGCAGTGCCCGGCGGTGAGGAAGTACGGCTGGCCGCCCTTGGTGACGTTGAACCCCAGCGAGCAGCGCACTCCGCTGCCCCAGATGGCGTCGCCGCCGGCGACGAGCGGGCGGAGGACGCCCGCCGTCCGCTTGATGGCCGCCTTGTCGCCGAGGTCGGCGACGGCCTTGCGCACCTGGTCCAGGCGGGCGCCCTTGACGGTGCTGTCGACGGTCACGACGACCTTGTGGAGCTTGGGATCGACCGCCCAGGCGGTGCCGGGGACGGCGGCGTGGGCGTTCAGTTCCGCTCTGGCGGAGGCCAGTTCGGCGACGGAGGGTACGGGCGCCGCCTGGGCGCTCTGGAGGGTGAGGGAGGCCGTGGTCAGGACCACGGCTCCGGCGACGGCCAGGGCGGCACGGCGCCCGGGTATGCGTGAGTGGTTCAACTCGTCGACCTCCTGCGAGTGGGGGTGTGCCCGTCGCGCGCACCGCGCGTCCGGGCCCGGAGGATTCGTATGGCACAGCAGCGACCGCACGTCGCGTGCATGCCAAGAGTTGCCGGATGAGTGTCCCGTCCGGACAAGCCGACGCACAAGAAGACATCCGGTCGCGCACGACCACGCAGAAACGCGCATCCGCCCCGGCTCCGCCGATGGGCCGCCGATGGGCCGCCGGACGAGCGCCAGAGGTCATGCGCACGATCGCGCATGACGGGCCCCTCGCCCGCACCCTGTGCGCATAACGGACGGTGAAGGCCGCGACTGTCCGGTAATCGCCGCTCCCCCGATTCGATACCTGTGGTACCCGCCTCTGGGGGCGGAGCCCAGGGCGCCGCGCGGGTCGCTCAGGAGCAGCTACTGCCGCAGCTGGAGCTGGAGCAGCTGCTGGACGAGCAGCTGTGACCGCTCGAACAGCTGTGACCACCCGAGTGCCCGGAGTGCCCCGAGTGGCCGGAATCGCTCGATCCGCTGTCGCCGCCGGTGTCGAGGACGGTTCCTCCGCAGGAGTACGAGGACGTCGCGATGGTCGTGGACGTCCAGGAGGAGGACGACGACGTGGATGAGAACCTGCCGGCGCGGCGGCCCGTGGAGGCGGTCCGGCGGCGGCTCGTCGGTATCCTGGCCGCCTCCGACAGCTGGGCCCTGAGCTTCTTGTCCGGCGCGCGGAGCCGGCCGTGCACGGCGACGACGCCCGCCGCCCCGCCGGGGTGCTTCGCGGCGGAGGTCCGGCTCCAGGAGTCGTCGACGGTGACCGACCGGCTGAGGTCCCTGCCGAAGTCGGTGTGGGGATCGAGCGACTTGTGGGGGCCGCATGCCACCCGGACCACGACCCCGGCCAGGGCGAGCACCGGCGGGACGAGCCCCATGACCCGGTGGCCGGCGGAGAAGAGCAGCACGACGCCGGCGACGGCCCCGATGATCAGGCACGCCGTCTGCGCGCCGGCCACCCGCCGCCACCGGCGGGCGAAGCCCGGCGGCAGCAGCGCGTCCAGTTTCACCAGGGAGTGGCGGATCGCGTCGACGGCGGGATCACCCTGGATCTCCCGGCGCACGGTCCGCAGGGATTTGCTCCAGTCGGCGCCGCACCGCTTGAGCAGGGCGCGTTCCACGGCGTCGCGCGCGGTGGGTTCCACCACCCCCAGCTTGCCGTCGCGCACGGTGACGCGATGGTCGGCGTGCATGGCGGTGATGACGGTGTCGGCGACGCGTTCGGGGCCGCCGAGCAGGTAGGCCACGCCCAGGAGGTCCGGGAAGTCCACGGCCTGCGGCCGGATGACGTTCCGGCCGCGGGCCTGCCGCCGGACGCGCCACAGCGCGACGGAGGGCGCGACGATCAGCGCCGCGCAGCACAGCGTCACCAGAATGGCGTAGATCATGAGGTGGTTGCCTTTCGGTCAGCGCGCGGGGCGCAGACGGCACAGGACGGCGGCCACCCGGCGGCGTACGCGCCCCGGGGGCGGTGCGGCGGGGCCGGTCCGTTCGGCCGGCCACGCGGTGAGCCGACGGACCCGGTCCGGGTCGGTCACGGCGTCCGTGCGCAGCAGGTGGCGGGTGAAGTCCAGGGTGTCCCGGCGGTATCCGTCGGTCATGGGGCGGCCCCGGGCGTAGCCGAGGAAGAGGTCGCGGAAGTCGTCAGCGAGGATCTCCGCCAGCTCCGGGGCGATCTTGCGGACGACGCCGAGGCGCTTGGCGAGCAGCGCGCGGCGCTGGGCATCCAGGCGCTCCGGGTCGAAGCCGGGCGGGGGCGGGGCGTCCGCGACGAGCGCGGAGAGCAGGGCGAGCTGGGCCTCGGCGAGCCGCTGCCGGGCGGCGTCGGTGTCCCGGCCGGGGGCCCGCTCGCCGGGTGCCGCTCCGCCGGTGGCCGGGTCAGCCATGGCAGCGGGCCCCCGCGGCGACGGCGCGTATCGCGTCGAGCTCGGCGGCCAGCTCGCCGGCCTCGGGGAAGTCGTCGTCGCGCTCCAGCAGGACGCCGGGCGGGGTGACGCGGTCGCAGAGCTCGGCGAGCACGTCCAGCACGGGCCGGGTGACGGGGTGGGCGTGGCTGTCGTGCCATAGCCCGTCGCGTTCGACGCCGCCCGCCACATGCACGTACGCGAGGGCGTCGAGGGGGAGCTCGTCGAGGGCCGTGGCGGGGTCCTCGCCGCGGTTGACGTGGTTGGTGTGGAGGTTGGCGACGTCCACGAGGAGCCGTACGCCGGTGCGCTCGACCAGCTCGGCGAGGAACCGTCCCTCACTGAGCTCCTCGCCGGGCCAGGCGAGGAGGGCCGCGATGTTCTCCAGCGCGAGCGGTACGGGCAGCACCGACTGGGCGATGCGGACGTTCTCGCAGAGCACGTCCAGCGCGTCACGGGTGCGGGGCACGGGCAGCAGGTGCCCGGCCTCGATCCGGGGGGCGCCGCCCGGCCCGGCCGGGGCGCCTCCGGCGCGGACGAAGGCGATGTGCTCGCTGACCAGCGGGGCGTCGAGGGCCTCGGCCAGCTCGGCGAGCGCGACGAGCCGGGCCAGGTCGGGCCGGTCGGCGCCGCCCAGGCCCAGGGAGACGCCGTGCGGGACGACGGTCGTCCCCCGGGCACGCAGCCGCTGGAGCGCGGCGGGGAGGTGGCCGGGGCAGACGTTCTCCGCCACGACCTCCACCCAGTCGATCCCCGGCAGCCGCTCGATGTCCCCGGCGATCTCCGGCCGCCAGCCGACGCCGGTGCCCAGCACCGTACTCATCCCCTACCCCCCGTGGCTCCCCCGCGGCGCGCTGCGCCCACTGCGGGGCTGATTCCCCGTCCCGACTTGATCAATCCTTGATCAAGGAGAGGGTAATCCTCGAAGTGATCCGGGGGGGTTCCTCCGGGGTCAGGCGACGGGGGTCCCGGCGTCCTCCAGCAGGCCGGGGTGGTACTTGCGGGCCACGCCCGGGTGGGCGCGCAGCCAGCCCTTGATCTCGTTGCGGCCGTACTCGGCGAAGAGCGGGTTGCCCGCGTCCTGGGTGACGCCGGGCGCCCGGTCCGCGTGGGGGAAGGGCACGGGCTCGATGCGGGCGTCCAGCCGCGGGTTGTAGAAGAACGGGACGGAGAAGCGCTCGCGGTTCCCGGGCGGGCTGACCACGCGGTGGTTGGTGGCCTTGAGGTAGCCGTCGGTGGCGACCTCCAGCAGCTCGCCGAGGTTGATCACGAAGGCGCCCGGCAGCGGCGGCACGTCGATGAACTCCCCGTCGGGGCCCTCCACCTGGAGGCCGCCGACCTCGTCCTGGAGGAGCAGGGTCAGGAAGCCGTAGTCCTTGTGGGCGCCCACGCCCTGGCCGGCGCCGTCGGGGGCGCTGCCGGGGTAGCGGACGAGCTTGAGGTGGAGGTGGGGGCGGTCGGCGAAGGCCTCGTCGTAGAAGTCCTCGGGGGCGCCGATGGCGGCCAGCAGCTCGTGCAGCAGCCGCTCGGCGACCGAGCTCAGCCGCTCGACCCAGCCCAGGGCGGCGGTGCGCAGCTCCGGCAGGCCTGCGGGCCACTGGTTGGGGCCCTCCAGCCACCAGTAGCCGGGGTCCTCCGGGCCGGGGACGCGGGCGGCGCGCTCGGCGCCTATGTCCAGCTGGTCGCGCCAGTCCTGGCTGCCGCCGGTGCGTTCGTCGCCCGTGCGGGTGTAGCCGCGGAAATGGGGGGAGTTGAGGTTGCTGATGGCGAGCCGGTCGGCCTCGGGGAGGGCGAAGAAGGCGCGCATCGCGCGCATCAGGCCGGCGGTCTCCTCCGCGGTGACGCCGTGGCCGGTCAGGTGGAAGAAGCCGACGTCACGGGCGGCGGCGTGGAGGGCCTCGTGGAGGCGGGCGCGCGCCTCGGGTCCGGCGGAGGCGGCGGAGAGGTCGATGACCGGAAGCTCGTTGTTCATAAGAAGTCCACAGCGTGAGGGCCCGGCGGGCGTCCAGGGATGGCCGGACGACCCGTGCGGCCGGCGCAGGGTGTGCGGCGGCGACGGGACCGGGGAGCGGCTAGGAATAAGGGAAAAGCGAAGAAAGCAAAGAAAACGAGGAACGCGGAGAAGTCGCGTGGGGCGGCCGCCCTGGAAGCGGGCGCCGCGAGGGTGTGAAGGTCAGCCGGACCGGCGACAGGACATGCTCGTGACACGGACGAAGTCCACGTGGCGGCGTTTGACGAGCGGGTTCACATCCCGAAGGGTATACGCCCCCGGGGGTGATCACGCCGTTGCACGGGGGTGGCGCGCGTCACATGCCGTTAACAATCGGCGCCCGCCGCTCCGGGTGGGGCGGGTGCCGGTTCAGCCGCGGCGCTTGTCGACGACCAGGGTCCGCTCGTAGTGCCGCATCTCCTCGATGTCCCCGGTGTAGGGCCGGACCGCGTCGAGGAAGGGCGGGAAGTGCGGGCCGCGCCGGAACCCCTCCTCGTGGTCCTCCACCGAGGTCCACTCGATCCGCAGGACGTAGCGCTCCGGGTCCTCCACGCAGCGCGACAGCTCGTACGCGAGGCACTGGGGCGCGGCGTAGAGGTGCTCGGCGGCCGCGGCGTACGCCTTCTCGAAGGCGCCGCGGCGGTCGGGCTCGGTGATGCGGTAGCGGACGTATTCGACGGTCATACGGACCTCCTCCCTCGGCGCCGGCGGAATCGCCCCGGCGACCGGCAAGCCCGCCCGGACGCGGGCGTGTGGGGGCGCTGTCCGAGCGGGCCGACGGCCGGAGTTCCCGCCGCGCCGCGCACGCTACCAGCCGGAACGGCGCGACCTCCGGAAGCCGTGACGCGGCCGGGCGCACTTCCCCTCAAGTCCCGCCCAAAAGGAGTTGGATACCCCGGAAGGTAAATGACTCGCTGGGGCGAATGAGTGAAACTCCGGAACTTCCCCATTCACTTGCAGTTACTCAGTTCGCTTCCCGGTGGGAAACATCGATCGATCGAAAGGCATTGACGTGCTCAAGAAGGTTCTCGCCACGGCGGCCTTGACCGCCTCGGCGGTCGGCGCCATCGCCACCCCCGCGATGGCCATCGGCAACGACCAGGACGTCGCGAACGCCAACGGTGCGAAGACCAGCTACGGCGACACCGCGACCGGGGGCGTGGAAAGCCCGCAGATGAGCCTGATCCAGGGCTCGCTCAACAAGCTCTGCCTGGGCATCGGGAAGGTCGGCATCCAGTCCCTCATCGGGGCGCTCAACGTCGGCGTCCAGGACGTGCCGATCCTCACCTCGCAGCAGCAGCAGCAGTGCACGGACAACTCCACGATCAACGACGGCGACGACCCGCTGTCGCACCTCGTCGACGAGATCCCGATCATCTCGGGCAACGGCTCCGGCAACAGCGACGAAGGCCACTGACGATCTCGCGATTGCCGGGAATTCCCTCCGCTCCGGGTGTACGGGCCCCGGGGCGGGGGGATTCTTGTATGTCCGGATGTACGGAGAAGCGAACTGCCCGGTGTGATCCGGGATTCGAGGAATACGGCACCGCAGGCGGGCCGGCCGCCCGGCCGGCCCTCGATCATGGGAGGGTCCGCACACGTGACCGCAATATCCCCGGCGCTCCTGCCCGGCGCACCCGGCTTCGACGGTTCCGGCATCGACGGCGGTCTCTATACGGCGATCACCCGGGACGCGCGGCACGCGCCGTGGCTGCTGAACGATACGGTCTCCACGTGGTCGGCCTTCGGGCTGGCGCTGTTCGCCGCGCTGATGCTGACCGCCTGGTGGCTCGCCCGGCGCTCGGACTCCCCGATGATGGCCCGGGCGCTGGCCACTCCCCTGGTGGTGGCGATGGTGTACGGAGTGGACATGGTCGTAAGGGTCGCGGTGCGGGAGGACCGGCCCTGCCGTTCGATACCGCGGAGTTTCACCCTGGAGTCGTGCCCGGCCCGGGGGGACTGGTCCTTCCCCAGCGGCCACGCGGTGATCGCCTTCGCGACGGCCGCCGCGCTGTGGCTGGTCGAGCGCCGGCTCGGGGCGGTCGCGGTGCTGGCCGCGGCGGCCATGGGCGCCTCGCAGGTGTGGATCGGCGCCCACTACCCGCACGACGTGGCCGCCGGCGCGCTGACGGGCGTGGTGCTCGCGGCGCCCCTGACCGTCCTGGCGACCCGGGGGGCGCCCTGGGTGGAGCGGGCCCGCAAGGGCCGGCTGCGGCGGCTGCTGGTGACGGCCGCGTGAGCCGCCGTCCGGCGGCGCCGGTGGTCGCGGCCCTGGCCCTGGCCTCGCTGGCCGTCCTGACGACCCTGGTGACGGCCGTGGGCGGCGCGCCGTTCGCGGTGGACACGGCGGTGCGGGACGCGGCCCTGGAGCATCGCGCGGGCCTGGGCCCGGCGGCGAAGGCCCTGACGACGACGGGTACGGGCGCGGTCCCTTATCTGCTGGCCGCCGCGGCGGGCTGGCTCGCGTCCGCGCGGGCGGTGGGCCGGACGCTGGACCGGGCGCTGGGCGTCGTGGCGGCGGAGGCGGTGCTGGGCGCGGGCCAGTTGGCAAGGATCGGGCTGCGCGTCGCCGTGGACCGGCCCCGCCCGCCGGCCGACGGCTGGCTGAGCGCGGCCCACGCCGCGTCCTTCCCCTCGGGCCACGCCACGACGAGCGCGCTGGCGGGCGGGCTGCTCGCCTGGGCGCTGCTGCGCCGGTACCCGGGCGGGCCCGGCCGGGCGGCGGCGGGCTGCGCGCTGCTGTGGGCGGTGGGCGTCGCGCTCACCCGGGTCGTGCTGGGCGTCCACTGGGCCTCCGACCTCGTGGGCGGCTGGCTGCTGGCCACGGGCTGGCTGGCACTGACACTGCCGGCGCTGGCCCGCGTCCTGGAACGGCCGGCGCTGCCGCTCCGGCCGTGGCGGCGCAACCCCCGGATCGGGTGACCCGCCACGGCGGAGTGAATCACCGGCGGGACCGCCGCTTCCCGACCGCCGATTGACGCATCCTCGAACTTCCGGACGAGAAAGCGCCCTTGGGGGGCCGTGACGCCCCTCTCCCGGGCGTCGTTTTCCGAGCACTCGTCCGGTCCGGCGTCAACGAGGAGGCTCTGTGCGTCATAGCCCGCCCCGCCGGCCCCGTCCCCAAGAGGCCTCGCCGTCCGAGCGGTTGCTGTTCGGCGGCCCGCTCCGGCACGACCAGGGCTGGAACAAGCACGAGAACGCCCAACTGGAGATGTCCCTGTGGGCGATGGCGCTGCGGCTGCCGCGCCTCGTCGGCGCCACGGTCCGGCTGGCCCGGCGGGCGGACCCCGGCGCGCTGCGCACGGTGGCGGTGGCGGAGCTCGGCCAGGGGGCCGGCCAGGCCGTCGGCCTGATCGCGGTCAACCACGTCCTGGCCGCCGTGCTGTCCGCCGGCCCGACCGGGCAGCGGCTGACCGCGGCCCTGCCCGCCCTGCTGGTCGTCGCGGTCACAGGCGTGGTGGGCGCGCTGGCGACGGCGGCGTCCACCTCGGGTACGGGCCGGCTGGAGCCCAAGGTCGAGCGCGTCGCCACGGAGATGTACCTGGAGCGGGTCATCCACGTCGAGCTGGCGGCGCTCGAGGACGAGGAGTTCCACCGCCTGCTGGACTCGGCCCAGTACGGGGCGTCGTCGGCCCGCCGCATGATCAAGTACTGCTCGGGGGTCGTCGGGGCGCTGATCGCGTTCGTCGCGGCCGCCGGGGTGCTGACCGTGCTCCACCCGGTGCTGCTGCCGCTGCTGGCCCTGACGACCGTGCCCCGCGCATGGGCCTCGCTGCGCATCGCCCGGGCCCGCTACGCCTCGTTCCACCACTGGGTGCAGCACGCTCGGGCGGGGCGGCTGCTGAGCGGGCTGCTGATCCAGACGGAGCCCGCGCCGGAGGTGCGGGTGCACGACGTCGGCCCGTTCCTCCTGCGGCACTTCCGCAATATGTCGGAGAGTTCGGAGGCCGAGCAGACCCGGCTCTCGCGTGACGCCGGGCGCGTCCGGCTGATCGCCTCGGCGCTGACAGGGGCGGCCGTCCTCGCCACCTATGCCGCGCTGGGCGGGCTGCTGATGACCGGGGTGATGCAGCTGTCCGTCGCGGGCACCGCCGTACTGGCCACGCGCAGCGGGTCGGCGAGCCTGGCCTCCTTGATCCTCCAGGTCAACAGCCTCTACGAGGAGGCCTGTTATGTGCAGGACCTGGAGCGGCTGTGCCGGGAGGCGGCCGAGCGGGCCATCCCGGAGGGCGGGGAGCCCGTGCCGGACGATCCCAAGGAGATCCGCTTCGAGAACGTCTCGTTCGGCTATCCGGGCACCGCCGCGCGGCGGCCCGCGCTGGAGGACGTCAGCCTCACGATCCCCCAGGGGAAGATCGTGGCGCTGGTCGGGGAGAACGGATCGGGCAAGAGCACCCTGGTGAAGCTGCTGGCCGGGCTCTACCGCCCGGACTCGGGGCGGATCCTCTGGGACGGCCGGGACATGGCGGGCCTCGACCGGGCCGGGGTGTTCGCGCGCTTCGCGATGGTCAGCCAGGACTTCCACCGGTGGCCGTTCACCTGCCGGATGAACGTCGCGATCGGCCGCACCGACCACCCCGTGTCCCAGGAGCGGCTGGAGACGGCGGCCCGGTACGCGGGCGCCGACGACGTGGTCGCGCAGTTGCCGCGCGGCTGGGACACCCTGCTCGCGCGGGGCTACGAGGGCGGGCACCAGCTCTCCGGCGGGCAGTGGCAGCGGCTGGGGATCGCCCGGGCCCGCTACCGGGAGGGGCGGATCCTCATCGTCGACGAGCCCACCTCGGCCCTGGACGCCCGGGCGGAGATCCAGGTCTTCGAGCAGATCCGGCGGCTCGCGGACGGCGGGCAGACGGTGCTGCTGATCACCCACCGGCTGGCCTCGGTCCGGCACGCCGACGTCATCCACGTCCTGGAGCGCGGCCGGCTCCGGGAGAGCGGCACCTTCGAGGAGCTGATGAGCCCGTCCTCGGCGGGCGTCTTCCGTGATCTGTACGAGCTCCAGCGCGGGCAGTTCGCCGGGGACGGCCCTGCGGTGCCCGGCTCCCGGGACCCGGACGGCACCGCGCGGCCGGCCCGGCACTGAACCGTGGGCGGGAGGGGCACCCGGCGAGGCGCCCCTCCCGCCCGCACCCCTACCCGGGGAGCACTCCCCAGTTACTGCTACAGTCGGCGACCATAAACGGGGAACACACCCCACTTGCTTTCCGGTCGTCTCCGGACGCAGAAGGGACCAGCCATGTCCACACCCGTTCTCATGGATTACTCCGACCCCGGCGCGGACCTCTCCGCCGACCGCGGCGTCCGCTACGCGCGGCTGCGCGAGCTGGGCCCCGTCCACCGGATGCGCACCCCCGACGGCAAGGAGTCCTGGCTGATCGTCGGGTACGACGAGGCCCGGGCCGCCCTGGCCGATCCGCGGATGAGCAACGATCTGCGCAACTCCCCCGACTGGACGGGCGACGGCGGCGTCCCCATCGGGACGAACATGCTCCAGACCGACCCGCCGGACCACACCCGGCTGCGCAAACTGGTCGCCAGGGAGTTCACCGCCCACCGCATCGAGGCCCTGCGGCCGCGGATCCAGGAGATCGTCGACGGGCTGCTCGACGCCCTGCCCGCCACCGGCCGCGCGGACCTCGTCGAGTCCTTCGCGCTGCCGCTGCCCCTGACCGTCATCTGCGAACTGCTCGGCGTCCCGGCGGCCGACCGCGCGGACTTCCGCGCCTGGTCCAACGAGATGGTCATGCTCACGGACATGGCGGCCGCGGCCGCCGCGGCGCAGGCCATGACGGAGTACCTCCACGGCCTCATCGAACGCAAGCGCCACTCCCCCGAGGACGATCTGCTCAGCGCCCTGGCGGCGACCGCCGACGACGGCGACCGCCTCTCCCCCGCCGAACTGCTGGGCATGGCCTTCGTCCTGCTGGTCGCGGGGCACGAGACCACCGTCAACCTCATATCGAGCGCCGTCTACAGCCTGCTGAACCACCCGGGGCAGCTCGCCGAGCTGCGGGCCGACTGGTCGCTGCTGGAGGGCGCGATCGAGGAGACGCTGCGTCACCGGTCGCCCGTGGAGCGGGCCGCTTACCGCTTCACCACCGAGCCCGTGGAGATCGGCGGCATCACCCTCCCCGCCCGGGAGCCCGTCATCGTGATCCTCTCCTCGGCCGGCCGGGACGGGAGCCGTTTCCCCGACCCCGACCGCTTCGACATCCACCGCGACGCGCGCGGCCACATGGCCTTCGGCCACGGTCTCCACCACTGCCTGGGCGCCCCGCTCGCCCGGCTGGAGGCGGCCGTCGCCCTCCGGAGCCTCCTGGAGCGCCACCCTCGCCTGGCCTTCGACACCGACCGCCCGGAGACGCTGCTCTGGCGGCCGAGCCTGGCTCTGCGCGGTCTGGCCGCGCTGCCCGTGCGCTACTGAGCCCGGGAGCCCGTCAGCAGTCCAGGGGGTAGGGGACCTTCTCGGTGACGGGGCCGTTGTTGCGGCAGATCTGATAGCCCTGGGCCTGGAGATCGCTCACGATGTCGGGCAGGGCGTCGGGGAAGTTGCTGAACAGGTGGCCGAGGATGACGCCGTTGCGCTTCTCGTCCGGTGTGGCGTCGCGGATGCTCGCGCGGATGTCGTCCACGCTCCGCGCGTGGCCCTGGGTCTTCTCCCAGTCGTGGGTGTCGATGGTCCAGTTGCAGATCCGGAAGCCGAGCTCGGCCGCCATCTCCCGCTCGCGCTCGCTCGCGTCGCCGTACGGCGGCCGCAGCAGATTGCCGCCCACGCCGTTGTGGATCTCGTCGTGCAGTTCGTCGTCGTCCAGGCTGGGCAGATGGCGGTGGGTGTAGGAGTGGTTGCCCACCCAGTGGCCCTGCTGCCGCAGCTGCTGGGTGATCTGCGGGTACTGCGCGGCGAACTTGCCGATCAGGAAGAACGCCGCGCGGATGCCCTGCGCCTTCAGCTGGGCGCCGATGCGCACCGACCGCTCCGGGTCGTTGTAGGGCCAGTCGTCCAGCGTCAGCAGGATCCGCCCGGAGGTGTTGCCGCAGCGCTCGCGGTCGTAGACGCCCTCGGGGGCGGGCGGGGCGGCGGGCCGGTCCCGGTGGCCGCTGTCGCCGTCGCGGGCCACGCCGTCACCGGTGTCGCCGGGGCCGCCCTTGCCCGCCGGGGCGCCCGCCGCGTGGTGGCCGTGGCACCAGGCCGGCAGGTCGCGGCGGCCGCCCTTGGCGCCCGCCGGCAGCGGTACGCAGTCCTCCTGGTCGTCGTCCACGGCGTGCACCGCGAAGGCCGAGCACGTCACCAGCGCGGAGACCGCGGCGGCCGTCTTCAGCGGAGCCCGCCGGCGCCGCCGGTGGCGCCCTCGACCACGCCGGAACACCTGACCGTATCCGGACATGCTGACTCCTCACGGATGACGGCCCGCCGGCACGCACGACCCGTCATCTACCCCGGTATCGACACCGGTTCGATGATCTTGACACCAACCCTCGGGCCGGACGGGCACTCCCGCAACCGCGGCGGCCGGGACGGTTGGGCCGCCCGGGTGGTGGCCCGGGCGGCCGCGCCGAGCACGGGCGTCAGCCCCGGGCGGCGGTGATATAGGCCAGACCATGGGCCCCGGCCTCGCCCGCACGGCCCACCTCAAGGGTGGTGAGCACCTTCGGGGCGGTCAGATCGACCACGGTCACGGTGCTGGACATGACACCGGAGACATAGCCCGTCCTGCCGTCCGGCGAAGAGGTGACGGTCAGCGGGAACACCCCGGTCTCCACCTGCCCCACGATCTCCAGCGACCCGGGCGCGAAGACGGTCAGCACACCGTTGGTCTGCGCGCCGAGCAGGCCTCCCTCGCCCTGGGCCATCCGCAGCTCGCCGGCGAGCACGGCTCCGGTGGCCGTCGTGTGCACCGGGAAGACCACACCTTCGGTGGGCAGGGTCCGTACGATCGCGCCCGTGGCGGTCTCGATCACGCGGACGCCCGGGCGGGCGGCGGGCCCGTCCTTGAAGTCGCCCTTGGGGGCGGCCACATAGACGTACGCGCCGTCGGGCGAGACGGCCAGGCCCTCGCTGCCGGGCACCTCGATCCGCCCGGCGAACTCGCCGCGCTCCAGGTCGAGCACGGAGACGAAGGGCGCCTCCTTGTTGGTCGTGTAGCCGCGGCGGCCGTCCGGGGTGATCTCGACCCAGTGGGGGCCGCCGGCCATCACCGGGATCCTGCCGCGCCGCTCGCGGGTCGCCGTGTCGTAGACGACGACCCCGCCCGGTTCGGTGCCGTTGGCCTCGACGCTGACGTAGAGCAGCCCGCGCGCCCGGTCGAGGGCCAGGCCGTGGGGCGCGTGGTCCGGGGTGGTGTCGAGGACGTCGACGACGGCGTGGGTGTCGACGTCGATGACGGTGACCTGCCGGGCCCGGCCCTCGTGCATGCCGTAGTAGCCGCCGGTGTAGGAGGTCGCGCAGTACAGCACCCGGTGGTCCGGGTCGAAGCACAGCTCGTGCGGTTCGGCGGGCACCTCGACGACGTCCAGCCGCTCATGGGTGACGGCGTCGAAGAAGGTGACGGTGGGTCCGGTCTGGCTGACGACGGCCAGCTGGTCACGGAAGGCGAAGGAGATGCCGGAAGCGGTGTCTCGCTGAGGGGAGTTCATGCCTCGATCCTCGCCCCGGACCGGCCTGTGACTCCAGTGCAAGCTTGTCAACCGAGACTTGCGTCGGACGCAATCGAAGTCCCCGGGCTCACAGCGCCGCCAGCCACCGGGCGTCCAGGACGCCCTCCGCCGCGACGCCCGCCGGGCCGGTGAGGAGCGTGGCGGACGACGCGTCGAGCGCCACCGTCAGCGCTCCCATGACGTTCTCGACGACCGTCGTCTCCCGGCGGCCCGCGGCATGCTGGAAGGCCGCGGCCGCCGCGCACGCGGCGGCGCCGCCCGGGCGGATCTCCCCGGCCCCGGGCCGGTAGGCGCGCACACGCAGGCTGCCGCGCGGCAGCACGTTGACGAAGACCATGTCGGCGGCCGGCACAAGCACGCCGACGGCCTTCGGGAAGGCCGCGGTGTCCGGCTGCGGCTCCTTGGTGAAGTCCAGGTAGGACACGGGGTGGTCCATGACGCAGACCAGGTGCAGAGCGCCCAGCGACACGAGCGTGCCGGGGAAGGACTCCCCGTCCGCCGTCACGCCCGCCGTGCCGAGGACGCGCGGGGTGGGCATCTCCACGGTCGTACGGCCCTTGGCGTCGACGGTGACGCGCTGGTCGCCCAGCCGGGTGCCGATCCACAGCGCCCCGGGCCCGGCGAGCCCGGCCACCGTCAGATAGCGGGCGGCGAACCCGGCGCCGGGGCCGCAGACCATGGAATGCGAGGCGTCGGCGTCCCGGCAGTCCACGAACCACTCGCCACGCGTACGGGCAGGTCCTTTGCCGGGCCCGGCGGCCGTCAGGCGCAGCAGGCCGTCCCCGCCGAGCCCCGTGCGCGGGTGGCACAGCCCCCGGACCGCGCCCTCGGACAGCGCGACCTGGTTGCCGGGGTCGAGGAGGAGCAGGAAGCCGTCGCCGCCGCAGTGGCCCTTCACATAGCGGGGCCCGGGCTCGACGACGGGCCGGTGCGCAGCCATCGACCACCTTCCGGGGGAGGTTCGGGCCCACCGGACCCTGACTGCGGCATCGTGCGGCAGCGGCGGGGCCGCCCGCAACGCCTTCGCGGGGCTTCTCCGGCGGACTGCCGGGCGACTGCCGGTGGACCGCCGCCGGACCGCGCGGGACGGATGGGGGGCCGTGCGCCGACGGCCGGGCCCATAGCGGACGTCGGCGAGCGAAGGGGGCATCTTGACCGCTGAGTTGAGCGTCCTACGCTGGGGTGGTCCGGTGACGAGGAGGCCCACAGGCCGGTCGCGGCCGGCCGTGCGCCAGTGGGGAAGGGGCCCGAGGGGGAATGACGTTGACGGACGGTGCCCAGGGGCTCGCGTTCGGCCCGCTGCTGCGCCGCTACCGGCTCTCGGCGGGCATGACCCAGCAGGAGCTGGCCGGGGCGTCCACGCTGAGCGTGCGCGCCATCGGCGATCTGGAGCGCGGCAGGACGGGCCGCCCCCAGCGGAAGTCCGTGGAGCTCCTGGCGGGGGCGCTGGCCCAGGGGGACGAGGCCGCGCGGAGGCTCGTCGAGGCGGCGAGGGCCGCGCGGCTCGCGCCGGAGCACGACGGCGCGCCGGAGGAGCGGCCCCGCGACGACACGGCGGCGCACGCCGTACCGGTGAACGGAGGCCGGACCCCGGGAATACGCCTCCCCGGCGCGTCGGTCTGCGAACTTCCGCCGGATATCGCCGATTTCACGGGCCGTCAGCGCGAACTGCTGGAGATCGAGGGGGCGCTGGCGCCCGAGGGGGTCCGGTGCGGGCAGCGGCTGACGCTGATCGCGGGGCATCCGGGGGCGGGCAAGACGGCGCTGGCGGTGCGCGCCGCGCACCGGCTCCGCTCCCGGTTCCCGGACGGCCAGCTCTTCGTCCAGCTGTCCCCCGCCGGGCACCCGACCCTCGGCCCGGACGACGTGGTCCGCCATCTCCTGCGCTCCCTGGGCGACCCGGCGGCGGGGGCGGGACCGGCGGAGGAGGCGGGCGCGCGGCTGCGCGCCGCGCTGGCCCGCAGGCGGGTGCTGATCGTCCTCGACGACGCGGTCTCGGAGGGGCAGGTGCGCTGCGCCTGCCCGGGGGTGGGCGGGTCGGCGGTGCTCGCGACGTGCCGGCGCCGGCTGTCCGCGCTGCCGGGCGCGGGGCGCGTCGACGTCGGGGCGTTCGGCACGGAGGAGTCGCTGGTCTTCCTGGCGCGGATGGCCGGCGAGGAGCGGGTGCGCCGCGAGCGCGCGGAGGCGGCGCTGGTGGCCGAGTTGTGCGGCCGGATCCCGCTGGCCCTGCGCGTGGTGGGCTGCCGGCTGCTGGCGCGGCCGCACTGGACGATGCGGACGCTCCTCGACGAGGTCCTCCACGATCCGCGCACCCGGCTGCGGGAGCTGAGCTCGGGCGACCTCACCGTGCGCGCCGCCGTGGCGGCGGCGTTCGGCGTGCTGGACGAGCAGACGCGCTGGGCCCTGCGCCGGCTGGCGACGACCCGGGCGCAGGGGTTCGGCCTGCGGGGCGCGGCGACGCTGCTCGGGTGCGGGACCGCGCGGACCCACCGGATCCTCGGCGACCTGCTGGACGGCCATCTGCTGGAGGCCCTCGACGGGCGGCGGGCGGCGGAGCCGTCCTATGTCGTCCCGCCGGTGATACGGCTGTTCGCGCTGGAGGGGGCGGAGGCGGCCGCCACGGGCCCGGCGCCGCTCGCCCGGAGCGGGCCGGGGCGGTCGTAGCCGTTCCGGGGCGGGCCAGCGGGTCAGCGGGTGGTGTAGCCGCCGTTGATGAAGAGGGTCTGCCCGTTGAGCCACCAGCCGTCGGTGAGCAGGAACTTCACATACGGCACGATGTCCTCGATCTTCGTCAGCTCGCCGTTCATCGCGGAGGACTTGTGGTACGCGATGGAGTCGTCGGTCTCGGCGGGGTAGAAGAACCCGGTGTCCATGGGCCCGGGGGCGATGTTGTTGACCGAGACGTTCCGGCCGAACAGCTCCTTGGACAGGGCGCGGGTGAAGTGCTCGACGGGGGCCTTGCTGCCCGCGTAGACGGAGTAGAGGCCGGTGTAGGCGGCGAGCAGCGAGGTCACGATGGTGACGATCTTCCCGCCGTCCTCGACGCGTTTCGCGGCCTCCTGCATCATGAAGAACGCCGCCTTGGAGTTCACCGCGAACATCTTGTCGTACTCGGCCTCGGTGACCTCGGTCAGCGGCTTCTTGAGGACCATGCCGGCGGTGTTCACCACGCAGTCGACCTTGTCGAAGGCGCCGACGGCCACCTCGAACAGCCCCTCGACCTCCGAGACCTGGCTCAGGTCGGCCTCGTGCACGACCGCGTCGCCGCCCGCGGCCCTGACCGCGTCGGCGGTCTGCTGGGCCCCTTCCTTGGAGGACGGGCTGTTGTAGTGGACGACGACCTTCGCGCCGTCCTTGCCGACCTCCCTGGCGATGAGACCGCCGAGGTTCTTCGACGCTCCCCCGATGACGACGACCTTGTCCTTGAGCGTATGACTGGGCATGCGTCTCTCCTCGGAGGGGGCTGACGGCAAAGCACGACTACTTTATGGCGGTATGTACCCCTTCGCATGCCGGTCGCGTGCCGGTCGCATGCGGGTGCCCGAGCGGTACGACCCCGGAGCTTCCGGACGCCAGAGGGCATTAGGCTAGCCTTACCTTATGACTTTGTCGCACGTGGACACCGAGGCGAAACCCGCCGCTGACCAGGCAGTTCCCAGACCGTCCCACGGCCGTCGGAAGCTGCCGGTCATAGCGGCCGGACTGTTGTTCGCCGTCCTCGTGATCGCCGCCCTCTCCCTGTCCGTCGGCGCGGGCGAGGTCGGCCCGGGCGCCGTCCTTGACTATCTCCTCGGCCGGCACGGCGCGCGCGACAACTCGCGGCTGTCCCTGGTCGTGGGCGATCTGCGGATCCCCCGCACCCTTACCGCGCTCCTCGTCGGCGCCGCCCTCGGCACCTCCGGCAGCCTGCTCCAGGCCGTCACCCGCAACCCCCTCGCCGAGACGGGCCTGCTGGGGGTGAACGCCGGCGCCTCGCTCGGCGTCGTGGCCGGCATCGCCTTCCTCGGGGTGCAGAGCGGCCTCGGCCATCTGCTGTGGGCGTTCGGCGGCGCCATCGTCGCCAGCGCGCTGGTCCTGCTCATCGCGGGGCGGCGCGGCGGCGGTTCACCGATGCGGCTGGTCCTGGCCGGCTCCGCGCTGGGCGCCACCTTCGGCGGGCTCACCAGCGTCATCGTCGTCAACTCGGCCGAGACCTACGACCGCTTCCGCTTCTGGGTCCTCGGCTCGCTCGCGGGCGTCGAGGGCTTCGGCAAGCTCACCGGTCTGCTGCCGGTCCTCGCCGTCGGCTTCGTGATCGCCCTGCTCGTCGCCCGCCCGCTGTCCGCGCTGGCGCTCGGCGACGACCTCGCCAAGGGACTGGGCCACCGGCCCTCCACCATCCGGGTGGTCGTCGCGGTGGCCGTCACCCTGCTCACCGCCTCCGCCGTGGCGCTCGTCGGCCCCATCTCCTTCCTCGGCCTGCTGGCCGGCTTCCTCGCCCGCACGCTCGCCGGCCCCCGGCTCACCGCCCAGATCGCCCTCGCCGGACTCATCGGCGCGGGCGTCCTCACCGGCGCCGACGTCCTGGCCCGGGTGGTCTCCCGGCCCTTCGAGGCACCCGTCTCCGTCATCGTCGCCCTCATCGGCGCCCCCGTCCTCATCGGCATCGTCCGCTCCCGGCGCATGGGGGCGATGGGCATGACCGACCCCGCCACGGAGGAGGCCGCGCCGCCCAAGCGACGGTTCGCCCTGCGGCGGCGGGAGGAGCGGAAGGAGAAGCGAGAGAGCCTCGTCCTGCGGAGCGGCGCGCTGTCCATGCTGCTGCCGCGCCGGGCCGCGCTCGCGGCGCTCGCCCTGGCGGCGCTCCTCGTCGCCGCCGTCGTCCTGTCCGCGTACGCGGGCCAGAGCGAGATGGGCCTGAGCCGGACGTTCAACGCCGTCCTCGGCTCGGGCGACCGCTTCGACGTGCTCCTGGTCCAGAAGTTCCGGCTCGGCCGGATCGTCGCCGGGCTCACCGCCGGCGCCGCCCTGGGCCTGGCCGGCTGCCTCACCCAGACCCTCGCCCGCAACCGGCTCGCCACCCCCGAGCTCCTGGGCGTCAACGACGGCGCGACGGCGGCCGTCCTCATCTCCACGACCGTCACCGGCACCTTCGGCGCCTGGTGGGCCGGCCCCCTCGGCGCGCTGGTGGCCGTCCTCGTCGTCACCACCGTCTCCGGCGGCCTCGGGCAGCGCGGCTACCGCGTCCTGGTCGTGGGCCTGGCCATGTCCGCCCTCGCCTCCGCCGTCACCCAGGTCGTCCTCACCCGCCGCTCGCTGAACTCGGCGAGCTCGCTCTACGTCTGGACCTCCGGCAGCCTCAACGGACGCGGCTACTCGGTGGCCACCCCCGTCCTCATCGGCCTGGCCGTCCTCGTACCGCTCGCCCTCGTCGTCGCCCGCCAGCTCAACGTGCTGCGTTTCGACGACTTCACCGCGTCGTCCCTGGGCGTCGCCCCGGCCCGGGTGCGGATGTTCTGCCTGCTGCTCGCGGTGGCTCTGGCGGGGCTGGCGGTGGGCATCTGCGGGCCGGTGGGCTTCGTGGCGCTGGCCTCGCCGGTGATCGCGGGCCGGCTGGCGGGGCCGCTGCGGGTGCCGGTGGTGGGGTCGATGCTCACGGGAGCCGTACTCATCGTTGTCGCCGACACGGTGGGACGCGTGCTCTTCGACGGGGTCGAGATTCCCGTCGGCATCGTCACGACGGTTCTTGGCGGGCCGTTCCTGCTGTGGGTGTTGCTGGGGCGGTCCGGTGCGGCGCGGGTGTAGACCTC